>NZ_JBZFLL010000002.1:0-963949 GCF_058448995.1 Stappia sp. G46H5W | reverse complement strand
GTGTCGCTGTTGGCGTCGGTCGCGGTGACGGTGAAGTTGGCCGTCTCCGCCGTGGTCGGCGTTCCGGTGAGAGCACCGTTCGAGGCGAGGGTCAGCCCGTCGGGCAGGGCGCCCGCGGTCACCGCATAGGTATAGGGACCCGTGCCGCCGGAGGCGGAGAAGGTCTGGCCGTAGCTGGTTCCGACCTCGCCATTGGCAAGGCTTCCGGCTGCCGGCGTGAGCGCAATGACCACCGGCGCGGCATCGATCTGGATGGAGTAGGCCGCATTGCCGGTGTCGCTGTTGGCGTCGGTCGCGGTGACGGTGAAGTTGGCCGTCTCCGCCGTGGTCGGCGTTCCGGTGAGAGCACCGTTCGAGGCGAGGGTCAGGCCGTCGGGCAGGGCGCCTGCGGTCACCGCATAGGTATAGGGCCCGGTGCCGCCAGAGGCGGAGAAGGTCTGGCTGTGGGCGGTACCCACTTCGCCATTGGCGAGGCTTCCGGCTGCCGGTGTGAGCGCAATGACCACCGGCGCGGCATCGACCTGGATCGAGTAAGCCGCATTGCCGGTGTCGCTGTTGGCGTCGGTCGCGGTGACGGTGAAGTTGGCCGTCTCCGCCGTGGTGGGCGTTCCGGTGAGAGCACCGTTAGAGGCGAGGGTCAGCCCGTCGGGCAGGGCGCCCGCGGTCACCGCATAGGTATAGGGACCCGTGCCGCCGGAGGCGGAGAAGGTCTGGCTGTAGCTGGTTCCGACCTCGCCATTGGCAAGGCTTCCGGCTGCCGGCGTGAGCGCAATGACCACCGGCGCGGCATCGACCTGGATCGAGTAGGCGGCGTTGCCGGTGTCGCTGTTGGCGTCGGTCGCGGTGACGGTGAAGCTGGCCGTCTCCGCCGTGGTCGGCGTTCCGGTGAGAGCCCCGTTAGAGGCGAGGGTCAGCCCGTCGGGCAAGGCGCCTGCGGTCACCGCATAGGTATAGGGCCCGGTGCCGCCAGAGGCGGAGAAGGTCTGGCTGTAGGCGGTACCCACTTCGCCATTGGCGAGGCTTCCGGCCGCCGGGCTCAAGGTGATGGTGACCGGGGCGCCCGCAGAACAGGACACGGTTAGTGTCATCGTTACAGGAACGTCCGGGGCCGATGCCGATTTGTTCACGACGACTTCAAACGCGGCAAACGTCCGGCCCGCCGAGAAGGTATAGGTTCCGGCATCCGAAATGTTGGCGTTGGTCGTTGTCGCGTCGTGGTGATCCCAGTCGTCGAAGTTTCCGACGTAATAGTTGGCGTAGGTGGGGCTGCCCTGGGTGCCGCTGCCGACAGCGCTCCAGGTCACGGTTTCGCCAACGTCGAGGCTGTCATATTCCCGGTAGAACTGAGAGGTGCCGTCCGCCGTGGTGAGCGTTCGGCCTGTACCCCAATCGCTGCTGATCTGCGAACAGGAGGCAGAGAGTGCGTGGGCGTCGATGGTGCCGGCGCACAGAGCGAGCCACACGGTCAGGACAAGGAACGAGAACTGCACAAGCAGCCGGCGTGCCGTTCGAGACCCGGCACAAGTCATTCGAGCGTGAGAGGTGTCGTTCGTGAGCGCTGATGCCGCCCGCGTAAAGGTTGCGGGCTGGGGGGAGCATGGGCCATCTCCTGCTGTCCCATACCTGCTGGTTCCAGTTACCGGCCGTGTGCCCCGCATGCCCTGTCCCGTCAATTTTGAGGATGTATCCTCGTGAGGGCAGCTTTCTGAAATTGCGACGATTATGCGGGCCTTGCGCAATAATCCGGACCTCCGAGGCGATCTTCGTCACGACGGGTGAGTCAGGGGAAAGTGGCCCGCTCCTTAAATCGCTGGACCTCCTTATGGGAGGTGAAAGCGCTTGATCTCGATGCAACCAGAATCTGCAATTCAATCATTTCTTGAAGTGGTTCGGGCGTACGGTCAATGGCGGCGAACCATCGACCGTACAATTTATAGGTGCTGTGTCGTTATGGACGCATAGGATTATTACGGACGCGGCGGATAGAGCCCGTTGATCATGATGCAGTAGGTCATTGCCAGCGATGGCGACTGATTGCTGAAGGTGATGCCGTTACCCGTGTTGCCCACCGTGACGACACCTCCGGTGATGCCCGTCGGAACGGTAAAGCTGACGGGGCCATGGCCGGGGGTGCCGGTCAACTGGACGTCGAGGCCGCTCAGCGGAATGTCTGTCGCTGTGCTGGTGGAGGGAACATAGATGTATGCGGCCTGGGTGCCCGACGACGGAGCCTTGCCCAGATAGGAATCCGCCGCGAGGGTGCCGCCTCCGGTTTCGTCCTTTGCATTGAGTGCCGCGGTAACCCCGAGCGTGCCCGGGCTCCCCGGCACGTTGACCGATACCATGCCTCCGCCAACGCCGGTGAATGTCGCCTGATGATTGTGCGGCGGCAGGTTGGAGACAGTGAGCGTGGTGGTGGGCTGGCCGGACAGGCTGGCGAACGGCTGCGGCAGCAATCCGGCACCTGCGCCGTAGTTGATGATCGCCCGGCCGCGCAGGTCCGGAAGAGCGAACTGGCCGCTCTGCGGAGACCCACCGTACTGGGTGCCGATCAGGCTGTAGAGCGCCTGGTTGCCGTTGATAGCGATCAGCCGCCCATCCGCCGGCAGCCAGTTGTTGGGACACCAGTTGAAGGAAAAGGCACAGACGGAGCCGATGTAGGATTCGTCGTTGCAGGCCATTGCCGGTGCGGTAGTGCCGAGGACGACCATGCCTCCACCAAGACCGAGTGCTCCGGCAAGGCCGAGCGCGGAGAGGCCGTGGGCGACGGTGCGAGGCAGACGAGTTGCGTTCCTCATGCTAATCTCCTTTTGGTTGTGGCGGTCGAATCATGCGTCGTACGCTGGATCGCCGTCTTTTACCCTACGAAATTTCTACTCAAAGTTATAAAGATAAAAATATGCAACCTGCTTGAGCGGGGGGCGGAATGTGCCCGCTCGCAAGTGGCCGAAGAAGTGCCGAAAGAGCCGCGCGGCACGCTTCACGTGGCTGCCGAAGGTTGCAGGCCCGCGGAGGTCGCCGTCCGCGCTCTACCGACCGCGCGCCGCTACAGGTCGCGGGCCTTACACTCCTCGACGATCTCATCGCTCACCTGAAAGCCTGGCCCCTCCCGGGCGACGGAGCGCGCCGATGGCGGATTCCTTGTTTGGTGCATGGGAATCCTATTTGGTACATTGCACCGGGCCAGGGTTGAAATTCGGCGTATTTGGTGCAGAACGAGCGCGAGCGAGACACAAGGAAGCCTTTAAGTGGCTGGAAAGCTGTATTTACCGACGGTCACGCGCCTGGCCGTCGCACCGATGATGGAATGGACCGACCGCAACTGCCGAGCGTTCCACCGTCACCTGAGTTCCCATGCGCTGCTCTATACCGAGATGGTTGCCGCGGCCGCCGTCATTCATGGCGACCGGGAAAAACTCCTTGGCTTCAACGCCATGGAACACGCTGTCGCCTGCCAGCTCGGCGGATCCGATCCGCGCGAACTGGCGCAGGCCGCGCGCGTGGTCGAGGATTTCGGCTATGACGAGGTGAACCTCAATGTCGGCTGTCCGTCCGACCGGGTGCAGTCGGGCCGCTTCGGCGCCTGCCTGATGCGCGAGCCGGAGCTGGTCGCCGAAAGCGTCGCCGCCATGCGCGAGGTCGTCTCGATCCCGGTGACCGTCAAATGCCGCATCGGCGTCGACGACCAGGACCCGGAAGAGGCGCTCGACCGGCTGGCCGACGCCGTCGTGGCAGCCGGTGTCGATGCCTTGTGGGTGCATGCCCGCAAGGCCTGGCTGAAAGGCCTGTCGCCCAAGGAAAACCGCGATATTCCGCCGCTCGACTACGACCGCGTCTACCGGCTGAAGCAGCGCCTGCCGGATCTGTATATCGGCATCAATGGCGGGATCTCCAATCTCGACGAGGCGGAGGCGCACCTTCAGCGCGTCGACGGGGTGATGCTGGGCCGTGCGGCCTATCACGACCCGTGGCTCCTTGCCGATGTCGACCGGCGCCTGCATGGGGCGGAAAACCCCGTTGCCACGCGCGAGGAGGCGGTCGAGGCCTTCCGCCCGTACATCCTGGCGCGGCTCGAAGAGGGCGGCCGGGCGAACCAGATGCTGCGGCACATGCTGGGGCTCTATCACGGCGTTCCGGGCGCTCGGTCCTGGCGCCGGCGGCTCACCGTGGACGCGGTGAAACCGGGCGCCGGCATCGAGGTTCTGGACGAGGCCCTTGCCGAGATTGCCAGTGCCGGACTGGACAAAGCGGCCGCCTTGGGTCAGTTAGAAGCCACGGGGTAGGCGACCGGCTGAGTCCGGCCCGCCCGTCCCCGCTTCCTTCCCGCGCCGCATCCAGTGGGGGCTTTCATGGATTTTTCGTCGATCAACGGCGAGGTCGTCGGCCTCGCGTTTGCCCTTGTTGCGTCGGGCGCCGTCGCCGGCCTGCTGGCCGGCGTCTTCGGCATCGGCGGCGGGGCGGTGCTGGTGCCGGTGCTCTACCAGTTCCTCACCTGGCTCGGCGTCGACGAGGCGGTGCGCATGCACATCTCCGTGGCGACCTCGCTCGGCATCATCGTGCCGACGTCAATCCGCTCCTTCATGGCGCACAAGAAGCGCGGCGCAGCCGACCTTGAGCTGCTGAAGAGCTGGCTTATTCCCGTTCCTGTGGGCGTAGTGATCGCCAGTCTCGTTGCGGCCTATGTCTCCGGCGACGGCCTGAAAGGCATCTTCGCGGGCATCGCCGTGATCGTCGGCCTGCGCATGCTGTTCAACCGCGAGAGCTGGAAGATCGGCAACGACATCCCCGGCAACCCGGTCAGGGCGATCTGCGGCGTGCTGATCGGCTTCTTCTCGGCGCTGATGGGTATCGGCGGCGGCGTCATGAACAACACCTTCATGACCCTCTACGGCCGGCCCATCCACCAGGCGGTCGCGACCTCGTCCGGCACCGGCGTGCTGATTTCCATTCCCGGCGTCATCGGCATGATGTGGGCCGGCTGGGGCGAGCCGAACCTGCCGGCGTTCTCGCTCGGCTACGTCAACCTCCTCGGTGTGGCGCTGATCATTCCGATCACCACGCTGGCCGCACCGTTCGGCGTCAAGATCGCCCACGCCCTGCCGCGCCGCTATCTGGAAATCTTCTTCGGCCTGTTCCTGCTGTCGGTGGCCGCGCGCTTCGCCTGGAGCCTGTGGGGCTGACGGATCACGGCTCCAGGATCAGGCGGTCGCCCTCGACGCGCCAGCTCCGGAGCCGGTCCATCGCCGACATGCCGAGCAGGCTGGTCTCCAACGCGCCGGGATGTGCAACGAAGGCGCGCAGGTCGCGAAGTGTATAATCGCCGATCTGCAGCCGGTCGAGCTGGACCGTCGCGACCTGGGTGCGTCCGTTCGCCGTCGACACCGGAACCGTATAGGACAACGTCGCCGGGTCGATCCCGGCGGCACGCGCATCCGCATCCGTCAGCGTGACCGCCGAAGCTCCCGTGTCGAACAGGAAGTCGACATCGGCGCCGTTGACCTGTGCCGCGATACGGTAGTGGCTGGAACGGTCGCGGATGATGGTGATGGTGCCGGTCTGCGGATCGGTAAGCGCCATGCCGGGAACCAGCGTTCCGACCACGCGGCGGGCAACCACCTCCAGTTCGTCGCGCCAGGCATAGCCGGTGACCAGCAGCGCGCCGAGGGCACCCCAGATGAGCAGGCTGCGCAGCAGCGCCGGCACCTGGCGCGGCGAGGCGAGCATCGATCCGCCGATCACCACGAGCAAGGCCAGCAGCGCGACGATGCGGGGACCGGTTTCGGAATAGCCGCCTTCGTCGCCCGGCATGTCGAAGCCGAACAGGTAAGCGACGATAGCGGTCGCGATCACCGCGATCAGAAGCGCGAGAATAACGAGGCCTGCCGTCTTGCCGCGAAACATCAGCGTGCCTCCGCTGTGGAGGCGGACCGGCCGGCGAGGGAGGCATTGATCGCGCGGCGCTCGGCCTCCGAGAAGCTCGCCCAGCCGGCGATCTCGTCCAAGGTGCGCAGGCAGCCGGCGCAAAGGCCCGTCGCCGGGTTGATCTGGCAGAGGCGGATGCAGGGGCTGTCGCTGCCTGTCATGTCTCTCGTGGGTCCTGTCGTTGCGGTGTGATCCCTATCCCATGTGGGGGATTTCAGCGCCCGGACAAGATCGTGATCGGTGCGGCAAGGATCTTGAGCGGGAAGGTGACTGCCGCCTTGGCCGTGTTGCCGACCACGTCCACGGTCGTCTCCGTCGGTCCGGACTGCTGTCGCAGCTCCAGGGACTGCAGCGCCTGGCCGAGTTCCGGCGCCACCTGGGCAAGCTGGGCGAACTTGCCGTGATTGGCGGCATCGTCCCCCTTTACGTCGGTAAGGTCGACGACGACGGCACCGAGCCTTGCCAGTTCCTCCTCGTCGCCATAGGCGCCGAGCCGCTCGCCGCCGGCAAGCAGGCTGGAGGCCTGCAAGGCCCGGTCGTCGCGGGAGATGAGGATGACATAGGGTCGCTCCGGCTTGCCGGTGCGGCGCAGCTGCGCCTTGAACACGTCGACATCCACATCCGGTGCAGCCATCGCAATCAGGCCGATCTTGTGCGCGGGCAGCGGCTTTCCGGAAATGCGGATCTGGCGGATCGTTTCCGTCAGCACCCAGTTGCCCATCGAGTGGGCCAGCACGTTGACCCGGTCGGCGCTGGAGGCGGCCAGTGCGCGCAAGGTGCGCTCCAGCGAGTCCCGCGCGATCGTGGCGCTGTTGGTGTCATAGAGATAGCCGGTGACATCGCCGCTGGACGCCCAGGTGAACAGCACCGCCACGCTCGGCATGTTGCTGTCGTGCTTCAGCTGCGTCATCCGGTACAGCGCTTCGGGAAAGCGCGTGTTGTAGCCGTGGACGAAGAGGAACACCTCGCGCTTGCCCTTCGGGCGCTTCGCCAGCTGGCGTTCCAGCTCGGCGCTGAAGCCCTTGTCGTCGAGATAGGAGGCCGAGCGCAGTGTGAAGTCCTTGGCCGGGTCGCCCGGCGGGATGGACGGCCATTCGATCGAGCCCGGTTTGTGTTCGGGCGGAACCGAGACAGTGGCAACGGCATGGTCGAGGCCAGCGCCGCGTTCGCCGCTGAACAGGCTGCCGCGTGTCGTGTCGCGCTTGCGGGTGGTGGCGATCAGGATTTCGTGGGCGGTTGCGCCGGGGGCGATGGCCTGTGTCTCGATCAGGCTGCCCGGGCCGGGGCGTCCGGCGCAGGCGGCAAGCACGAGCGCAGCGACAAGCATGACGACCACCGCCGGAGAGGCGGAAACGATCTTGCCGTTACGGGAAGTTGAGCTTGTCACCCTGCAGACCTCATACTCGGAACGGGCCGGCAGCGCCTGCCGAAAGCCGATAGTCTTCTTATCAGCAAATGCGCCGGGATGCAGTCATCGTGCAAGGCAGAAGCCGACAAGCAGGCCGACAAGGGCGACCTGCTGTGTCGCACCGAGCACATCTCCCGTGTGGCCCCCGATGCGCGCGCGCGCCAGGAGCGCGGTGCCGATAGCTGCCGCTGCGGCAAGAAACAGCGCGGCAAAGACCGCCGTAGCGGGGAGAAGGGCAAGGCCGGCAAGCGTGGCGGCAAGACCGAGGGAAAGGGCCAGTGCTGCTGCGCGCGAGGAAGGCTGTCCGCTGGCGGCCGCCAGACCGTCGGGCCGGGCAGGGGCAAGCGAGGTCCACACGCCGACCATGGCGGCGCGCGAGGTGGCCTCGGCGAGGACCAGCAGGAGCGCTGCCGAAGCGGCGCCGAGACGCTCGATCAGCGCTGTGAGAAGCACGGTCCGCAGGCCGACACCGACGATGAGCGCCAGCGTCCCGAAGGCGCCGATGCGGCTGTCCTTCATGATCTCCAGCCGCCGCTCGCGCCGGCTTGCACCGAAAAACCCGTCTGCGACATCGGCGAGCCCGTCCTCGTGCAGAGCGCCGGTCAGCATCATGGCAAGGGCGACGGCAAGGAGCGATGCGGCGAGCGGCGGCAGGTCCGTGAGGCCTGCGAGCATCAGCAGGAGGGCAGGCGGCAGGGCGAGCAGGGCGCCTGCAATCGGCACCAGCCAGGCAGCGCGAGAGAAGGCGGGAAGCTGCGACGGATCGTCCAGCCGGTTGACCACCGGAACGGGCACGCGGGAGAAGAACCGCAGGCAGGCCGCAAGGTCGGCGGCGGAGCGCAGCACGCGGTGCGCGATCCTGTCGCGGGGGACTTCGGCCTCAGGCTTCATTTTTCACTCATCCGACTTTGCGAGCCTGCGCCCGCCGGTTTATAGATCGGCGCCCGCCCGCCGCCAAGATCGTGCGGACTGCCGATACCAGCCGGAGTTTCCAGCCCATGTCCCTTTCGCCGTCCGCGCTTCCCTTCGACGATATCCGCAACCTGGTCCGCCAGATGCCTGGGCCCGACGAGGAGGCGGTGGCGGAGGTGCGCGCGCGCGACGCGCAGCTGACCAAGCCTGCCGGTTCGCTCGGCAAGCTGGAAGACCTCGCCGAGTGGCTGGCCGGCTGGAGCGGCCGCGGCCGTCCCAAGGTCAGCCGGCCGGTCGTCGCGATCTTCGCGGCGAATCATGGCGTTGCCGACAAGGGCGTCTCGGCGTTTCCCGCCAGCGTAACCCGACAGATGGTGGAGAATTTCGCAGCCGGCGGCGCGGCGATCAACCAGATCTGCATCGCACATGATCTTGGCCTGAAGATCTTCGACCTGGCGCTGGACATGCCGACGCCGGACATCACCGAGGAAGATGCCTTCGACGAGGCCAATTGTGCCGCGACCATGGCTTTCGGCATGGAGGCGGTCGCCGGCGGCACCGACCTGTTGTGCATCGGTGAGATGGGCATTGCCAATACCACTGTCGCCTCCGCCCTGCTGGCCGGCCTGTTCGGCGGCACGCCGGGCGACTGGGTGGGGCCGGGAACCGGCGTCGATGCCGAGGGAATGGCCCGCAAGCGCGCCGCCGTCGAGCAGGCCGTTGCCCGGATCGAGGGGACGAGCGATCCGCTGGAGGTGCTGCGCCGGGTCGGCGGGCGCGAGCTTGCCGCCATGGCCGGCGCCGTGCTGGCCGCGCGCCTGCAGCGCACTCCGGTGATCGTCGACGGCTTCGTTGCGACCGCTGCTGTCGCCGTGCTGCATGCGATGGATCCGCGCGCCCTCGATCATTGCCTGTTCGCCCATGTGTCCGCCGAGCCGGCGCATCGCATGGCGCTGGAAAAGCTCGGCAAGGAGCCGCTGCTCGATCTGGGCATGCGGCTCGGTGAGGGGACGGGCGCAGCGCTTGCGGCCGGAATCGTGCGTGCCGCCGCGCAGGTGCATGACGGCATGGCAACGTTCTCCGATGCCGGCGTGTCGGGGAAGGGCGAGAGCTAGGTCTCTCTCGCCTCGGCGCCAGAAAGTCTCGCCCGGACCGCGCTCGGCGTTTCGCCGGTCACGCGCAGGAATTCGCGGTTGAAGTTGGACTTGGTGTTGAAGCCGCTGGCCAACATCGCAGCGGTAACGCTGTGTCCTTCGGAGAGCAGCTTGCAGGCGTGGCGGATGCGGTAGCCGTTGACGTGGCGTGAGACATTTTCGCCGTGCATGCGGTTGATCGCCGCCGAGAGCTGTTTCATCGGAACGTGCAGGCGCCGGGCAAGGCGTGCGAGCGTCAGGTCCGGGTCGAGGCATGCGCCGCCCTGGTCGAGCAGCGCGTCGAGACGCGCCATCAGCGCCCTGTCGGCCTCGCTGTCCACCTCGGCTCCGGCTTCGCCTTCCTGGGAAGCGGTTTCTCCGTTGTCGGTTCCTTCGTCGTCTTCTTCCATCGCTCCAGGGCGCGCTGCAACGAGGCCTAGCAAGCCTACGGCCAGAAGCGCCAACGACGACGTGAGGCTGACCAGCAGCGGGCGCAGCCACGCCTCGCCGGACATCAGCGCAACGGCAATGGCCGTATCGCTGACCGCCGACAGCAGGAGCGAGGCGCCGACCACCTGCCAGATGCGCCGGGGAAGATGCCCGGCCTCGAGCCGCGCAAGCGGCAGGTCCTCTCGGCCCCGCGCCTGAAACAGGATCGCGGCGCCGTAGCCGGCATACAACGCGACGAGAGCAACGTCGGGCAGCCAGTGCAGCGAACCCTGGCCGAGCGGCACGGCAATGGCCGCGGCAAGGGGTGCCACCGCGTGAGGCAGGGCGCCGGGTAGTGCGGGTGCGCGGATCGCCGCCTGCCGGAAGGCGAGATAGGCAAGCGGAGGCACCAGAGAGGCGGTGACCGGCAGCACCGGCTGCAGCGCGGCAAGGCCGTAGTGCTGGACCAGCGAGATGAGGGTGCCCTGCATCGCGGCCGCCCCGAGCAGTACCGGAAAGAGCGAGGGGCCGTCCCGCAGCAGGACGAAGCGGCAGGCCAGGAAAGCCAGCACGAGAGCGACTGCAAGCGGGATCGGCAAGACGAGCATCATGGGGCCTCGGTGAGTCGCATCGGGCACGGGGTCGACGCATCCCAGGTACAGGATCCGGTTGCAGTCGTCCTCGATCCGGTTTCAGGACGCAAGCGCGGGGTTTTGGGAGGCATCGAAATCCCGTCGCCACCCAAGGAGATCCCGCGATGAAACGCCTTGCACTTGCCGCCCTCCTGTCCGCCCTGGCCCTGACGTCTCTCGTTGCTGCGCGTGCCGAAACGCTGGCGATCCCCGGCTATGATCGGATGGATGTCCCCGCCCGTCACCGCGCCCTGCCGCTTGCCGCCTCGCTCTGGTATCCGGCGGGCCGGGCGACATATCGAAACGTCATCGGCGACAGTGTCCTGTTCGAGGGCGAACCGGCAATGGTCGGCGCGGCGGTCGCCGAAGGGCGCCATCCGCTGATCCTGCTGTCGCATGGCTCCGGCGGCGCGATGGAGGGGTTGGTGTGGCTGTCCTCGCGCCTTGCCGCGCGCGGGGCCATCGTGCTTGCGGTGAACCACCCCGGCACCACGTCGGGAGACTCCTCGCCGCGCCGCACGATGCGGCTTGCCCCGCGCGCCGCCGATCTGGGAGCGGCTCTGGAGGCCGTGCTCGGCGATCCGCAGTTCGCGCCGCATATCGACCGCGAGCGTATTTCCGCGCTCGGCTTCTCGCTCGGCGGTACCACGGTGCTGGGACTTGCGGGCCTGCGTTTCGACCGCGAGGCCTTTGCCGACTACTGCCGGGATGCGGGAGAGGCTGCGCCGGGCTGCGACTTCCTGGCAAAGGGCGGGGTGCGGCTGGATGCGCTGCCCGAGGCGTTCTCGGCCGACATGCGGGACCTGCGCGTCTCGGCGGTGGTGTCCGTCGATCCGGGCTTCACCCAGGCGGTAATGGAAGGGAGCCTTGCCGGGGTTCGGGCTCCGGTGCTCTTCCTCAATCTGGGCGAAACGGATCTCTGGGAGGCGGTGGATGTCGGGACAAGCGGGAGCGGTCTTGCCGCCCGCGTGCCCGGCGCGCGCCATGTGGCGGTCGCGCCCGCACACCATTTCACCTTCCTCGGCGTGTGCAAGGAAGGCGGGGCGGAGCTGCTGCGGAAGTGGAAGGACGATCCGATCTGCGATGACCCGCAAGGCACGGACCGCGCGAAGGTGCACGAGGAGATCGTCGGGATCGTGGCGCAGTTTCTGGGGCTGACGACGGACGACTAACGAAGGCGGCTTGGAGGTGGCGGAACGTACCGTCGCCTCAGGAGGCCTTGCGCACGATCATTCGCCGGGCGGCGCTGCGGCGGGCATCGACGCCCGTGCCCGGGGTCTCTGCCAAAGCCGGCATGGCTTCCAGCACGCGGGAGGCCGGGAAGGTGACGATCGCCTCGGTGCCCTCGCGCAGCTTGGACCGCAGTTCGAACTTGCCGCCATGCATCTGCACCAGCGCCTGGACGATGGGCAGGCCGAGGCCGGTGCCTTCCTCCGCGCTCTTGATGGCGATGGCGCCCTGGCCGAAGGCCTGCATCACGATCGGAATTTCGTCTTCCGGAATGCCCGGACCGTTGTCGCGGATGGAGATGTACTGGCCGCCGCCAGCGGTCCAGCCGGCCTTGACATATACCTCACCGCCCGAAGGGGTGAACTTCACCGCATTCGACATCAGGTTCAGGACGACCTGGCGAATGGCGCGTTCGTCGACCCACAGTTTCGGCAGATCGACCTCGTAGGCTTCGGTGATGGTGATGCTCTTCTTGCGCGCGCGGATCGCCATCATGTGCTTGCAGTCTTCCAGAAGCTCGGCCAGCGGCACGGCTTCCTCGCTGAGCTCGTAGCGGCCCGCCTCGATGCGCGACAGGTCGAGAATCTCGTTGATCAGGTTCAGCAGATGCTGGCCAGAATTGTGGATGTCGGCCGCATATCCACGATAGGTGTCGTTCTCCAACGGGCCGAGAAGCTGGTTCTTCATCACCTCGGAGAAGCCGAGAATGGCGTTGAGTGGCGTGCGCAGCTCGTGGCTCATGGTCGCCAGGAAGCGCGACTTGGCCAGGTTCGCTTCCTCCGCGCGCCGGCGCGCCTCGTCGGAAATGGCGTTCGCCTGTTCCAGCTCGGAGATCAGGTGGTCCTTTTCCGCGCGGAAGGCCAGCATCGTCACGGTCGAGACATGCAACTGGTTGCCGAGCATCAGGAAGAAACCCTGCGCGCCGATGGCCATGGCCATCATCGCGTAGTGGATCGCGGTCTGCTGGTTCAGGAACGAGACGACGATCGCCAGGGTGATCGGCAGCGTGCCGGCGAGCAGGGCCCGCGGCAGGCTGGCCGACAGCATGGTCAGCATGGCGATGACGATCAGCATCGTCGCGAACTGGAAGATCTCCGAGCCGTCGTGGCCGGGCGCCGTCGACTGCAGCAGGAAGAAGCCCGCCCAGGACAGGCCGTAAAGCAGGTCGCCGATGATCATCTGGCGGCGCCAGCGGGGCAGGTCGGCATCGGCCGGCGTCTCGCGCTCGAAGCGGCGGCAGGCCATGAGCAGCAGCGTGTGGGCGATGATCGTGAAGATCATCCAGCCCACGACGATGTCGATGCGCATCCACAGCAGCGAGATGCTGCCGACGATGAGCGCGAAAAGCGGAAGCGCGAGCGATGCGCTCAAGCGGTTCTTGGCAAAGGTGAGCAGCAGCTCGTATTCGAAGTTCGGCGCGATGCCGTCGCCCGTCGACAGCCGCTCGCGAACATTGCGCACGGTCTTCGCCACGTCGCGCCGCCGCCGGGCGCGCTCGCTGTTGAGGGCCGTTTTCGCCTCGCTGCTGGTTGTTTCCTGCGCGGCCATGTAACTCAGGCACCTGGTTGCCGGGGACTTGCCCGGTTGGATCGAAACAGGTCCAGTGTGGTGACCAACCCTTAATATCCGCCTCAAGGACGTGGTTAACCAAACGTCACGAACCTGGATGGGCGGCAAGGGCGGAACCGGGGCGGCAAGGAGAGCGAATGACGGCAAGAAGCGGAAGGGGACTTGGCACGCTGGCGCAGGAGATCGGCGCCTGCAGGACCTGCATCACCGCACCCGCCGGGCGGCCGCTGCCGCATGAGCCGAGGCCCGTCTGCGTCCTGTCGGCAACGGCGCGCATCGCCATCTGCGGCCAGGCACCGGGCACGCGTGTCCATGCCAGCGGCCGCCCTTTCACCGATCCGAGCGGCGACCGGCTGCGCGAGTGGATGGGAATCGGCGAGGAGGTCTTCTACGATTCGGCCAAGCTTGCCATCGTGCCGATGGGCTTCTGTTTTCCCGGTCTCGACGACAAGGGAGGCGACCTGCCGCCGCGCCGCGAGTGCCGGCGGCTCTGGCATGACCGCATCTTTGCCGCGATGCCGCAGCTCGAGCTGAAGCTGGTCATAGGCTCCTACGCACAGGCCTATCACCTTGGCGAGCATCGCCGCGGCTCCGTGCGCGAGACGGTCGCCGCGTGGCGCGAGATCCTGGAGGAGACGCGGGCCGAGGGCGTTGCCGCGATCGCCTTGCCGCATCCCTCATGGCGCAACAACGCCTGGCTGAAACGCAATCCCTGGTTCGAGGAGGACTGCCTGCCGGTGGTCCGCGCCGAGGTGGCGCGGCTGCTTGGCTGAGGTTTGCCAATAAAAAAGGCCGGCGCCCGGGATCAGGACCCGAACGCCGGCTGAAGGTGCGGGGCGCAAGGCCCCGGGGAGTATCCCAGAGGGAAAACGGGCGGCCGATCAGCCGAACAGGTCGCTCAGGAAGGTGCGGACCTCGTCGATCACCGTTCGGTCGGAGGTCATCGGCAGGGAGTCGTCCTGCGACCAGCCCACCATGCTGTCGTCGTAGAGCGAGACGTTTTTGTAGCCGAGCAGCTCGTGCAGCACGAACCAGTTGGTCGCAGCCCAGTGGCCGGTGTTGCAGTAGGAGACGATCTCCACCGACTTGTCGCCGAGCTTCGACGGCACCAGGGCTGCGATCTCGGCCTGCGGCTTCAGCTGGCCCTTGGCGTCGTCATAGAAGACGGCCTGGTCGAGGCTGACGGAGTCCGGAATGCGGCCGAAGCGGGTTGCCTTGGAGTGCTTGTCGAGCCCTGCGAACTGGTCGGCCGGACGGCCGTCGATCAGCACGGCGGACGTCTCGAGGCGCTTTGCGACATCCGAGGTCTGCACGAGGTAGTCGGCGCGCGGCTCGGCAACGAACATGTCGCCAACAGGCGTCACGTTTCCGGTCTCGACCGGATGACCGCCCGCGACCCAGGCCTTGTGGCCGCCGTCGAGGATGGCGACCGCGTCATGGCCGAGATACTTCACGGTCCAGTAGACGCGCGCTGCGGCGGAAAACTCCGAGCTGTTGCCGCCGGCCGGCACGATCACAAGCGCCTTGTCCTCGGACAGGCCAAGCTCGGACAGGGCTGCCTCGAGCTTCTCGACGGACGGCAGGACGCCCACCACATCGCCGCGGTCGGTGCGCCAGTAGCCCGGATACTCGCTCCAGACGGCGCCCGGAACGTGACCCTTCAGGTAGACGTCCTTGCTCGAGCCGGCGAAGGGCGAGCGGATGTCGATGACGACGATATCGTCGCGTTCGAGATTGTCGGCCAGCCATTGCGGGCTGACGAGGGGCGTCACTGCGGGCGCCGCAAAGGCGGCCGGCGCGGCAAAGGCGGTGGCGACGATCAGCAGGGTTGCTGCAAAACGAGAGAACGCAAACATCTGTCTGCCTCCAGAAATGGGGGCCTCCCGCAAGCCTTGCAGGGGCCTTTTCAAGGGAGGAGTTGACACCGGAGACAAAACGCGGCAAGCGAAATCGAGACGGAAATTGGAAGAAAAATCCAATATTCTCCATTCTCCCGCCAGTAGAAGAAAACGAGAGTTGTCAAAGTCCGGTTCATTGGAAAATGAATCCGAGAACCTCTCGAGCCGCCGAGCCAGGAACCCATGATCGACCGCATCGACAGACGCATCCTTTCGATCCTCCAGGAGGATTGCACCATTCCGGTCGCCGAAATCGGCCGCCGCGTCGGACTTTCCACAACGCCCTGCTGGCGCCGCATCCAGAAGCTGGAGGAGGACGGGGTCATCCAGCGCCGGGTGGCGATCCTCGACCCGAAGAAGATCAACGTGAAGGTCACCGCCTTCGTGGCGATCACCACGTCGCGGCACAACGACGACTGGCTGCGCAAGTTCGCCGACGTCATCTCCGAGTTCCCGGAAGTCATCGAGTTCTACCGGATGGCCGGGCAGGTCGATTACCTGCTGCGGGTCGCGGTGCCGGACATCGAGGCCTATGACGCGTTCTACAAGCGCCTGATCGCCAAGATCGACATCTCCGACGTCTCCACCTCCTTCGCCATGGAGCAGATCAAGTCGACAAGCCAGCTGCCGCTCGGCTATGTCCAGACGGAGAAGCCGCGCGCCGAACGGGACGACCAGTAGGCCGCGCCAGCAAGGGAGGCGAGACATGGCACAGCATTCGCAAAGACAGGGGCCGGCATGGCGACGGCTTGCCGCCGCATGCCTGGCGGCATGTGCCGTGTCCGCGACCCCGGCGCTGGCTGCCGACGGGCCGCAGATCAGCCAGGTGGAGCGGTCTTACGAGGACGTGCGGTTCGATCTTGAGAACGCGATCATCAATCGTGGTCTGGTGATCGACCACATCTCCAATGTCGGCGACATGCTGGCCCGCACGGCCGCGGATGTGGGCTCGGAAACGCAGGTTTTCGTGAAAGCGGAAGCGTTGCTGTTCTGCTCCGCCCGGCTGTCGCGCGCGGCGATGGAGGCGGCGCCGGAAAACGTCGCCTTCTGTCCCTATTCGGTATTCCTCTACGAAACGCCCGATGCGCCCGGCAAGGTCTCCGTCGGCTATCGCCGGCTCCCCGAACAGGGAAGCGAGGCATCGCGGGCCGCCATCGCCGAGGTCAATGCGCTGCTGGCCGGCATCGTCGAGGAAGCCGGCGGCGAGTGAGCCGGCCGGAGCGGTTGCCCCGTGTCATCCGCTCTCGCCGACCTTCGGCCAGTAGGTACCCAGGCACCAGACATTGTCTTCCGGGTCCCGACAGATGAACTCGCGGCTGCCGTAGTCGCGGGTGACGAGCGGTTCGACGATGACAGCGCCTGCCGCCTCGGCGCGAGCGAAGGCCGCATCGATGTCCTCGACCGCGATGTAGAGCGTCTTGCCGGACGGACCGTCCGGCTGGCCGACGATCTGCGCGAAATCGTCGTCGCGCGCCTGTCCCAGCATCAAAATCGAGCTGCCGAGCGCGAGCTCAGCATGGGCGATCGTGCCGTCAGGCGCCTCATGGTAGGCGTGGACCGTGAAGCCGAAGGCCTGTTGCAGCCACTCCACCATCTGGCGGGCGTTGCCGAAGCGAAGGGCCGGGAAGATGCAAGGGGCAGGGGATGTGGTCATGGGTCGTCTTTGTCCTCGTTGCGGAACGAGGGCAGAGATAGCCGCGGTATCCGGCAGACGATTGAACAAATGTCACCTGCCCGGCGGGTCGGGCCATGTCGCGGAGCCGAGTTTGTCGAGGCTCAACCACCACGCGCGCGGCGTGAGTCCCGCGAAGTCCTCGAACTCCCGGATCATGTGCGCTTGGTCCGCATAGCCGCCGGCAAAGGCGATGTCCGCCCAGTCGGGCCGCACAGCCTCTCTGGCCAGGGCCTGTGCCCGGTTGAAGCGGGCGATGCGGGCAACTGTCTTCGGCGAAAGGCCGAATGCGCGCGAAAAGCGGTCGGCAAGGTGCTTGCGGCTCCAGCCGATCCGCGTCGCCAGATCGTCGATGCGGCGCACGGCTCCGGAAGCGATGAGGCCGAAGGCGGCATCCACCAGGGGAAGGGCTGGCTCTGCGGCCGCCGCCCCGAAGCGGGCGGCGAGGAAACTTTCCGCGCAGTCGAGCCGGGCATTCCAGTCGTCGGTATCCTCCAGGCGCCGACGAAGCTCCGAGATCTGCGGATGGGCAAGATCGGCGAGCGGCACCATCCGGCCGGCGAATTCGGAGGCCGGGATGCCCAGGAGGCGCTGTGCGCCGACCGGCGTCAGGTTGACCTGCAGGCAGGCGGAGCGGCCGCTCGAGGCGATGAAGATGCGCGCGGTATCGAGACCGGCGATGAAGCTCGGCTGCTCGTCTCCGGCTACGGGGGCATGGCCGAGACGGATGCGGAAAGGCGTGCCGAAATTGATGATCAAGGGGGCGGAGAGCGAGGCGGTCTCGATCTGGCGGATCGCAAATCCGTCCGTTTCCTCATAGGTGGCGACTTCGGTGTAGAAGGGGCGCAGGGCAAGTGGCGCCGGCCGATGCAGGAAAACGACCCCGCAGTCGGCGGGCATGGTCATGCCAGGAGTATGCAGGACGGGAAGGTCGCTGCCTGAGGTCCCGCGGACGCCTGGGGCGGTGGGATCTCGCCGGGCATTTGTGCGCTTGCTCATTTTCCAAGATGCTCCAGCTTCCTGTTCGCCGTACCGGCTCTGGAACGCTGGGGAAGGGTGGCGCAGTCCGCAGTCGGGCGCAACCCCGGCCAAACCCGGCGGCAGGGCGCCGCCGGGTCCTTGGCACAGTTACTTGCCGGCGTTCTGCAGGCGGGCGATCAGGCTGGACGTGTCCCAGCGGTTGCCGCCCATGGCCTGCACCTCGGCGTAGAACTGGTCGACCAGCGCGGTGACCGGCAGGCGGGCGCCGGTCTCGTTGGCGGTCTTCAGGCAGATGCCGAGATCCTTGCGCATCCAGTCGACGGCAAAGCCGAAGTCGAACTTGTCGTCGCGCATGGTCTGCCAGCGGTTTTCCATCTGCCAGGACTGGGCCGCGCCCTTCGAGATCACCTCGATCACCTTGGCGACGTCGAGGTCGGCCTTCTTGGCGAAGTGGATGGCCTCGGACAGTCCCTGCACCAAGCCGGCGATGCAGATCTGGTTGACCATCTTGGTGAGCTGGCCGGCGCCGGCCGGGCCCATGTGGCCGACCATCTTGGCGAAGCACTCGATAGCGGGGCGGGCGGCCTCGAATGTATCGGCGTCGCCGCCGACCATGACGGTCAGTGCACCGTTCTCCGCGCCCGCCTGTCCGCCGGACACCGGCGCATCGAGGAAGCCGCAGCCCTTGGCTTTCGCGGCCTCGTAGAGCTCGCGCGCGACTTCCGCCGAGGCGGTGGTGTTGTCGATGAAGATTGCGCCCTTCTTCATGCCGTGGAAGGCGCCGTCGGGCCCGGTGGTGACCGACCGCAGGTCGTCGTCATTGCCGACGCAGGCGAAGATGAAGTCGCAACCCTCGGCCGCAGCAGCCGGCGTCGCTGCATGGGATCCGCCGTGCTCGGCCGCCCATTTCTCCGCCTTGGCGGCGGTGCGGTTGTAGACGGTGACGTCGTGCCCGCCGCGCGACTTGAGGTAACCGGCCATCGGATACCCCATCACGCCGAGACCGATGAATGCAACTTTCGCCATTGCGCCCCTCCTCCTGAGTTCGTTGGCTGAGCCATCCCGGACGGGACGGCAATTGTATGATGTCGCATCCTCTTTAGCGCATCATGGTGCCAGTGTCAGGGGCGGAGTGTCAGGATCCGAGCGTCACGGAGAGGCGTGGTTGCACTCTGGTCGACAGGGCGGCCGGGGCGGGCCGCCCTTGCATTGCATGTCACGTTTTCTCCGGGGCGGGCTTCAACCGTGCGGGGCGCCGCCGAACGGGACGCCAGATGCGGCGGGGCGCCTCCAGCGGAGGCAGGACCTGATCCTCGGCACGCAGCGCGATCAGATAGGTTCTTGCAAGTTGGTCCAGCATGTTTGCTCTCCATCAAGGGCTTCCATTGTGGAAAGCATTGCTGTTTTCCGGCATTCATGCGACTCAGGAAAAACTTCGGAATGTAAGTGAGGCTTACATATGGATTGGAGCCGGATGCCTTCGCTCGCCAGTCTACGTGCCTTCGCTGCCGTCGCGGAGGCCGGGACGCTCGCCGGAGCGGGACGAACGCTGAATGTCAGTCACGCGGCCATCAGTCAGCAGGTGCGGGCCCTGGAAGCGTTTCTCGGCGCCGAGCTGGTGGTGCGCGAAGGGCGGGGCCTGGTCCTGACGCAGGAGGGACTTGCGCTCGCCGGGCATCTCGAGGCTGCCTTCTCCCTGATGTACCGGGCGGTAGCGGAACTGACCGATGCGGATCGCACCCGCCCGCTGCAGGTGACCATGACACCCACCTTCGCAGTGAGCTGGCTGATGCCCCGCATCTCGGACTTCCGCCACCGGCACCCGGATATCGAGCTGATGCTGAACCCGACGGCGGACGTGGTAGAGCTCGAGCCGGGCGGCGTCGATCTTGCCATCCGCTTCGGCAAGGGGCAGTGGCGTGGGCTCAACTCCGAGCCCCTGTTGCTGACGAGCTTCGTTGTCGTGGCGGCGCGCTCGCTGGTCGGTGACGCGGATTTCTCCGATCTCGCCAAGCTGCGCGACTATCCCTGGCTACAGGAGTTCGGGGCCAACGAAAGCGCCAACTGGTGGGACCGGAAGGGCATTGCCCCCAGCCGCAGCAACAACCTGCACATGCCTGGCTACATGATGCTGGAAAGCCTTCGGCGCGGCGACGGGGTGACCGCCGCCGCGCGCGCCTTCATCGAGCCGGAGATCCGCTCGGGCCAGTTGCGTGTCCTGTTCGAGGACGAGGAGCGCGGCAACGGCTATCACATCGTCACGCGGCCGGGCGTACAGCGCCCGCCGCTCAAGACCTTCATCGCCTGGCTGCGAAGCCACCGTGACGGGCAGGACGCCGTGACCGGCTAGCTGCCGAGCGGGGCAAGGGCGGCGGAAAGATCCGCGATCAGGTCGTCTGCGCTCTCGATGCCGATGGACAGGCGGAGCAGGTTGACCGGCACGCCCGTGGCGTCACCCTCGATCGTGTGACGATGCTCGACGAGGCTCTCGACGCCGCCAAGCGAGGTCGCCCGCTTGATCAGGTCCAGCCGCCCGGCGACCGCCAGGGCCTCTGCAGCGCCGCCCTTGACCAACACCGACATCAGGTAGCCGCCGCCCGCCATCTGCCGGCTGGCAACAGTGTGCGAGGCGTGGCTGGCAAGGCCCGGATAAAGCACGCTTTCCACCGAAGGGTGGGCTTCAAGCATCTCGGCCACGGCCTGCGCATTGGCGCACATGCGCTCCATGCGCAGGGACAGGGTGCGCAGGCCCCGCAGCAGCAGATAGGCTTCGAAGGGGCCGAGTACTGCGCCGGCGTCATGCCGCTCCTCACGGATGAAGCGCCAGGTGACGGTCTGCGCATCGCGGCAGGTGACGATGCCCGCGAGCACGTCGGAATGGCCGTTCAGCGCCTTGGTGGCCGAATGCAGCACCAGATCGGCGCCAAGCTCCAGCGGCTTCATCAGCAGCGGCGTGGCGGCGGTCGCGTCGACCGCGACGACGGCGTTCAGCGTATGGGCGGCTTCGGCAATCGGCGCGATATCGGCGACGGTCAGCCAGGGGTTGGATGGCACTTCGAGGAAGACCAGATCGGGGCCGGTCTCCACCAGCGTCTCGCAGAAGCGCGTCGTGTCGCCCGCATCGACTTCGATCAGGGCGATTCCCATATGGGCGCAATGCTTGCGCAGCCAGGAGGTGGTGCCCCAGTAGATTCCGGACTGCGCGACGATGGTGCCGCCCGGCCGCACACTGCGCAGCACTGCCGAGATCGCGGCCATGCCGGAGCCGAAGGCGCGGCTCTCCGCACCGTTCTCCAGGGTTGCCACCAGGCTCTCGATCTGACGCACGAGATCGCTGTCGTCGCGCGAATAGATGTGGCCGGCGCTGGTCAGCCGGTAGTCGGTGTCGCGGGCGAAGGTGGTCGCGGTGTGGATCGGCGGAACCACCGCACCGGTCAGCGGGTCGATACCGCCGCCCCCGTGAGCCAGGAGCGAGGCAGGGGAGAGGCGGCGGTCGGTCGTGTCGGCCATGGGAAACTCCGGTGGAACTGATCTTTCGCCAAGCGGTAGCCGCGAAATGCCCGCCCCGCAATGGGGCAGGCATTACGATGTTGCGCGGCAAGAAACCGGTCAGCTGCGGCGCAGGTGGCGGGTCAGGCGCAGTTCGAACTTGTCCCAGATCCGGCGCAGCGCCTCGACGACGATGAGGTAGAGGACGGCCGCCCAGATATAGGCCTGGAAGTCGAAGGTCCGGGAATAGGCGCGGCGCGTCTCGCCCATCAGGTCGTAGATGGTCACCAGCGAGACGATGGCCGAGCCCTTGATCATCAGCACCAGCTCGTTGCCATAGGGACGCAGGGCCACGATCAGCGCCTGAGGCAGAATCACTTTCAGGAACGTCACGCCCTTCGGAATGCCAAGTGCGGCGGCTGCCTCCCACTGCCCCTTGTCGACGTTCTGGACCGCACCGCGCAGGATCTCGGCCTGATAGGCGGCGGTGTTCAGCGTGAAGGCGAAGACCGCGCAGTACCAGGCGTCGCGGAAGAACCACCACAGTCCGATATCGCTGAAGAACGGGCGGAAGCTGCCCGCGGCGTAGTAGATCAGGAAAGTCTGGGCGAGCAGCGGTGTGCCGCGGAAGAAGTAGACATAGGCATAGGCAAGGCCGGACAGCAGCGAGTTGCGCGAGTTGCGCGCCAGCGCCACGGGCAGCGACAGCGCGGCGCCGGCGACCATCGACAGGCCGACGAGCTGCAGTGTGATGATGATACCGTCGAGATACTTCTCCCAGTAGTCGCGGAAGAAGTCCGACATGACATTGCTGGCGAGATAGTAGAGCAGGTTGGCACCGGCGAGGATCCACAAGGCCATGAGCACATGGCCGGCGATGCGGGACATGGTCCAGCCGCGTGCCAGGGCCGGCGGAGCCGGCTGCGGGGCGATGGTACGGTCGCTGACCCAGCTCATCGCGGCACCTCGCCGCGCTTGGTCCAGGCCTCGATCCGCGTCAGGCCTGCGGAGGAGATGATCGCCAGAACAAGGTAGATCAGGCAGGCGCCGCCGAAGAACAGAAACGGCTCCTTGGTGACGCGGGCGGCGATGCCGGCCCAGCGGAGCAGGTCATCCAGGCCGATCGCGGAGACGAGCGCGGTCTCCTTCAGCAGGATCAGCCAGAGATTGCCGAGCGCGGGCAGGGCGAGGCGGATCAACTGTGGCAGAATGACGAGGCGCATCGTCAGTGAGCGGCTGAGGCCGAGGGCATAGCCGCCCTCGTATTGTCCTTGCTTGATCCCGCGGAACGCCGACAGGAAAGCCTCCGAGGCGTAGGACGAGAACACCAGCGACAGCGCCACCATGCCGGCGATGAAGGAGTTCACGTCCACGGTCGCGCCGGTGACGAAAACGCGTGCGATCTCGTTGAGCAGCATCTGCCCGCCGTAATAGACGAGGAACAGCGTCAACAGCTCGGGCAGGCCGCGAAAGATGGTGGTGTAGACATTCGCTGCCGCACGCAACGACGGCTCGCCGGAGTTCTTTGCCACCGCGATCAGGAATCCGAGCACGAGGCCGAAGGGCAGCGAGGCCAGCGCCAGCGACACGGTAACGAGAACGCCGCGCGCGATCTCGTCGCCCCAGCCGTCCGGGCCGAACGATATCAGGGTCAGGGCTTCATTCATGCGACGCAACCGCTGGTCTTAGCGGGACGGCAGGTGACTGCCGCCCCGCGAGGTTCAACGGTCGTCAGCCGCCATAAACGTCGAAATCGAAGTACTTCGACTGGATCTGCTCGTAGGTGCCATTGGCGCGGATCGCCTCGATGGCCTTGTTGAACAGTTCCTTGAGCTCGGGCTCGTTCTTGCGGATGGCGATGCCGGCGCCTTCGCCGTTGATCACCGGGTCCGGCGTCAGGGTGCCGAGCAGCTTGCAGCAGGCGCCGTCTTCGGTGGCGAGCCACTCGGACAGGACCACCACGTCATCGATCACCGCGTCGATACGGCCCGAGGCCACATCCAGCTTGTACTCGTCCGGCGTCGGATAGAGCTTCAGCTCCGCATCGCCGAGCTTGGCCTCGGCGTAGTTGGAGTGGGTGGTCGAGGACTGCGCGCCGAGCAGCTTGCCTGCCAGCGCTTCCTTGGTGGCGGCCGGGATGGTGCTGTCCTTCGGCACGGCGATTGCCGGCGGGGTGTTGTAGTACTTGTTGGTGAAGTCGACCTTCTGCAGGCGCTCCTCGGTGATCGACATGGAGGCGATCACGGCATCGAACTTGCCGGCCTGCAGCGCCGGAATCATGCCGTCCCAGTCCTGGACGACGAACTCGCACTCCACCTTCATCTCGGTGCAGAGCGCCTTGGCGATGTCGATGTCGAAGCCGACGAGCTGTCCGTCGGAAGTCAGGTTGTTGAAGGGAGGGTAGGCGCCTTCGGTGCCGATCAGCACCTTGGTCCAGTCCTTGGCCTCGGCTGCGCCTACGGTAGAAATGGCCAGCACGGCCGCGGCCGCGATCTTCATCAAACGCATCATGTATCCCCTGCGGTACTGTTTTCCGCCCGCGTCCATTTTTCCGGCGCGGGATCAGATTTCATACTCCCACCAAATTTATCCGGAATTCAACCGCTTTACGTTGGACTGTCCCCATTGCTCATGATGAGCGGGGAGCATTGTTCCGCAATTGTTTCAGGTGTCGCAGGGGAAGGGGGAGAGTTTGCGCCTGGCCTAGCGTGCGGCAAGGCCGTAGTCGCCGAAGCTGATGAAGTTGACCAGCTGCCCCTCGACGACCGAGGTCGCTTCCTCGGGAATCTCGATCAGGCCGTCGGCCTCGCGCAGCGAGGTGATGAGGCCGGATCCGTCGCGGGCGAACTTGCGCACGACGGTGCGCCCGGCTGAGTCGCTCTCGAGAATGCCGCGATAGAACTCCCGGCGGTCGGGCTTTTTCTTGGGGACGGAGAAGGCGGCCGGGATCTGGTAGCGCACCGGCTCGAAAAAGGCACCGCCGCCGAGTGCGGACAGGACCGGCAGCACGTAGAGCAGACCGCAGACCATGGCGGCAACCGGATTGCCCGGCAGGCCCAGCGTGACGCAGTCGCCAATGCGGCCGAAATTCATCGGCCGGCCCGGTTTGATCGCCAGTTGCCACATGTGCCGGCTGCCGAGTTCGTCGATGGCGGCGACGAAATGATCTTCCTCACCGCGTGAGGCGCCTCCGGTCGTGACGATGACGTCATGGGTCAGGGCGGCAGCCGACAGGGCGGCCTGCACTGCCTCGGCCTGGTCCGGCAAGATGCCGAGGTCGGTGATCTCGACCCCGCTTGCGGCAACGAGGCCGGAGAGCAGGAAGTGATTGCTGTCGTAGACGCCGCCGGCAGGCAGCGGCTGGCCGGGACGGCGCAGCTCATCGCCGCTGGAGACCAGCGCCACGCGCAGCCTGCGAAACACATCGACACGGCCCGCCCCGGTGGAGGCGATTGCGGCAATGTCCTGGGGCCTCAGGCGGGCGCCGGCCTGCACCAGAACCTCACCGGCCTTCAGGTCCTCGCCGGCCTTGCGCCGGTTGGCGCCTGGCTTCAGACCGGGTGGAACATGGACGAAGGTCTGGCCGCCGCGCTCGGTGATCTCGCAGTCCTCCTGCATGACAACCGTGTCGGCCCCGTCCGGCATTAGGGCGCCGGTGAAGATCCGCGCCGCGCTGCCGGGAGCAAGAGGGGACTTGAGCGGGTGACCGGCGGCGATGCGTGCCGATATCGGCAGCAGGCCGTCGCCGGCCGACAGATAGTGGTCATGGAGGAAGGCGTAGCCATCGACGGCGGAATTGTCGGCGAGCGGCACATTCCGCGCTGCCACGACGGGGCGGGCGAGAATGCGGGCGTGGGCTTCGCCGAGTGCGACGCTTTCCTGTCCCGCCACCGGAACGATCCGCTCCCGCAGGATCGCCAGCGCCTCCGCATGGCGCAGCCGATCGCGGTCGTGCAGGAAACAGTCGTCAAGCAGTCGTCTGGTCGGAGCCATTTCGGTTCCCGGAAAGTCCGCAGGTGGACAGGATGAAGTCGGCGATGCCGTCGATATCGTCGAGATGGTAGACCGGCAGAGTCGCATCCGCCACGGCGCCGTCCGAGGCTAAGGCGACCACATGCGGATCATTCGGCGAAAGCGCCTCGCCGCGCGCGGCAGCAGTCCGCCGCAGCTCAAGCTTGGGTAGGGCCTCGCGCTTGTAGCCCTCCACCAGCACCAGGTCGCAGGGCGACAGGCGGGCGAGAATCTCGGCAAGCGAAGGTTCGGCCTCCTCGCGCAGCTCGTGCATCAAGGCCCACCGCCGGCCCGATACCAGCGCGGTCTCGACGGCGCCGGCCGTCCGGTGGCGGTGACTGTCCGTGCCCTCCTGGTCGATGTCGAAGGCGTGATGCGCGTGTTTGACGGTCGCAACGCGAAAGCCGCGCGCCGTGATCGCCGCAACGAGGCGCTCGGTCATCGTGGTCTTGCCGCTGTTCTTCCACCCGGCGATGCCGAACACCGGCGCGGGATGCCTGCTGTTGCTCATGCCTCGGCCTTCAGCAGCTCTTCGGCTGCGGCAAGGTCTTCCGGCGTGTTGACGTTGAAGAACGGATCGGGCGCGCCGGGCGGCGGAGTGAAATCGGCGCTGGCATTGGGGTGCATGTCGACGAAGGCGAGCACCTTGCGGGTCGTACCCTCGCGCAGAAAAGTCTCGAGCGAGTCCGCCGCCGCGACCGGCCAGTAGCCGAAAACCGGATGCATGTGCCCATCGGCCCGAGCCAGGACGATCCGGTGGGGATCCTCGCCGCGTGCGGCCATCAGGCGAACAGCAAGGTCAGCCGGGTAGAACGGCGTGTCGCCGGCGACCGAGACGATCCCCTCCGCTTGCGGTGCATGAACCTGTGCCCAGCGGAGACCGGCCAGCACGCCCGCCAGCGGCCCGGCAAAACTCTCGACCGGATCGGGAGCGACCGGCAGGCCGAAGCCGGCGAAGCGCCCGGCCTCGCCGTTGGCGTTAAGCACGAGAGGGCCGACCTGCGGCCGAAGCCGTGCGATGACGCGGGCGAGCATGGTTTCGCCGCCCAGGGACAACAGCGGCTTGTCGCCGCCGCCCATGCGGCGGGCAAGGCCGCCGGCCAGAATGCATCCTGCGAGAGCGGGCGTGGTCATGCGGCGTCGTCCTCGCTGCGCGATCCCTTGCGGGCATGGCGCGGGTCCTCGCGGTCGCCCGCCTCGGGAACGGCGTCGTATTCCACCCGTTCGGCACCGGACAGCACGACGAAGCGCTGGCCGCGCGCCCGGCCGACCAGCGTCAGTCCAACGCGCCGGGCAAGCTCCACGCCCCAGGCGGTGAAGCCGGAGCGCGAGACCAGAATGGGGATGCCCATCATTGCGGTCTTGATCACCATCTCTGAGGTCAGCCGGCCGGTGGTGTAGAAGATCTTGTCCTGCGGCGGAACGTGGTTGAGCCACATCCAGCCGGCAATCTTGTCGACCGCGTTGTGCCGCCCGACGTCTTCCATATAAGCGACAGCCCGGTCTTCCTGGCACAGCACGCAGCCATGAATCGCGCCGGCCTCCAGGTAGAGCGAGGGCTGGGTGTTGATCTTCCGGGTGAGGGCGTGGAGCCAGGAGGTGCGCAGGCGGGCCTGCGGATCGAGCGAGATCTCGTCGAAGCGTTCCATCACGTCGCCGAAGACGGTGCCTTGCGCACAGCCCGAGGTGCGCACCTTCTTCTTCATCTTCTCCTCGTAGTCGGTCTCGCGCTCGGTGCGCACGACCACAACCTCGAGATCGTCGTCATAGTCGATGCCGGTGATGCGGTCGTCCGGCCGCAACATGTTCTGGTTCAGCAGGTAGCCGACTGCCAGCAGGTCCGGCCGGTCGCCGATCGTCATCATGGTGACGATCTCCTGCGAGTTGAGATAGAGCGTCAGCGCCCGTTCCGTGACGACGCGGATTTCCACCTCGCGGCCGGTCTGGTCGATGCCGGTGACGGGTGTTGAAAGGCGCTCGTCCTGCGGGTCGGGCCGGACGAGAAAATCCGGCAACCGTTCCGGGTCGGCGTCGTTGCGAAGATTCTGCAAGCTGTCCTCCCTGCCGTGCCGGCCGTCATGCGCCCGTTTTACGGGGTGCTCGGCGCACGGTGTCTGTTATGGCACAAACTAGGGAAGGAGAGGCGAGGCTGGCAAGGGTAGGGGTGCGGTGTGCGTGTCGGCCTCAAGCCGATATGGCACGCGGTTGTGCATTGAGGCGGGCATGGCGGGCGGCGCTGAAGATCACCGCAGACGCGAGATCGTCGTAGCTGGCAAGTTCCGGCGCCTGGCAGATCGGGATGTAGAGGTTCGACAAGACGGCATCCTGCGAATCGAGCGCATCGGCGAAGAACATCGGCATGCCGGGAAGCAGGCGCGCGGTGTCCTCGCGTCGGTCGATGATCTGGCAGCCGACGTGCCGGGTGTCGTCGATGATGCGTGCAAAGGCGCGCTCGACTGCGCCGTGCTCTCCCTCCAACACCTGAAAGAAGGTGTTTCCGGCAAGCAGCAGCGCACTTGTGAGCCCGTCTCGGGTGTTGTTGCGGCGAGCGACCGCGAGCAGCCGGTCGACTTCCTCGTCGAGCGACAAGGTCATGTCGCTGAAGTTGATCCTGCTCCGGTAACTCACCCGGGTGATGGTCATGGACTGCCTCAATGCGTCTGTCATGGCGTGCAGTCTAGTGACAACCCCTTCGCGTTCCGTAAGTGGAAAACCGAAGTCTTGCCTGTGGTCATTAACTCACTGGCAAGCAAGCAGGATCGCGGTCGTCGGGGTCAGACGAGGAGTGCTGCCCGGGTAAAGCGGCAATCCTCGAGCCGCCGGGCTAGGCAAGCGACCGCATCGCGCACCCGGGACAGGTCTGCCGGGGCGGTGCCGGTCAACACTTCGGCAACCTTCGCAGGCATTTCCATGCGGTCATCCCGGCCGTTGGCAAGGCAGAGCCAGCAATGCGGAAAGAGGCGGGAGTCGAGCGGGCCTTCGCAGAGAATCTCGACGCGGGATAGCCGAAGATCGCCTTCCGCGCAGGTGCGGCTGTCGGCAAGTCCCGACGCTTCGCCTTCCAGCCAAAGGAGGACGTGGTCGCCCTGTCGCAGAAGAACGCCGGTTACGCCGTTCAGGCGGTTGAGGCGGCGCGTCCGGTCGAGCAACAGGTCGACGTCTGCGCAAGACAGACCGTCGAGGGAGCTGCCGTCGATACGGGCCCTGTAGCAGATCGCACTCAGTACCATTTTTCCGATCCTTGCTTGCGGACTCCCCAGCCGCCCTTGAAGTTTGCGCGCAAGGTCTCGATCAATGGTTAAGAAGGGGCTGATGATGTCGTGAAAATCACGTCTGTCGCGGTTTTCTCCCCTTGTCGCTGGCCGGAGGCGGCAAGGTGGGGCCCGCGTGAGGGGCCCTGCGACGGGAAAGCAATTGACGTTTCCCGGTACGGCCTTACGTTCCGCGCATGTGATCGGGCACGGGAATTGTGATGTTCTGGAAGAAAAAGAGGGATGCAATGCCGACGCGTGAAGAGGTCCTGGCCGAGCTTTCCAAGGTCAAGGGGCCGGATCTCGAAGGGGATATCGTATCGCTCGGCCTTGTCTCGGATATTTTCATTTCCGATGGCAGGGTGATCTTTTCGATCACCGTCCCTGCGGAACGGGCGCAGGAGCTGGAGCCAATGCGGCAGGCGGCCGAGAAGGTCGTCGGCAAGCTTGCCGGTGTCGAGAAGGTGCTGGCTGCCCTGACCTCCGAACGCCAGGGCGGGGCAGGCGCGAAGGCGCCGCCGCCGGTACGGCCCGCGCCCGCGGCCGCCGACATGGGCAGTGTCCCGCCGCCGATGCAGCGCCGCGCCGCTCCGGCCGCGCCAGAGCAGACGGCAAAGCCCGGCGTGCCCGGCGTCAAAGCGATCATTGCGGTCGCCTCCGGCAAGGGCGGTGTCGGCAAGTCGACGACCACCTGCAACCTGGCCCTCGCGCTGCAGGCGAACGGGCTCAAGGTCGGCGTGCTCGACGCGGATATCTACGGACCGTCGATCCCGCGCCTGTTCCGCGTTTCCGGACGGCCGGAGCCGGTGTCCGGCCGTATCCTCAAGCCACTGGAAGGCTATGGCATCAAGGTGATGTCGATGGGCTTCCTCGTGGAGGAGGAAACCCCGATGATCTGGCGCGGGCCGATGGTGATTTCGGCGATCACCCAGATGCTGCGCGAGGTCGCGTGGGGCGAACTGGACGTGCTGGTGGTCGACATGCCTCCCGGCACGGGCGACGCGCAACTGACCATGGCTCAGAACGTGCCGCTTGCCGGTGCGGTGATCGTCTCGACGCCGCAAGATCTGGCTCTGATCGATGCACGCAAGGGGCTCAACATGTTCCGCCGTGTGGATGTGCCGCTGCTCGGCATCGTGGAGAACATGAGCTATTTCCTTTGCCCGGACTGCGGCGGGCGTCACGACATCTTCGGTCATGGTGGTGCACGCGCGGAAGCCGAGAAGCTCGGTGTCCCGTTCCTGGGCGAGGTGCCGCTCGACATGGCGATCCGGATCAATTCCGATGCAGGAACGCCCGTGACCGTGACCGATCCGGACGGGGCCCATGCGGCGATCTATCGTGATATCGCGACCAAGGTCTGGGCGGAGATCGAGCGAAATCGCGAGGACGGCCAGCGTGCTGCGCCGCGTATCGTCATCGAGAGCTAGGGGACTGTCCCCTGCATCTGGGCCGGAAATGGCGTTCGGCCGGCTAGACAATCCTGATTGGTGAACAAGGGCTTCGCGGCCGATGTCGCGAAGTCCTTTTTGCTGAAGGCGAATCGGGGCGCGTTTAAGCGGCTCCGTTTCTTGAAAAGAACCTACGCAGGCCGCCAATTGATTGTTTGGCGGCGGGTTTTTAAAACATGACTATTTAGGTTAGCTTTTATCTCAAGGCAAAACATCCCCGCCGATCAGTCCTTTTTGTCGCACGATCGGGTGCGCGCTACCGGTTTATTGTGCGACGCACAATGGTCTGCAGTGCGGAGATCATGCATTCTGTGTTGTTTCGTGTATTTTTATACGAAAAATGGATTGTAAGTACATGAAATGCATAAACATCTCCCACGCAACGCAAAACCGAAAGCGTTTGCGTGCACCCGTCCAAAATGACAATCTGCAAGGTGAGGGAGATTAATTGCATGATCAACAAGCCGGATTTCGGTGCCGCAGCTGCGGAAGCCGGAACGTCGGACGCACATGCTGCCGAGAAAATGATGGTCGTCCCCGAAGATCGGGAGCGGGCCATCCTTTATGGCATTCTGGCGAGCGGTCTGGAGCGGGCTGCAGATCGTGGCTGGCTGGCCGCGATCGCCGCGCTGCCGCGTCTCGAGGGCGAAATCGGCGGTCCGTTGGCGGAGCTCTCTCGTATCGCCGCAACCGCGGACCCCGAAGTGCTGCGACGCGAATATCACGACCTCTTCATCGGGGTTGGGCGCGGCGAGCTGGTCCCATACGCTTCCTATTATCTGACCGGATTTTTGAACGAGAAGCCGCTGGCGCTGTTACGGCAGGACATGCGTCGGCTCGGCATCGAACGCGATCCGGACATTCACGAGCCGGAGGATCACATCGCGGCGATTTGCGCGATGATGGCCGGACTGATCGACGGCAGCTTCGGCGATGGCGACGAGGAGGAGGCTTCCGCCTTCTTCCGTGCTCACCTTGCCGTTTGGGCGCCCTATTTCTTCAAGGATCTGGCCGCGTCCGAAACCGGCGAACTGTATCCTGCGCTCGGGCGACTGGGGCAGGCTTTCACAGCGGTCGAGATCGAGGCTGACAGGCTTTTCGCGGAGCGCCGCAAGGCGGGTTGAGTATCTGGCCCGGCGCAGGCCGGGCAAGGCGGGTGGCGGGCGAAACTGCTGCCCAGGGCAATGTAAGTGGAACGAGAGGGTGTCATGAGACGCAAGGACACAGCGATTGAGGCGGATCGTCGGAGTTTCCTGAAGCTTGCAGGGCTCGGTGCCGTGGCCGGCACGGCGACGCTCGTGACTGGCGAGGCCGAAGCGGTCGAGGCCGACAAGGCGGCTGGGAGCGGCTACCGCGAGACCGAGCATGTGAAGACCTTCTACGACACGGCCCGGTTCTGATCCGCAAGGACGCCGGACTGTCTGAAGTCGCAATCAGCGCCCCGTGCCGAAGGCAAAAGAATGGGGCATGCGCAGAACCAGTCGCTACGAAGCGGCCCTGCGCTATCGAGGGAGAAACGTGATGCTGAGGAAGAAGACGAGCGGGACTGCGCGTCGTTCCAGCCTGGCTTCCGCGATCGAGGCGATCGGCGCCAGCGCGATGGACCGCCGTACGTTCCTGCGCAGGTCGGGCCTTGCCGCGGGCGGGCTCGCCGCAGCCGGGGCACTTACCGGTGGCATGGTGCGCAAGGCCGAAGCGGCCGGGCCGACCAATGCCAAGGTCGAGATCAAGAAGACTGTCTGCACGCACTGTTCGGTTGGCTGCACCGTGCTGGCGGAAGTGCAGGATGGCGTGTGGACCGGCCAGGAGCCGGGCTTCGACAGCCCCTTCAACCTCGGTTCGCACTGCGCCAAGGGCGCCTCGGTGCGCGAGCATGCCCATGGCGAGCGCCGCCTGAAGTACCCGACCAAGCTGGTCGGCGGAAAGTGGGAGCGCATTTCCTGGGATCAGGCGATCAACGAGATCGGCGACCAGATGCTGAAGATCCGCGACGAGAGCGGTCCGGACAGCGTCTACTGGCTCGGCTCGGCCAAGCACAGCAACGAGCAGGCCTATCTGGTGCGCAAGTTCGCAGCCTTCTGGGGCACGAACAACGTCGACCACCAGGCGCGTATCTGTCACTCCACCACGGTCGCAGGTGTCGCGAACACCTGGGGTTACGGTGCGATGACGAACTCGTACAACGACATCCACAATTCCAAGGCGATCTTCATCATCGGCGGCAATCCCGCCGAGGCGCATCCGGTCTCGCTGCTTCACGTGCTGAAGGCGAAGGAAGAGAACGCCGCGCCGCTGATCGTCTGCGATCCGCGCTTCACCCGCACCGCAGCGCATGCGTCCGAGTATGTCCGCTTCCGTCCGGGCTCCGACGTGGCCCTGGTCTGGGGTATCCTCTGGCACATCTTCGAGAACGGCTGGGAGGACAAGGAGTTCCTGCGCCAGCGCGTCTGGGGTATGGACCAGATCAAGGTGGAAGTGGCCAAGTGGACGCCCGAGGAGACCGAGCGCGTCACCGGCGTCCCGGGTTCGCAGCTGAAGCGCGTCGCCCGTACGCTCGCCAACAACCGTCCGGGCACCGTCATCTGGTGCATGGGCGGCACGCAGCACACCAATGGCAACAACAACACCCGCGCCTACTGCGCCCTTCAGCTGGCTCTCGGCAACATGGGCAAGGCCGGCGGCGGCACCAACATCTTCCGCGGCCATGACAACGTGCAGGGTGCGACGGACCTTGGCGTGCTTGCCGATACGCTGCCGGGCTACTACGGCCTAGCGGAAGGCTCCTGGCGCCATTGGGCGCGCGTTTGGGGCGTTTCCTACGACAGCCTTGCCGAGCGCTTCGCCACGATGAAGGGCGCCGACGGCAAGGACAAGGCCATGATGTTCGAGAGCGGCATCACGGTGTCGCGCTGGATCGACGGCGTTCTGGAAGACAAGGCGAACCTGCTTCAGCCCGACAACACACGCGCCATGGTGTTCTGGGGCCATGCTCCGAACTCGCAGACCCGTCTGCCCGACATGAAGCGGGCGATGGAGAAGCTCGATCTGCTGGTCATCATCGATCCGTTCCCGACCATGTCGGCGGTGATGCATGACCGCAAGGACGGCGTCTACCTGCTGCCGGCGACGACCCAGTTCGAGACCTATGGCTCAGTGACCGCGTCGAACCGCTCGCTGCAGTGGCGCGAGAAGGTCATCGATCCGCTGTTCGAGTCCAAGACCGACCACTCCATCGCGTATCTCTTCGCGAAGAAGTTCGGTTTTGCCGAGGACATGTTCAAGAACATCGAAGTGAACGGCGAGGAGCCGCTCATCGAGGACGTGACCCGCGAGTTCAACCGCGGCATGTGGACCATCGGCTATACCGGCCAGTCGCCGGAGCGCCTGAAGCTGCACATGCAGAACCAGCACACGTTCGACCGTACGACCCTGCGCGCCAATGGCGGGCCGGCGGACGGCGACTTCTACGGCATGCCCTGGCCGTGCTGGGGCTCGGCGGAGATGAAGCATCCCGGCTCGGCGGTGCTTTACGATACGTCGCTGCCGGTTGCCGAGGGTGGCATGGGCTTCCGCGCCCGCTTCGGCGTCGAGAAGGATGGCGACAACCTGCTGGCCGAAGGCTCCTGGCCGGTCGGTTCGGAGATCGAGGACGGCTATCCCGAGTTCACCATGGCCATGCTGATCAAGCTGGGCTGGGACAAGGATCTGACGCCCTACGAGCGCCGGATGATCGAATGGGTCGCCGGCATGGTGGATGCCATGCCTTCGTCGGAAGAGGTCGGCGAGACCTCGCAGACCGGGGATATCCCCTCCGATTACAATGACAAGGTCGGCGGCGTGAACTGGAAGACCGACCTGTCCGGCGGCATCCAGCGCGTTGCGATCAAGCATGGCTGCGCGCCCTACGGCAACGCCAAGGCCCGCGCAGTGGTGTGGACCTTCCCGGATCCGGTGCCGCTGCACCGCGAGCCGCTCTACACCAGCCGTCGTGACCTGCTCGACAAGTATGCGACCTATGAGGACAAGACCTTCTGGCGCGTCCCCACCCGCTACAAGTCGATCCAGGAGAACGACTATTCCAAGGACTTCCCGATCATCCTGACCTCGGGGCGCCTGGTGGAATACGAAGGCGGCGGCGACGAGACCCGCTCCAACCCGTGGCTAGCCGAGCTGCAGCAGGACATGTTCGTCGAGGTCAACCCGCGCGATGCCAACAATCTCGGCATTCGCGACCGGGAAATGGTCTGGGTGCACGGTCCGGAGGGCGGCAAGGTCAAGGTGATGGCCATGGTGACCGAGCGTGTCGGTGTGGGCGTGGCCTTCATGCCCTTCCACTTCGGCGGTCACTTCCAGGGCGAGGACCAGAGGCACAAGTATCCGACCGGTTCGGATCCTTATGTGCTCGGCGAGGCGACCAACACCGCCCAGACCTACGGCTATGACAGCGTCACCCAGATGCAAGAAACCAAGGCCACGCTCTGCCGCATCGAGCGCGTGGCGTAAGGGGGAAAAACCATGGCACGGATGAAATTCCTCTGTGACGCCGAGCGCTGCATCGAGTGCAATGCCTGCGTGACTGCCTGCAAGAACGAGCACGAGGTGCCGTGGGGCATCAATCGTCGCCGCGTGGTGACCATTCAGGACGGCAAGCCGGGCGAGCGCTCGATTTCCGTCGCCTGCATGCACTGCTCCGACGCGCCCTGCATGGCGGTGTGCCCGGTCGACTGCTTCTACCAGACCGACGAGGGTGTGGTCCTTCACTCCAAGGACCTGTGCATCGGCTGCGGATACTGCTTCTACGCCTGCCCCTTCGGCGCGCCGCAGTATCCTCAGGCCGGCAACTTCGGTTCGCGCGGCAAGATGGACAAGTGCACCTTCTGCGCCGGCGGTCCCGAGGCGGACAACTCCTCGGCCGAATACGCCAAGTACGGCCGCAACCGTCTGGCCGAGGGCAAGCTCCCGCTCTGCGCGGAGATGTGCTCGACCAAGGCTCTGCTGGCTGGCGACGGCGACGTGGTCTCGTCGATCTATCGTGAGCGCGTCGTGGCCCGCGGCTTCGGCTCCGGAGCCTGGGGCTGGGGCACTGCCTACGAGCAGAAGGCAGGCAGCTTCTGATCGGTACCTTTTTAAGGCCGTTAAGAATGACAGGGGCGGCCTGCGGCCGCCTCTGTTGCGTCGGTGGGGCATGGAACCCGCCGAAACCCGACTGAGGAGAGAGTGACGTGAAATCGGGATCAGCCACGTGGGGCATGTTGGTCGTCGCGGGAGCGCTGCTGGTGCTCGTTCCGGGGTGCCGGGACGATGAGCAGAATCGCCCGCTGCATCTCGAAAAGGGCGTCTATCAGGGTGCGGACGATGCTCCGCTCACCGCGGAAGAGCGCCGCGCGCTGCAAGAACGCGGCAACCGGCAGCGCTTCTGAGGCGCGTCGACAGCCTGAAGATCAAACCTGCGGACGGAACAGGGGAGGGACTAGGATGTACCACACGGGAACCATGCGCCCCGCATACATCTCGAACGGCATTGTCTGGCGGCTTCGCACCGCGCTCATGGTGGTGGTCGCCGCTCTGGTCCTGGCGCTCTCGGTCCAGGATTCGGCCTTGGCGCAGCCGGTCGACAACGATCCGGCAACCGTATCGCCCGTTCAGGGACAGGTGCCGGGCAACACGCTGGGGACGGATTCCGACACCGAGATGTGGCGTGCGGTCCGCCAGGGCGTCGCCGGGCAGGTTTCCATCCCGGACAAGAACGCGGCAACGCTCGTTCAGTCGGAAGGCGAACTTTGGCGCTCCATCCGCAATGGACCGCTGGCGCTTTATGCAAGCTGGGCGATGCTGGCCATGGTCGTGGTTCTGAGCCTGTTCTTTGCGATCCGTGGACGGATCCGCATCGAGCATGGACGGTCCGAACAGACCATCACCCGCTTTGCCGCCTTCGAGCGCTTCGGCCACTGGCTTCTGGCTTCGTCCTTCATCATCCTGGCGCTGACCGGCCTGAACGTGATGTACGGCCGGTATGTGCTGTTGCCGGTCATCGGTCCCGAGGCCTTCGGAGCGTTGACGATCTTCGGCAAGTATCTGCACAATTATCTCGCCTTCGCCTTCATGGCGGGTCTCGTCATCATCTTCGTGATGTGGGTCAGCCATAACCTGCCGCACAAGACCGACATCAAGTGGGTCCTGCAGGGCGGGGGCATCTTCTCGCGCAAGCTCCATCCGCCTGCGAAGAAGTTCAATGCCGGTCAGAAGGTGATCTTCTGGCTGACGATCCTTGGCGGCCTGTCGATTTCCATGTCCGGCTGGACCCTCCTTTTCCCGTACACCACGCACTTCTTCTCCGGCACGTTCGAGCTGGTGAATACCGTGTTCGGAACCTCGCTGCCGGCCTCCCTGTCGCCGCTGCAGGAACAGCAGCTTGCCTCGCTGTGGCACTCGATCATGAGTGTGTTCCTGATCTGCGTGATCATCGCGCACATCTATATCGGCACCATCGGCATGGAGGGCGCCTTCGACGCCATGGGCTCCGGCGAGGTCGATCTCAATTGGGCGAAGGAGCACCATTCGCTTTGGGTCGACGAAGTGATGGCCCGCGAGGCGGAGCACAAGGGACCGAGCAAGGTCCAGCCCGCAGAGTAGCCGGGAGCGCGTCGTGTCGGCAGTGGTCAGAACCTTCGTCGTTTCGCTGGTTCTGGCACTGGCAGGCGGCCATGCGGTCGCCGCCGGTGACGACCCGGTGCCGGCCTGGCCGGAGCGGCTGCAAGGGCACGGTGGCCCGGTGCGCTCTGTCGTGCTCGATAGAGACGATGGGCGCGCGCTGACAACGTCCTTCGATTACTCGGTCATCCTGTGGGCGTTCGAGGCAGGCGAGGGACGCGTCGTCCATCGGATGATCGGTCACGAGGCGGCGGCCAACGATGCCGCCTTTGCCGGCGGGGAGCGCGCCGTCTCTGTCGGAGACGATGGCGCGGTCATCCTTTGGAACCTTGCCGATGGCGCGATGCTCGACCGCATCGACACCGGCGAGGACAAGACGCTGGCGGTGTCCGTCAGCGCCGACGGGCGCTTCGCGGTAACGGCCTCCTGGGACCGTACCGCCAGGATCTACGCGCTTGAGGGTGACCGGCTGTCCGAGCGCGCGGTACTGGAGGGTCATCGCGGCAACGTTAATGCCGCCGAGTTCTCCAGCGATGGAAGCCGTGTGTTCACCGCGTCCTACGACGGCGCCATCCGGGTGTTCGACCGGGAGACCGGCGAACTGTTGCGAGAGGTCTATTCCCACGGCTGGGGCGTCAACGTGATGGCTCTTCTGCCTGGAGAGGCGCATCTTGCCTTCGGCGCGACAGATGGCGCCGTGGCCGTGGTCGACATCGCGCAAGGGAGCGTGTTCAAGCAGCTTGCCAGCCACGAGCGACCGGTCCTGTCTCTGGCGCTGTCGCACGACGGCAGCCGGCTTGCCAGCGGCGGGGGCGACGGGCGTATTCGCGTCTACGATACCGGCGAGTGGGGGCTGCTGGAGGAATTCGAGAATCCTTACGGCCCGGTCTGGGGTCTGGCTCTCCCGGCGGACGGGACAGTGGCGCTGTATGCGGGTCTCGACGACTATGTGAACATCTGGCAGGTGGCGCCGCGCAAGCCGTTCGAACCGGTAGACAGCCAGTTTCCGCGCCGCTTCCAGGTCTCGGCGGAGGATGATCTCGGACGCCGGCAGTTCGCGCGCAAATGCTCTGTCTGCCATACGTTGACGCCGGATGGCGGCAACCGGGCCGGGCCGACGCTTTACGGCGTGTTCGGGCGACGGGTCGGGACCTTGCCGGGGTATCCCTACTCGCCCGCGCTGAAGCGCCTCGATTTCGTATGGAACGAACAGACGATTTCGGACCTTTTCGACCATGGCCCCGACGTGGTGACGCCGGGCTCCAAGATGCCGATCCAGCGTCTGCGGAGCGATGAGGAGCGTGATGCGCTGGTGGCCTATCTGAAACATGCGACCGCGCCCGCCGAAGGCGACGCGGCGAGGCAAGGAGAACAGAAGCAATGAAGGCGTTCCTGAGCGCGATGGTGGCGCTCGCGGTGATCGGGACCGGGGCCTGGGCCTACCTGACCCGCGAGCTCGATTATTCGTCGGCCTCGGTCTATTCGTCCCACAATCCGGGCGCAGTCCGCCTGTCGCCCGATTCCGGCAAGCGACCGGGCGAATGATCCGCCTGGCGGCGGCGCTGGCGTTCCTCTTCGCTGGTGCGCCGGCGGCCCTGGCGCAGACGTCCGGCCCGGCCACCGCAACACGATCCGTCGTCGCCCTGTTGCCGGACTGGCCGGCGAGCCAGCCTCGGACGGAGGAGCCTGAAGGCTCGGCCGTGGCAGTCGGTGAGGGCGGTCTTTTGTTGACAGCCGACCATGTGCTCGGCGCGGCAAAAAGCGTCCGCATTCGCCTTGGCGACGGCAGCGTGCATCCGGCCGAGATCGTCCACAGGGATACGGAAACGGATCTCGCACTGCTTCGCGCCAACGTCGACCTGCCGGTGCTCGAGGCGGCATCCGATCCGCAGCCTGCCAGTCCCGCTTGTGCAATCGGTAATGCCTTCGGTCTTGGCGTCTCCGTGACCTGCGGTGTCGTCTCTGCAACCGGCCGTGGAGGCATCGGCTTCAATGCCGTTGAGGACTTCGTGCAAACTGATGCCGCCGTCAATCCGGGCGCGTCTGGTGGGGCTCTGGTCGACGGCCAGGGGCGTCTCGTGGGCATTCTCTCCGCGATTTACACAAAGTCCGGCGACGGCGATATCGGCGTCAATTTCGCCGTGTCGGAGCCGCTGGCGCGCCGGGTGGTCGAGGTGGCCCGGTCCGGGGGCTCGCCGCGCCGTACGCTCGGGGCGAGCCTGCGCCCGACCCGAGCGGGACCGCTTGCAGCCGGCCTGCGGGTGCTTTCGGTCCGTGAGGACAGTCCGGCTGCACGCGCGGGGCTTCAGGCCGACGACGTGATCCTGGCGGTCGACGGCTGGCCGGTCGCAAGCGTCGCGCTCCTGCGCGGTCGGCTGGAACGGGCTGACGCAACCGGAGCCCTGACGTTGCGCCGGGGTGAATCAGTTTCTGAGGTGCAGCTCGATCTTTCAGATTGAACAACCTCTTGGAGCCCCTCCCGGATTCAGTTTCTCAAGAATATCTCGTGCAACCAGGGGCTCCTCCAGCCCCGTATCGAAAGGCTAGGTCCATGAACGACGAAACCTTCAATATGTCCCTCAGGAAGTTTCTGAAGCAGGTCGGCGTGACCTCGCAACAGGCTCTGGAGACTCATGTTCGCACCAATGGGCTGACGGATGGCACCCTCACGGCGAAGGTCGTGCTGACGCTGGACGGGCAGGAGTTCGAGCACGTCGTCACCGGCAAGATCGACCTGGGATGAGATCGATATCGTCGCGCTCGGCGCTGACGGATTCAGTTTTTGAAGGAACGCTGTCATCTTGCTGGAAAACAACATGAACGAGCTCCCGGAGCCGGTATTTCCGCCTCTGCTCAAGGGGCACAGGCTGGACGGCGGCGCTCATCCGTTCGAGGCAGCGGTGGCAGGCGCTGCGAGCCGGCACTACTCCGCCGGCGACCTGCTGTGGTCTTCCGATCCCGCTCATGTCCGCATCGCGCTGGTGCTGGAGCCCGATGTGGAGCCGGCGCGCGGCATCGAGATGCTGTTCCTCGCCATGGTCGCGACGACGGACGCCATGGGTGCGTTGATCCCGCCGGAGGTTGCCTTGACCTACGAATGGCCGGCGGTGCTGCGCGCGAACGGAGCGCGCGTCGGTCGAGCTCGGTTCGCTCAGGCGCAAGAAACCGGCGAGGACGGGGCACCGCTCTGGCTGGTGGTGGGGATCGAGTTGCGTCTTGCGCCCGTCGATGGGGCGATGGAGCCTGGCGAGATGCCGCATCTCACAAGCCTCGTCGACGAGGGCGCGGCCGACCTTGGGCACAGGCTGGCGGTCGAATCCTTGTCGCGGCACATGCTGACATGGATCCATTCCTGGGACATTGACGGCTTCGCTCCGGTTCTCGACAACTGGCTGTTCCGTGCCGATGGCTATAAGCAGGAGATCGTGGTACCCGGGCCGAAAGGCGAGCGGCGTGGCACGTTCCTGGGGATCGACGAGGCCGGCAGCCTGTTGCTCAAGCCCGCCGACGGCGGCTCCGCCGTGGCGTTGGCGCTCGATGAGCACCTGGCGCATCTCGATCATCGCGACAGCGAGGATGCCGCATTGGCGCTGCACAACAAGGGAATGGACCAATGACCCGGCTGCTCAAGGCGATCCGGCTCGATGTATCGGATACGAAGGTGTTTCCGCTTGCGGCGGAGGCGGGAGACTGGGTCATCCCGGGAACCTTTGCCTTTCGTGCCTATACCGATGAGGGGCTGACCGGGAAGCTGCGGCAGGCATTCGTCTCCGGTTTCCTGTCGCTGGAGAACTTCGGTTGGTCGACGCTTGCGACCCCTGCCGAGATCTCCGAAGAGGAGCGGGAGCGGCTGCTGGATCGGCTCTGCGAGCATTTCGTCGAGGAGCACGGCGCCCCATCCATAGAGGCGGCGCGTCCCGTCGCCGAGGCGGAGCTGAACGATACGGCCGAGATCGCGTCCGAGCTCGACCTCAACGCGCTGCTGGCGGTCAGCCGGGAGATCGATGAGGACGACGGAACGATCCGAGAGAGCTTCCATCTTGTGACGCCCCCGGACGATGCGCCCCATGCCCGCATCTGGGACGTGACCGAGGACGACTGATGCCGCAATTCTGGAAATCGTCAGGGGCGCACCTGTTGAGCCGCGATGCCAGCGGCTACCTCCAGGTGACGCCGGACTTCCTGCGAGCCTATTTCACCAGGCCCGAGATCCATCCCGTGGAGGAGTCCTGCGAGGCTGAGCATCGCCTTTTCGAACGGCTGATGACCGATCCTTTCGCCGCGGTTGGCGATGACGATCTTGCGGCCATCGTCGATCCGGATGCGGCCGACAACTATCGCGTCGTCCTACGCTTCCGGGACCACCTGGTCGCCCATGGCAGCATCGAGAGTGGCTATGCTGCCCTGTTCAAGGGCAATGGCATCGACATCCCGCCGATGTTCATCGACCAACTCGTCCACCTGATCGCCCACAACGTGCTGCGCAAGGTGGCGGACCCGATGCGGGTACGCGCCGGCGAGCTCCTGTTCCGGGAGCAGGCCGTGACGACCGCGGATGGACAGCTGATGCTGGCCGACGCCGAGACGGTGGAGACCTATTCGCGCACCGGCGGTCTGGGTGGCCTCGGCGCGCTGCTCGCCGAGGCGGGAACGCCCGTGCCGTCGGTCTCGCTCGATGTGTTGACCGAGGAGAATGCCTCGATCTACTGGGATCGGTCGGACCGCTTCGACACGGCCATCGACTTCCGCTTTACCGAGCCTGCGCTGGACGCCTTCGCCCGGGTTCTGGAAAGCTGGATCGGCCATTTCCACGGGGTGTCCGTGCGCATTCAGCCGCAACAGTCGGTCCGCGACGAGCGTTGGTCCTGGCATGTCGGGCTCGATGCGGAAGCAACACGCATCCTCAATGCCCTCTATCAGGGGCAGCAGGTCGGGGAGACGGATCTTGGCCGGATCGTCGCCCTGTTCCGCATGGACTTCGACAATCGGGGGGACGCCATCGAGAGCATGCGCGGCAAGCCGGTCTGGATGGGACTTGCGATGGGCGCCGACAATATCGTGCGCATGAAGCCTCAGAACCTGTTGACAAACCTGCCCGTTCGGCCTCGAAACTGAACGTCCCGCCCGCGGCCCGTGTCCGCAAGCAATCGGACATCGCCATGTTCACTTCGGAAAACGGCCGCGCCATCCTGTTCATGATGCTGGCCATGGCCGGGTTCATCGTGAACGACAGTTTCGTGAAGCTGGTTTCCGAGCGTCTGCCGCTTGGCGAGATCATGTTCGTGCGCGGCATCATGGCGCTCGCCCTGGTGCTGGGCCTTGGCATAGCCAACGGAGAGGTGAGGCGCTTTTACCTCCTGGCGAACAGGCTTGTCGGTCAGCGCGTCTTTGCCGAGGTGACGGCAACCGTTCTCTATCTCACAGCGCTGTTCAACATGGAGATCGCCAACGCGACAGCGATCCTGCAGGCGCTGCCGCTGTTGGTCACGGCAGGAGCCGCCGTATTCCTGGGCGCTCCGGTGGGATGGCGCCGCTGGACGGCCGTCGCGGTCGGCTTTGGCGGCGTCTTGCTGATCGTGCGCCCGGGCATGGAGGGGTTCAACGCGTGGGCGCTGATGGCGCTTGCCGGCGTTCTGTTCATGGCGCTGCGGGATCTCACGACGAATGTACTGCCGAAGAACGTTCCGACGCTCGGCGTCACCTTCGCGACGCTTGTCGGGGTCACCGTGACCGGGCTTGCGCTTTCGCTCCGCGAGACCTGGACGATGCCGTCGCTCCTCGATCTGACATTCCTTGCCGCGGCAGCCTGTTTCATCCTCATCGGCTTCGTCTGCATCATCAACGCGATGCGTATCGGCGATATCTCCCTGGTCGCTCCGTTCCGCTATTCGATCATCGTCTGGGCAATCATCATCGGCTACTTCGTCTGGGGCGACGTGCCCGACCTGCCGACGCTCGTGGGTATTGCCATCGTCGTGGCAACGGGGCTCTACAGCCTGATGCGCGAGCGCAAGAAGTTGCAAGAGGCCGGACCTGCCGCAACGGCCGACTTGCCGCGATGAGCGGCGGGATTTTCCAAGGCTTGCCAACGTGCCATCGCACGCCCTAAAGCAGATCGTATGACAAATCCTCTCCCTTCGGCAGTGCCGGAGCGGCGCCCCACCATTGCGCTCCTCGTTGCCGTCTCCGCCGTCAATCCTCTTGCTCTCAATATCTACCTGCCGTCGATGCCGACGCTGGTGGATATCTTCGACACGACCGCAGGCATGGTGCAGCTGACGCTGTCGCTCTACCTCGCCGCCGTGGCGATCGCGCAGATCGGCATCGGCCCGTTGTCCGACCGGCACGGGCGGCGTCCCGTGCTGATGTGGGGCCTTGGCATCTTCATCGTCGGCAGCATCATCTGTGCGCTGGCGGACACCATCGAGACGATGCTCGTCGGCCGCATGTTGCAGGCATCTGGCGGCTGCGCCGGCATCGTGCTGGGGCGCGCCATCGTGCGCGACCTGTTCGACCGCAGCCAGGCGGCCAGCATGATCGGCTACGTCACCATGGGCCTGGCCGTCGCCCCGATGGTCGGGCCGGCCATAGGTGGTGCGCTGGATGAGAATTTCGGGTGGGGCACCAGTTCCTATCTGATGGTCGTTCTCGGCATCATCGTCTTCATCTGGGCCTGGTTCGAGCTGCATGAGACCAATCACAACCGCGCTGCCGCAGGCGGCGGATTGCGCGGGTTGGCGCGCAGCTACGGCGTGCTCGCCCGCTCGCCGCTCTTCGTCAGCTATGCGCTGACTTCGGCCTTCACGTCCGCGGTGTTCTTCTCCTTCCTTGGAGGCGCGCCTTTCATCGCGGCAAAACTCATGAACATGACGCCCTCGACCTATGGGCTCTATTTTATGATGGTCGCCGGGGGCTACATCGTCGGAAACTGGACGTCGGGGCGCTTTTCGGCACGGATCGGCATCGGCCGGATGATCAACGGCGGCAACATCGTCCTCAGTCTTGCGGTGATCATCATGGCGACCGCGTTCTGGATGGGGGAGCCGCGTCCGCTCTCGCTGTTCGGTCCGATGTTCCTCGTCGGCATCGGCAATGGCATGTCCTTGCCCAATGCGATCGCCGGTGCCGTCAGCGTCCGGCCGGACCTTGCCGGCGCCGCCTCGGGCTTTACCGGCAGCATGCAGATCGGCGCCGGTGCGATCACCTCCGCGCTGGTCGGTTGGCTGCTGACAGGTGTTCTTTGGCCGGGAACCATCTGGCCGCTGGTTCTTGTCATGACTGTCTGCTGCTGCGTTGCCGTCGCCTCCGGCGTGTTTGCGAGGCTGCTGGAAGCGGTGGAATAGGCAAGCCGTGCGGCAGACGGTATCTTCGTCTCCCATATGCTGCTTGCCGGCGCTGCGCCTTGCACCATTTACCGGCAGTCCGTGAAGCCAAAAGCCACACGAGGTTCTGCAATGACGAGAAGCTCCGGGCCGTCGCGCCGTTTCCTGCTCCAGTCCGCGCTTGCCGCAAGCGCCCTGCCGTTCCTGCCGCGCCTCTCGCTGGCGAGCACGTCCGGGCCGACGGAGCTGGTGGCAAAGCCGGGCAAGGCCTCGCTTTGGGAAGAGGGCGGCCCGCTGGCGGACATCTGGGGCTATGACGGCGGCGTGCCGGGACCGGTGCTGCGCATGCGCCAGGGTGAAACCCTGAGCGTGCGCTTCCGCAACGAACTCGAGCAGCCCTCAACCATCCATTGGCATGGCATCCGGATCGACAATGCCTATGACGGTGTTGCCGGCCTGACGCAGGAGCCCGTCGAGCCCGGCGAGACCTTCGAGTATCTGATCAAGGCGCCGGACGCGGGCACCTTCTGGTATCACCCGCACAACCGCAGCTGGGAACAGTTGGCGCGCGGCCTTTACGGCGTTCTGATCGTGGAGGAGCAGGAGCCGGTGGCTGTCGATCAGGACATTGTCCTGGCCTTCGACGACTGGCGGCTCGACGAGGCGCGGCAGATCGATGTCGCAAGCCTGGGGATGCTGCACGACTGGGCCCATGCGGGGCGTCTCGGCAATGTGCTGACCGTCAACGGCCAGCCCTATCTGAAACAGACTGTCAGGCCCGGCGAGCGCCTGCGTCTGCGTGTCCTCAACACCGCCAATGCGCGTGTGCTCCAGCTCCGCTTTGCCGGGCTAGCGCCGGTCGTCCTGGCGCTGGATGGCCAGCCGGTCGAGCCTTATCCCTTGGCAGAGGAGACGCTGGAGATCGCGCCGGCGCAGCGCTGCGACCTTGTGGTCGACGTGCCGGGCGAGGCGGGCGTGTTCAAGATCGAGGAAGTCTCGCGCGATCCCTTCGCGGCCTGCGAGCTGCGCGCAGAAGGCGAGCCGATCGCTCGTACGGCACCGCTGCCCGAGACTTTGCGGCTGCCGGGGAACCCGCTGGCGAGCGCGCTCGATCTCGAAGGCGCGCTTTCGGTCGACCTCCTGATGGAGGGTGGGGCGATGGGGCGCATGGGCGCCGCGATGCTGCATGGCGAGAGGAAGGGCATGCGCGACCTCATGGAGGCCGGCAAGCTCTGGAGCTTCAACGGCGTCGCCGGCAGCCATCATGACCCGGCATTGTTTTCGACCGCGCTCGGCCGAACGGTGCGCATGCCCATCGTCAACGACACGCGCTGGCCGCATGCGATCCACCTGCATGGACACCACTTCCGGGTTCTCAGCCGAAACGGTGCCCCGGTCGCACGGGAAGAGTGGCGCGATACGGTGCTGACCGCGCCGGGCGAGCGCGTCGAGATCGCTTTCGTTGCCGACAATCCCGGCAAGTGGATGCTTCACTGTCACATGCTCGAACATCAGGAAGCCGGGATGATGAGCTGGTTCGAGATAAGCTGACCTTCGCTGCAAGGCGGACAGGTCCAGACCACATCAACAGGAGAGGAACGTTTCCCGCATGGCCAACAGACAGGAACGGCGCGCAGGACGCGCGTCAGGGACACTCGATACGACCGGTTTCCTGCAGGTCGCGGGCAAGTTCATCGACGTGGCGAACCGCGAGAACCGCAAGATCCCGGCCACGGACCTGCAGATGGCCTTCCTCTGGGCGGCGGCCCGCTACAACGCCCATGTGGCAAAGGCGGTGGTCGGCGTCGAGGATCACGAGGACTTCGTGACCAAAATGGTCGAGAGCTACCGGGAAATGCTGCGTCAGAACCTTGCCGATCCGGAGCTGGATCCGCCGGCTGGAAGTGCGTGACGCCGCTGGGGCGAAAACCGGTCGCCGCCGGGCGGCAGCGACCGGTCGATTTCAGTTGTCCTTGAGGAAATCGTCCGCGGTGAGCGAGCCCTTTTCCATCGCCAGATAATCGTCGGTCGTGACGATCCGCGGCCTTGCGCCGCCCCGCAGCGGCGTGTCGTCCATTTCCCACTGGGCCGAGATCCGGCAGTCGTCGCACATCTCGATCAGGGCGATCTGGTCGGCACGCTGGAACATCCAGTGCTTGCCGGACAGCTTTTCGCGGATGCGGGCGATGGACGAGCGCGTGCCGAAGGCCTTGCCGCAGGAAACGCAGGTCGCCGGCTCTTCTTCGTGCAAGACCTCGGGCCGCATGGCGCTCGGAGCGGCGTTGTAGCGCGCGTCCAGCGTGATGACCTGTTCCGGGCAGGTATTGGCACACAGACCGCACTGCACGCAGGCCGCTTCCGTGATGCTGACCTGGGGCTTGTCCGGATTGTCGGAAAGCGCAGCCGTCGGGCAGGCGGAAACGCAGGCAAGGCAGAGCGTGCAACCGTCGGAAGCGATCTGGATGCGGCCATAAGGCGCGTGCGCGGGCAGCGCAATCAACTCCTGCGACGCCGGGGCACCTTCCAGCAGACGGGCGATCGCGCTACGCGCGACGTCGCGCTTGCCACCGACTGGATCGAAGCTTGCCGACCGGACGGCGAGGGCATTCGCCTCGACGGGGAAATAGCCGGACACCGCGTCGGGGTCGTCTTCGACAGCGATGGCGAAGGTGCCGGACGGCTTGTATCCCATGCCGGCCAGCAGGCTCTCGCACAGCTCGATTTCCATGCGCAGGGCATCCAGCTCGTGCGCCTTGGAGGGCGGGCAGAGGAAGACGATGCGCTGTGCACCGGCAAGCACGGCGGCAAGAATCGCGTCATGGCCGAAGCTCGTGACGGCATGGGCGCCATGCGGCAGCACGTTGCCCGGCAGGCCCTCGCCGAGGCGGGCGAGCGCATTGATGATGTCGCCGCCATGCTGGCTTTCGTGGACGAGGAGAACGGCATTCTTGCCGCCGGCCTCGCGATAGGTGCCGAGCAAGGCCTGGAGGCGGCGGATCTGGCTGCTACGGTTCAGGTAGCGGTAGCTGACCGCACCGGTGGGGCAGTGCGCCGCGCAGGAGCCGCAGCCGCCGCAAATGCCCGGATCGATGGCGATCTCGCGCCCGGTGCTGGAAATCGCTCCTGCCGGACACGCGTCCAGGCAGTTGGTACAGCCGGTCTTGCCCGAGCGGCCATGGGCGCAGATCGAAGCGTCGTAGGTGACGTAGAGCGGCTTTTCGAACGTGCCGACCATGTCGGCCATGTCGAACATCGCCCGCGCCACCGCGGCCGGATTGCCCGGATCGACACGGATGTATCCATCGCGCTTGGACGGGGCGCTGACCAGTGGGGTCTCGCCGGACAGATCAAGGATCAGGCTGCAATTGGCGCGTGCGCCGTCACGGGGCAGGGCGAAGGAGGGAGCCCCGCGCGAGGATGGCAGCATCTGGGCATAGCCGTCGACCGTGACCTCGAAATCGCCCAACGACCCGCCAACAGTGCGGATGCGTCCCATATGTACCGGGATTTCCAGCGTGCCGGGCAGGATTAGATCCGAGGCATCGCTGAGCAGCAGAGAGACCGACAGCCGCCCCTCCAGGGCCCGGGCCGCATCGAGCGCCTGCTGGCCCGCGCCATAGACGAGGCAGACCCCATCAGACTCGATCGAGTGCAGGGCGGCAGGGACCGAGGGTGCCAGCGCTTCGGCGAGCACGGCTGAGATCTTGGGATGGGGATCGGTCGAGGTGGCGCACCAGCCGGCGCGCTCGCGGATGTTGACGAAGGACAGTTCCTGCTCGGCGCCACGTTCCTCCGCGACTTCCTGGAACAGCGGGGCTTCCTGCGTGCACGCGACAAGGAGGGGCTCGCCGGTCGCCAGCGCCTTTTCGAACGAGGCCATCTGCGCGCGGCACAGCTGGGTGTGCACGGTGTGGTCCTTGTCCAGTCCTGCAATCCGGCCTGCGTCGAGACGCATGGTCTTTTCGCAGTTGCACAGCATGATCCGGGGTTTGCTCGACGCCATGTCGTTCCTCCGTGGCGCGTGCCCGTCCTGCTCTGGAGCACTGGCGAGCCGCTCTTGTTCGATTTGCTCGACACTAGCGCAATTCGTGAGGATTTTCCTTACCTGCCTGAACTTGTGCGCATCCTTGTCGGAAGTCGAGGGGCGGTGAGGGCGGGAGCCGATACGGCCGCATTGCCTTTCCCTCTCGGGTGCCCCAGAATTACGCAGATACAACAATATCGGACCGCACCTTGCGGGGAGGAATTTACGTGCAAAGGGAAGTGATTGCGCCGTTCGGCATCGTGCTGGAGCGTCGTCCGTCCTCTTCGAAATGGGCGGATTGGTCGTGGAAGATCACGGAAGTGATCTCCGACGCTCCGGCAACCGACGGCTGGACGGTCATCCACGAAGACGATGGCGTCACGCGCTATCTGTCCTCGCCGCACATGCTCGTGCTTCATCACAAGATGGTGGAGGCCTACGACGCGAATATCGAGACCGGCTCCCCGTCGATCTGGGCAATGCTGGATGACGAGATCACACCTGCCATGCCGCCCTACAGGCCGCGCGGTGTCACCGCCGACCCTTACGAGGCGCAGGGTGTTCTCGACAGCGCCGCCGGACTGGTGGAGCGGGTGGCGATGCCCCGGGAGACGGTTGCCTGGATGGCACAGTACCTTGCCTCGTTGCCGGAGGCGCCGGCCTTCCGCAAGCGCCGCCGAGACCGCATCGAGACCGAGAAGCAGATTTTCGGCAAGGAGCCGATCTTCTCGCCGCTCGGCCGCAGAGAGGAGCGGGAGTCGTGAGCACCGAGACCGACCGCGGCTTTCTCTCGCGCTGGTCGCAGCGCAAGCAGGCGGCGCGTCAGCAGGTCAACGAGAGTGCCGAAGAGGAGCGCGCGGAGCCCCTGGAGCCCGTCTCCGAGCTTGCCGGCGGCGAGCCGGAGGGAGGCGTTGGGCGTCAGCAGCCGACCCGGGAGGAAATCGCCGACGCCAACCGGGCGGCAGCGGAGGCTGTCGATCTCGAGACACTCGGCTTCGACTCCGATTTCTCGCTGTTCCTCAAGGACGGCGTGTCCACCCAGCTAAAGAACGCGGCGCTGCGCAAGCTCTGGCGCTCCAACCCGGTTCTGGCCTGCGTCGACGGCCTCAACGACTACGACGAGGATTATCGTACGGTCGAGACCTTCGCCGATGGGATCCGCTCGTCCTGGCAGGTCGGCAAAGGCTACAGTTGGATGTCCGAGGTGGAGGAAAAGCTGGAGGCGGTCGCGGATGCGGTCGATACCGTTGCGACTTCAGAGGACGCGGACGAACCCGCTTCCGACGTGGCTGAGCCGGACGCTCCCGAAGGCGCCGACGCGCAGGTCGCCGAAAGTGCGCCGCCGGAGGATGAGGAACCGCACGCCCTGACGGCGCAGGCGCCAGAGGCCGAGGACGGGCAGGAGGGGTCGCTTTCGCTCGCCGTTCCGCAGGCCCGCGACGACGATGACACGGTGCCTTCTCGAACGCAGGCCGTTCAAGAGCCGGCCCGCCCGGCGCGCCGGCGGGTTCGCTTCACCTGAAAGGACGAACCGAGGTAGTCCTGCTGAGGCGGGGTGCTACTGGGGCGGAAACTGGCTCTCGCAATAGCTGACCGCTCGGGAGCGGAACGTCTCGTAGCGAGCCGCGTCGACCAGTCCTTCCTTGCGCATCTGGTCGACAGCGCCGACACGCTCGGCGAGGCACGCATCGAGCTGCGGGTTGCCGGACGAGGCCATGCCGGCAGCGACGGTGCCCGAACTTTCGAACGGCGTCATGGCAACGCCGGCAAATCCGACCTTTCCGATCCAGACCATGGCCCCCGCCAGTCCCGCGGCGATCGCGAGCGCCGCAAGACGTGCGGCGATCCCGTCGATGGCTCGCGGTCGCGGGGAGCGGGGGGCGACGGGAGCCTCCGTCATGTCAGCCGCCCGTCACGCTCATGTGGCGGGAAACAGCGGGCTGGCGCGTGCGCCGGTCGATGATGAAGTCGTGGCCCTTCGGCTTGCGCCCGATCGCCTCGTCGATGGCGGAATAGAGCAGTTCGTCGCTCTCCGAGGCCCGCAGCGCCGCGCGAAGGTCGGCGCTGTCATCCTGGCCGAGGCACATGTAGAGCATGCCGGTGCAGGTCACGCGGACGCGATTGCAGCTTTCGCAGAAATTGTGGGTCATCGGCGTGATGAAACCCAGCCGTCCGCCTGTTTCGGCGATGCGCACGTACCGGGCCGGGCCGCCGGTCTTGTAGGGAATGTCCTCGAGGGTCAGGCGCTCGGCAAGGTTGGCGCGTACCAGAGAAAGGGGCAGGTACTGGTCTGTCCGGTCTTCCTCGATCTCGCCGAGCGGCATGGTCTCGATCAGCGTCAGATCGTAGCCGTTGCCGTGGCACCATTCGATCATCGGCACGATCTCGTGCTCGTTGACGCCCTTCAGGGCGACCATGTTGATCTTGACCGAGAGGCCGGCTTCGGTGGCCGCGCGGATCCCGTCCATCACCTTGGCAAGGTCGCCCCAACGGGTGATCGCACGGAACCGCGCCGGGTCCAGCGTGTCGATGGACACGTTGATGCGGCGCACGCCGCAGTCGTAGAGTTCCGAGGCGTAGCGGGCGAGCTGCGATCCGTTTGTGGTGATCGTCAGCTCCTCCAGATCGCCGCTGTCGATATGGCGCGAGAGCGAGCGGATCAGGCTCATGATGTTCTTGCGCACCAGCGGCTCGCCGCCGGTCAGGCGCAACTTTCGCACACCCTTGACGATGAAGGCGGAGCACAGCCGGTCGAGTTCCTCAAGGCTCAGAACCTCCCGCTTCGGCAGGAAAGTCATGTCCTCGGCCATGCAATAGACGCAACGGAAGTCGCAACGGTCGGTGACGGAAACGCGGAGATAGCTGACGGTTCGCCCGAACGGGTCGATCATCTGCTGGGACATCGTGTGTTCCTTGCCCGGCCGCCGGTGCGGCCTCTTGATACCTGGACGCCGGATGCGCGGTGCCTCCGGACTCCTCCCCATTTTGGGTATGAAGGTAGCGGAAAGAAGACTTGCGTCAATTGTGCGCAGGAAGGAGAGGCCGACAGCCTCGGTCGTGCTTGCAGTTTGCCGCAGCCGCTCTATCGTCGCGACCAACGCAAGCAACGCAACCGGGAAGGATGTGAAACGTGACCGACAGCAAGCCCTGGCCGACGGAACTCCGCCTGAGCAAGGACCGCAAGCGGCTCACCGTCACCTTCGACACTGGCGAGGCGCACGAATACTCCGCTGAGTATCTGCGGGTCTGCTCCCCCTCTGCCGAGGTGCAGGGACATTCTCCGGCGCAGCGCAAGACGGTGCCCGGCAAGATGAATGTGGGGATCCTGCAGCTCGATCCGGTCGGCAACTATGCGGTGCGCATCCATTTCGACGACCTTCACAATACCGGGATCTTCTCCTGGGACTATTTCCTCAAGCTGGCGAACGAGCGCGAGGAACTGTGGGGCGGCTATCTGCGCGAGCTGGAGGAAAAGGGCCTTTCCCGCGAGCCGAGCCGCTGAAACTGGCGTCGACAGCCGCTTGGAATCGTCTGCATAGTTGCAGCAGTTGGAATCACTTCGGAGAGTGCGAATCGTGAGCGGTGATGGAGCGACAGTCCGGTCGGCCGGACAGCAGGTCGCAAGCAATGCAAGCGGGATGAGCCGCCGGGCGCTTCTGGCCGGTCTGCCGCTTTTGCTTGCGGCATGCCAGACCAAGAGCGGCGCGATCCGCAATGCCGGCCTCGAGGTGACGACGGAAGGGGCGCCCAATTATGCGCTGGCCTATGCGGCGCGACGCGACGGCGGCTTCAATATTCCGGCCATTCCGTGGAAGGAGTTCGATCCGCGCTATCTCCGCCAGTCGGTTCGCTACATGAGCCGCCACGAGCCGGGAACCGTGGTCGTCGACCCGCATGCCAAGTTTCTCTATCTGATCCAGCCGGGCGGCAAGGCGATCCGTTACGGCATCGGTGTCGGCCGTGCCGGCTTTGCCTGGTCTGGCGATGCGACGATCCGCTTCAAGCGCGAATGGCCCAAGTGGTTCCCGCCGGCGGAGATGATCGACCGCGATCCATCCCTCGAGAAGTATCGCGATGGCCAGGACGGCGGCCCGCGCAATCCCATCGGCGCGCGCGGCCTCTACCTGTGGCAGGGCAATGTCGACACGCTGTACCGGATCCACGGTACCAACCAGCCGCGTTCCATCGGCACCAACGCCTCGTCGGGCTGCATCCGCATGTGGCACCAGGACATCATCGATCTCTACGACCGGGTCGAGGTGGGCGCCAAGGTGGTCGTGCTCGGCTGAGATCAGCGCGACGTGACTGCCAGCTTTTCGGCATAGGCAAGGATCGCCTCAAGGTCGTCCTGGGTCAGGATGACCTCGGCCAGCGTGGCCGGACTGTCCTGGGGGCGGGGCGGCTCGTTCTCGAAGCGCAGATGCGCAGGGTGAGGACGGCGCGCGAGGAAGGTGGCAAACCGGTCGTGCCAGTCGTCCAGCGCACTGACCATGATCATGAAGGACGGGGTGGAGGAGATGCCGGTCATCCGGTTCTCCGGCGTCACCACATGGCACCGCGCGCAATGGAGTTGCGATAGGGCCTTGCCGCGCTGTGCAAGCGCATCGTCGGGCGTCTGCGCGGCAGCTGACCCGGGCGCCAGCAGCGCAGGGCAAAGGGTGGCAGCGAAAAGCCCCCCAAGGACAGCGGTCTGGAATCCTGTCAGCTGATGAGAAGATGCGGCGTGCCGCCGCTGCGTCCTGCGTCCCGTCATGTGCCCGCTCTCCCTGCGCGTGCTTGTCAGGATGAAGGATTGCGTTGGAATGCGGGCGGATCAACGAAAAAGGGCCGGCGCAATCGCCGGCCCTTTATCATTTTCGAAGCTGGTTCGCAGCTCAGCGCTTGACCACCACCCGCGCGCCGACATCGACGCGGTCGTAGAGATGCACGACATCGTCATTGGCCATGCGAATGCAGCCCGACGAAACCGCGGTTCCGATGGTCCAGGGCTCGTTGGAACCGTGGATGCGGTACAGCGTGTTGCCGAGATACATGGCGCGCGCGCCCAGCGGGTTGTTCGGACCGCCCGGCATATGCGCCGGCAGCACGCGCCCCTTGGCGCGCTCGCGGGCGCGCATCTGCGGCGGCGGCGTCCAGCCCGGCCACTCGGCCTTGCGGCTGATGCGCTGGGTGCCGGCCCACTGGAAGCCCTCGCGGCCGACGCCGATGCCGTACTTCATCGCACGGCCATTTTCCTGGACGTGGTAGAGGCGGCGCTCGCCGGTATCGATGATGATCGTGCCCGGAGCATGGGGACCATTGTAGCGCACGGTTTCACGAGGGATCGGCGACTTGCCGCTCGGGGCGCCGTGAGCGCTGAAGTCCACCCACTTGCGGGTGGCGGGATCAAAGAAGCTGTTCGCAGCCGCAGGCGTCGCGATGGTCGCGGCGACGAGCGTGGCGGCAAGCAGGTTGAAAAGGCGCATATCCAGTTTCCCCATCCGGTGGTCGTCCGAACCAGCCTGAACCCATGCAACAACGCGATGAAACTCGGATGACAACCCGTCCCCGGAGGAATGGTGTTGCGGAGGAGGCTCCGGTGCGTTGCCTGCGTGGCGCTGTGTAACGATCTGGCTCCGTAACGATACTTCCCAGTGTCCCTTGCAATGCGGTTAATGCAAAGGTCTCGACGGACAGGAAACTGCCATAATCGGAAAATGGTTGGCGTGACGGCGGTCACATGATCGTGAGTTTGCCGACCGAAAGGTGGTCGCAATGCCGTCGTCACGCTCGCAGGTAGGTAGGTGCCTCGGCCGTCAGCCGAGATTGAGCTCTTTGAAGAAGTCGTTGCCCTTGTCGTCGATGACGATGAAGGCGGGGAAATCCTCGACCTCGATCCGCCAGATCGCTTCCATGCCGAGTTCGGGGAACTCGACGACCTCGACCTTCTTGATGCAGTCCTGGGCAAGACGGGCGGCCGGGCCGCCGATGGAGCCCAGATAGAAGCCACCATGGGCCTGACAGGCGCGGCGCACCTGCGCGGAGCGGTTGCCCTTGGCAAGCATCACCATGGACCCGCCGGCTGCCTGGAACTGGTCGACATAGGCATCCATACGACCGGCCGTGGTCGGGCCGAAGGACCCGGAGGCATAGCCTTCCGGCGTCTTCGCGGGACCTGCATAGTAGATCGGGTGGTTCTTGAAATAGTCGGGCAGCGGTTCGCCCTTTTCCAGCCGCTCGCGCAGCTTGGCATGGGCGAGGTCGCGCGCCACGATCAGCGGTCCGCTCAGCGACAGGCGGGTCTTGATCGGATGACGGGTCAGCTCGGCCAGGATCTCCGGCATCGGCCGGGTCAGGTCGACCTTGACGACGTGATCGGACAGGGTGTCGTCCGTCACCTCGGGCATGTACTTGTGCGGCTCGCGCTCCAGCTGCTCCAGATAGATGCCGTCGCGGGTGATCTTGCCGAGCGCCTGGCGGTCTGCCGAGCACGAGACGCCGATGCCGATGGGCAGCGAGGCGCCGTGACGGGGCAGGCGGATAACGCGCACGTCGTGGCAGAAATACTTGCCGCCGAACTGCGCTCCCACACCGGTCGCCTGGGTCAGCTTGTGGATCTGCTCTTCCATCTCCAGGTCGCGGAAGGCATGCCCGAGTTCGGAGCCTGTCGTCGGCAGTTGGTCGAGGTAGCGGGCGGAGGCGAGCTTGACCGTCTTGAGCGTGGTCTCGGCGGAAGTGCCGCCGATGACGATGGCAAGGTGATAGGGCGGGCAGGCGGCTGTGCCGAGCGTCAGGATCTTCTCCTTGATGAACTCGACGAGCCGGTCCGGCGTCAGCAGCGACGGGGTGCCCTGGTAGAGGAAGGTCTTGTTGGCCGAGCCGCCGCCTTTGGCCATGAACAGGAACTTGTAGGCGTCGTCGCCCTCGCTATAGAGCTCGACCTGCGCCGGCATGTTGTTGGAGGTGTTCTTCTCCTCGAACATCGACAGCGGGGTGAGCTGCGAATAACGCAGGTTCTTCTTGAAATACGCGTCGCGCGCGCCTTCGGCGAGCTTCGCCTCGTCGCTGCCGTCGGTCCACACGCGGCGGCCCTTCTTGCCCATGATGATGGCGGTGCCGGTGTCCTGACACATCGGCAACACGCCATGAGCCGAGATATTGGCGTTCTTCAGCAGGTCGAAGGCGACGAACTTGTCGTTCTCGGTTGCCTCCGGGTCGTCGAGGATCTTGCGCAGCTGCTCCAGGTGCCCGGGCCGCAGGTAGTGGTTGATATCGGCAAAAGCTTCCTCTGCGAGGATGCGCAGCCCTTCCGGCTCCACCACCAGCACCTCTTCGCCCTGGAACGTTGCGGTCGAGACGTAGTCGGAGGTGAGCTTGCGGTAGGGCGTGGGGTCTGCCGCAAGGGGGAACAGCGTGGAGTGGCGATAGTCGGGAGGCGTGGTCTCGGACATCGGTCTGCCTTGGCTGGAAGCTGAGGTGGATAGGTTTGGATGCCTTTTACGCCATCACCTTGCCGCCCGCCAAGTCGACTTGCGCGGGAGGGAGTACGGGAGGCGAGCGCAGGCTCCCGCGCCCTCCCGGCGGCACCCGTCGTTACCGCGTGGCGGTGATGCCGATCTTGACGGAGACCTCGTCGCCGACCGTGGAGGCCGGGATGTCCGAGCCGATGCCGAAGACCAGGCGCATCAACGGAACCTCGGCCTGGGCACGGGCGGTGTCGCCGTCGATCTCCAACGTGAAGGGCAGGGTGAGCGGGACTGCCTTGCCCTTGATCGACAGCTCGCCGGCGGCCTGATAGCGCCCATCGCCAAGGGCCGTGATCTGCGAGGATTCGAAGACCGCCTGCGGATGGCTGGACGGGTCGAACCACGAGGCGCTCGACAGCGTCTGGTCGATCTGCGGCTGACCGGTGCCGGCAGTGCCGGTTTCGATGACAGCGCGGATACGGGCATCGGCGAGGTTGTCCGGGTCGAGTGAAATCTCCGCCGACCAGTTTTCAAAACGACCCTCGACCGGGCTGCCGTTCTGCGTGGCGACGAAGGAAAGGCTGCTTTGGGCCGCGTCGACGGACCAGTCGCTGGCAGCCGCCGGACCGGCGGCAAGAAGGCTCGCCAGGGCGAGGCCGAGAGCACGGCCGTGGAAATTTCGATATGCGAACATCGTCATGAACCTTGTGTCTAGGCTTCCGCATCGCCGCGACGGGAGGGGACGCGGTGCGAGGCGCAGCTTGAGGGCTGTCAGGGGCGGTGGAGGTCAGTCCTTGCGCCCTGTGGAGGCGGTACGGACCATGCGGCGCAGCACATCGTCCCTGTTGAGAAAATGGTGCTTGAGCGCGGCCGCCGCGTGGAGCAGCACAAGAAGAAGCAATCCGTTGGCCAACAGCTCATGGACCTCCTTCAGCGCGCTTTCGGCCTCAGCCTTTGTGCCCAGCGCCGATGGTACGGGCAGATGAGGGACAGGCAGGGTGTCGAACACCACGGTCGGAATTCCCCAAGGCGACGCGGAGACCATCAGCCAGCCGGACAGCGGGATCGCCAGCATCAAGGCGTAAAGGCCGGCATGTCCGAGATGGGCTGCGAGACGCTCGATTCTCGGCATCGTCTCCGGCAGGGCCGGTGAGGGATTGGCGAAACGCCAGGCGAGCCGTGCCAGCACAAGCGCGAGCACCAGGAAGCCGAGCGACTTGTGCAACTGGTAGAGCGTGAAAGTGTCCGGCGCCATCGGGTCGAGCCCCGACATGTACTTGCCGAACAGGAACAGCCCGATGATGAGCAGCGCCATCGTCCAGTGAAACAGGATGGCAACAAGGCCATAGCCAGAGCGGGTATTGCGCAGTTGCATGGCGTATCCATTCCTCGCTGCCGGAGGGGCGGGAACGAGCCTGGGAGGAGGCCCGTTCCCGAAAACTCCAAATTACTTCGCCTGCAGAGCTTCGGCGCTGAAGGAGATCGTAACCTCGTCGCCGACATAGGGCACGAACATGTTCATGCCGAAGTCCGAACGCTTGACGACGGTGGTCGCATCCAGGCCGACGGCCGGGGTCTTGGCCATCGGATGCTCGCCGATGGTGTTGACCGTCACGTCGAACACCACCGGCTTGGTGATGCCCTTGATGGTCAGGTCGCCGGAGACGGCCAGCGTGTTCTCGCTGGTCTTCTCGACATTGGTGGAGACAAAGGTCGCGGTCGGGTGCGCGGAGACCTCGAAGAAGTCAGCGCTCTTGAGGTGCGTGTCGCGCTCGCCCCAGAACGTGTCGAGGCTGTCGGTGTTGACGGTCATCGAGATACGCGAGTTGGCCGGCGTCTCCTGGTCGATCACCAGTTCGCCTTCCCAGTCGCCGAAGCGGCCGTCGGTCGTCGAATAGCCGAGGTGGTTGTAGGAGAAGGTCAGGTTGGCGTGGGACTTGTCGAAGTCGTAGGCAACCGGCTCGGCAATTGCGGGAACGGCGGCAAGGGCGAGCGCCAGTGCGGCGGCGGTCAGACGGATCATACAGAACTCCTGGCATTTTGTTTGCGGTAGTGGGCAGCGACCGCGATTGCGGCCTCGGCAGGAGATCGTATGAAGGCGCGGCGTCATCAACCGCATGCAGCTGAATTCACTGTACGCGCGAGGTGAACAATAAAAGGATGTGGGGGCTCACTGTATGACGCTTGCGCAAGATCGTCAGGTCGGGCACCTTCGCGTTGGCCGCGCGCAGGCTGCGCGGCAATAAGGCCTTGGACGGGCCGGCCGGATCGGGAATGGAGATGCGGAATATGATCGACCTGTACACTTGGAGCACGCCGAACGGCCGCAAGGTCTCGATCATGCTGGAAGAATGCGGGCTTCCCTATGAGGTGTTCCCGGTCGATATCACCAATGCCGAACAGCATGCGCCGGCGTTCGTCCACATTTCTCCCAACAGCAAGATCCCGGCGATCATCGACCGCGAAGCCGGCGTGAGCCTGATGGAATCGGGTGCCATCCTGCTCTATCTCGCCGAAAAGACCGGTCGTTTTCTCCCTCCGGAGGGGCCGGAGCGGCTGCGGGTCATCGAATGGCTGATGTGGCAGATGGGTGGTTTCGGCCCGATGCTGGGCCAGGCCCACCATTTCCTGCATTTCAATCCCGGCAAGGCACCCTACGCCGAGGAGCGCTATGCCAGCGAGGCCAAGCGCCTTTACAGCGTGCTGGATCGCCAGCTCTCGGAACACCAGTTCGTGGCGGGCGAGTATTCCATCGCCGACATGTCGATTTGGCCCTGGGCAAGCCGCTTCGAATGGCAGGGCATCAACCTCGCCGATTATCCCAACGTTCGGCGCTGGTATCTCGAGGTGGCGGCACGGCCGGCAGTGCGGAGCGGCTACGACGTACCCAGCGTTACGAGCGGGATCCCCATGCCGGCTTGAGGCCGGCACAGGGAAGGTCTCTTTCCGTCAGGACGGAATGGATACGGCGCGCTGCGAGGCAGGGCGCTCGGAGCAGTCGGCAAACCAGCGCTGGACATTCGCCAGCGTGTCGAGGCCGGTGATCTCGCCCGCGCCGTAGAAGCCGCCGAGCGTGCGGATCCAGGGCCAGACCGCGATATCTGCGATGGAGTAGTCGTCGCCCAGGATGTAGGGGCGCCCGTCCAGACGTTGCTCCAGCACGGCAAGAAGGCGCTTCGCCTCCGCCGTGTAGCGCTCGCGCGGATAGGGATCCTTGACCTTATCGGCGACGAAATGGTGAAAATGGCCGAGCTGGCCGAACATCGGCCCCAGTCCGCCCATCTGCCACATCAGCCACTGGATGCAGTGATAGCGTCCCGCCGCATCGGCGGGGATCAGCTTGCCGGTCTTCTCCGCAAGGTACAGCAGGATTGCGCCGCTCTCGAACAGGGCCAGAGGCTCTCCGTCCGGCCCGTTGGGGTCGAGGATCGCCGGGATCTTGTTGTTAGGGTTCAGCGACAGGAATTCCGGCGTCATCTGGTCGTTCGTGTCGAACGAAACCTTGTGGGCCTCATAGGGAAGGCCAAGCTCTTCCAGAGCTGCGGATACCTTGATGCCATTCGGGGTTGCCAGCGAGTAGAGCTGAAGACGGTCAGGGTGGGCTGCCGGCCAGCGGCGCGTGATCGGAAAGTCGGCAAGTGACGCCATGGGTCTGCTCCCGGAAAGCGGTTGGGTGCGCCATTCTTAGGAAATCTCCGGTGACCTGTCGCGGCATGTTTGAGGGAAGAGCGTCAGCCGCGGCGCCTCAGTTGAGCGAAGGTGCATTTTGGTCTTGGACTTGTCACGATTGCATGCTCCGATCCGCTCCGATGTGAAATCAGAACCGCACCGGCGAATGGCGCCCCAGGGAGGGACGGTCCGCAAGGGACCGGAAAGCCAGCTGGTAGCTCGGGGGGACGTCATGCACGGCAGGTTCGGAACATTCGGTCTCGGCGGCATTCTTGTCCCGGCATTGGCCGGGGTACTCGCCTTCGCTCTCGCGGCCACTCCGCATGCGCTGGCTCAGGAGGCCGGTGAGCGGCGGATCGTGACGGTCGATGATGCCGACTATTTCGGCGCCGATTTCCGCACATTGAAGGAGGTCGATCTCGACACCTGCAAGACCGCTTGCCTCGACAGCAACCAGTGCCGGGCCTTCACCTACAACACCTCCGCCCGCTGGTGCTTCATGAAGTCCGATGTCGGGCAGATGCAGTCCTTCGCCGGTGCGGTGGCCGGCCGTGTGGTGACGGTGGCGCGCCGGGACGATGCGAGCCGCAAGGCGCGGAGCGAGGAGCTTTCCTTCCTCTCGCGCTCGCTGATGGACGATGCCGCCGCCTATGCCCGTCGCCTGCCACGTAACTTCAAGGCGGGCGGCGAGAGCGTCGGTCAGCTTGAATCGCAGGCGCGCACTGCCTTCGGATCCCGCAACTTCGACGAGGCGGAGCGTCAGTTTGCCCGCGCACTCACCCTGGATGTCGAGCGCAACGACCTCTGGTCGGGGCTGGTCGGCTCGCTCCTGGCGCAAAAACCCTCTGACTGGCAGCGGCGCAACCAGGTCGAAACCGACAGCACCCTGGCAGCGATCAACACCTATCTGACGGCGGCCAGCGAGGACGAGCGGGTGAGTGCCCTCGACCTGCTGGCGTCTTCGCTCGAGCGCCGCCAGCTTTACAAGCCCGCCATCAAGGCACTGCGTGCCGGACTGGCGCTCGACGAGGTACCCGCGCGGCGTGAACGCTATGACGTCATGGTCGCCACCCACGGCTTCCGCATTCTCGATCACCAGGTCGATTCCGACGCGGTGAACCCGCGTATCTGCGTGGTTTTCTCCGACACGCTGCAACGGGGCGCCGACTTCTCGCCCTTCGTGCAGGTGACAGGCGAGGGGACCTATTCGGTCGAAGGCGATGGGGCCCAGGTCTGCGTCGACGGGATCCGTCACGGCGAGCGCTACGCGCTGCAGCTGCGTTCCGGCATCCCGTCCGCCGATGGCGAAAAGCTGGAAAAATCAGCCAATCTGACGGTCTATGTGCGCGACCGCGCGCCGACCGTGCGCTTCCTTGGTCGGGCTTATGTGCTGCCGGCCGGCGATGGCGCGACGATCCCCCTTGTCACGGTGAACACCAAGACCGTCGAGACGGAGATTTACCGTATCGGCGAACGCGGATTGACGCCGGCCCTCAGGGACAGCCGCATCCTGTCGCAGCTCAACAACTACCAGTCGGAGCAAGTGCGCGACGAGTACGGCGAGAAGCTCTGGTCCGGCACCGTCGAGACGGAACTTCGGTTGAACCAGGACGTGACGACCGCGGTTCCGGTGGCGGATTTCGGGCTGACCATGCAGCCCGGCATCTATGCCATGGTGGCCCGCGCCCGCGAGGACAAGCAGAACGAATGGGGGCCCTGGGCGACACAGTGGTTCCTGGTGTCCGATCTTGGCATCAGCTCCTATACTGGCTCGCAGGAAACCGTCGTCTCCGTTCGCAAGCTGTCCGATGCCGGCCCCGTCGAGGGCGCCAAGGTGCGGCTGGTTGCGGTCAACAACGACATTCTCGGGGAGACCACCAGCGACGCGCAGGGCTTTGCGCGCTTTGCTCCCGGCCTGTCGCGCGGAACCGGCGGGCGTGCGCCTGCCCTCGTCAGTGTCGAGACGCCGGGTAACGCGGACTACGCGTTCCTGGACCTGACCAAACCAGCTTTCGATCTTTCCGACCGTGGTGTGGAAGGGCGCGCAGCGCCGGGCCCTGTCGATGTCTTCGCCTGGCTCGACCGGGGTGTCTTCCGACCGGGGGAGACGGTTCACGTCGGCGCGATGGCGCGCGACCGCGAGGCCATGGCTGTCGCCGACCTGCCGCTCACCTTCATCTACGAGCGGCCTGATGGCGTCGAGTACAGCCGGGTCCAGGTCTCCGAGGCGGGCGCGGGCGGCCGTGCCCATGCGCTGGAGATACCCGCAAGCGCCCAGCAGGGCAGCTGGTCTGTCCGTGTCCATGCAGATCCCAAGGGCGAGGCGCTGGCGCGTCTTTCCTTCCTGGTCGAGGATTACCAACCCGAGCGCGTCGACTTCACGCCGGAGACGGAAGCCAAGGTCTTCGACCCCGAGGCGCCGCCGACCCTCTCGCTGCAGGCGAGCTTCCTTTACGGGGCTCCGGCATCGGCCCAGCGGGTCGAGGGCGAGGTCGTCGTTTCGCCCACCCGCCAGTTCCCCGGCTATGCCGGCTACACGTTTGGCCTCGCCGACGAGCAGATCTGGCCTGAGCGCACGCCCCTGCCGGATGGCGTGGTGACCGACGAGGAAGGCAAGGCCAGCTTCACTCTGCCTGTTCCGCAGCTGCAGCCGACGACGGCAGGTTACACCGCCAAGGTGGTCACACGCGTGGTCGAGGCCGGCGGGCGCTATGTCGAGCGCAGTCTTGATCTTCCCGTTCTTGCAGACGGTCGGCGGATCGGTATCAAGCCGGCATTCGACGGCGGTGTCGATGAGGGTGCTCCGGCCGAGTTCGAGCTCGTGGCGCTCGACCGGCAGGCAGAGCGGATCGCGGCCGACGTCCAGTGGACGCTGTCGCGCATCGACACGCGCTACCAGTGGTATCGCGCCGACGGTCGCTGGTCCTTCGAACCGGTGACCACCAGCCGGCGCGTTGCGACCGGCGAGCTGAGCCTTGCCGCGGATCAGGCCGGGCGCTTGTCCGTGCCCGTGGAGTGGGGCGAATATCGCCTCGAAGTCGCGGCGAACGGTGCCGAGCCGGCTGCGACCAGCATCACGTTCAATGCCGGATGGTATGTCTCGTCTGCCTCTTCGCAGACGCCGGACGTGCTCGATGTCGGCCTGGACAAGAAGGCCTACCGCTCTGGCGACACGGCGAAGCTGCGGCTGAAGCCGCGTTTCGACGGTATCGCGCTGGTCTCCGTGATGGCCGACCGCTTGATCGAAAGCCGAGTGGTCGAGGTCTCCGAAGGCGAGACGGAAATCGATCTGGCCGTGACCGACGACTGGGGGAGCGGCGCCTACGTTACCGCTACCCTTCTGCGCCCGATGGATATCGAGGCGAAGCGTATGCCCTCGCGCGCTCTCGGCCTGCAGTGGTTGTCCGTCGATCCCGGCGAGCGCCGGCATACGGTGGAAATCGATGCGCCGGAGACGATGCGCCCGCGCTCGACCATGGAAGTCGGTTTGACGATCTCCGGCCAGCCCGCAGGCAAGCCGGCCTTCGTGACGGTCGCAGCGGTCGATGTCGGCATCCTGAACCTCACGCGCTTCCAGACGCCGGATCCGGCGGGCTGGTATTTCGGTCAGCGCCGGCTTGGCGTCGAGATCCGCGACTATTACGGCGAGCTCATCGACCGCACGGTCGGCGATCTCGGGCTGGTGCGCTCGGGCGGCGACGGCGGAGGCCTCTCCTTTGCTGCTCCGCCCCCGCAGGAAGAGCCGATGGCGCTCTTCTCCGGCGTCGTGGAGACGGATGCGGACGGAAAGGCGACCGTGACCTTCGAGGTGCCCGACTTCAACGGCACTGTGCGGCTCACGGCGGTTGCCTGGAGCGAGAGCGGCGTCGGACATGCCGAGAAGGACGTGACGGTGCGCGATCCGGTGGTGGTGACTGCCACACTGCCGCGCTTCCTCGCTCCGGAAGACCAGTCGCGCCTTCTCGTGGAGATCGACAACGTTGAAGGGGCTGCGGGCGACTACGTGCTGCAGGCTGCCGTCGAAGGACCGGTCTGGTTACAGGCGGAAGACGCCTCCCGCACTCTTTCGCTTGCCGCTGGCGAGCGCCAGACCTTGCGCATGCCGCTGATGGCGGAGACCGGCACGGGCGACGCGACCCTGACCCTGACGCTGGAAGGGCCGGACGGCCCGGTTGCCGAAAAGGTGCTGTCGCTCGGTGTTCGCGACACGATGCCGCCGCTGACGCGCCGGTCCTTCGTGACGCTGGCAGCCGGTGCCGGCCTGACGCTCGACGACGGCACGCTGGCCGGGGTCGTTCCGGCGAGCGCCAGTGTAAGCGTTGCCGCCGGCGGGGCTGCGCGGATCGACATTCCGGGACTTCTCGGGGCTCTCGACCGCTATCCCTACGGCTGCACGGAGCAAATGACGAGCCGTGCTCTGCCGCTGCTCTATCTCAACGAGTTGGCCGTCGCGAGCGGCCTGAAGACCGACAGCGAGATCCGCGGTCGGATCGAGCAGGCCATCGTGCGGGTGCTGGGCAACCAGAGTTCGAACGGCTCGTTCGGCCTGTGGTCCAGCTTCGGTACGCAGGACACCTGGCTGGATGCGTATGTCACCGACTTCCTGCTGCGCGCCCGCGACCGGGATTACAACATCCCGACCCAGGCGTTGGAATCGGCTCTGGAGAACCTGGAAAACCGCATCGCCTACGCCTCGGACTTCGATGATGGCGGAGAGGGGATCGCCTATGCGCTCTACGTTCTGGCGAGTGCCGGGCGCGCCTCCATCGGCGACCTGCGCTACTATGCGGATGTGAAGCTCGGCGATTTCGCGACGCCTCTTGCCAAGTCGCAGATCGCCGCAGCGCTCTCCCTTTACGGCGAGAGCGGTCGGGCGGAGCGCGCCTTCGAGAACGCGGTCGATGGGACCGGTCAGCCGGAAAACACGAGCTATCGTACCGACTATGGAACGGCCCTGCGCGACTCCGCCGGTGTGCTGGCCTATGTGACCCGTGCCAGCGCTGCCTCCGTCGATACCGCTGCCCTGACCCGCGAGGTCGCCAACCGGCAGGATTCGACGCCTGCTCTGTCCACCCAGGACATGGCCTGGCTGCTGGTGGCCGGTCACGAACTGGAGCAGAAGGCGGAGGCCGCAAGCTTTGCGGTCGACGGGACGGCAGTGAGCGGGCGGCTGTACCGGCGCATGACCGGCGAGACCGTCTCCGGACAGCCCATGCGGGTCGAGAACCGGGGTGATAAGGCCGCCGATGTGGTGATCACCGTCACCGGACGCCCGGTCGAGCCGGAGCCGGCGGGCGGAACGGGCTACAGCATCACCCGTGCGCTCTACGACCTCGATGGGAACGAGCTTTCGCCTGATGCGGTGCCGCTCAATACCCGGGTCGCGGTCGTGCTGACGGTCACGCGCGACCGGCCGGGCAAGGGGCGGATCATGGTTGTCGACCGCTTGCCGGCCGGTCTCGTGATCGACAATCCGAGGCTGGTCCGCTCGGGTGATCTCGGCGGTCTCGACTGGCTGTCGACGGTCGACAATACCGACCATGTCGAGTTCCGCGACGATCGCTTCGTTGTCGCGCTGGACGAGTCCCAGCAGAACATCGACGTCATGACCTTCGCCTATCTGGCGAGGGCGGCGCTGCCGGGCAGCTTCGCCCATCCGCCGGCAACCGTGGAGGACATGTACCGGCCCGACCTCGCGGCCCGCACCGACACGGGGCGGCTCGAGGTGCTCGGCCCGCTGCGCTGACGCCGCAACCGGAAGGGGCGGCAGGTGGCGCGGACCGGACAGGGCAGGCGATGGTGGTGGCTGGCGATCGGCCTGTGCTGCATCGTCGTTCTGTGCGTCCTCGCCATCGGCGCGACCCTGGGCGTTCAGGTCCTCTCTCTCGGCCGGGAGGATCTGCCCGGCGCTGTCGAGATGTCCCGCTCGGTCAGCGATCGCAACGGGCGCCTGTTGCGCGCGTTCCAGACCAGCGACGACCGGTGGCGAATGCCTGTGTCGCCCGATGAGGTGGACCCGCTCTACCTGTCGATGCTGCTCGCCTACGAGGACAGGCGCTTTCACGACCATCACGGTGTCGATCCGCTGGCGATCCTGCGGGCCGGCTGGCAACTGGCGACCAACGGGCGGATCGTTTCGGGTGCCTCGACCCTGACCATGCAGACTGCGCGGCTTCTGACGGAAGCGCCGACGCGCTCGCCCTTGTCGAAGTGGCGCCAGATCGTGCTGGCCTTGGCGCTCGAGCGGCATCTCGACAAGGATGAGATCCTGTCGCTCTACCTCGCGCGCGCACCCTTCGGCGGCAATATCGAGGGTGTGCGGGCGGCAAGCCACGCGTGGTTTGGCAAGGAACCGGCGCGGCTGACCCCGGCGCAGGCGGCGCTGCTGGTGGCTTTGCCGCAATCGCCGGAGGCGCGCCGGCCCGACCGGTTCCCCGAAGCTGCGCGCAGTGCCCGCAACCGGGTCCTGCAGACGGCGATGGAGGCAGGTCTTTTGCCCCCCGGAGACGTCGCAGCAGCCAGCCGTGAGGCGGTCCCCGCGCGCCGGCGGCCGGTGCCGATGCTTGCCCCGCACGCGACGCGGCAGGCGCTCGCCCGCAATGAGGCGACCGACCAGCGGCTGACCATCGAAGCGGAATTGCAGGCGCGGCTGGAAGCGATGGTGGCGGAGCGGGCCGGCCGGCTCGGCAGCCATGTGTCCGTTGCGCTGATCGTTGCCGACAATGCCAGCGGCGAGATCCTGGCGCGTGTCGGCTCTGCCGACCTGCTGTCGCAAGCACGCCGCGGCCATGTCGACATGAGCGGTGCGATCCGCTCTCCGGGTTCAACGCTGAAGCCGCTGATCTACGGATTGGCCTTCGAGCAGGGCGTGGCCCATCCCGACAGCCTGATCGAGGACCGGCCGACCACAGTCGCCGGCTACAGCCCGACCAATTTCGATCTGTCGTTTCAAGGAACTGTTCGCGTTCGCGAGGCGCTGACCGCCTCGCTCAATGTGCCGGCGGTGACGCTTCTCGACGCGGTCGGTGTGTCGCGCTTCGTGTCGCGCCTGAAGCGGGCCGGGGCGACGCCCCGTTTCCCGCAGGGCGAGGCGCCGGGCTTGGCCGTGGCGCTCGGCGGCTTCGGCATCTCGCTTCGCGAGCTCGTTGCCCTTTATGCCGGAATCGCGCGCGGAGGCACGGCCATCTCGCTGCACGAGAGCCTGGCAGCGGGTACGGATGAACCGGGAGTGGGCGAGGCCTTGCGCAGCGACGACCGCCGTTTTCTGTCGGAAATGGCCGCTTGGCGTATCGCCGACATCCTGTCCGAAGTGCCGCCGCCGGATACGGCGAATGGTGCCGGAATCGCCTACAAGACCGGCACCTCCTACGGCTATCGCGATGCTTGGGCCGTCGGGTTCGACGGGCGCCATACCATCGGGGTCTGGGTCGGCCGCGCAGACGGCACGCCGGTGCCGGGACTGACGGGCTACAAGTCCGCCGCACCGCTTCTGTTCGACGCTTTCCAGCGGGTGGCAGCCCGCAGGACACCGCTGCCGCAGCCTCCGAAGGAGTTCGACCCGGTGGCGGACGCCGTGCCCGCGCCCTTGCGCTATGCCCGCACGGCGACGCGTCCCGACGGCATGCACACGCAGAGCGGGCCGGAGATCTTCTATCCGCCGGATGGCGCGACGGTCGATCTTGGTCTTGGCGAAGGCAGCGAGGCGTCGCTCGTCGTGAAGCTGCGGCGGGGCAGGGCCCCGTTTCTCTGGCTGGCCAACGGGGCGCCCGTTGCCAGCGGCCCCTTCGCGACCTCGCTCGTCTGGCAGCCGGACGGGCCGGGCGCCTCGACCATTTCGGTCATCGATGCCGATGGTAACTCCGCCCGCGTGACGCTGGATCTGAGGTAGGGGCAGGCGCCGCGTCTGTTACCGAAGACGCGACAGGAACCTGGCAATCACGCCCTGGGTTTCTGCGTCCCACAACAACGGGGCGTGACCCTCGTTGGCAATCGTGTGCCGCTCGAGCCCCGGACTGCGCTGTTTCATCTGCGCGTAGGTCTCGGTGCTCAGAATATCCGAGAGAGCCCCCCGGATCGCCAGCATCGGCACGCTGGCGATCGCATCGAAGACGGGCCAGAGATCCGGCAATGCGGTCTCGTCGTCGATGGTACCCAGCGTGTTGGCGAGACGCGCGTCGTAGTCGAGCTGGATCCCGTCCTCGGTCTCCACGTAGAGCTGCCGGGCGAGCCGCAACCAGCCTTGCGCTTCGACATCGGGAAACTGGCTACCGAGTGCGCCATGCAACCGCTCCGCCGCCTCCTGCCAGGTGTCTACGCGCATGTTGCTGCCGATTTCGCCGGAGAGGCGCTTCAGCCCGCCGCGCTCGATTGCCGGCCCGATATCATTGAGGACGAGGCCTGCGACGCGATCGGGTGCGCGCCAGGCCAGCAGCATGCCATGCAGGCCTCCGCGCGAGGTCCCCATGATGGCAAGGCGGCCGAGCGACAGGGACTCGAGTCCCGCATCGATATCCTGTGCCTCGCGTTCGATGGAGTAGGTCCGCCAGTCCGGGTGCCGTCCCGAACGCCCCCTGCCGCGATAGTCCATGGCGATGACCCGATGTCCGCAGCCGGCGAGATAGCGGGCGAGCGGCGCGAAGTCGCGCGTGTTGCGCGACAGGCCGGGCAGGCAGAGGACGTCGAGAGCGATGCCGTTCTGCGGTTCCCAGAGGGTCGCGGACAGGGGGATGCCATCGTCCGAACGCCATTCGTGGTAGTGCGGCTGCGTACCTGCTGTCTCTGCTGTATCCATTTCCACCACCACGTTTTTCCAGGATTCGCTCAACTCGGAGAGATCATAGACATCGCCACGATACGGCGAAAAGTGCCTTGCCGGCGAAGTCCGCCGCGGATGCACCGCGAAAGCCGGGTCGATGTTGCGTCGGTCCCGTGTGACGACTATTGTGCGCCTCCCGGACGGTCAGTCCGGTCAAACGCCACACTCCAAGAGGTCCAGCATGTTCAAGGGATCCATCCCCGCACTCGTCACGCCGTTTCGCAACGGAGCGGTCGACGAGAAAGCGTTCCAGGAGTTTGTGGACTGGCAGATAAAAGAGGGCAGCCACGGCCTCGTTCCGGTGGGCACCACGGGCGAGAGCCCGACGCTCAGCCATGCGGAGCACAAGCGCGTCATCGAGCTGTGCATCGAGGCCGCCGGCGGCCGCGTTCCGGTGATGGCGGGCGCAGGCTCGAACAACACCGTCGAGGCCATCGATTTCGCGACCCATGCCGAGAAGGCCGGCGCGAATGCGCTGCTGATCGTGACGCCCTATTACAACAAGCCGAACCAGGCCGGCCTGATCGCCCACTATCGTGCGATCGATGCCGCCGTCGGCATCCCCATCTACATCTACAATATCCCCGGCCGGTCGGTGATCGACATGCAGCCGGAGACGATGGCGGAGCTGTTCAGGACGTCGCGCAACATCAAGGGCGTGAAGGACGCAACGGCGAACATGGCGCGTGCCAGCCGCCAGCGCGAGCTGTGCGGGCCGGAGTTCGTACAGCTGTCGGGCGAGGACATCACCGCGCTCGGCTTCAACGCTCATGGCGGATCGGGTTGCATCTCGGTCACGGCGAATGTCGCGCCGCGGCTATGCTCGCAGTTCCAGGAAGCGATGCTGGCGGGCGATTTCGCGACCGCCCTGTCGATCCAGGACCGGCTGGCGCCGCTGCACAATGCGCTGTTCATCGAGCCGAACCCGACGGGCGCGAAATACGCCCTGTCGCTGCTCGGCAAGCTGGAGAACGAGCTGCGCCTGCCGCTGGTTCCGGTCTCCGAGCCCACCAAGGCCGCGATCCGCGATGCGATGACGCACGCGGGCCTGCTTAACTGACAAGGACGGCTTGCCGGGCGGTGCTTTGCGCTGCCCGGCGCCGCTAGTGACGATGGCCAGCAAGAGCGCCGCCGACAGCAATCGCAAGCTTATCGCCGACAACCGCAAGGCTCGGTTCAACTACGAGATCGAGGACACGCTGGAGGCGGGGATCGAGCTCAAGGGAACCGAGGTGAAGGCGCTGCGCGACGGCAAGTCGATGATCGCCGAATCCTACGCCAGCTTCGAGGGCGGGGAGTTCTGGCTGATCAACTCCTACATTCCCGAATACCTGCAGGCAAACCGGTTCAACCACGAGCCGCGCCGCAAGCGCAAACTCCTGCTGCACAAGCGGGAGATGGCTAAGCTTGCCCTTGCCGTAGAAAAGGACGGCAAGACGATCGTTCCGCTGAAGCTCTACTTCAATGACAAGGGACGGGCGAAGCTGGAACTGGCGCTTGCCAGGGGCAAGAAGCTGCATGACAAGCGCGAGACCGAGCGCAAGCGCGACTGGAATCGCGAGAAGGCACGCCTGTTGAAAACAGCTGGATAAGCTGTGAATGGCTGAAGGCGGGTTTTCGGTTCGTTCTTCTGAATTTACTTGAAGAAACTGCCTCAACAGATTCGCAAGTTTGAAGAATTAGCCTCGAAGGATCGTGGCCAAAAGATCCCGTCTTTCGCCTTCGATCGGAACCGGCCGCCTTGTGGATCGATCCACCTGGACGTGGACGAAACGCCCTTGTGCGCTGGCGCTGCCGCTCTCGTCCGCAAACAGGGCGATCTCATAGGACACAGACGAGCCGCCAAGCCGGCTAACCCGGATGCCGGCGGTCACCGTGCCCGGAAACGTGAGCTCGGCGAAGTAGGCGCATTGCGTCTCGACGACGAGAAACACCGTCTCGGAGTGGCGCGGATCGAGCACGCCTTCCTCGATCAGCCATCCGTTCACCGCCGTGTCGAAATAGCTCAGATACTCGACATTGTTAACGTGGCCGTAGATGTCGACATCCATCCAGCGCGTTGGGATTTCCCGGAAGAGCTGGAAGTCGTTGCGGGTCAGCGGTACGGCGCGGGGCATTCTGATCGCTCCTCGGAAACTTCAGAGCGTCCGGCGCCCGAACGTATTCGTGCGCGGGAAGCCGTTGGGCGGCAGGCGCCCGGCCTGGGCTCGGTCGCCGCGCCAGTCCGTCAATTCTTCCATCTTGCGGTTGAAGCTGCGCCCGGACGAGTCGACCCAGGAGAGGCCTTCCTCGGACTTGAACACCGTCACGTCGGACACGCCGCCATCGCGGTAACGCTGCAGTCGCACGCCACGTCCGCGCGACATTTCCGCGACCTGCGCCAGCGGGAAGACGAGCAGCTTCCTGTTGCGCCCGATGATCGCCACCTGGTCGCCCTCGGCGGCAACGCAAAGCCGCGCCTCAACGGGCATCGTGACGTTGAGGACCTGCTTGCCCTTGCGCGTGTTGGCGATGACGTCGGCCTCGTTGACCACGAAGCCCCGCGCCTCGTCGGAGACGACGAGAAGCTTGCGGTCGCCGCGATAGACGAACACGTCGACGACGTCCTGGCCTTCCTCCATGTCGACCATCAGGCGGATCGGTTCGCCATGGCCGCGCCCCCCCGGCAGCTTGTCGGCGCCGAGGGTGAAGAACTTGCCGCCGGTCGTGAAAACGAGAAGCTTGTCCGTGGTCTCCGCCAAGAGGTGCAGCTTCAGGCTGTCATCCTGCTTGAACGACAGGGACGACAGGTCGCTCTGGTGCCCCTTGAGGGCGCGGATCCAGCCCTTCTGCGAGATGACGACGGTAATCGGCTCCTTCTCGATCATCGCCTGATGGATGTCCGTCAGGTCGTGTTCGGGGGCGTCGCCGAAGGTTGTGCGGCGCTTGCCGAGCGGCGTTTCGGGGCCATAGGCCTTGGCCATTTCGGCGATCTGCTTGCCGATCCTGGTCCACTGGCGGGCTTCCGATCCGAGCAGCGTCAGCAACTCGTCGCGCTCCGCCGTGAGCTTGTCGTGCTCCTTGCGGATCTCGATTTCCTCGAGCTTGCGCAGAGAGCGCAGGCGCATGTTGAGGATAGCTTCCGCCTGGACGTCCGACAGGTCGAATGTCGCCCTCAGCGAGGCTTTGGCATCGTCCTCCTCGCGGATGATGCGGATCACCTCGTCCAGGTTGAGATAGGCGATGAGATAGCCGCCCAGCACTTCCAGACGATGCTCGATCTGCGCCAAACGGTGCTGCGACCGGCGCACCAAGACATCCTTGCGGTGATCGAGCCATTCCTGCAGGGCCTGCTTGATCCCCATGACCATGGGAATGCGGCCGCCCGACAGGACATTCATGTTGAGCGAGAAGCGGCTTTCCAGATCGGTCAGCTTGAACAGCGATTCCATCAGCAGCGCTGCATCGACGTTCTTGCTGCGCGGGACGAGGACAAGGCGGACATCCTCGGCGGACTCGTCGCGCACGTCGTCCAGCAGCGGCAGCTTGCGGGCCTGCAGCAGCTCCGCGATCTTTTCGATGAGCCGCGACTTCTGGACCTGATAGGGGATCTCGGTGACCACCACCTGCCAGGTGCCACGGCCGAGATCCTCGACCTCCCAGCGGGCGCGCACGCGAAAGCCGCCGCGGCCGGTCTCGTAGGCCTCCAGGTAGGCGGCATCGCTCTTGACCAGAATGCCGCCGGTCGGGAAGTCCGGCCCCTGCACGAACTGCAGCAGTTCCTCGGTCGAGGCGCTTGGTGTCTTGATCAGATGCTGCGCGGCAGCACATAGCTCGCCGATATTGTGCGGCGGAATGGAGGTCGCCATACCGACGGCAATGCCGGCCGCGCCATTGGCCAGCAGGTTGGGAAACCCACCCGGCAGGACAATGGGTTCCTTGTCGAGCCCGTCATAGGTTTCGCGGAAGTCGACCGCGTCCTCGTCCAGCCCGTCGAGCGTGCGCATCGCGATGTCGGTGAGGCGCGCTTCGGTATAGCGCATGGCCGCCGCGCTATCGCCGTCGATATTGCCGAAGTTGCCCTGGCCGTCGACCATCGGATAGCGGACGGCAAAGTCCTGAGCCAGACGGACCAGCGCATCGTAGATCGCCTGGTCGCCATGCGGGTGGTACTTACCCATCACGTCGCCGACGACGCGGGCGCACTTCTTGAAGCCGGCATTGGGATCGAGCTTCAGCAGCCGCATCGCGTAGAGGAGACGACGGTGGACGGGCTTCAGCCCGTCGCGCACATCCGGCAATGCACGATGGGTGATGGTCGACAGCGCGTAGGAGAGGTAACGCTCCTCCAGCGCTTCGCGAAGATCGACAGGCTCGATACCACCTGGCTGAATCGGCTCATTTTCCATGCCCTATTCGCTACAGGCATTCGCGGTCCGAAGCAATGCGCGAGGCGCCGTCAATGGCTGTTTTCAGCCGCTTTCCGCCTCTTGGAGATGGCGCTTGACGGCTTCCACGAACCCGTCGCGCGCCGGCGACATCTGAAGCAAGCGCGGGGCGAGAACATGTCGGTCGAGAAAGTGGCCGGTGAGGCGAAAGGCATCCTCCAGCGCCTTTCGATCCGGAAGCCGGCCTGCAAGCTCGGAAGGCATACTGTCCACGCGCGAGGGGGAGGCTTCTGGTGCAAGAAATGGCGGCAGGGGCAGCAGGCGAGGGGCGTAGGGAAGTCCCGCCTCGCGGCAGACCGCGCGTCCCGATTTCGGCGACACGTAGATCAGGTCATCAATGCGTCCCGTTGCCGCGCATTCCGTCAGGTCCAGCCCGAAGCCGAGTTCGGCAAGGACCTGAAGCTCGAAATGCACCATCAGCGCGCCGGCGACCAGTGGCTCGTGCAGATGGGCGATGATCGCCTCGAGCCCGTCGTGAAGCTGCGGATGCGGATCGCGCTCGGGAAGGAAGTGCAGCAGGGCCGCAAGCGCCTGGATGCCGTAGACGCCGGTCGAGCTGGTCATCAGCTGGGCGGCGCGCAGCTCCAGCGGCTCGATGGCATAGAGGCCGAGGTGATCGTCGAGACGGGCCCGCCAGACGAGGCCGACGCGGTTTCCCGGTTGCAGCGCTGCCTGCATGCGCCGGCTGCGCCCGCCGCGCACGAGGCCCAGATGCCGGCCGCGCTCGCGCGTCATCGCTTCGAGGATCAGGCTGCTTTCGCCGTGTTTCCTCGTCGCCAGGATGATGCCGTCAGCGCTCCATTCCATCTCTGTTGCGGTTCTCGTTGCCGGGGGCAGGGACAGGAGCAAGGATTACCCGAGGCAAACGGGTGATGCAAAGACGGCAAACCGGCAGCGCCGCGAGCGATGCCGACCGGTAGAGGGTATTGCTCGGGTTCCTATTTTTCGTGTGGGAGTTTCATGAACGCGTAAGCACGCATCATCACGTCCCAATAATTCCTCTCCTTCTCACTGCCCCAGAAAGCCAAATGAACAAATCCAAGCCAGCCGTATGTCATCATCAACGAACCAAATGTACCAGATCCATAGAGCAGAAGACGAGATATCTCGGGATTTCGATCCCATGAAGCGTAATTCATCGATTCCAGATTAGATATGCATGATAGTATGAATATATTAATAAGTATTAATCCAAGGGTCATTAAAATCTCGAAGCCATACGGCATGATGAATACGCCGGCGGGTCGGAGAAATCGGCTCGCAAAAAGCGTGATCCAACAAGCAGACGTTATTGCGACGCTCGTAAAGTAGAAAAATTTCAGCGTGGAGGTGTCGGCGTCTCCAAGAAGGCCTTGTGAGATGCCGGATGCCTGATAAATTAGCGCGAATATGGATTTTCCAAAAATTATATTTAATGCTAAGTCAATTATAAATTGTAGCGACAAGTAACAAAATAAGACTTGGATGATCGTTAAAATCAGGCTCTTCGGGGGCTGCGGTTCCATCAGCTGCTCTTTTTACGAGCTCTGAAGGCGTAAACTCCAGAGGCTCGCGATACGGTTCGTATGCTTTACCGGGGGAACTCAAGGCCCATTTCGCGGTAGCGCTCGGGGTCATCCGACCAGTTCTCGCGTACCTTGACGAAAAGGAACAGGTGGACCGGGCAGCCGGCGGCCTCTGCGATCTCGCCCCGGGCGGCCTGCGAAATCGCCTTGATGGTGCGCCCGCCCTGGCCAAGCACGATCATCTTCTGGCTGTCGCGCTCGACATAGATGGTCTGTTCGATGCGGACCGATCCATCCTTGCGCTGCTGCCAGGCTTCGGTTTCCACCGTCGACATGTAGGGCAGTTCCTGGTGCAGGCGCAGGAACAGCTTTTCTCGGGTGATCTCGGCCGCCAGCATCCGCATCGGCAGGTCCGACGCCTGGTCCTCGGGATAGAGCCAGGGCCCCGGCGGAACGCGCTCGGCCAGATCCTCCATCAGGTCGTCGAGGCCCGATCCCGTCACGGCCGATACCATGAAGGTCTTGTCGAACTGGACGATCTCGTTGGCCTTCTGCGCCAGCGCCAGCAGTTTCTCGCGCCTGGTGACGTCGACCTTGTTGAGGATCAGGAGCTTCGGCAGCTTCACGTCCGCAAGCCGCTCCAGGATGCCGGTGACCTGATCGTCGATGCCCTTGCGCGCATCGATCAGCAGGGCGACCACATCAGCCTCGCGCGCGCCGCCCCAGGCCGTGTCGACCATGGCGCGTTCCAGTCGGCGCTTCGGGCGGAAAATGCCCGGCGTGTCGACGAAGATCACCTGCGAAGCCTCGTGCATCGCGATGCCGCGCACGAGGGCGCGCGTGGTCTGGACCTTGTGGGTCACGATGGAGACCTTCACGCCGACAAGGGCGTTGAGCAGGGTCGACTTGCCGGCATTCGGTGCCCCGATCAGCGCAACGAAACCGGCCCTGGTGGCGGTCTCGTTCGTCTCGGGGGGCATGCCGGTGCCCTCGGTCGGGGCCTGGTCGCTGGTGCTCACTTGATATCTGTCTCCGTCCAGACGCCTTCCCGCAGGAGAGCCGTCTCTGCCGCCCGCTGTTCCGCGAGCCGTTTTGATCCGCCGGTGCCTGTCGCCGGCTGGTATCCGTCGATCTCCACCTGCACGGTGAAGCTGGGCGCATGGTCGGGACCGCTGCGCTCCGTCATGATGTAGCGCGGGGCGGCCTTGCCGCGACCTTGCGCCCATTCCTGCAGCATGGTCTTGGCATCGCGCAGCGGCCCGTTGTAGCCGGTCATGCGCGGTCCCCAGTGCTCCTCGATCAGAGTTTGCGCCGCCTCGAGGCCGCCGTCCAGATAGACTGCTGCAATCACCGCCTCGCAGACGTCGGCAAGGATTGCCATCTTGCGCTTGCCGCCGGTCTGCGCTTCGCTCTCACCGAGGCGGATGGCGTCGCCGAGTTTCAGGTCCCTGGCGACTTCCGCGCAGGTTTCCTTGCGCACCAGTTGGTTCAGCCGCCGCGCCAACTCGCCTTCCTCGGCCTTGGGGAAGCTCCGGTGCAGCATGGTGGCGACGGCAAGCCCAAGCACCCGGTCGCCGAGGAACTCCAGCCGCTGATAGCTGGTGGCCGGCCCGCTGCGCGCGGTGGCGCTGCCATGGGTGAGGGCGCGCGTCAGGAGTTCGCTGTTACGAAAATCATGGCCGAGGCGCTTCTGCAGTTGCGCCTCCGCCTTTTTCTGGACATCGGAGGTCATGTTCGGATCTCTAGGCCACCTGGCTCAAAGCAACTTGAACAGCCGGCTGCCGCGAACGGTCCAGGGCCACTTCCAGAACATCCAGGCGGAGGCGTCTTCGTCGACCGAGAAGAACAGCATCTCGGCACGGCCGACGAAATTCTCGAACGGAACGTAGCCGACCGCGGACAGGACGCGGCTGTCGGTCGAGTTGTCGCGGTTGTCGCCCATCATGAAATAGTGTCCCGGCGGGACCTTGTAGACGCCGGTATTGTCCCAGGTGCCCCGGGGCGTCAGGTCGAGCGTGTCATAGGATACGCCGTTCGGCAGCGTCTCGCGGAAACGCGGCACGCGCCGCACGTTGCCGAACTGGTCGGTCGTGATGAAGTCGTCGATCTGCGTGCGCTCGACCGCCGTGCCGTTGATGTGCAGCACGCCGTCGATCATCTGGATTTCATCGCCCGGCAGGCCGATCACCCGCTTGATGTAGTCGACGGACGTGTCTTTCGGCAGCTTGAAGACGGCAACGTCGCCGCGCTCAGGCTCGGCCGCCCAGATGCGGCCCTCGATCGGAACGAGCCCGTAGGGAAACGAATATTGCGAATAGCCGTAGCTGTATTTGGACACGAACAGGTAGTCGCCGACCAGCAACGTATCCATCATCGAGCCGGAGGGGATATTGAACGGCTGGAACAGCAGCGTCCGCACCACCAGGGCCAGCAGAAGCGCCTGTACAAGCACCTTCACTGTCTCGTAAAGGCCGCCTTCCTTGCTCTTGTTTTCGTCGGACACGCTCATTTTTTCCTTCGTGACGGTCACTGTCCGGTGCCGGCCTGCCGGCTGCAGCACTTTTGGCATGCAATCTCGCCCGAGTCGGGCTTCCGCTGAAGACCGTCCAGGTTCGGGGAGAGGATTCCGCCTTGTCTCCAAGGCTTGTACCGGCTCGCCCGAATTGACGCAATGCAAAGGCATTCGTGTTGCGGAGCGATGAACGCGGCGCGAACAAGCCGCACCGGTTGCGGGTCAGTCGCCTCTTGCCTTGTCCATCAGGCGGCGCATCTCGCCGATCGCGGCCTCCAGCCCGATGAAGATTGCTTCCCCGACCAGAAAGTGACCGATGTTGAGTTCGGCAATCTGCGGGATGGCGGCGACGCCTTCGACCGTGTCGAAGGCAAGGCCATGGCCGGCATGAACCTCAAGGCCGATCGATGCGCCGTGCTGAGCCGCCTCGCGGATGCGCACGAGCTCACGTGCAGCGCCCTCCGCATCGCCGTCATTGTGCAGGTCGCAGTACCGGCCGGTATGCAGTTCCACCACAGGTGCGCCCAGTGAGGCGGCAGCATCCAGCTGTGCCTTGTCTGCTTCGATGAACAGCGACACGCGCGTACCGTTGTCGCGAAGTGCGGCAATGATTGGCTTGAGATGGTCATGCTGACCGCGGGCATCGAGCCCACCTTCCGTCGTGCGCTCCTCGCGCTTTTCCGGCACGATGCACGCGGCATGCGGGCGCGCTTCGAGGGCGATCTTCAGCATCTCGTCGGTGGCCGCCATCTCGAAGTTGAGCGGCAGGTCGATCTCGTGGCTGAGCCGGGCGATGTCGTGGTCGGAGATGTGGCGGCGATCCTCGCGCAAATGCGCGGTGATGCCGTCCGCACCGGCCTTGGCCGCAAGATGTGCTGCACGAATGGGGTCGGGGAAGCGGCCGCCGCGGGCGTTGCGGATCGTTGCGACGTGATCGATGTTCACGCCAAGACGCAGGCGCTTGCTGGTCATGAAGAGCTCCCGGGAAGGCCGGCTGGGAGAGCCGGAGGAAGGCGATGGAGCGCCACTATGTGGCTTCGACGTCCAGCCTTCAACGGTAAACCGTCATGCGATGGCGGGCTTGCAAGCCTCACGCGTCGGCGTCGCGAGCAGCTCCCTTTACGGCGCCGGGGAGTTTGCGGGAGGAGAGCTTCTGGCGGCGCGTGCGCTGGTAGGCGCGGACGCTGTAGAACACCAGAAAATAGAAGAATGTCGCCGTGAGCAGGCCGAGGGGGACAGCTCCCACCAGCATCGGCTTGATCAGGGGCAGAAGCGTGTCGAGCGACTTTTCCAGGAAGCCACCGTCCAGATGCTTGTCGATGGCGCGATGGTCGAGCTCCTTTGCCTCGCCGTAGATGATCATGGACCCGACCTTGTAGGTCGAGGCCCAGATGAACGGAAAGGTCAGCGGGTTTCCGACCACGGTGCCGAGCGCTGCCGCCACCATGTTGCCGCCGACGATGAAGGCGATGACAAAGCTGAGCAGGAAGTGAAGACCGATGAAGGGAGTGATCGAGGCGAAAGCGCCGGCGGCAAATCCCATGGCAATGGCGTGCGGGCTCGCAGTCAGCCGCAACACCCGCTTTGAAAAGTAGCGGGCAGAGCGCGCAAAACTGTGGCGAGGCCACACGGCAACGCGCAAACGCTCGAGATGGGTCGGCTTGTCACGGCGTTTGAAAAGCATGCCTGGTCTTCAATTCCTTCTGTCTGCCCGTCGGCAAGGGTGGAGCAGGTCAACCGATCTCGCGCGTCACGCTGGACACATTCGCCTGTGTCCTGAGCTGATTCATGATGCGGTTCAGGTGCTTCAAATCCCATACCTCAAGATCGATAAGGATTTCGTGAAAATCAGCAGCCCGCCGCAGCATTTTCAGATTGTCGATATTGCCACCCAGCTCCGCGATGGCCGCGGCAATGGTGGCAAGTGAACCCGGCTCATTCAGCGCCGACACATTGATCCGGGCCGGGAAGCGCTCGCGCTTGTCTCCGGCCATGTCCCAGCGGACATCCAGCCAGCGGTCCGTCTCGTCCTCGAACGCCTGCAGGGCAGGCGACTGTATCGGATATATGGTGACGCCGACGCCGGGTGTAAGGATGCCGACGATGCGATCTCCCGGCACCGCGCCGCCGTCGGGCGCGAAAGAGACGGGAAGGTCCCCGGACAGGCCGCGAATGGGGAGCGGGCTGGCGCCGTTTCGCGTCTCTTCTCCATCCGGAATGCGGAACTTCATGCCGCTGCCGGCTTCCAGGTCGAACCAGCCGGGCTCGCCCGCCTGAAGCTGGTTGGGCAGGCGGTCGTCCTGATAGTCCGGATGCAGTGCCGAGACGATCTCGTGGGCGCGAATTTCTCCTCGGCCGACCGCGGCCAGCAGGTCTGCAAGGCTGCCATACCCCAACGACGGCAGGGCTCCTTCGAGCCGCTCCTCGCTGAAGGCATGTCCGGCGCGGCGGAAGGCCCGTTCCAGAATATGCTGGCCAAGCGAGCCGTATTGCTGGCGGGCGTTCTCGCGTGTGGCACGGCGAATGGCCGCGCGCGCCTTGCCGGTGACCGCGATCGTTTCCCAGGCCGGAGGCGGGGTCTGCGCCTGGCTGCGGATAATGTCGACTTCGTCGCCGTTCCGAAGCTCGGTAACCAGCGGCATGATCTGGCCGTTGACCTTGGCGCCGACGCAGGTGTTGCCGATGTCCGTGTGAACCGCATAGGCGAAATCGATGGGCGTTGCGCCGCGGGGCAGGGCGATCAGCCTGCCCTTGGGAGTGAAGCAGAACACCTGATCATGGAAGAGTTCGAGCTTGGTGTTCTCCAGGAACTCTTCCGGCGTGTCGCCCTGTGACAGAAGCTCGATGGTGCGGCGCAGCCACTCGTAAGCGCGGCTTTCGTCGTTGAGCTTGTTGATGTTTCGTCCGCCGAGTTCGCCATCCTTGTAGAGCGCATGTGCGGCGATGCCGTACTCGGCGACGCGGTCCATCGCCGTGGTGCGGATCTGCAGTTCCACGCGCTGGCGGCTCGGGCCGACGACCGTCGTGTGGATCGAGCGGTAGTCGTTCTGCTTGGGCGTCGACAGATAGTCCTTGAAGCGGCCGGGCACGGCCGGCCAGGTCGTGTGCACGACGCCCAGGACCCGGTAACAGGCCTCCACGGTCCCGACGACGACGCGGAAGCCGTAGATGTCGGAGAGCTGCTCGAAGGCGATCGACTTCGACTGCATCTTGCGGAAGATCGAATAGGGCCGCTTCTCGCGTCCCTTGACGAGGGCCGCGATCCCGCGCTCCTCCAGCCGCGACATCAGGTCGTGCTCGATGTCGGTGATCAGGCTCTTGTTCTTCTCGCGCAGCGCCGTCAGCCGGTCCGTGATTGTCGCGAACGCATCCGGGTTGAGTGTCCTGAAGGCGATGTCCTCCAGTTCCTCCCGCATGTCGTGCATGCCCATGCGCCCGGCGAGCGGCGCATAGATTTCCATCGTCTCTTCGGCGATCCGCCCGCGCTTGTGCTCCGGCATGTGATGGAGCGTGCGCATGTTGTGCAGGCGGTCCGCAAGCTTCACCAGCAGGACCCGCACATCATCGGCGATGGCGAGCAGCAGCTTGCGGAAGTTCTCCGCCTGCTTGGCTTTCTTGGAGGCCAGATCGAGGCGTTTGATCTTGGTGAGACCGTCGACGAGCTTGCCGATTTCCGGGCCGAACAACCGGTCGATCTCGTCGCGGGTTGCCGTCGTGTCCTCGATCGTGTCGTGGAGCAGGGCAACGGCAACGGTCGCGTCGTCGAGCCGCAGATCGGTCAGGATCGCGGCGACTTCGAGAGGGTGGGAGAAGTAGGGGTCACCCGAGGCGCGCTTCTGGCTGCCATGCTTCTGCATGGCATAGACATAGGCCTTGTTGAGCAGCGCCTCGTCGGCGTTCGGATTGTACCGCTGGACTTTCTCGACCAGCTCGTATTGCCGCATCATTGCGGAAACGCCTCACACATCGGTGCGGCCGGCCGGTGCCGCTGTCCCAGGGGACGCCGCGACAGGACGACCGCACGACGTCGTGCGGCGGCCGGGTGCCGCCGGACGTCTCCGTTCAGATATCGTCCTTGCGCTCCGGCGGAACAAGGCCTTCGAGGCCGCGCAGCAGGTCTTCTTCGGACATGCGGTCGAATTCGACCGAGCTGTCGTCCACCGCGTTGACCTCGGTGCCGCCCTGATTCTGCGAAGACGTGTTCGGAACCATCGGCACGGCATCGGCCTCCGGCTCGTCCACCTCGACATACTTCTGCAGCGAGTGGATCAGATCTTCCTTCAGATCTTCGGGGCTGACGGTCTGTTCGGCGACCTCGCGCAGCGCCACGACAGGGTTCTTGTCGTTGTCGCGATCGATAGTCAGCGGCGAACCGTTCGAGATCATCCGCGCCCGATGGCTCGCAAGCAGCACCAGTTCGAAGCGGTTCTCGACCTTGTCGATGCAGTCTTCGACTGTCACGCGTGCCATGGGTATGCTCCATTTAAACTGTTATCAGCAAGCGGCGATATGTACTGTGTTGCACCGCAAGACGCAAGCCTTGCGCGATGTCACGCTACAGTTTTGTTTTTTAATCACGTTTCTAATTTCGCCATGATTTCCTGTAGACTCCTTCGCGAAAGCTGCCAAAGCTCAGTTGCCGTTGCGTGGTAAAATGGTGTAGGTGGAAATACTCAAAGGCGGTCAAGTGTGCCGCCCAAAGCAAAAACAATGGGATGCTTGCAGGATTGCATCTCTTGGGCACGGAAACCGGATGGAAATCCGGCTTGTAGGTCGATCCGAAAACGGTGTGGAGTGATGCCTTAATCTCATAACGCGGTGGGCGAACCCGTGTTGAGAGGCAACTCTAGATATTTTCCCGGATGGCGTTTTCTTTCCGGGGCCGTCGATCGTCCTGCATTGCAACGAAAGGTATTCTACGAAATGTTCGACCCGCGAGAGAAGGTGGCGTTGTTTATCGATGGCGCCAATTTGTATTCCACTGCGCGCAGCATCGGGTTTGATATCGACTACAAGATGCTTCTTCAGGAATTCCAGAAGACCGGATATCTCCTGAGAGCATATTATTATACCGCACTGATTGAAGATCAGGAATATTCGTCGATTCGTCCTTTGATCGACTGGCTTGATTACAACGGCTATAAGGTTGTGACCAAGCCGGTGAAGGAGTTTGTCGACTCGGCCGGCCGCCGCAAGATCAAGGGCAACATGGACATCGAACTGGCTGTCGATGCCATGGAGATCGTCGAGCATGTCGACCATATCGTGCTGTTCTCCGGCGATGGCGATTTCCGGCCGCTGGTCGAGGCACTGCAGCGCAAGGGACGCAAGGTCAGCGTCGTGTCCACCTTGCAGACCCAGCCGCCGATGATTGCCGATGACCTGCGGCGCCAGGCGGATCACTTCATCGATCTCGCCACGCTGACCAAGAAGGTCGGTCGCGATCCGGCAGAGCGCACGCCGCGTCCTGCTCCGCGTCGCAACGACGTGGAAGAAGACGAAGACGACGATTATTGAGAGGCCGGTGAACGTGCTTCATCTGCCCAACCCGGCAAGGGATTGTCCGTCCTGTCCGCGGCTCGTGGCGTTTCGCGAGACGCACAGGGCGGCGCAGCCGGACTGGTACAACGCACCTGTCCGGACATTCGCGGCTCCTGATCCGCGTCTTCTGATCGTCGGGCTGGCGCCGGGGCTGAGAGGGGCGAACCGTACGGGGCGCCCCTTCACCGGCGACTATGCCGGCGACCTGCTCTACGAGACGCTTGTCGATTTCGGCTTCGCGCGCGGCCAGTACGAAGCCCGCCCCGATGACAGTCTCGAACTGATCGATGCGGCCATCACCAATGCCGTGCGCTGCGTGCCGCCCGAGAACAAGCCGACTGGACCGGAAATCCGGACTTGCCTGCCTTATCTGACGCAGACGATCGAAACGCTGCCTTCGTTGGTCGCGGTGGTGGCTTTAGGCCGCATCGCCCACGATGCGACGCTGTCGGCCCTGGGCATGCGCCGCGCTGCCCATGCCTTCGGACACAATGTCCGGCATGAGCTGAGCCCGCACCTCACGCTATTCGACAGCTATCACTGTTCCCGCTACAACACGAACACGGGCAGGCTTACGCGGGAAATGTTCCGCGATGTCTTCACCGCCGTGCGCGCCCACGTGGACGCCCGCGGATCCTGACGGGCGCCCGTCAGTCGGCCGGATCGTCGTCGGGGGCAGATGCGGGAAACCAGCCGCGCGGGCCCAGGTGGTCCTGCGGCTGGTAGCGGGCCTTGTAGTCCATCTTCGGCGAGCCCTTCACCCAGTATCCAAGATAGACGTAAGGCAGCCCGAGCGCCCGGGCCCGCTCGATGTGATCGAGAATGAGGTGGGTGCCGAGACTGCGGCTCTGCGCTTCCGGGTCGAAGAAGGAATAGACCATCGACAGGCCATCGCTCAGCCGGTCGGTCAGCGCTACGGCGAGCAACGGCCCCGTGCCACGGCCGTTGAGGAACGTGTCGGGGCCGCGCTTTCGATACTCCACCAGCATGGTCTCGACATGCGTGTCCTCGATCATCATCGCGTAATCGAGAACGGTCATGTCCGACATGCCGCCATTGGCATGGCGTGCATCCAGATAGCGGCGGAAGAGGTCATATTGCTGGGAGGAGGGCGCAGGCTCGCTGGTCGAGCCGATGATATCGGCATTGCGCTTCCACAGACGGCGGAACGAGCGGGTCCAGCGAAAATCGTCGACTCGCACCCGGATCGAGATGCAGGCGCGGCAATTTTCGCAGGCTGGCCGATAGGCGATATTCTGGCTCCGCCGGAACCCGCCCTGCGTCAGAACGTCATTCAGCACCTGCGCCCGCGATCCCACAAGATGTGTGAAGACCTTCCGTTCCTGCTTGCCGGGCAGGTAGGGACAGGGCGAGGGCGCCGTCAGATAGAATTGCGGTGTGTCGGTCGGATGTCGCGTCAAGTGCGTCCTTCCCGCTCAGCGCGTCTCAGAGCATCGAGAATCCATAATATATGGGCGCGACAAAAGTGAAAGTCAGCCATAGGAGCAAGGCGAGTGGCGTTCCGGCGACGATGAAGTCCGAAAACCGATAGTGGCCGGGCCCCATCACGATCAGGTTTGTCTGGTAACCGATCGGCGTTGCAAAGGAACAGTTCGCGGCGAAGATCACGCAGGTCACGAAGGCTTCCACCGGCATGCCGCTCTGAACCGCCATGTTCACCGCAATCGGTGTAAACAGGACGGCAGTCGCGTTGTTCGACAGCACGTTGGTCAGCAGCATCACGAGCAGGAAGAGAGCCGAGAGCATGATCATCGGTGGCTGGCCGTCCAGCACCATGACGAGAAGATCAGCGATGGTCTTGGCTCCGCCGGTGACCTCGAGCGAGGTCGCAGCGGCAATCGATGCGCCGATCAGCATGAAGATCCGGCTGTCGACGGCGCGCAGCGCCTGCCGCACGTTGAGGCAGCCGGACATCACCATTGCGAAGGTCGCCGCGATCGATGCGGTAACGATCGGAACGATGCCGGCGGCGCTCACGATCACCATGATGGCAAAGATCGCCAGCGCTCTCGGTGCCAGGCGTCGTGGCGGCAGCTCGGCCGCCGACCAGTCGAGCAGGAGAACGTCGCGGTTCGTCCGCAGCTTCTGGATGGAGGTGGACTGACCCGCCACCAGCAGCACGTCGCCGGGCTCCAGGCGGATCTCGGTCATTGCCATGCGCGGCATGCGGGAGCGGCGCTGCACGCCCATCACCACGCAATCCGTCTCGCTGTGAAAGCCGCTTTGGGCAATCGTGCGGCCGGACAGGCGCGAGGCGGGTGCAACCACCACCTCTGCCAGGGTGAGCGAGCGCTGCGGCGCGGATGTCTCGATGTCCGAGGGCTCGTCGCTTTCCGTCGCCATCAGTGGGCGGCGCTGCGACAGGGCGGTCGTGAGGGCGTTGCGGGTGGCGGCGACGATCACGGTGTCGCCGGGCATCAAGGTGACATTCTCGAACGGTGGCAGGATCGGGCGTTCGCCGCGCTGCACCAGCCGTACGGTCATGTCCTTGAGGGCCGGGAACAGGCCGGCGACAGAGGTGACGCCCTCGAGCGGATGTCCGGCGGTGATGCTGATCTGCGCAATGAACTGCTTGCCGGACGAGACCTGCATTTCCTCGGCCATGGAGCGGCGAGGCTTCAGCAGGAACGGCATGACGAACAGCACGTAGAGAATGCCGACGCTCGCCAGGATGACGCCGATGCCGGTGAAGCTGAAGAAGCCGAGCCGGACGTCGCTCGTACGGGCGGCGACGTCGGCCACCAGAAGGTTCGTGGACGAACCGATCAGCGTCGTCATGCCGCCGAGAATGGCGATGAAGGAGAGCGGCATCAGCAGGCGGCCGGCCGGCTTGCCTTGGGCTGCCGCGACTGCCGACAGGATGGGCAGGAACATCACCACGACGGGGGTATTGTTCAGGAAGCCGCTGATCACCGCCACGGCGATCAGGATCGGCATGGCTGCCAGCACCGGCCGCTTTCGCGTGGCGTCGACGATGATCTTGGCGGGCTTTTCCAGCGCGTCTGTCTGGAACAGGCCCTGGCCGACGATCAGCAGGCAGGTCACGGTGACGAGGGCGGGATTGGCGAAGCCCGAAAGGAGTTCGGACGCGCCGATCGTGACGGACGGGTCAGCCGGCTGGAAAAACGAGAAGATCAGCAGAAAGGCAACGACGGAGCCGAGCGCCACGACCTCCAGCGCGAGGCGTTCCATCGCATACAATACGACGGTGATCACGATCACCACGAAGGTCAGCAGCATCGCGGGATCGGCAAGCAGCATGCGTCGGGCCCATCTCCTCGGTCGGGACGCGCACGGGCGCGTGCGGCGCAGCGTGCGCCATGTGCTTTTTTAACGGGCCGAGGGGCTTAAGCAAAGCGGCAAAGGGGTCATCCACCGCTCGTCGCCTGAAATGGTTTTGCTTGCGGGCAGGAAATTCCGGTCAATCCGTTGCGCGTCCGCGGTTCACGACCGCGACCCCGAGAACGATGTCGTGCAGCAGGCGCTTCTCCGCATTGAAGAAGCTGACCAGAAGAACGAGCGGCGTCAGAAGACTGACGGAGAACCAGAAAAACAACGCGTGGATGGCCGCGATCAGGATATCCGGCCTGCGGCCGTCCAGCATCCGCATCGTCAGCCCCATGGCGCGCATGCCGGGAGTTGCGCTGTGCGGCCCGCCCAGGGTGAAGCCCACATAGGCGAGGGCCACTCCAGGGCCCAGAATAGGAAACAGCAGCCAGCCGAGGCCGAACGTGAACAGGCCGAGAAACAGCAGGAGCAGGCCGCCGGCCAGTGTCAGCGCGATGATGACCGCGGCATCGATCAGAAACGCGACGATCCGGTTGGTCCGCACGCTGTCGAACAGGCGCGGGTCGAGCCCGTGTGTGCTGCGTGCCTCGTTCATCTCGTCGATGCCCTGTGCGTTCCGGTCCTGCATGCGCTCGTTGCTCCTTGCTGACATTGCAGGTGGTGACGATCACTGTCCATGTCAAATGCCGCAGGAAACGTGCCAAGCAACGCCGTGTCAGATGCGCGATTCTCCAAGATCGAGCGTGCGCACCGAGTGTCCGGCCTTTTCCAGCGCGGACAGGATCTTGCCCGCGTGGTCGGTGTCGTAGGTCTCCATCGTGACGTCCAGCGTCGTGCCCTTGGCCGGCACGTTGAGAAACAGCCGATGGTGGGAAACCTCCAGGATGTTGCCGCCAAGCCGGCCGATAAGTGTCGAGATCTCGCCGAGGATGCCCGGCCGATCTGCGGTAGTGATGCGAATCGACAAGAGCCGTCCCTCGCGCGCGAGCTCGCGCACCATGATCGAGGAGAGCAGCCGAGGGTCGATATTGCCACCGCACAGCACGAGGCCGACGCGTTTTCCCGTAAACCGATCCGGATAGGCGAGGAGGGCGGCGAGGCCGGCAGCGCCCGCGCCCTCCGCCATCGTCTTCTGCCGGGTCAGATAGGCGTTGACTGCACGCTCCAGCGTGGCTTCGTCGACGAGCAGAATGTCGTCCACGGTCTCGCGAACGATCTCAAGCGTCAGGCGCCCGACATTCTTGACGGCGATGCCCTCGGCAAGGGTCGCCCCGCCGCAGGTGACGGCTTCTCCGCGCAAGGCCCCGATCATCGAAGGGTAAAGCGCTGCCTCGACCCCGACGATCTCGATGCTGGGTTTTCGCGCCTTCGCCGCGACTGCCATGCCGGAGATCAGTCCGCCGCCACCGACAGGAACGACGAGACAGTCGAGGTCGGGCTGGTCGTCTAGCATTTCCAGCGCGATCGTTCCCTGACCGGAAATGATCGCGGCATCGTCATAAGGATGGACCCAGACGAGGCCGTCTTCTTCGGCAAGGCGTTCGGCCTCGGCCTGCGCATCGGCCAGAACCTCGCCTGCCAGCACCACGCGCGCCCCATAGCTGCGCGTTGCGGCCACCTTCACGAAAGGAGTTGGCTCCGGCATCACGATGGTGGCGGGAATGCCGAGGCGGGCGGCGTGATAGGCGACGGCCTGTGCGTGATTGCCGGCCGACATGGCGATGACACCTCGCCTGCGTTCGCTCTCCGAGAGCGACGACAGCTTCACCAGGGCGCCGCGCTCCTTGAACGCATTGGTGACCTGTAGGTTCTCGTATTTGACGAAGACCTCGGCGCCCGTCAGCTGGGACAGTTTCGGGGCGGGCAAGCACGGGGTCCGCATTACCGCCCCCTCGATAAGCGTTGCGGCCTGGGTGATCGTATCGAGGGAAACCTGCATCGGAAGGGCCTGGCACTGCGGAAAAGGTCCGCTCAACTGCCATCAAGCAGGGATCATTTGCAAGCTCAGGATGGTGGAGCCGACCATCAGTCCGGCCAGAGCGATGCGCAGGGCGTTGAGCAGTCTGGTGCCACCAGCATTGCTGCGTAGCCAGCTTCCGGCGAGCAGCCACAAGCCGTTCAGGCAGCCGCCGAGGCACAGAAAGGTCAGCGACAGGACCAGCGCATCCGCGAAGTAGCGCTCTGCAGAGACGAACTGGCTGATGCCGGCGATCTGCATCGCATAGGCTTTCGGATTCAGCGGATGCACCCAGAAGCCGCGGCCGTAGCCGGGGATGCGGTCGGCTTTGACGCCTCCGCGCACCGGGCTGCGGACGATCACCCAGGCGAGATAAAGGATGTACCCGAGGCACAGAAGCCGAAGGACCTCGAAGATCTCCGGAGCGCTCTTCAGCAGCGCGAAGAGCCCGGCGACGTTCAGCCAGTAGATGACCTGGAAACCAGACATCTGACCGAGCATGAACGGGACGGCAGGGCGCGCGCCGAAGGAGATGCCGTTCGCCATCAGGGCCATGTTTGCGGGGCCGGGAGAGCCGACCATGGCGGAGACGAAAAGGGCAAGCAGCCCGAACTGGGCGATCGGCATCAGGAGATCGGAGGGCATCTGGCAGCGACTTCATCAGGGCGACCGGCGCGGTCGCGGATTGTGTTTCGCCGGCAGAATTGGCTTGAAACAATGCGTGTTACAATCGTAACATTGTTCTTATGACAATATTGCCCGACATTCCCTCCGGCCTCGACGAACCGGTCACCGTGCGCTCGCTCGAGGCGCATCTGCGCTCGTGCGTCGAGCGCGGTGTTCTCGCCGCCGGTGACCGCCTTCCGCCGATTAGGGAAGCTGCGTGGAAGCTCGGTTGCGCACCGGGGACCGTCGCGCGCGCCTATCGGGCACTGGAACTTGCCGGTCTCGCGCATGGAGAAGTGGGGCGCGGCACATTCATTACAGCCGGCGACAGAAAACTGGCCTTTCCCCAATCCGGTGCCGGGCTTGCCGGAGGGATCGCCGATCTGGCGGTCAACAGCTTCCTCATCGAGGATGCCTCGCCCCTCATCGGTGAAGCCCTGGCTGTGGCTCAGGCGGAGCTCGCCCGCGGCGAGATGCCTCTTGCCTATCTCACAGCCGGAGAGGACGGGGAAATCCGGGGCATCGCGGCGCGCTTTCTCGGTCGGCAGGGCGGAGAGCTGAGTGCCGAGGGGATCGTCGTGACGGCCGGCGCCCAGGCGGCGATTGCCTCCACCTTTCTGGCGTTGACCGAAAATGGCGGCGGGATCGCCTGCGACACGCTGACCTATCCGGGCGTAATCAGCGCGGCGAGCGCTGCCCGCGCGCGCCTCCATCCTGTGAGGATGGATGACGAGGGTATGGATCCGGAGGCGTTCGAGGCCTTGTGCCGGCGCTCCAACATCGCCTGCGTCTTTCTCATGCCGTCGACGCAGAATCCGACCGGACGACGGATGTCCGCTCGGCGCTGCGAGGAACTCGCCGAGGTTGCCGCACGTCATGGCGTGGTGGTGGTCGAGGACCGGATCTACGACTTTCTGGCTGAGGAGGGCACGCGCATCGGCGTATCAGGCATTCTTCCCGACAGCACGGTACTCGTTACCGGCCTTTCCAAATGCGTGGCGCCGATCCTGCGCGTCGGCTTCGTTGCGGCGCCGAGGCCGCTTGCCCGTCAGATCCTCGCGGTGAAGAACGCGCTCAGCCTGATGGTGTCGCCACTTCTGACGCGGGTCGCGGCCCACATCCTCTCCAATGACGGGTTCGAGACCCGGCTGGCGCGGATACGAAGGGGCATCGCGGCGCGTGCTGCAGTCGCGCACGAACTCTTCCCGCAGTTGAAGCCGGAGGCGCTGCGGGGCGGGCTTGCCTGGCTGAACCTTGAGGGTGGATGGACTGCCGACGCTTTTGCGGCAGAGGCGGAAGCGCTCGGCGTGCGTGTGGCGCCGGCGCGCTTCTTTGCGGTCGAGCCGCGCGGCGCACCGGAGGCGGTGCGCCTGTGTCTTGGCAGCGTTGCCGGCGAGGATGTCTGTCGGCGGGCGCTGGAGGATCTTGCGAGCCTCATGGCGCGCCCGCCGCGCGGGCCTCAGATTTTACCCTGAGGCGCGTTGTGCCGAGGCGCAGCCGGGTCAGTCTAGGCCCTTGAGCTTTCGTGCCGCGCGCGGCGCGAAATAGGTCAGCACGCCGTCCGCCCCGGCGCGCTTGAAGGCCATCAGGCTCTCCATCATGGCGCGCTCGCCATCGAGCCAGCCATTGCCGGCTGCGGCCATGATCATCGCGTATTCGCCGGACACCTGGTAGGCAAAGGTCGGACGCTCGAACGTATCCTTCACCCGGCGAATGATATCGAGATAGGGCAGGCCGGGCTTTACCATGATCATGTCTGCGCCTTCCTCCAGGTCCAGCGCGACTTCATGCAGCGCTTCGTCGCTGTTGGCCGGGTCCATCTGGTAGGTGCGCTTGTCGCCGACCAGCGTCGTGTTGGTGCCGACCGCGTCGCGGAACGGACCGTAGAAGGCGGACGCGTATTTCGCCGCGTAAGACATGATCTGGACGTCCCGATAGCCAGCGGCATCCAGACCGGCACGGATCGCGCCGATACGTCCGTCCATCATGTCGGACGGAGCAATGACGTCGGCCCCGGACTCGGCCTGCAGCAGCGCCTGTGCCACCAGCTGGGCCACCGTCTCGTCGTTCAGGATCGTCTCGCCCTTCATCAGGCCGTCATGGCCGTGGCTGGTATAGGGATCGAGCGCCACATCGGTGACGATGCCGATCGGCAGGCCGGTGTCCTTGATGGCGCGGCAGGCGCGGCAAATCAGGTTTTCCGGGTTGAGAGCTTCCGAACCGTCGGCATCGCGCAGCGAGGGATCGGTGTTGGGGAAGAGTGCGATCGCCGGAATGCCGAGATCGGCGGCTTCTTCTACCTGGCGGGCGATATTGTCGACGCTGTAGCGCATGACGCCGGGCATGGAAGCGACCGGCTGCTCGACGCCGGTTCCTTCGGTCAGGAACAGCGGCCAGATCAGATCGTCCACCGTCAGCGTGTTCTCGCGCACCATCCGGCGCGACCAGTCCGTGCGGCGGTTGCGGCGCATGCGACGCCCCCCGACGATACTGTCGACATCGTGGGCCTTGGTGGTCGGGTTGGAGCGATGGTGAGCGGTCATCTGAACTTCCCTGCAGGGGTGTTGATCGGGTTGGTCGGACCCTACCACTGTGACGGTGCCAATCGGAAGCCTGCCGGAGGCTGCAACCCTTGGCCGGATTGACGCAGGCCAAGGGGCTGGATAATCCAGCAATCTACCGTCGGGAAGACCGGGGCTGTGCGGCCTCGTGCCGCGACACGGCTCTGGGAGGAGGCTGACAATGGATTTTGCGCTCGGGGAAGACCAGCGTGCGTTTCAGGATGTCGCTCGCCAGTTCGCGCGCGACGAGATGGAGCCTCACGCCAAGGAGTGGGACGAGAACTCGTTCTTTCCGGTGGAGACGCTCCGCAAGGCGGCCGAGCTCGGCTTCGGCGGGATCTATGTCGGAGACGACGTCGGCGGTTCGGGTCTCGGGCGGCTCGACGCGGCGGTGATCTTCGAGGAGCTGGCAGCCGGCTGCACCTCGACGGCGGCCTATATTTCGATCCACAACATGGCCGCCTGGATGATCGACCGCTTCGGCTCGCAGGAGCAGCGCGAGCGGTTCCTGCCCGATCTGTGCTCGATGGCGCGGTTCGCAAGCTACTGCCTGACGGAACCGGGATCCGGGTCGGATGCGGCGAGCCTGCGCACCCGCGCTGCGCTCGACGGCGATCACTACGTTCTCAACGGCTCCAAGGCGTTCATCTCCGGCGGCGGCGCGTCTGACGTCTATGTGGTGATGGTGCGCACCGGCGGGGAGGGGCCGAAGGGCATCTCCTGTCTCGTGGTCGAGAAGGACACGCCGGGCCTCAGCTTCGGCGCTCAGGAAATCAAGCTTGGCTGGAAGAGCCAGCCGACCGCCCAGGTGAACTTCTCCGATTGCCGGGTGCCGGTGGCGAACCGGATCGGCGAGGAAGGCGAGGGCTTCCGCATCGCCATGGCGGGCCTCGACGGCGGGCGCCTCAACATCGGCGCCTGCTCGCTCGGCGCGGCGCAGAGCTGTCTCGATCGCTCCATCGCCTATCTCAAGGAGCGCCGGCAGTTCGGCCGTCCGCTGGCCGAATTCCAGGCGCTGCAATTCCGTCTGGCGGACATGGCGACGGAGCTGGAGGCCGCTCGCCTGTTGCTCCACAAGGCCGCCACGCTGGTCGATGCGAAGACGCCGGATGCGACCCGGATGGCCGCAATGGCCAAGCGAATGGCGACCGATGTGGGCTTCTCCGTCGTCAACGAGGCGTTGCAATTGCATGGTGGTTACGGCTATCTGCGTGACTATCCGGTGGAGCGTTATCTGCGTGACGTCCGCGTGCATCAGATTCTGGAAGGTACCAACGAGATCATGCGTGTGATCATCGCCAGGGACCTTCTGAAGGATTGACGGGACGGCCGTATTCTTGCGCGCAATGTTCCTTCGCCGTTTGGAATAAGATGAGAGTTCTGGCGAATTTGTTGAGGATACTTGATGAGCGAACCCGAGATCCTGTTTGAGCGGATCGGCCGTGCCGGCGTTGTGACACTGAACCGTCCCAAGGCGCTCAATGCGCTGACGCGCGGCATGGTGCTGGAGATGATCGACCAGCTGGAGCGTTGGGCGACCGACGACGCCGTGCACCATGTGATCGTGCGCGGAGCGGGCGATCGCGCGTTTTGCGCCGGCGGCGACATCCGCAAGATCTACGATCAGGGAATGTCGGGCGATCCGACGCGGGCTGAGTTCTTCGGCGACGAGTACCGTCTCAACGTCCGCGTCAAGCGCTTCCCCAAGCCCTATATCGCCCTCATCGACGGGATCGTGATGGGCGGCGGCGTCGGCGTGTCCGTCCACGGCAGCCACCGCGTCGGCACGGAGCGCACCACTTTCGCCATGCCCGAAACCGGCATCGGTTTCTTTCCCGATGTCGGCGGTTCGTGGTTCCTGCCGCGCATGCCGCAGGAAAGCGGAATGATGGCAGCCCTTTCGGCCGGGCGGCTCAAGCAGGCGGACGCCCTGTGGTCCGGCATCCTGACCCATGGCATCGCCTCCGGCGACATGGAAGCTCTGGCCGCCGAGCTCACCGAAACCGACGATATCGACGGCACGATTGCTCGCTATGCAGCCTGTCACGACGCTGGCGAGGCCCCGCTTGCCGCGCGTGCAGCCACGATTTCTGAGGTTTTCGGTCGGGGTTCTGTTGCCGAGATCCTGCAGGCGCTCGATGAGCTCGCCGCAAAGGCGGGCGACCCGAATGCCGCCTGGGCCGGGGACCTGGCGGCCGCAATTCGGTCCAAGTCGCCGACCAGCGTGATGCTTGCGTTCCAACAGCTCCGCCGCGGTGCGACCCTCGACTTCGAGGAGTGCATGCGCCTCGAGTACCGCATCGTCTGCCACATCCTCCAGGGCGCCGACTTCTACGAGGGCGTGCGCGCGGTGATTGTCGACAAGGACAATGCCCCGAAGTGGTCGCCGGCCGATCTGGCCGATGTGACCGAGGCGGACATTCTGGCGCACTTCGAGATGCCCGTCGGTGGTGATCTCGACGTGTGATGTGATCTGCCGGGCTCGCCAGGGCGAGCCGGTGGAGCGGAAAGGCTCGTCATGACCACGCTGTTTCTGGATTACCTGAAGAACAGGCCGGCCTGGTCTGTGACGCTCGTGTGGTACTTGCGGGCAATCGCCATCCTGTTGATCTTCAGCGGCCTCATTCACTGGGCGCGCATCGTCGGCATGTCCCCCTGGCGCGGCCAGTGGTTCTGGGAAATGCCCGTCGAATGGCAGGCGGCAACGGTCTTCTTCGGCGTTCTGGATCTGGTCGCGGCCATCGGCCTCTGGCTGACCGTGTCCTGGGGCACGGTAATGTGGCTGACCCGCGCTCTCACCCAGGTGGTGATGCACACGCTGTTTGCCGACATCTTCGGTCGGCGCCCCTACGAGATCGCCTTCTATCTGACGACCATCGCGATCTATCTCATCCTGCTCTACCTCAGCGAGAGAGAGCAGCGACGCTGATCGCGCAAGATTGCGGCCCGGGGCAGGGAGGCCGGCTCCGGTTCGTTGGACACGATGTGCCCGCATGATTTCGCGGGTGGGAGTGACAGTGCCGCCGTCGGGGCGGAAAAGGGAGAAATGCTTATGGCAAAGGTCGGGTTTATCGGGCTTGGAAACATGGGTGGTCCGATGGCCGCCAATCTCGTCAAGGCGGGACACGAGGTGCGCGGCCTCGATTTGTCGGCCGAGGCCAAGGCGCGCCTCGTCGAGGTGGGCGGCAAGACGGCGGACAATCTGGCGGAGTTGGCATCCGACGCCGACGTGATTGTGTCGATGCTTCCGGCGGGAGCCCACGTTCGCAAGGTCTATGCCGGCGAAGATGGCATTCTGGCTCATGCCCGCCCGGGTACGCTGCTTATCGACAGCTCGACCATCGACGTGGAGAGCGCGCGCGCTGTTGCAGCGGCGGCCGAGAAGGCCGGCATGCCGATGGTCGATGCGCCGGTTTCCGGCGGTGTCGGCGGCGCTGCGGCCGGCACGCTCACCTTCATGGTCGGCGGCCCGGATGCCGCGTTCGAGGCCGCTCGCCCCTATCTGGACGTGATGGGCAAGACCATCGTCCACGCCGGCGGCGCCGGCACAGGCCAGGCGGCGAAGATCTGCAACAACATGCTGCTGGGCATTTCGATGATCGGTACCTGCGAGGCGTTCGTCCTTGCCGAGCGTCTCGGTCTCGACGCGCAGAAGCTGTTCGACATTTCCTCTACCGCGTCCGGTCAGTGCTGGTCGTTGACGACCTATTGCCCGGTGCCGGGGCCGGTGCCGACCTCGCCGGCCAACCGCGACTACCAGCCGGGCTTCGCCGCAGCGATGATGCTGAAGGATCTCAAGCTGGCGCAGGAGGCCGCGCATGCCAGCGGCGCGTCCACGCCGCTCGGCGCCGAGGCTGCAGCCCTGTACAATCTTTTTTGTAATGGCGGCGACGCAAACACGGACTTTTCCGGCATCGTCCGGTTCCTGCGCGGCAAGACCGGAGAGTGAATCGTCCATACGCTGGACACTAACGACACTGGAAGGCGCGAAGCGGGAGACCGTTTCGCGCCTTGCTTGCTTGAAGCGGCCCTGAAAACCCTGACCTTCGCCAGAAAATATCGTTAACAGACTGTATTTCGTTGCGTCCTGCATCGCATTTGCGCGTTAACCGGAGATTTAGTCTCCTTTTTAAGCGGATTTTAGAGACCGTCGCGTATTGTCAGTCTCAAGGTGACAAAAAACGCACCGCTAACAATACATGAGGCGCAAACAAATGATGACCGCAAAGAAGGCAGTCGACGTCGCGTTGCAGGCTGAAGAGAGCGATGACATCAAGCCGCTCTACCTGGAAGCTTTGACGCTGGTCGAGCGTCTGCATCGGCGACTGCTCGATGTGATCAAGGATGAGTTCGACCGCGAGGGCCGCGCGGATGTGAACAGCGTGCAGGCGCTGCTGCTGTTCAACATCGGCGATGCGGAATTGACCGCTGGTGAACTGCGGACCCGCGGCTACTACCTCGGCTCGAACGTGTCCTACAACCTCAAGAAGCTTGTCGACATGGGCTTCATCCATCACCAGCGCTCGCGCACCGACCGCCGTTCGGTCCGTGTCAGCCTGACGGCGAAGGGCAAGGATGTCGCGGAGAAGGTGAGCGCGCTGTACGAGCGGCACATGCTGTCGGTCGAGCAGGTCGGCGAAATCGGAGCCGACGACTTCAAGGTTCTCAACCGTTCGCTGCGCCGCCTTGAGCGCTTCTGGACCGATCAGATCCTCTATCGTCTCTGATTTTCGGGGAACTCCCGGTCCGTCTTCATCGAAGCCGCCTCGTGCAGATCGCGCGAGGCGGCTTCGCTGCGTCTGGACTTTTTGGCGCCGCGACATGAATGCGCCATAATGGGATGGCTTAGGAACCGTTGCGTCATTCGCTATGGATGAAGCGTGGTCCGGGCAGAGTATTGCCGCGTCGGGCCGGGGCGGGTCTCCTTTGTCGACGGCTGTGAGCATTTGTTAATGCCGGCCGCGTATCCCTGACGAGACCTTTCTGAGCTTGACCTGGGACTGGAGTCGATACGGTGGGATTTGCAGCAACCGACCTCTTCGATGGGCGCCTGCTCGGCCTTAGGGCCGGAGCGCGCGGCGCCGCACTCGCATTGACCGGCCTTTTCGCGTCCGTCGCGATCGGGAACAATGCGCTCGCGCAGCCGGCGCCCGTGCAGATGAGGCTCGAACAGCAGCGTGTCGAATGGAACGACCAGTTCGATACGACGATGCGCAGTCTGCAGGCGGTCGAATCTTCCTTCCCGACCCTGTCTCCCGACACCGCGACCTATGTCGAGACCGCGATCCAGCGCTATTCGATGATCGTGCAGCAGGGCGGCTGGCAGCCTGTGACGAGCAGCCGGAAGGCGATGCGTCTGGGTATGCGCGACGAGCATGTGCTGTCGCTGCGCCGCCGCCTGATGGTCTCCGGCGACCTCGAGCAGACCGCTGGTCTTTCCGACACGTTCGATTCCTATGTCGACGCTGCCGTGCGTCGCTTCCAGCTGCGCCATGGCCTGACGCCGGACGGTGTGGTCGGACAGACCACGCTGGTTGCGATGAACGTTCCCGCCGATGTGCGGCTGTCCCAGCTCGAGACCAACCTGGTGCGGCTGCGCTCCATGTCCGGCTTCCTGGGTGATCGCTATGTGATGGTCAACATTCCGGCGGCCGAGATCGAGGCGGTAGAGAACGGCCGCGTGCGTTCGCGCCACACCGCCGTCGTCGGCAAGATCGACCGCCAGACGCCGATTCTCAATTCCTCGATCTACGAGCTCAACTTCAATCCCTACTGGACGGTGCCCGTCTCGATCATCCGCAAGGACCTGATTCCGAAGATGAACCAGGACCCGGCGTATCTGGAGAAGAACCGCATCCGGATCTTCGACTGGAAGGGCAACGAGCTCGCCTGGCAGCAGATCAACTGGAACACCGACGAGGCGACCCAGTATCAGTTCCGCCAGGAGCCGGGCGAGATCAATTCGCTCGGTTCGGTGCGCATCAACTTCCACAACTCGCATCAGGTCTATCTGCACGATACGCCGTCGAAATCGCTGTTCGGCTCCGACTACCGGTTCCACTCGTCCGGTTGCGTGCGCGTGCAGAACGTGCGCGAGCTGATCACCTGGCTGCTGGAAAGCACGACCTCCGACTGGAGTCGTGCCCGCGTCGACGAGACGATCCGCTCCGGTGCTCGCGAGGACGTCAAGTTGGGCACCAAGATCCCGATCTACATGTCCTACGTCACCGCTTGGGCGACCGCAGAAGGCGTGATCCACTTCCGCGAGGACATCTACAATCGCGACGGCGTGCTCATGAGCGAGGCCACGGTCGGAAGCGCTTCCCTGCAGTGATCGACAGACTGTCGCATCGGGACAAGAGCGGGTCGCCTCGGCGCGGGCCCGCTTTTTCCCGGTGGTACAGTCTTGCGAGTGTCGGACGGATGGTGTCGTGACCATTGGAAGGCAGCCGAAAGGCGAGGTCTATTTCGAGTTCTATCCTGTCGGCCGACAGGTCAAGGTGACGGCGATCGACGCTGCGACCGGTATCGAGGTCATCGTGCTTGGCCCGGTGCAGGCCTCCCAGGCCGACCTCCAGCAACTGGCCTTGCGTAAGCTGATGAGGCGCCTCGCCGAAGAGACGCCCGCCCGCTGATCGCACTGTGCGGAACCAGGCTGGCGAGATGTCGCGGCCGGGGCAATGGGCCTTGGTTCCCGCGAGTGGCTGTGCTATCTGGCGTGACCTTTTGGTCTGGCCGGTCCGGCATTGTTCCGACGGCGCCAATGGTCGCCATGCGCGATTGATCTCACTTCAGGACTGCTAGAGGGGACCGACGATGTCGATGACTGACACCTCGCTCGACACGGCGATTTATCCGAACTTCTTCACGCGCTCGCTTGCCGATGCGGATCCGGAGATCAACGCTGCGATCACCAGCGAACTGGGTCGCCAGCGCCACGAGATCGAGCTGATCGCATCCGAGAACATCGTTTCTCTGGCGGTCCTCGAGGCGCAGGGCACGATCCTCACCAACAAGTACGCCGAAGGCTACCCGGGCAAGCGCTACTATGGCGGCTGCGAGTATGTCGACGTTGTCGAGTCGCTGGCTATCGAGCGTGCCAAGAAGCTGTTCGGCGCCCAGTTCGCCAATGTGCAGCCGAATTCCGGCAGCCAGATGAACCAGGCCGTGTTCCTGGCGCTGCTGCAGCCGGGCGACACGTTCATGGGCCTCGATCTCAATTCGGGCGGTCACCTGACCCACGGCTCGCCGGTCAACATGTCCGGCAAGTGGTTCAACGTCGTGTCTTACGGCGTGCGTCAGGACGATCACATGCTGGACATGGACGAGATCGCGCGCCTCGCCGAGCAGCACAAGCCGAAGCTGATCATCGGCGGCGGCACGGCCTACTCCCGTACCTGGGACTGGAAGCGTCTTCGCGAGATCGCCGATTCCGTCGGCGCCTATTTCATGGTCGACATGGCGCACATCGCCGGTCTGGTCGCCGGTGGTGCACATCCTTCGCCGCTGCCGCATGCGCATGTGGTGACCACCACCACGCACAAGTCGCTGCGCGGCCCGCGCGGCGGTCTCATCCTGACCAATGACGAGGCCATCGCCAAGAAGATCAACTCGGCGGTCTTCCCGGGCCTGCAGGGCGGTCCGCTGATGCATGTCATCGCCGCCAAGGCCGTTGCCCTCGGCGAGGCGCTGCAGCCCGAGTTCAAGACCTACGCCCAGGCCGTTGTCGCCAACGCCAAGGCGCTTGCCGCCAGCCTGCAGGAGCAGGGGCTCGACATCGTGTCCGGCGGTACCGACAACCACCTGATGCTTGTTGACCTGCGCCCGAAGAACGCCACCGGCAAGCGCGCCGAGGCGGCTCTTGGCCGGGCCAACATCACCTGCAACAAGAACGGCATTCCGTTCGACCCGGAGAAGCCCTTCGTCACTTCGGGCATTCGTCTCGGCACTCCGGCCGGAACGACCCGCGGTTTCGGTCAGGGCGAATTCCGCGAGATCGGCCGGCTGATCGTCGAGGTGCTGGACGGTCTGCGTAGCAGCAACAGCGACGATGGCAATGCCGAGGTGGAAGCTCGGGTGAAGGAAAAGGTGATCGCGCTGACCGATCGCTTCCCGATCTACCCGAACCTTTGATTGCAGGCCGATGCGCTACGGCGCATCGGCACCCAGTCTTGTGGGCCGCCGTGAGGGCGGCTCACTGGTCCGGAGCCCAAAGCGCATGAAGTGCCCCTATTGCGGTTGTGACGACACCCAGGTGAAGGACTCGCGTCCCACGGAGGACAACACCGCAATCCGCCGTCGCCGGATCTGCACCGCCTGTGGCGGTCGCTTCACCACTTTCGAGCGCGTGCAGTTGCGCGAGCTAACGGTGATCAAGCGCAGCGGTCGCCGTGTACCCTTCGACCGAGACAAGCTGATGCAGTCGGTCCGCATCGCCACGCGCAAGCGCCCGGTGGAGCCGGAGCGTCTGGAGCGGATGGTGAGCGGCATCGTTCGCCAGCTCGAAAGTTCGGGAGAGAGCGACATCAAGGCGAGCGACATCGGCAACCTGGTCATGGAAGGGTTGAAGGTGATCGACGACGTTGCCTATGTGCGCTTTGCTTCCGTCTACAAGAATTTCCGGGAAGCCAAGGACTTCGAGGCGCTTCTTGACGAGATGAGCGGGCCGGACGCTGCGGCCTTCGACGAGACCTGACCCTCGGACATACCTGACCATGCCGGACAGCTGGCACGACGATCGTTTCATGGCCGCCGCCGCATCCTATGCGCGGCGTGCGCTCGGCCGCGTATGGCCCAATCCCGCAGTCGGCGCCCTAATCGTGCGCGATGACGGCGACGGCCCCGTCGTGGTCGGCCGCGGCTACACCCGCCCGCCCGGCGGACCGCATGCGGAAGTCGTCGCGCTGGCACAGGCGGGCGAGGCAGCACGCGGGGCCACCTGCTATGTCACCCTTGAGCCCTGTTCCCACCAGGGGCGGACCGGCCCGTGCTGCGTGGCGTTGGCGCAGGCAGGCATCCGAAGGGTCGTGATCGGCCTGCTCGATCCCAACCCGCGCGTCTCGGGCCGAGGTGTGGCGATGCTGGAGGCTGCCGGCGTCGAGGTGCGCTCCGGGGTGCGCGAGGAACTGTGCAGCGCCCTCCACGCCGGTCATGTCAGCCGGCTGACGCGCGGCCGTCCGCTCGTGGTCCTCAAGCTTGCGGTGTCGCGCGACGGATTCATTGGCCGGCGCGGTGCAGGACAGATCGCCATCACCGGCGAGGACGTGTTCCGCCGTGTCCACATCCTGCGCGCCGAGTGCGATGGAATTCTCGTCGGTATCGGCACGGCACTCGCCGACGACCCTTCTCTCAATTGCCGGCTTCCCGGCCTTGCCCATCGCTCCCCGGTGCGCATCATTCTTGATACGAATGCGCGGCTTCCTCTGGATAGCAAGCTCGTCCAGACAGCAGGCGAGATCCCGCTCTGGCTGCTTGTCGCCGCCGATGCCGATCCGGACAAGGTGGAGGCGCTGACGGTAGCCGGTTGCACGGTGATCCGCTTGGCGCGGGCGAAGGGCGAGCCGATCGATCCGCGCACGGCGGTGAGGGCGCTCGGCCAGCGGGGAATCACCAAGCTGATGGTTGAGGGCGGCTCCACTGTTGCGCGCGCCTTCCTGGATACGGACCTTGCCGACGAGGTCATCATCTCGCAAAGCAGTCTCGTGATCGGTGAGGGCGGCATATTGCCCTTCGGTTCGCGCGGTGCGGACATGGTCACCGCCAGTGTCCGGTTCCGCAATGTCGGCACCCGCCGGGTCGGAGCCGACACGATGACCCATTTTGTCCGCGAAAGGAGCTGACATGTTCACCGGTATCGTCACGGACATGGGGCGCATCTCGTCGGTTGAGGCCATTCCGGCCGGCCTGCGCACGCGCATTCTCACCGCCTATGATCCGGACGGGATCGACATCGGCGCTTCCATCGCCTGCGACGGCGTGTGCCACACCGTCACGGCCAAGGGCAGGGACGGTGGAGACAACTGGTTCGAGATCGAGTCGGCGGCCGAGACCCTGAGGCTGACGACCGTTGGCTGCTGGAAGGCGGGCGACCGCGTCAATCTAGAGCGTTCGCTGAAGATCGGCGACGAGCTCGGCGGCCACATCGTCCAGGGGCATGTGGACGGAACGGCAGAGATCCTGGAAAGGGTCGATCATCCGGATTCGGTGTTCTTCCGCTTCCGCGCCCCGGCCGACTGTGCCGCGTTCATCGCCAAGAAGGGTGGTGTTGCCTTGCATGGCACCTCGCTGACGGTCAACGAGGTGGATGGCGACACGTTCACGGTGTTCCTCATTCCGCATACGTTGTCGGTCACCACCTGGGGCGAGCGCAAAGCCGGTGACCGCATCAACCTCGAAGTCGACATGATGGCGCGCTACGCGGCCCGGCTCGCCGAGTATCGCTGAGCGGCTCACCGGTCCCTCGAAATCGCTTCAGATGCCCGGTGCGGGCATGGGGGGGTTGACAATCGGCGCTGGACAAAAGCGGCCCGGCATGGTTCCTACCGGCACCTTGTTGCCGGCTCCTCCGGCAGTGCAGCCGGTCCGTTTTGCCGCATCGCGCGCGTCCGGCTCCCGGCTTGCCATGACATGAAAGCGAAGAGAGCGACATGACGACCCCTCGCATCCTGATCATCGACGCCCGCTTCTACGACGACATTGCCGACGCTCTGGTTGCCGGCGCCATGGAAGTCCTCGAAGGGCAGGGCGCAGACGTCACCCGCGTCTCCGTGCCCGGCGTGCTCGAGATTCCGGCCGCTCTCGCCATGGCGCTCGCAGCCATGGAGGCAGGGACCGCAGACTATGACGGCTTCGTGCTGCTCGGCTGCGTCATCCGCGGCGAGACCTCGCATTACGACATCGTCGCCAACGAGTCGGCCCGTGCGGTGATGGAACTGACCATCGATGCGGCGCTTCCGCTCGGCAACGGCATTCTCACGGTCGAGAACGGCGAGCAGGCCTGGGCCCGCGCCGACCCGGCGAAGAAGAACAAGGGCGGTGCCGCTGCGCAGGCTGCGCTCGACATGATCGCGATCAGGGACCGTTTCGGAATCTGACAATGACTGAAGACAACGAAGCCCGGACGGAGCCAGTTGTCCGCCCTGCCAACAAGCGCGGGGCGGCGCGGCTGTCTGCCGTCCAGGCACTTTATCAGATGGATGTCGGCGGCTCGAGCCTTGCCGATGTGCTGGCCGAGTTCGAGGCGTTTCGCCTGGGCGCGGAGCTTGACGGCGAGCAGTATCGCGAGGCGGACGCATCGTGGTTCCGCGATCTCGTGAAGGGCGTCGTTGCGGAGCAGCGGTACCTCGACCCGGTGATTCATCGCTCTCTGGTGGCCGGTTGGCCGCTCCGTCGTATCGACACGACGCTGCGCGCGATCCTGCGCGCCGGTGCCTTCGAGCTGATGCGTCGCAAGGACGTGCCGGCCCGTGTCGTGATCAGCGAATATATCGACGTTGCCCGGGCCTTCTACGAGGTGGAAGAGCCGCGCATGGTCAACGGTGTGCTCGACAAGCTGGCACGTGAGTTCCGCAGCAGCGAATTCGACAGCCCCGCCAAGCCGGAGGAGGTGGAAAAGGAGGACTGAGTCCCGTTTTCCGCCCCGGTATTGGAGTGAAGCAGCCACGGCGATTCGCCGTGGCTTTTTCTTTGGTTTTACACGTGAATCTTCCCTAGCGGAAAATCGTCGTGCCCTCGCCTCCGCGACCTTGTTTCCGCAGCGTTAGAAAGTCCGTTTCGACCTGACGCCGCTCCCCGCATTTGCGGCTGAAAGCAGGGCCTGTCCTTCCGACAGGGTGGAAACTCGTCCTTGACGGGACGCACAGGACAGATACCGTTCTTCCCGCAGGACCGCATAACAATCCAAGGAAAGGTCCTTCCGCGTCCTTCATTGGGGGGAAGAATGCTCGAGCTCGTAATAGTAATTTTGTGTGGTCTGCTGTCCGTTGCATACGGTGTGTGGGCCATTCAGTCTGTCATGGCTGCCGATGCCGGCAATGCCCGTATGCAGGAAATCGCCGGTGCGATCCAGGAAGGCGCGCAGGCCTATCTCAACCGTCAGTACACGACCATCGCCATTGCCGGCGTAGTCATCTTCGCGTTGGTTTTCTGGCTGCTCGGCATCCTGGTCGCCATCGGCTTCGCCATCGGCGCGATCCTGTCTGCCGCCGCGGGATATATCGGCATGCACGTCTCGGTGCGCGCCAACGTCCGTACCGCGCAGGCCGCCAGCACCTCGCTGGCCGCAGGTCTCGAGATTGCCTTCAAGGCCGGCGCCGTCACGGGCATGCTGGTCGCGGGCCTCGCCCTGCTGGGTGTTGCCGTCTACTTCGCCATTCTCACCGGCGTGCTCAACTACGACGCTCAGAGCCGCGTGGTCATCGACGCGCTGGTCGCGCTTGGTTTCGGCGCCTCGCTGATTTCGATCTTCGCCCGCCTCGGCGGCGGCATCTTCACCAAGGGAGCGGATGTCGGCGGCGATCTCGTCGGCAAGGTCGAGGCCGGTATTCCGGAAGACGATCCGCGCAACCCGGCGACCATCGCCGACAATGTCGGCGACAATGTCGGCGATTGCGCCGGCATGGCAGCTGACCTGTTCGAGACCTACGCGGTGACGGTCGTTGCCACCATGGTGCTCGCATCGATCTTCTTCACCGGCGCGGCCGCGCTCGAACTGATGCTCCTGCCGCTGGTGATCGGCGGTGCCTGTGTCGTGACCTCGATCATCGGCACGTTCTTCGTCAAACTCGGCAGCAACAACTCGATCATGGGCGCCCTCTACAAGGGCTTCGTCGCCACAGCCGTCCTATCGGCAGTGGCGCTGTTCGGCATCATGTTCTTCTGGCTGGGCTTTTCCACCGAGTTCACCACCTCAGGCGGGCTGACCTTCTCCGGCCGGCACTTGTTCTACTGCGGCCTGCTCGGCCTGGTGGTCACCGGCCTGATCATCTGGGTGACGGAATACTATACCGGCACCGACTATCGGCCGGTGCGCTCCATCGCCCAGGCCTCGGTCACCGGCCATGGCACCAACGTCATCCAGGGTCTGGCCATCTCGCTCGAGGCGACGGCGCTTCCTGCCCTCGTGATCATCGCGGGCATCCTTGGCGCCTTCAATCTGGCGGGGCTCTTCGGCATCGCCATCGCAGTGACGACGATGCTGGCGCTCGCCGGCATGGTGGTCGCGCTCGACGCCTTCGGCCCGGTGACCGACAATGCCGGCGGCATTGCCGAAATGGCCGGCCTGCCGAGCGAGGTCCGGGTGACCACCGATGCGCTCGACGCCGTCGGCAACACCACCAAGGCGGTCACCAAGGGATATGCGATCGGCTCGGCCGGTCTTGGCGCCCTGGTGCTCTTCGCGGCCTATACCGAGGACCTGAAGTACTTCGCGGCCAACGCGACGCCCGGGTCCTATTTCGACGGGGTCGTGGTGGATTTCTCCCTGTCCAACCCCTACGTGGTGGTTGGCCTGCTCTTCGGCGGTCTGCTTCCCTACCTCTTCGGCGGCATTTCGATGACGGCCGTTGGGCGCGCCGCCGGTTCGGTGGTGGAGGAGGTGCGTCGGCAGTTCCGTGAAAAGCCGGGCATCATGGAAGGCACGGAGAAGCCGGATTACGGCCGCGCCGTCGACATGCTGACCAAGGCGGCGATCCGCGAGATGATCATCCCGTCGATGATGCCGGTCCTGTCCCCGATCGTGGTGTTCTTCGTGATCACCGCCATCGCGGGCAAGGCGCAGGGCTTTGCCGCCGTCGGCGCGATGCTGCTCGGCGTCATCGTCACCGGTCTCTTCGTCGCCATCTCCATGACTGCCGGTGGCGGAGCCTGGGACAACGCGAAGAAGTCGTTCGAGGACGGCTTCGTCGACAAGGACGGCGTCAAGCACATGAAGGGGTCCGAGGCACACAAGGCCTCGGTCACCGGCGATACAGTAGGCGATCCTTACAAGGACACCGCCGGCCCGGCGGTCAACCCGATGATCAAGATCACCAACATCATCGCGCTGTTGCTGCTGGCCGTGCTCGCACACAGCTGACGTTGCGGCCTGGGGCGCCGTCTGCTGGCGGCGCCCTCTGTACGCGAACCGTCAGCCTTTCGAGAATGCAAAACGCCCGCAGCCTTGGCTGCGGGCGTTTTCGTTGTGTCTGGCAGGAGCCGAGCAGGCTGGCCCGCGTCTGCTAAAGGTTGAGGCTCGGATTTTGCGCCCCGCGCAGGATCTGCGACAGGAAGCCGTAATCGGCACCGCCCGTGCGGGTCTTGCGGCTGAGGATGTCGACGACCTTGCCGTCTTCCAGGCTGTAATAGGCCGTGTCGCGGACAAAGCCGTCCTCGTCGAAATAGACGGCGACAACACGCTGTTCCACGGTTTCGGGCGTGAGGAACGCGGTCGTCTCCTTGACCTGCGAGATATAATAGTAGGCCTCGCCGTCGAGCCGCGAGGAGGTCGAGGGAGAGCCGAGCAGCAGCTCCACCTGTTCGCGACTCGATCCCACCTGGATGTCGCGCACCCGCTCCGGCCGGATGACGTGGCCATGGTTGATGGTGGTGGTGAAGCAACCGGCCAGCGGCAGCGCCAGGACGCCCACCAGCACTGCTCCGCGAATCCATGTCTTCATGTGAAGCGTATCCTGTTGCTTTCTGGCAGCTGTCACGGCCGGAAGGCAGCCGCGTGCCGTTTTTGTCGCTCCGCGCATCCTTGGCAAAGTCCCTAACCTGCGTTAGGCCACTTGGCAACCTTCGTCCAAGCGAGGCAACACATGGTCTTCGGTCTCTTTCGCCGGCGTCAGCGTCCGGAAGTGCTCGCCGCATACACTGCGATCGTGGCGCAGGCGCGGCAGCCTTGGCTCTACAAGCGGTACAATGTGCCCGACACGGTCGATGGCCGCTTCGAAATGATCATGCTGCACATGATTCTGGTTCTCAATCGGCTCAGAGGCGAGGGGGATGTCGCAGCCGACTTCTCCCAGCAGCTTTTCGACACTTTTTTTGCCGATATGGACGGGTCGCTTCGCGAAATGGGCGTTGGCGATCTGGGGGTGCCGAAGAAGGTGAAGAAGATGGCCGAGGCCTTCTACGGGCGCGCTGGTGCTGTTGCCGAAGCCCTGGCGTCCGACGGCCTCCAGCAGCTCGAGAGCGTCGTCGATCGCAATGTGTTTGCCGAAGCGCCCGATGCGGCCGCCGCACATGCCATCGCCCGCTACCTGCGCGGCGCCGCCGACGAGCTGGCACGGCAGGACGCCTCGGCTATCATCAAAAACGGGCCCGTCTGGCCTGGCGAGCCGACGGACATCGGCTGAAGCAGGAGGCAGACAGAGACCGACATGACCCTTGCAGAATTTCCCTTTTCGCACCGGCAGGACGTCCAGCACCTGACCGTGAAGCCGCTCGTCGTGGAATTGCGCCCGGACGCTGCGCAGTTGCAGCGCATTGCCGAGGCCTACTCGCTGGTCGGGCTTTCCGATGTCCTGGGTCGGTTCGAGCTTCGCAGATGGCGGCGCGAGGGCGTCGCTGTGGAAGGCGCGCTGAAGGCGCGGGCCACGCAGACCTGTGTCGTTACGCTGGCTCCGGTCGAGCAGGTGATCGACGAGACCTTCTCGATGCGTTTCGATCCTGATGCGGACGCCCTTGCCGGCGTTGCCGAGGACGGCGAGATCGATGTGGACGCCTTTGCCGAGGATCCGCCGGACCTGCTGGAGGGCAGCAGGATCGATCTGGGGGCCATCCTGTGCGAGCAGCTTGCTCTTGCACTCGATCCGTTCCCGCGCGCACCGGGCGCCGAACTGCCGGACGGCTACGGCGATGGCAATGACGACGAGGCGGATGACAAGCCGCCATCGCCCTTCGCCGTTCTCGAGCGCTTTCGCAAGCGCGATGAGTGAGTACAGGCGTCCGGCCGCCGTGGCGGATTGCCAGAAAGCTGTTGTCTCGCCGTTGTAAACGGGTATGTTCCCAACGCTTCAAATGATGGGGATGTGCTGGCCGTTCGTTGTCGAAACCCGCGCTGGCGCCCTCCATCGGTGAGATGCGGGACCTTGTGAGACGACCCGACGGGCGGCGCAGGCGACAGAAGAAGATGGCGGCATGACGGCCGTCCCGGCCCTGGTCGAGGGCTGGAGAATTCGGGACAGCAGTGCCGATCGGCAGTGTCTCGCGCTCGAGTGGACGAGACGCGCGCGCCGATCCAGAAGACACGGACAATGGCTCAGACGGTTCGAATCTCGCTGGATGCAATGGGCGGCGACAGGGGGGCGGAAGTCGTCATACCCGGCGCTGCGTTGGCGCTTGAGCGGCGCCCCGACATCAGCTTTTCCATCTACGGCAACTCGGACATCGTAGCACCGCTGCTGCAGGCGCATCCGCGCCTGCGCGAGGCCTCGACCCTGCATCATTGCGAGGTCTCCGTCGCGATGGACGCAAAGCCCAGTCAGGCTCTGCGCCAGGGACGCTGGAAGTCGAGCATGTGGCGCGCCATCGAGGCGGTGAAGACCGGCCATGCGGATGTTGCGGTTTCCGCCGGAAACACCGGCGCGCTGATGGCCATGTCGAAGTTCTGCCTGCGCACCATGGCTAACATCGAAAGGCCGGCCATCGCGGCGATCTGGCCGACCATGCGCGGCGAATCCATCGTGCTCGACGTCGGCGCCACCATCGGCGCAGATGCGCAGCAGCTCATCGATTTCGCGCTGCTCGGCGGCGCCATGGCCCGCATCCTCTTTTCGATCGAGCGCCCGACCGTCGGCCTGCTGAATATCGGCGTCGAGGAGGTGAAAGGCCTGGAGGAGGTGCGCACCGCCGGCCGGCTCCTGCGCGAGGCCAACCTGCGTTCGCTGACCTATGCCGGTTTCGTCGAGGGCGATGACCTCGGCAAGGGTGTCGTCGACGTGGTGGTGACCGAAGGCTTTGCCGGCAATATCGCGCTGAAGACGGCAGAGGGAACCGCCCGCCAGATCGGCAGCTATTTGCGCTCGGCGATGAACCGGACCTGGCGCGCGAAGCTGGGATACCTTTTGGCCAAGGACGCCTTCGACCGTCTTCGCGAGAAGATGGATCCGCGCAAGGTCAACGGCGGGGTGTTTCTCGGCCTGAACGGGATTGTCATCAAGAGCCATGGCGGGACCGATGCGGAAGGCTTTGCAGCCGCTGTCGAACTGGCTTACGACATGGCCCGTAACGACCTGATGAACAAGATTTCTCAGGATCTGAAGAGTTACCATCGCGGCCGGTTCGAGCCGCGCGACGGATCGGAAGGTGATAAGTGACAGTGAAGCGATCCATCGTTCTGGGGACCGGCAGCTATCTTCCTGCCCGCAGGCTCACCAACGACGATCTGGCCAAGATGGTGGATACTTCGGACGAGTGGATTGTCCAGCGCACGGGTATTCATGCGCGCCACATCGCGGCTGAGGGGGAGTTTACCTCCGATCTTGCCGTCGCTGCCGCGCGCAAGGCGCTTGAGGCGGCCGGGTGCCAGCCGACCGACATCGATCTGATCATCCTCGCCACCGCCACGCCTGACAACACTTTCCCGGCAAGCGCCGTTACCGTGCAGCACAAGCTGGGAATTTCCGGCGGCTTCGCTTTCGACGTCCATGCGGTGTGCTCTGGCTTCGTCTACGCCCTGGCGACAGCCGATGCCTATCTGCGCGGCGGCATGGCCCGGCGCGCGCTGGTGATCGGCGCGGAGACCTTCTCCCGCATTCTCGACTGGGAAGACCGCACGACCTGCGTGCTGTTCGGCGACGGCGCCGGCGCCATCGTTCTGGAGGCAGGCGAGGGCCAGGGGACCACGGCCGATCGCGGCGTGCTGACCTCGCATCTGCGCTCCGACGGTGCCCATCGCGACAAGCTATATGTGGACGGCGGACCGTCGTCGACCCAGACCGTCGGCCATCTGCGCATGCAGGGCAAGGAAGTGTTCCGTCACGCCGTCTCGATGATCACCGACGTGGTGGAGGCGGCCTTCGAGGCAACCGGCACGGATGCTGAGGCGCTCGACTGGTTCGTGCCCCATCAGGCCAACCGCCGCATCATCGACGCGAGCGCCAAGAAGCTCGGTATCGATCCGGAGAAGATCGTCGTGACCCTCGAGGATCACGGCAATACCTCGGCAGCTTCGATTCCGCTGGCCCTGGATCAGGCGGTGCGCGATGGCCGCGTCCGCCGCGGCGATCTGATCATGCTCGAGGCAATGGGCGGTGGCTTCACCTGGGGTGCGTCACTGCTGCGCTGGTAACCTGCGCAAAGGCTTGAGCCCTGTGCACTTTTACGAACTGCAGCCCCGTCAGACTGTTGACCGTGTGCGCGCGAGCCAATAGGCTGTTGAGCGGGTTCGGTGGGCCCCGAAGGGTCAAAGAAAACAATCCCTGACACCGTCGAGCCACGAGGTTCGGCCAAGGAGGGACTATGAGCGGCAGGACAGTAACGCGCGCCGATCTTTGTGAGGCGGTTTACCAGAAAGTCGGCCTTTCCAGATCGGAATCCTCAGAGCTCGTCGAAAAGGTCCTGTCGGAGATCGCGGATTGCCTCGTAGCGGGGGAGTCGGTGAAGCTTTCTTCCTTCGGGTCTTTCGTCGTCCGCTCGAAGGGTGAGCGTATCGGCCGGAATCCGAAGACAGGCGAGGAGGTCCCGATCCTTCCCCGCCGGGTGATGGTTTTCAAACCGTCGAACGTGCTCAAGAAGCGCATCAACGAGACCATGATGGGAGCGTCCGAGAACGGCGACTGAGACAGCGCCAAAGGACGATGAAGCACCATTTCAGCTACGGTCGAAAAAAGCCCTGACGCTTTTCGCACGATCAGCGAGGTCGCGGACGACCTCGATCTGCCTCAGCATGTCCTGCGTTTCTGGGAAACCCGTTTCTCGCAGATCCGCCCGCTGAAGCGCGGCGGCGGTCGGCGTTACTATCGCCCGGACGACATCGATTTGCTGCGCGGCATCCGCCATCTCCTTTATGGCGAGGGCTACACGATCAAGGGCGTGCAGCGGATCCTGAAGGAACAGGGCCCTCGTTTCGTCATGCAGGTCTGGCGCGAGGACGGGATTGCTCTGGCTGCTCTCGCCGCACAGCAGGTGAGCGAGGATGAAGCCGAGGCTGCGCCGCCGCCGCGCGCCGCGCAGGCCCGGCCGCAGATCGCCGCCGAGGACGATCCGCGAGCAACCCACAAGGCCGAGCCGCAATTTTCCGCCGATGAAGACGATGCTGAACCGCTGCCGCGGGGGATCATCGCCGATGGCGTATCTCCCGCAGACATGCCCCAGGCGCGCGCCGGCTTCCGGCTGATGGAGAGACTGCTGGGAGACAGGGCCGAGGGGCCGTCCGGCAACCTTTCCAAGGACGATATTCGCCGGTTGCAGGCAACGCTGTTCGAGCTTCTGGAGTGCAAGCGGATCCTCGATCAGGCGCGTTAGGCTGAGGCGAGCCCGCCTCCGCGTCTATTGTGCTGGCGGCGCGATCTCCAGTTTCACCGCTGCGTACCAGTCGGCAAAGGCGCGGATATCTTCATCCGTCAGGTCCGCTGCCACAGCCGACATCACCTCGTGCTTGCGCTTGCCGAGGCGAAAGGCCTTGAGCTGCGTGTCTATGTAGATCGCGCTTTCACCCGCCAGGTTCGGCACGTCCTCCATTTGCCCGATACCGGCTTCCCCGTGACAGTCGCTGCATTGTGCTGGTGCCGCCTCCGCTGAGGCGCCCGCCGGCAGCTTTGCGCTGGCCTGGTGCGATCCGTACCACGCTGCGAGATCTGCAATCGCGGTATCGTCGAGCGACTTGGCCACCACGCTCATCATCTCGTGCACGCGCCGGCCGTCCCGGAATGCTTCGAGCTGCGCGCGCAGATAGGCCTGCGGCTCGCCGCCGATATGCGGTGCGATCGGAATGCGCGCCATCCCGTCGAGGCCGTGGCAGGTCCGGCACATGCCTGCGCGTTTTCGCCCGGCCGCCGGATCGCCCTTGACGGTCTCGGCAAGGGCAGGGGAGGAACCGAGCACCTGGACGGGACCAATCCCGCCCAGGCCCGGACCTGCGAGAAGCGCTGCACAGGCCAGCGCCATCGCCGATCGTTTCATGCTCAGTTCCCTTCGTAGGAGATGCGGTACAGGGCTCCGGCAAGGTCGTCGGACACCAGGATCGAACCGTCCCGCAACTGCGCGACATCGACCGGCCGGCCGAGATATTCGCCGTTCTCGTCGATCCAGCCCTCGGCGAAGGGTTCGGTGGTTGCGTTGCCCTCGCCGTCGATGAAGGTCACCATCACGCGGGCGCCGACCGGTTCCGTCCGGTTCCACGAGCCGTGCTGGGCGGAGAAGATCGCGTTCTTGTACTTCTCCGGGAACTGACGGCCCGTGTAGAAGGACATGCCGAGATCCGCCGCATGGGCCACGGTCTCGACCGCAGGCATTACCACGTCGACCGGCACTTCCTGGCCGGCATACTCGTTGGTGCGCACGCTGCCGCCGCCATACCAGGGATGTCCGAAATGCTGCCCGGCTGCCGTCTGACGGTTGATCTCGCCCGGCGGGATGTCATCGCCCATGCCGTCCACCTGGTTGTCGGTGAACCAAAGCTCGCCGGTTTCGGGATGGAAGTCGTGGCCGACCGAGTTGCGAATGCCGTAGGTGTAGACCTCACGCCCGGTTCCGTCGGTGTTGATGCGGATCATGCCGCCGATGCCGTGCTCCTTGTAGAGGTCCAGCTTTTCGGCAGGCGCCACGTTGAACGGCTGGCCCAGCGAGATGTAGAGCTTGCCGTCGGGGCCGATCTTGCACACCCGGGCGGTGTGATTGTAGCTCTCCTCCGTTGCCGGGACGAGCTCGCCCTGCTTGACGACGTTGAAGGCGGCAACGTCCGGGCTCTCGTAGAAGAACTCGGCGGCCGGATAGACCAGAACTCGGTTCTGCTCGGCGATATAGAGGAAGCCGTCCTTCGAGAAGCAGGGACCGTTCGGGATCGCGAACTTCAAAGACGGGGCGAAGTTCTTCACCTCGTCGGCGACCCGGTCCTTGTTGCGGTCGGTCACGGCCCAGACCTTGTCCTTGCGCGTGCCGACGAAGGTGACAATGCCCTGCGGGCCGACGGCCATATGGCGCGCGTCGGGCACCACGGCGTAGAGATCGATCTTGAACCCGGCCGGAAGCTTGATGCGCTTCAAGGTTTCGCGAATGCCGTCGGCATAGGCGCCGCTCTGCTCCACGAAGGTGAATTCCGTGGTGCCGGTGCTTTGGAAGTTCGACAGTTTTTCGAGGTTGTCCGGCACCGGCGCCTGCGCGGCGGCAAGGGATGTCGCGGCCAGCAGGCCGATGCTTGCAAGCAGGAAAGTCTTCATGGGTTTCCTCCGGAATAGGCAGCCGCCTCCACGGCTGCGGGGTTCGGGATCTTCGCCCCGATTGGTGCTCACAAAGATCCCGGATGCGGTTCCCCTGAGGAAGGAGAGCCTCATCCGGGCAGGTGAGTGGGAGATATAAAATCATACATATGATAAATTGTGCAATCATTCCGGGAGGCAGCTCAGGTTACACGCCGAGCCGCCTTCCGAATGTGCCGGCGCGAGCTAGAGCGTGCCGCGCGACATCTCCGAGGCGATGTGGTCCGCCTGGCGGATAGCCAGAGCCACGATCGTCAGCGTCGGGTTTTCCGCCGCGCCCGTGGTGAACTGGCTGCCGTCCGATACGTAGAGGTTCGGCACGTCATGGGCCCGGCCCCAACGATTGACCACGCCATCCCTCGGGTTCTCCGACATCCGGTTGGTGCCGAGATTGTGGGTGGAGGGATAGGGCGGGGTCGGGAATGTGCGTGTTGCACCGACCGCCTCGTATATCGCGATGCCCTGCTTGTAGGCATGGTTGCGCATCGCGATGTCGTTGGGATGGTCGGTGAAGTGCACGTTCGGTGCCGGCAGCCCGTACTGGTCCTTGAGATCGTGGTTCAGGGTGATCCGGTTGGTCTCCTGGGGCATGTCTTCGCCGACGATCCAGAGCCCGGCCATGTTCTCGTAGGAGTCCAGCGCCGTGGTGAATTCGCGCCCCCAGGCGCCGGGATCGAGGAACGCCGCCATGAACGGCAGTCCCAACGACAGGGTCTCCAGCTCGTAGCCGCCGACGAACCCGCGGGAAGGGTCGTGCCGCGCCTCGTCCTGCACGATGCCGGCCATGGTCGTGCCCCGCCACATGCGCACTGGCTTGTCGAACACCGCATAGACCGAGCCGGTCATGTGACGCATGTAGTTGCGCCCTACCTGGCCGGAGGAGTTGGCCAGCCCGTCCGGAAACAGGTTGGAGGCGGAGTTGAGCAGCAGGCGGGGGCTCTCGATCGAATTGCCCGCTACGCAGACCACGCGGGCCTTTTGCAGGTGCTGGTTGCCGTCCTTGTCGGCGTAGAGCACGCCTGTCACCTTGCCGGCCGCGTCGTGTTCGATACGCAGCACATGCGCGCGCTCGCGCACCTCGAGATTGCCGGTGGCCTCGCCGCGCGGAATGTCCGTATACGCGGCCGACCACTTGGCGCCCCACTTGCACCCCTGGAAGCAGAAGCCGGTCTGCTGGCAGGCGTAGCGATCATCGCGTTCGGCCGAGTTGATGGCCATTCGTCCGGTATGGACTTCCTTGTAGCCGAGCTTGCGGGCGCCTGCCTCGAGCACCTTGAAGTTGTTGTTGCCGGGCAGTCCCTCACGGCCGCCGGTGCGCGTGACGCCCAGCTTCTCCTCCGCCTTCTCGTACCAGGGCTCCATCTCGGCGAGATCGATCGGCCAGTCGAGAAGGTTGGCGCCCTGCACGTTGCCGTAGGTGGTGCGGGTCTTGAACTCGTGCGGCTGGAACCGCAGCGAGGCGCCCGCCCAGTGTGTGGTGGTGCCGCCGACCGCCTTGACGATCCAGGCCGGCAGGCCGGAAAAGTCCTTGGCGACGCGCCAGTCGCCGGAGGTCGAGCGCGGATCAAGCCAGGCCAGCTGTCCGAAGCTCTCCCACTCGTCGTTGATGTAATCTTCCGGCAGGTATCGCCCGCCGGCTTCCAGCGCCACCACGCTGACGCCCTTCTGGGCCAATTCGTTGGCCAGGACACCGCCGCCGGCGCCTGTCCCGATGACCACGACGACGCTGTCGTCATTCAGGTCGAATGGTGCGGCCATGACAGTCTCCTCCCTCAGAGCCAGTTGATGTCGTCGAAACCGCGGTCGATGTACCCGCCCTGCGAGTAGCTCTCTCCCTCGTATCCGAACAGCGGCCAGACGGCCTTCTGGTTGTAGAGCCCGGTCACCAGTCCACCACGGACGGCCTGGAAGAAAGCGCTCTCCTCCATCGTGCGCAGGATGTCGGCGCGCTCGCGCTCCCAGCCCACGGCGAGATATCCCGCGTGGCCCTTGCCCTGGGCCGCCGCATCGAGGGCGGCGATGCCCGCCTCGACCATTTGCGCCTTGTCGGCCGCGTCATATCCCTTGACCGCCGCCACGTAGTGTTCGTCGGGAATGCGGTCGTGCGGGTAGATGTCGCGCGCCATCTGCACGAGCGTCGCCATGGTCTGCGGCTTCAGATGGGCGACCTCCATTGCCCATGTCGCGTTGCTGGCGGCGAAGAAGCCCGGTCCGATGACGAACGCTGCGCCTGCTGCCGCGCTGCGCGCCAGCAATTGCCGTCTGGTCATGTTCCTGTGGGTCAGTGTTTCGGTCATTTTTCCTCCCTCCCGAAACGGTTGCCCCGTTCAGCGATAACGGCCGTGGCGCTGTAGCACCTCGATCTGGTAGCCGTCCGGATCCTGAACGAAGAAGAAACGGGCCAGCAGCGCGCCGTCGCGGTTGAACTCCACGATCTTGCGCGGAGCGAGCCCCGCCTGTTCGAAGCGGGCGTGTTCCGCATCGAGGTCGTCGACACAGAAGGCGAGGTGCCCGTAGCCGTTGCCCAGGTCATAGGGCTCGGTGCGCCCCTTGTTGACCGTCAGCTCGACCTCGAAATCCGCGTCGTCGTTTCTGAGATAGATGAGAATGAAGTCGTCGAACTCGAACCTGTCGGCGATGTCGAGGCCGAAAGCGGTCTTGTAGAAGTCGACTGAACGCACTTCATCGATCACGCGGACCATCGCGTGTATACATTTCGCCACGAGTATTCTCCCGGATCAGTCCTGACGGTGGTGCCGGCAGGTTTCTTCAATCGGACATTTTCTGCCGCAAGACCGCGGTCAGATGGGGGTGCCCAGTTCTTCCGATGGAGAAAGGATGCGTCCGGTGTTCACTTCGCGGGTAGTAAAGTTTTACTACAGTCGTTTTTTTACTCAGCCGCCTCCAGATGCAGCTGTGGCAGGGTCTGCCGCAGGCGCACGAGGCAGGCACAGCGCAGGAGAGACGTGAAATTGCGCGTCTCTCCGCGCAGTTCCAGCACTTCGGAGTGGAGTTTCGAGATGAAAGCCGGCGTACTGACGCCTTCGCTCTGCGCGATCTCGTCGATGATTTCCCAGAACGAGCGCTCCAGCCGGATGCTGGTGCTTTGTCCATTCAGTCGCAGTCGGCGCGTTTCGGGCTCGTAGTCGCCCGGGTCCTGCCCGGCAAAGAGATGGCACATATGCGTTCCTCCCACGTGTCGGCCGGAATTGTCTTCTCCCGATCCTTGACGGGTATGGTAGCGCCGTTCGCGCCTTGCACAAGTAGACCTCAGCACAAGCTGCAGGGTGCTCAGTGGACCGGGCCGCCTGTGGGGAGGTCTAGGTCGTCGCGCTCTGGGCGGGTGATTTCCGCGCCGAGCAGATAGGAGAAGGCCGTCACCCCCATCAGGTCGCTCGCAACCTCGCAGCGAAACGCCAGGTCGTACCAGCGGTCGCGCCCCTGGATCGCGGCTCCCTTGGCCTCGAGTTTGAGCCCGGACAGCGTGGCCTCCTCGCGCGCTTCCGCAATGGCATAGTCGAATCGCCGTGCGGGGTGTTCGCGCCGCAGCTGCTCGACGGCTTCGTAGGTGCATAGCTGGAATATCCGCTCTTCGGGATCGGCCAGCGCCAGGTCGGCGAGCGACGCGCGGCCGAGCGCCGTGTCTCGAAGCCGCGAGGTGTAGAGCGTCCGGGCCTCGACCATTTCGCGCTTGCGCGAAGGGGCCAGGCTCAGCCGATCGGTCGTCTTGCCGGACGGGGAGGGCGGGCTTGCGGGCACGCGAGGCTCGGGGGGCGTTTCGGCACGCACCGCCGGCTCCGGGCGCGCGATGGGGGGCGCCGGTGATTGCGGCTCTGGCTCGTCCCTCGGGGGCACAGGTCGGGGCAATGATGGCTGCTGTGCTGCGGGGTCGCCTTGCTGCGGCACCGCCCGCACGCGTGCCGAGACCAGAACGACCTCAATCGCATCATCGCCGGCAACGCCGAAAGGCTTCGGCGGATCGGCAAAGAGGATCAGGATAAGGACGGCAGAGACATGCAGAGCCAGCGACAATGCGAGGCCCACCGGGTGCCAGCGGCTGTCTGGCGGGCAGTCGGCATCGGCGCAGCGGTCCGCAAGCAGAGCCTGAAAGGCGCCCGTGTGGCCGTCGGTTGACGCTGAACTGTCAGGAGATCCCGGAATATTTGGCTTCACACCGCGCGCTCGCCAGGATCCCGGCCGCTGCAGGCGTGTCGTGCAATCGGCTGGATTGCAAAAAAATGGTCGGGCAGGCCGGATTTGAACCGACGACCCCTTCACCCCCAGTGAAGTGCGCTACCAGGCTGCGCTACTGCCCGACTGCCCGCTGACGCGAGCCCGTACTTCCTATCCGCTTCGCAAGAGGCACGCAAGCGCTTAAGGCCCTGCACTCACCGCTGATGCGCGACCCGTGCACCGGCTGTGGAGAGACGGCGCCCGGCCGAGCTTCTCCAGGCGTATTCGCAGGCGATAAGTCCCCAGGCGAGGCCATACAGAAGGTAGAGATGGCGCCAGCGGTCAGTGTCGATGATCGCCGACATCAGCATATGCCCGAGCAGGACAACGAACACGCATTGCGCCGCCCAGGTCCAGGGGCGCCGCTGGAAGATCAGCGGAAAGAGGCGGATGGCGGTGAAGGCGACGAGCGATAGATAGGCAACGCCGCCAAGCCAGCCATAGGTGGTGAACGCCTTCAGATAGGTGTTGTGCTCGTCCTCAGGAAAGAAGTTGCGGAACTGCAGGGGGCCGAGCCCGAAGGGATTGTCGAGCACCATCTGGAAGCCGAGCGAGTAGCGTGCGAAGCGACCTAGGCGTGCTGTGTCGTAGTCCTGCACCAGCTTGGCACGCTGCAGCAGCATACCGGAGATGGAATCGACCGACAGCGCGACGGCGATCATGGCCAGCAGCGCCAGGGCGCCGGCGATACCGATGAGGATCAGCCGGCTGCGCTCGCCGCGGTCCTGGGTCATCGAGAATAGGATCACGTAGAGCCCGGCTCCCGAAAAGGCCGCAAGGCCCCAGGCTGCGCGCGAAAAGCTGAGCAGGATGCCGAAGCTGAGCACCGCGAGGACGGAAAGGGCGATCAGGGAGCGGTTCAACGGACGGGTCAGCACCGCATGCAGTGCGACTGCCCAGGGTAGCACCAGGAACGGGCCGAAGACGTTCGGGTCCTGGAACGTGCCCTTGGCGCGGCCATAGAGAGTGAAAAGGCTACCGGGAAGGACACCGAAATACCCACCGATGCCGAGAATCGCGACGATGACGGCACTGGCCGTGTAGGCATTGGCGATGGTCGCAAGGCGTGTCGGATCGCTGGCGGTCACGGCAGCGAAGAAGACGGCGGTCAGGGCCAGAAAGCCGGTCACGGCGATGTACATGATCGCCTCGCCGAAATCGTCCGACATCAGCGTCGCCATGAGGCCTCCGCAGATGAACAGGACCACCAGCAGCAGCAGAGGGCCAACGGCGGGGGAAAACCTCGGGCCGGAGAGCAGCCAGCCGGAGAGCACCACGACCATCGCAAGCTCGTAGGGCGCTGGCTCGCGAAGCACGAAACCGCCGAGAAACGTGACCACCCACAATGCGAGCGTACCGATGAGGCGCGTGTCGACCCGCAGGCCCGCACCACCGGCAAACCCGCTATGGGTGGCCGCACTCAATAGGCGTTCTCCGACTTGAACAGGGCAAACGGCGTTGCCAGCAGGATCCTGAGGTCGAACAGGATCGACCAGTTCTCGATGTAGTAGACGTCGTACTCTACGCGCTTCTGGATCTTCTCAGGCGTGTCCACTTCGCCGCGCCAGCCATTGATCTGGGCCCATCCGGTGACACCCGGCTTTACCTTGTGGCGTGCGAAGTAGCCGTCGACGACCTCGTCCCAGAGCTTCTCGTTGGTGTGGGCATTGACCGCATGCGGACGCGGCCCGACCAGCGACAGGTCGCCCTTCAGCACGTTGAAGAGCTGCGGCAGCTCGTCCAGCGACGAACGGCGGATGAAGCGGCCGACACGGGTGACGCGCGGGTCGTTGCGGGTCACCACCTTCTTCGCGCCCGGATCCGCCATCTCGTGATACATCGAGCGGAACTTGAGAACCTCGATGACTTCGTTGTTGAAGCCGTAGCGCTTCTGGCGGAAGAGGGCGGGTCCCTTGCTGTCCAGCTTCACCGCCAGGGCGGTCGCGATCATCACCGGCGACAGCAGCACGAGCATCAGGCTGGCGACAGTCAGGTCGAAGGCACGCTTGGCGATGCTGTCCCAGTCGGCCAGCGGCTTGTGCACCACATCGACGATCGGCACGGTGCCGATGAAGGACGAGGCGCGGTCGCGAAACGTGAGCTTGTCGGTATGGGCCGACAGTCGGATGTCGACCGGCAACACCCAGAGCGTCTTCAGGAAGTCGAGCAGCCGCTTTTCCGCGCGCAGCGGGATCGTCACGATCAGCATGTCGATGCGCGCGATGCGGGCGAACTCCACCAGGTCGCTTACCGTCCCGAGCTTGGGGTAGCCGGCGACGATGTCGGGCGAGCGGTCGCCCTTGCGGTCGTCGAACAGACCGCAGATGCGAATATCATTGTTGGGCTGGCGCTCGATCTCGTGAATGAAATCGGCTGCCACCTGACCGCCGCCGACGATCACGGCCCGGCGTTCCAGCCGGCCCTCGCGCGTCCATTTGCGCACGAAGATCGTGACAAGCGTGCGGGCCGTCAGCAGCGTTGCAAGGCCGAACCCGTACCAGATGATTAGAAGATCCCCCGGCAGGCCGCGCATGACGTTGCCGAAAGTCTTGGCCATGAACAAGGTGACGAAGACCAGGGTCCAGGCGATGGTCATGCGCGCGGCCTGCGCCACCATGTTGCGCATCAACGGGATCTGGTAGCAGTCCGAGGCCTGGAAGAAGGCAGAGGACAGCAGCAGTGCGGTGCCGACCGGCAACAGCGCAGTGGAAGACGCGAGCGGCACGCCTCCAGAATGCAGGGACGCGAAGCCGAAGGCGCTGACGATGGCCAGGTCGGCAAGGCGCACGGTGCCGCCCAGAACGCTCGGCGAGATGACCGAGGTCTGCAGACCGTTGGCGATCTTGATGGCCAGCGGAGACAGCTTGCTGTTGTTCAGCTGCGCGGAGTTTTCAGCATCGCTCTCGGCGCTGCTGGGCATGACGTTGTGCAGAAGCTGCGCGGTGTGGTGCGGGGGCACGTCCTTTGCCTCCTTCATTCATGCCTGCCCGGCGATCCGGCTTCCCGGTTCGCCAACGCGCTGGCAGATACCAGCGTCGACGTCTCCGGGCTCCGTCCAGCCTTGTCCTGCCGCTTTGCGCCTCGTGTTTCCAGATAGAGCGAGGTGATGCGGTCGTTCATCAGTTCGACATTGAACGTTTCCGAAAGGCATTTGCGCTGCCCTTCCGCCCGCCGGCGCATGGCGTCCGGGTCGCTGAAGGCGGCGGCCATGGCCGCGGCCAGTTCGTCCACATTGCCGGGCGTTACCAGCTTGTCGGCATAGCGGCCGAAGATCTCGGGAATGCCGCCCACACGTGTTGCGATCAAAGGCACTTTTGCAGCCACCGTTTCCAGAACGATATAGGGCATGGCCTCCGCACGGGAGGGCACCACGACGCAGCGTGCCTGACGGAAGGCATCGCGTGCGGGCTTGGCCCCGAGGAACGTGACACGCTGCTCCAGGCCGAATTCGCGCACCATCGCTTCGTAGCGCGGACGATCTTCGCCTTCGCCGACGATATGCGCGCGTGCCGTCATCCCATAGGTTCTTTCCAGCTGTGCCAGCGCCTGGATGAAAAGATCGGGTCCCTTCAGGTCGCGAAGCATGCCGATGAACATGAAGTCGGCCGCATCTGCCTGGGGCGGTACTTCGGAGAATTCCTCGGGGGCCAATCCGTTATAGACGACGCGGGCTGCGACCTTCGGTTGTGCGACCTTCGATTCGTACGCAGAGTACTCGTAGTCGGAAACGAAGACGAGCCCGTCGGTGAACCGCTCCTGCAACCGCTCCAGCGCGAAATAGATTCGCCCCTCGATGCGCTGCGGATCGTAGTGGAGGCTGCCGCCGTGCGGGCAGTAGATTCGCGTGACCTTGCGCCCGCGAAGCCGCAGAAAGGTGCCGATCGCACGCGCAAAAACGCCGCCCTTGGCGCCATGGCCATGCAGGACGTCCGGCTTCAGGTCGCGCACGTGGCGGAAAAGAGAAAAGGCTGCACCAAGGTCGGCGGGGGTAACCTGCCGGCGCATCGGAAAGCGTGCAATGCCGAGGGCGAGTTGCGGAGCGAGCCGGGCGATGGCCTCGGCCTCGAAGGCGCCGCCGGTGGAAGCGTCGCAGATCACTCCGACCTGGTGGCCGGCACGTGTCTGGGCCAGCGCCAGATCCGAGATGTGCCGAAAGATGCCGCCGATCGGGGCGCGAACGATGTGAACGATGCGCAAGGGCGCGGCGGTCATCTGGAAACTCCCTGGCTCAACGCTTCAGCGCGCCTGGATTATCTTCCAGGTCACGCTTGAAGAACGTTAGCAGACAGGGATGAGTCGCTGGTTAATCCGCGAAGGCTGCGAAGATCGCGCGATGATTAGAAGAATCGCTCCCGGACATAGATCGTGTCGCCGGGCCGGACGGGGTCGGTGATCGGCACGCGGCCGCTGATCACCTCGCCATTGATCTGGCGCGTGATGTCGACCGAGTTCTGCTGCCCGCGAGGCGTAAAGCCGCCGGCGGTGGCGATCGCGTTCTGGGCGGTCATGCCTGCGACATAAGGGTACTGGCCTGCATTGCTGACTTCGCCCATGACGAAGACCGGGCGGTAGGTGGCGACCTCTACGGACACGTCCGGATCGCGCAAGTACCCGTTTTTCAAGCGGTTTGTGATCTGTGCTTCGAGTTCGCGAACCGTCAGGCCACGCGCTGCGACGCTGCCGATGAGCGGCATCGCGATATAGCCGGCCTGGTCCACCGTATAGGTGTTGTTGAGGTCCTGCTGACCGAACACGATCACTCGCAGCACGTCACTGGAATCAAGACGGTAGGGTTTGGTGAGAATGTCGTGGAATGCCGTGGGGGGCTGGCGGTATCCGCTGCAGGCGGCGACCGTCAGAGCCAGGCAGAGGACGGCGATGAGGCGCGTGAACATTCCGATCTCCTGAAGCGATTGCGCCATTCTTTTCCGCAACGTGGTTAACTTGCGGTGAATCCCGGCGGCTTCGGTGTCGTCTTTCAGGTTTACGGTATCGACCGGAGGTTAACTCTCCGCTTACCATGAATCGTCATCATCCTCGCAGACATCCTTCCGGAGTAGCGAGCATGAATCAGCCGCACGCACCTGACGTCCGCCCGCCCGGCGTCGACGAGCGCGTCGAGATCGACCTTTCGGCGATCCTTACGGCATTGCGTCGTTCGCTCCGCTGGATCGTGCCGCTCGTCGTCGGGGCGGTGATCCTGACATTCGTCATTCTCCAGTTCGTTCCCGCGCGCTACCGCGCCGAATCGAAAGTGCTGATCGAGACTTCCAACATCGTCTATCCCGGCGACGTGCGCGGGGCGGAAGAGGAGAGGGCGTTGCTCGACACCGAGGGCGTCGCCAGCCAGGTCGAGCTGCTGCAGTCGCGCGACCTGATGCGGCGCGTCGCTCAGCGGCTGGATCTTGCCAGCGTTCCGGAGTTCGAGGCCGGCTCCAGCAGCCTGGTCCGCGAGATGTTCGTTGCGCTCGGGCTGATGCGGGACGGCGACAGCAACACCCGCGAAGAGCGGGTCCTCAAGGTCTTCTATGACAATCTCGAGGTTTTTCGCGTCGACGGCTCGCGCGTCATCTCTGTTCGCTATGTCTCCCGCGATCCTGAACTCGCTGCCCGGGTCGCCAATGCGGTTGTCGAGGAATATCTGGATCTGCAGTCGTCGGTGAAGCGCGAGACGACCGATATCGCTGCGGCCTCTCTTGAGCCGCAGATCGAGCGTCTGCGCGAGGAGGTCCAGGCGGCGCAAAAGCGCGCGGAGGATTTCCGCTCGAAGAACGACCTCCTGTTGGGAGCCGACAACCAGACGCTTGATCGCCAGCAGCTCGGCGAGATCGGCACTCAACTGTCTGATGCCCGCGCGGCCCAGTCCCAGGCCGAGGCGCGGGCCAAGCTGATCCGCAGCCAGCTTGCCGGTGGCGGGTCGCTCGACGGAATGCAGGACGTGCTGAATTCGCAGCTGATCCAGCGCCTGCGCGAACGCCAGGTGGAGCTGCAGGCTCGTATCGCCGAATTGTCGACGACGCTGCTTCCCAACCATCCTCAGATTCGCGCGTTGCGGTCGCAGCTCGACGATTTCGAACGGCAGATCCGCCAGGAAGCCGGGCGCGTGGCCGCGGGCCTTGAGAACGAGGCAGGTATCCAGCAGGAGCGGGTGGCTTCTCTACAGGCGACGCTGGAACAGCTGAAGACCCGCGCGGCACGGTCGAACGACGATCAGGTGCGTCTGCGGGATCTGGAGCGGGAGGCGGCGGTCAAGGCGACCCAGCTCGACCAGTTGATGACCCGCTACCGCGAGGCGGACACTCGGCGCAATGCCACCGCCATCGGCGCCGATGCGCGCGTCATCTCCCGGGCGACGGTTCCACTGGAGCCGTTCTCTCCCAAGGTGCCGCAAACCGTTGCTATCGCCGCATTCGTGTCGCTCATGCTCTCGGCCATTGCCGTCATTCTCGGTGTTTTCGTCTCGGGGCGCGCGTTCGTCACTCGCGTGATCGAGACCGGAGAAACTGCAAATCCGGTTGCCGCCCCTTCGCACGTGGGCAGCGGCGCACGGCCGTCCGCCGAAGCTGCGGGCCTTCCGACATACCGCGCCGGCGCCTCGACGTTCTCCTATGGATGGTCTGCTCCCGTTTCTGCTCAGGCCGCAACGGCGGCTTCGACCGATGTCGAAGACGACACGCTGCAGGATGCCGAGGCAGTGGCAACGCCCCCCGTCTCCGGGCTCGATGGACCTGCCGCGGCGCCCTCGGCGACGCGTCCGCGCCGTGTCGCGGTGCTCAGCGTCGACAGCGACGAGATCTCGCAGAGCGTGACGTTCCGTCTTGTCCGCGCCGCCGCAGAAGAGGGCGTGATGCCGTTGTTTCTCGAGGTGCGGCCTGACCTTGCCGACCCGGAGGCCGTTCCCGGCTTTGCGGAACTGCTGGACGGAACGGCCTCTTTCGCCGGCGTCATTTACCGGGATGCGGCGTCCCGCGCTCATGTGATCGAGGCCGGACGCCGCGCGATAGATGACGAGCTCGCCCAGAACGAACGGTTCGAGATGCTGATGGAGGCGATCGATCACACCTACGATCAGGTGTTCTTCGACCTCGGGCTGATCGACGATTCGCTGATCAGCGCCCAGATCCTGGCGATGGCCGATCAGGTCGTGGTGGCGTCGGGCGGATCCCCCGCCGATCCGGAGATGGAGGACGCCATGCGCATGCTTGAAGATCAGACCGGCGCGCCGGTGATCGTCGAGACGGTGAATGACGGAACCAAGGGCAGCGGGACAGGCTGGGCCGACATGGCGGCCTGATCCCGTAACGGGAAAGCTGCCTGGAACCAGGCTCCAAAACAAGAAAGGCCAGGCGTTTCGCCTGGCCTTTCTTGTTGGATGAACCGCTTGGACGGCTGCTTAGCCCTTCAGCTTGCGCATGGCGCGAACCACCTGCCAGAGCGCCGGCGTGTTGCGGATCTGGCGCTTGAGATTGCGCACCTGCTTGATCCCGCGCTGCGCAAGGTGCCCTGTGAGCGTAACCGGGATCTCCACATCCATCAGCACTTCCTTGTCGGCCCATGCGGTCTTGTAGCGCTCCGCTCCAAGGCCGAAATCGAAGGTGTGGGCCCCAAGCCGGCAGGCATCCGCAATCACATGATTCAGCAGGATGTCGCCGGGGCTGCAGGCCGCCACCTCTTCGTCGATGCTGTTGGTATAGGCGTGGTATCGGCCATACTGCACGCCGCAAAGGTAGGTCGCGCGGATGCGTCCTCCCGCTTCCAGCGCGTGGATGGTGACATGCTCGGAGTGATCGCGGATCGCGCCCCGCAGTTGGTCTGTGAGAAAGCCTCGAACGTCGGTCGGCTCGAAAACGTTGGGGATGCCTTGCGAGGCTTGGCGTGCACTGCGCTGCGAAACCAGCGTGTCCAGGAAGTGCAGGGCCGTTTCCTCGTCCGCTGCCTTGCGCCAGACGAGACCGCCCAGTTCCGCGAGCTTCTTTTCCTTCACCCGCAGCTTCTTGCGGGCACTGGCGCTGCGGCGCTCCTTGTAGAGCGCCTCAAAATCGGACTGCAGCGGAAAGGCGTGAACCGCGTTCAGGCTCTCGGTGGCATGCCGGTCGATCAGCGGATGGACGCGATCATCCATGGTGGCCGGAACGTATTTGAGGTCGAAGAGATCGATACGGTGCTCGCGCCCGATGCGCAGCAACGCCTTGCGCAGGCTCTTGCCGTGAATGCCGGCAAAGACATCCCGCCGCCAGAGACCGCTGTTCTGGTTGCCGTGAAAGTCACCGAGGAATCGGCCGAGCCGAACGGCGCCGCCACATGCCTTCATCACGGCGAGCGGCAGCAGGAACGCGGGCTCGCCCTCGATCTCCCCGACGACAATGACCGCCTCGATGCCGCGTGGGCGCCCCACATGCTCATACCAGGAGGCGAGCCACTCGTAGCTGGTGAACAGCGTGCCGAAGGCGTTCTCCTCCAGATGGCGCCAGGCGCAGGCGGCATCCGCCGGGTTGCGATGCGTGCGTACGGCGAACTCGCCATTTTCGAGCATGGCATCCAGCCTCATCGCTTCAATGTCCATCGTATCCCAGTCATCCGACCGGAACAGTCCGACCGACCTGATCATTGCGTTCCCCATCCGCCATGCTCTCGTCGTTGTTGACCTGATTGCCACTCGTTCGATTGTCGACCTGACTAGCAAGGAGTTCTAAAGAAAACGTCGATATGCTTCCCCCAGTTGAAAAAACCGGTACGTATTCGCCGGAAAGAGGCATTTTGAGAAGATGGATCTGCGGCGTCACCTATTGGCTGGAGGCTGCAAGCTCTTGCACTGGAGCGGGGTGGGCCGTCTGTTGTCGCCATTCACCGGCGGCCGGGGCGTCATTTTCACACTGCACAGCGTACGGCCGGCCGAGGCGCCGAAGGGCTTTGCCCCCAATGCCCATCTCACAATCACACCTGAATTTCTCGACCGCACGATCCGGCAGATCCGCTCCGCGGGCATGGAGATCGTCTCCCTGGAGACAGCCGTCAAACGCATGCGCGAGCCGAACTACGACGGCAAGCGCTTCGCCGCGCTGACCTTCGACGACGGGTACCGCGACAATCTCGTTCATGCCTGGCCGGTGCTGAAGCGCCATTCGGCGCCTTTCACCATTTTCGTGACCTCGGGCTTTGCCGATCGCAGTTCTGAGATCTGGTGGGAAGCGCTCGAGAGGATCGTCACGACGGCGGATGAAGTGGAGGTGCCGGTGGGCGCCAGCATGCGCCGCTTTTCCGCCCGCACCGACGCGGACAAGGAGAAGGTGTTCTGTCACCTCCTGCACTGGTTCACGCGGGATCTTGGTGAAGATTCCCAGCGCCTGGAACTGCGCCGGCTGGCAACCATCCACGGGGTCGACCTGCCAGGACTTGCAGAGGAGCTGATCCTGAGCTGGGACGAATTGCGCGACATGCTGCGCGACCCGCTGTTTTCGGTCGGGGCGCATACCCACGATCATTATGCGCTGGCGCGCCTGACGCGCGATCGCATGCGACGGGATGTTGCCAAGGGGCTGGAACGTCTCGAACAGGAGCTCGGCGTTCACCCCTGCGTCTTCGCCTATCCCTATGGGTACGAGGCGGCGGTCAATGTCCAGTCGATGGAGGTAATCCGCGAGCTCGGCTTTGCTGCTGCCGTCACGACCCGTCCCGGCGTTCTGTCCCCGGACCTGGAGCCGATGGCCCTGCCGCGCATCTCGCTCAACGGCTATTTCCAGAGCGCGGCGATCGTTTCGCAATACCTGACCGGTGCGCCGTTCCCGGTCTATAATGCGGCGCGCCGCCTTCGGGACACGATCAATCCGCATCCCGCCTGCGGCTGATCCGGAAGCCGTGCTCCATCCACCAGATGATGGCGCCGGCCGGAATCGTCCAGGCAATGCCTGCGATACCGAAATATAGCAGCTGCACAACGCGCGACGAGTGTTGCAACGTCATGTCGCCGATCACCATCGCCGTAAAAGCGTATGAGATCACGAAGATGACCAGCACCAACATGCCGATGAATTTACGCACGGGGTTTCGCATCTCGTCTCCGGACCGGTGGGGCAGGGGCATTGTGCCCGCCTCTCGACATTGAGCGGGTAGGGTTCGCTCTTGTCAGCGTCGCATGAGTGCATGTGTCACAGCGCCCCCGCTCGTCAAGCCCTTGTCTTCCGCGCCCCGTGCCTATAACCCCGCTCAGGCTTGCGGCACGCTCTGTGCCGCCTCCCATATCACGGCACGGTAACTCCCCATGTCCGACACGATGGCAGCCCCGCTCTCCGCTCCGCTGGACGATGCCACCGCTCGTATCGCCTCCGACCGGAAGGCCATTCGTTTCTGGCTCTACGCGATCTGCGTGCTGATTTTCGCCATGATCGTGGTCGGCGGTGCAACCCGCCTCACCGACAGCGGCCTGTCGATCACCGAGTGGAAGCCGATCCACGGCGTCATCCCTCCGCTTTCCGTCGCAGAGTGGGAGGAGGAGCTGGAGAAATACCGCCAGATCCCCGAGTACCAGCTGATCAACAAGGGGATGTCGCTTGAGGAGTTCAAGTTCATCTTCTGGTGGGAATGGGGGCATCGCCTGCTGGGTCGCGTCATCGGCCTTGCGTTCTTCGTACCGCTTGTCTGGTTCTGGTGGCGCGGGCGGATCGAGCGATGGCTGCTGCCCTGGCTCGTCGGCGGATTCGTGCTCGGGGGCATGCAGGGCGTGGTCGGCTGGTGGATGGTGGTATCGGGCCTCGCCGAGCGCGTCGATGTCAGCCAGTATCGCCTTGCAACGCACCTGACGCTGGCCTGCCTGATCTTCATCTATCTCTTCGCCCTGGCCCGATATCTCGCGTTGATCCCGGCTGATCGCGCCTCGGCGAGCCCGCAGGCATCGCGTCCGTTCTCGGGGACGGCAAAGCTCATGCTCGGCCTGCTTGTGCTGCAGATCTTTCTCGGCGGGCTGGTCGCCGGCCTCAAGGCGGGCCTGTCCTTCAACACATGGCCGCTGATGGACGGACAGTTCATTCCCTCGGGCCTGTGGACCATGGTTCCGGCCTGGATCAATCACTTCGAGAACGTTCTGACGGTCCAGTTCCAGCATCGCATGACCGCCTATCTGATCGTCGGCTTTGCGCTCTGGGCCATGTGGGCGGTCTATCGGAGCGAGGCCGCGCGCCATCTGCGAGGGGCAGCGCATGCCGTCGTGGCGATCCTCTTCGTCCAGATGCTGATCGGCATCGGCACGCTGCTCGGTCACGTGCCATTCTGGCTGGCGCTCTCCCATCAGGGCTTCATCGTGATCGTGATGATGGCGGTCGTTGAGTTCTGGGCGCGGGTACGCTTCGCCGAGCCCGCTCGCTCCTGACGCAACCAATCGACACAGCCACAAAAAAAGCCGGGCGTGATGCCCGGCTTTTTCGTTTCTGGGAAGCGACGTTCGCTCAAACCGTGGCCAGCGCCTGGTCGAGATCGGCGATGATGTCTTCTGCATCCTCGAGGCCGATCGAAAGGCGCACCACATCCGGACCGGCACCTGCCGCCGTCTTCTGCTCGTCGGTGAGCTGACGGTGGGTGGTGGATGCCGGGTGGATGATCAGCGAGCGCGTGTCGCCGATATTGGCGAGATGCGACAGGATCTGGCAGTTCGACACAAGCGCAACGCCGGCCTCATAGCCCCCCTTGACGCCGAACGTGAAGACGGCACCCGCGCCCTTCGGCATGTATTTCTGCTGCCTGGCGTGGTTCGCATCGCCCGGCAGGCCTGCATAGGAGACCCATGCCACCTTGTCGTGGCTGGCCAGATGCTGGGCCACCTTCAGCGCGTTGTCGCTGTGGCGCTGCATACGCAGCGGCAACGTCTCGATGCCGGTCAGGATCATGAACGAATTCATCGGCGAGATCGCAGGGCCGAGATCGCGCAGGCCGAGCACGCGGCATGCGATGGCGAAGGCGAAGTTGCCGAAGGTCTCGTGCAGCACCATGCCGGAATATTCCGGGCGCGGCTTCGACAGCATCGGATAGCGGTCGGTCGACGACCAGTCGTAGCTGCCGCCATCGACGATGACGCCGCCCATGGAGTTGCCGTGGCCACCCATGAACTTGGTCAGCGAGTGCAGCACGATGTCGGCGCCGTGCTCGATCGGACGGCACAGATACGGGGTGGCCAGGGTGTTGTCGACGACGAGCGGGACGTTGTGAGCCTTGGCGACCTTCGAGATCGCCTCGAGATCGACCACGACGCCGCCGGGATTTGCAAGGCTCTCGACGAAGATCGCTCGGGTGCGGTCGTCGATCAGCGCCGCAAAGCTCTCCGGATCGGTTGCATCGGCCCACTTCACTTCCCAGCCGAAGCTCTTGAACGAGTGGTTGAGCTGGTTGATCGAGCCGCCATAGAGCTTGTTGGCGGCAACGATGTTGTCGCCCGGCGTCATCATCGTATGGAACGCAAGCAGCTGTGCCGAGTGGCCGGACGCCACCGCAAGAGCCGCCGTACCGCCTTCCAGTGCTGCCACGCGCTCTTCCAGAACCGCAGTCGTCGGGTTGGTGATGCGTGTGTAGATGTTGCCGAAGGCCTGCAGCCCGAACAGCGACGCAGCGTGATCGACATCGTCGAAGACGAAGGACGTGGTCTGGTAGATCGGCGTCACCCGCGCGCCGGTGGACGGGTCGGGCTGCGCACCGGCATGGATTGCCAGCGTCGAAAAACCGGGAATGCGGTCGCTCATGAATTCCTCCGTGACTGCAAATCGGCGGCATACTGGCCGATGCCCGCAGGCAGGTCAAAGGAAAGAGATTTCAATTCAGGTGGCTGGCGGAAACGGCTTTTGCCAGACGGGGTTATTTGCGCTGCGACGTCGGTCGCTATCGCAGCCGTCCGTATCCACGCTGGTGGAGCCGCGGTCCTGTACGTTTCCGAAGGACCGGCGTCTGCCGTAGCGGCCCTTCCGGCTGCCTGCGATGATCATCGCGAGACCCGCAGCGACAAGCGATATGATCGCGACGAGGGCGGCAGGCCCAGGAGAACAAGCTCAGTCCTTCCGCAACCCGCGGTGCTGGAAGCCGCCTTTCAGCGCCGGACGTTTGGCCGAAAGCGTGCGCGAGTTGACCCCGGTCCAGCCGATTTCGCCTGACAGGCGGCCATATTCGATCTTCGGGCAGCGATCCATGACGACGCGCACGCCGGCGGCCTCCGCGAGCTTGGCCGCCTCGTCGTTCCTCACAGACAGTTGCATCCAGATGACCTTGGGAGGCGGCGAAAGCTGCAGCGCCTCCTGGGTCACCGCGAGCGCGGCGTCCGAATTGCGGAAGATATCGACCATATCGACGGGCGAGGGCACCTCCGCAAGGCTGGCATAGACCGTCTGGCCGAGGATCTCCTTGCCCGCCTGGCCGGGATTGATCGGGAAAACCTCGTAGCCTTTCGACAGCATGTATTTCAGGACGAAATAGGACGGGCGGACGGTGTTCGGGCTCGCGCCGACCATGGCGATGGTCTTCACGTCGTCAAGGATCGCGCGGATGTAGCTGTCCGGATAGGTGTCGTGCTGGATGTCGCTCACTTTTTTCTCACTCACCGGTCCATTCGGGTGTGCGCTTCTCGATAAAGGCACCGATACCTTCTTCCGCATCGCGCGCCAGCATGTTCTCCACCATCACCTGAGCGCAATGGCGATAGGCATCGGCGAGCGACATTTCCGCCTGGGCGTAGAAGGCTTCCTTGCCGTACTTCAGCGTCAGCGGTGACTTGGAAGCGATGGTCTCGGCATATTTCGCCGTCACCTGCGCAAGGTAGTCCGCCGGCACGACCCGATTGACGAGCCCGAACTCGCGCGCCGTCGAGGCATCGATGATCTCGCCGGTCAGCAGCATCTCCATCGCCTGCTTGCGCGAGACGTTGCGCGACAAGGCCACCATCGGGGTGGAGCAGAACAGGCCGATATTGACGCCAGGCGTGCAGAAGCGGGCGCGGTCGCTGGCGATGGCCAGATCGCAGGAGGCGACGAGTTGGAGCCCAGCCGCAGTCGCCATGCCGTCGACCTCGGCGATCACCGGTTTGGGATGTGTGACGATGGTCTGCATCAGGCGGGCGCAGCGGTTCATCACCTCGGTGAAATAGACGCGGCCGCGGTCGGACTGGCTACGGGCGGCGGTCATTTCTTTCAGGTCATGGCCGGCGCAGAACACATTGCCTTCGGCCCTCAGGAGGATCACTCGCACGGCGATGTCATCGGCCGCAGCATCCAGCGCGTCCTGCAGTGCCGCCATCATCTCTTCGGAAAGCGAGTTGCGCCGCTCTGGCCGGTTCAGCGTCAGGCGCAGCACTCCGCCGGACAGTTCCCGGGCGATCGGCCCGCTCTCCCTGGTCGTGGTTGCTTCAGCGGCTGTTGCATCGGTCATGGCGTAGTCTCCCTGTCTTTCTCCGTTATAGGGCAAGCCGAAAGCCCCACAAAGGGACCTTCGTTCCCCTTGTCACTTGTCGCTTTTTGCGGCTTACGTTAACGAAAGCGTCAAAAGAGAAAACTCTATAGGGAAGGAACCGGATCCGTGCAGCCCATCATGACCGTCGCCGAGCTCAACGACTTTCTGGACCGCGAATTCCCGCAGATCCATGTGGACGGACGCATCTATGAAATCGAGGCGGTGGCTCCTGGCGAGGCCGTGCTGTCGGTGAAGGCCTCCGAAAAGCACCTTCGGCCGGGCGGGACGATCTCCGGCCCCACCATGATGGCGCTGGCCGATCTCGCCGCATATGCGGTGATCCTGGCGCATATCGGCCCGGTCGCGCTTGCGGTCACCACCAATCTCAACATGAACTTCCTGCGCAAGCCGGAGCCTGGCGATCTCGTCGGCACCTGCCGGTTGCTCAAGCTCGGCAAGCGGCTTGCCGTCACCGAATGCGCCATTACCGGCCGGGCAGGAGGCGATATCGTGGCTCACGCAACGGCCACCTATTCGATTCCGCCCCGCTGAGGCGGCAAAAACGCTTGATTTTGTGTGGTATCAATATACCGTTTTTATACTGCATTGTTTTTGCTTATGAATTTATGGCGAAGCGAGTTTCAAGTGCATTGACAGTGCGTGCGAAGGCGCGTACATCCTGCGCCGACAGGAAGCGGGCCCGTTTCGGGGCCCGTTTTGCTTGACCTCGGGCGTTCCGCACTGATCGCGGCGCCCGCGACCAAAGACGGACCACAGCCATGAAGACCTATTCTGCCAAGACGGCCGAGGTCGAGAAGAAGTGGATCTTGATCGACGCAGAAGGCGTTGTCGTCGGCCGCCTGGCCGCCTTCATTGCCAACACGCTGCGCGGCAAGACCAAGCCGACCTTCACGCCTCACATCGACTGCGGTGACAATGTCATCGTGATCAACGCTGACAAGGCGGTGCTGACCGGCAAGAAGTACTACGACAAGAAGTACTACTGGCACACCGGCTTCCCCGGCGGCATCAAGGAGCGCACCGCCCGCGCCATTCTCGAGGGTCGTTTCCCCGAGCGTGTGCTTGAGCAGGCTGTGAAGCGCATGATGCCGGGTGGCCCGCTGAGCCGCGCCCAGCTCAAGAATCTCCGGATCTATTCCGGTGCCACGCATCCGCACGAGGCCCAGTCGCCGGTTCCGGTCGACTTCAAGGCTTTCAACGCGAAGAACGACGGAAAGAGGGCCTAATCCATGGCTGAGCTCCAGTCCCTCGAAGAACTCGGCGGCGCCATGGGCACCGCCCAGGCCGAAGCCCCGGTGCATGTCCAGAAGCTGGACTCCCTCGGCCGCGCCTATGCCACCGGCAAGCGTAAGGACGCCATCGCGCGCGTCTGGATCAAGCCGGGCACGGGCAAGATCACCATCAACAAGAAGGACTACTCCGCGTATTTCGCGCGTCCGGTCCTTCAGATGATCCTGCGCCAGCCGATCGTCCTGACCGACCGCGATGGCCAGTACGACGTGATCGCCACCGTTTCCGGCGGCGGTCTGTCCGGCCAGGCCGGCGCGCTGCGTCACGGCATCTCCAAGGCTCTGACCCACTATGAGCCGGAGCTGCGCGGCATCCTCAAGAAGGAAGGCTTCCTGACGCGCGACAGCCGCGTTGTGGAGCGTAAGAAGTACGGCCGCCGGAAGGCTCGCCGGAGCTTCCAGTTCTCCAAGCGCTGATCGTCACCGATCACCTTGCGACACTCTACGGCCCGCCTCTGGCGGGCCGTTTTGCGTTCTGCGCATATTTTGATTTTCGGAATTCAGCTCAGGTCGAGGAGGCCGCTCTTTTGCAAGCGGCGCCGGGGAAGCTCGATTTCTTTCAGCTTCCGTCGCCTGTTCGGTGGCGAGAACCCATCGCACAACTCCACGGTCATGGGATGCTGGGAAGACGGGTGCACACCTCCAAACTTGGTGGTGTCGCCGGATTCGAATTCCCACCCATCCGTCGAGTAGCGGCATTGGTAATCGAGGTGAGTTAGTCGGAGCGACTGGTTGCGAAGGCCAGCCCAGTCGGCAAGAGACGCCATCGCTAGGTTGACTTCTGCGGGCGCGCCACAAACCACGCCGTTCTTGAGGATCCAGTGATCCGAGAGCTGAACCAGTGCCTCCGCCAACATAAACGGACAGATGCCCTTGAGGCCAAGCTCGAGATCGCGCCGCGGCTTGAGCTCTTCGAACGGAGTATCTTTCACGAGACACAAGTAGACGACGAGCTTGATGATTCCGGAAAGTTGGCGTTCCTCCAGCCATATTGCCGACCAGACACCCAACTCCGCTGTCGTCCTGCTGTATCCCAGGGACTGCATTGTATCTCTCAGTATCCGTTGTGCTTTTGAAACCGGCAAAGCAACGGTTCGGGTTGCGGTTCGATCCATTCTAACGTCTTCGGTTTCTTATGGGCATCAACGCAAGCCTGACAAGAAACGCATGCGTGGCAAATATCATCAAGAGTTTGATGGGGTATGGAAGTGCCCGTAATTCGGTGGGCTGATAGGCCGGAACGATAGAAGACTTGACGGTAATTGCGAGTGAGATCGCAGACAGGACAAGAGCGATATGCCACGTCTTGCTCTTTACAAAATAACGAATGGTCAGTGGGCTGTGTGACGTCAGACGCAACGAGGAAAGTGTCCGCCAGGAACATGCTATTCCCGAGGCAGCGATAACGAGAAAAAACGGGATAAAGTTGGTGAGCGTGTTCGCGTGCTGCCACTCCCGCAGAACGAATGGCGCAGTCACGTTGTCGATCAGCAGGATCCAGGTGCCGACAGCGACGACCAGCCCGATTGTATAGGTCGCAGTAAAGACCAGGGCGATGGCTACAAAAATTTTCACGTTTCAGCCAATATGAGGCGATCGGGTTTTGCGGTGCCTGACTGGCATGCATAGGATTTGGGCAAACCCAATCGACGCTAGCTTTCTGCACTACCCTTTGCGAGATGACAACAGGATGCTGGTTTCCGAGCCGGCTATCCCATCGAGCAGGCGGACGGTGGAGAGCAAGCGGTCGAACGCCTCCAGCGTGTCGGTCTCCAGTTCGGCGACCACATCCCAGCGGCCGTTGGTCGTGTGCAGGGCCCGCACTTCCGGAAAGCCCTGCAGCCGCCGCACCACGGTCTCCGCCCGGTGCCCCTCGACCTCGATCATCATGATCGCACGCACGCGGCCGCCGGCCTCGTGGCTGCGAAGGCGCACGGTGAACCCCTGAATGACGCCCGTTTCCGTCAGTCTGTCGATACGCGCCTTCACGGTCGCCCGCGATACGCCGAGGTCGGCCGCAAGGGAGGCAACGGGCAGGCGCGCGTCGTGGCGCAACAGGGCTATGAGTCGGCGGTCCAGATCGTCCATCTTGTCACTTTGCCAGACTGAGTTTTTCAGTTTGTAAGATCATATCGACAATCTGACGAATTATCACCTGTTCGCTCACTCTTCATCCGGACATCATTCGACCTGAGCTAGGCTGTCGCTGACGGTTGCCGGATCCATTTGCCCGGCAGATCGTTGATGGATCAGACAGCAAGGCAGGAGACGGATGCATGTCGACGGACAGGACCCAACCGATCGCACTTCTTGGCGTGCCGCTGGAGGCAGGCACGGGACGGCGCGGCGCCGCCATGGGGCCGGCGGCACTGCGCGTCGCAGGTCTTACAGAGCGGCTTGAAGCGCTCGGCTGGTCGGTGAGCGATTTCGGGGATGTCGTGCAGATCCCTCTGGAGCGGATTGCTCCGCTCCACCTGCCGGGCAGGGCGCATGTGCCTGAGGTGGTCGCCTCCTGGGTGCGCCCGCTGGCGCATGAAGCGCGTCGCCTGTGCGATGACGGCCATCTGCCGGTGTTCATGGGCGGCGACCATTCGCTCTCCATGGGCTCTCTCTCCGGGGTCGCGAGCTACTGGCACGAGAAGGGGCGCCCTCTGTATGTGCTCTGGCTCGACGCGCATGCCGACTTCAACACGCCGTCCATTTCGCCCTCCGGCAATCTCCACGGCATGTCGCTGGCGCTGGCGGCGGGTGAGGAGGAACTCTTTCCCGTGATGGCCGATGCGCCGCGCGCCGTCATCGATCCCTCCCGCATGTGCGTTTTCGGCGCCCGCTCCATCGACCCCCAGGAGCGCGAACTGCTGCGCCGCCGCGGCGTGACGGTCTGCGACATGCGGCAGATCGACGAGAACGGCGTCTCGCTTCTCATGCGGGACTTTCTGAAGAAAGTCAGTCAAGAGGGCGGTGTTCTTCATGTATCGCTTGATGTGGATTTTCTCGATCCCGGCATTGCCCCCGGCGTCGGCACCACCGTTCCCGGCGGGGCCACTTACCGCGAAGCCCATCTGGTGATGGAGCTGCTGGAGGATGCCGGCGTCACCGTGTCGCTCGATATCGTCGAGCTCAACCCCTTCCTGGACGAACGCGGCCGCAGCGCCATCGCTCTTGCCGAGCTTGTCGCCAGCCTCTTCGGCCAGGACGTCATGGACCGCCCGACCCAGGCCTTTGCCTGAAACGGGCACCGAATTAATGGAGATGGATGTGACCCGCCTGCCCGAAGACTATATCGCCGCCGAACACGAGCTCGGCGCGCACAACTACAAGCCGATCGACGTCGTGCTGACGCGGGGCGAGGGCGTCTGGCTGTGGGATGTCGACGGCAACCGCTACATGGATTGCCTTGCGGCCTATTCGGCGGTCAATCAGGGGCACTGCCACCCGAAGATTCTCGCGGCGATGACCGAGCAGGCGGCAAAGTTGACGCTCACCTCCCGCGCCTTTCGCAACGATCAGCTGGCGCTTCTCTATGAGGATCTCGCCAGGCTCACGGGCGCTCACAAGATCCTGCCGATGAACTCCGGCGCCGAGGCGGTGGAGAGCGCCGTCAAGGCGGTGCGCAAGTGGGGGTATGAGGTCAAGGGCGTCCCGGCCGGCAAGGCCGAGATCATCGTCTGCGCCAACAACTTCCACGGACGCACCCTCGGGATTGTCGGGTTTTCGACCGATCCCGTGGCCCGGACCGGTTTCGGCCCCTTCGCTCCGGGGTTTCGGGTGGTTCCCTTCGGCGACATCGATGCGCTCGAACAGGCGATTACCCCGAACACCGTCGCCTTCCTCGTCGAGCCGATCCAGGGCGAGGCCGGCATCCTGATCCCGCCTGCAGGATATTTCACCCGCGCCCGGGAACTCTGCACGCAGCACAACGTCACGCTGATCCTCGACGAGATCCAGACGGGTCTGGGCCGGACCGGCAAGCTGCTTGCCGAGGAGCATGAGGGCATCGAGGCGGACGTCACGCTGGTCGGCAAGGCGTTGTCGGGCGGCTTCTATCCGGTCTCGGCAGTGCTCTCCAACTCGGAGGTGCTGGGCGTCCTGCAGCCGGGCGAGCACGGCTCGACCTTCGGCGGCAATCCGCTGGCCTGCGCGGTCGCCCGAGCGGCGCTCCAGGTGCTGACTGAGGAAGGGATGATCGAGAATGCCGAACGGCAGGGGCAGCGCTTCATCGAAGGCCTGCGCTCGATCCGCTCCAACGCCGTGCGCGACGTGCGCGGTCGCGGTCTGATGTTGGCCGTCGAGCTGCATCCCGAGGCCGGCGGCGCCCGCGCCTATTGCGAGGCGCTCCGGGAGCAGGGAATCCTTGCGAAGGATACCCATGACCACACAATCCGCATCGCCCCGCCGCTGGTCATTACGGCAGATGAGGTCGACTGGGCGCTGGAGCGCTTCAATACGGTACTAACGACGACCCAATAACGTGACTTGAGCCAAGCGCTTCCTGTTAAATTTCTGGAGTGATTGGGCGCATTCAGATACATTTTTGCCAACAACGGCGGGTCGCAAGCGTGTTTCCACGCAGTGTCGACCCGCCAGGAAGAATCCGGGGCGGTCCCCCTGTATGGACATGCTCCTAGGGCGGAGTGGCAGCTTGCTGCCACTCCGCCCGCTGTGTTTCGGGGCGCGTTTGCATGGGAACTGTCGAGTATCTGGTGAACGTCGCTCTGGAATTCCTGCCGTTCCACGCGGCAGCATATGGAATAAATGTCATTCTGTATTTTGCAACCGGCTTGGTATTGGTCGCAATTCAGTCCCGCTATCCGGAGCGGCGCATTCAACAGCGCCGCCGTGGCGAGATACGAAAGTGGCGCGAGATCCGCCAGAGCCTGTTGTCCCTGACCGTTACCTCGGGATGCATCGCCGCGGGTGTTTTCGCATCGGTGAAGGGCTGGACCCTTGTCGCACCGCTTCCGCTCACATGGTGGTCGGCAGTGCTGATGTTCGTGGTCTCCGTCATCGCCTTCGATGCCTGGTTTTACTGGGGCCATCGACTGATGCACACCCCGCGGCTCTACCGCTTTCATGCAGAGCATCACCAATCCGTGGCGCCCACCGTTTGGAGCACCTACAACGACAGCCTTGTCGATGCGTTCGTGATGCAGAGTTATTACCTCTGGATTCCCTTCGTTCTACCTATCCCGATAGAGGTCTTGATCCTCCACAGGCTTGTCGATCACTTCAACGGCACCATCGGCCATTCGGGCTTCGAATTCTACGCTTCCCCGTTGGCACGCGTGCCTTCGCCGATGGTGTGCGTGACTTTTCATGATCAGCACCATTCCCGGTTCCGCTACAACTACGCCAACTTCTTCTCGTTCTGGGATCGTCTGTGCGGAACGCTGCATCCCCGTTACGATCAGGAAGTCCGTCGTCTGGAAAAATGGGATGAGGGACAGGAGGAGGGCAGCCTGGAGAACCGGGCGGATCTTGAGGGGGTCTCTCGCTAGGAAGCGCTACGGCGCGCCAGATCATGGCGCGAGGCGTTGTCGTTGTCTGGAACGACAGTCCAGGAGCGGTAGACCGGATGAGCGTCGCGCATCCGGTCATAGAGCAGCACCATTCCGGACAGGAACGCCATTTTTGCCGCATAGGTGACGACCGTACCGATGAGAACCATCGAGAGGTTCAGCGTCATCGCGCCCCACATGCCCAGCACGAAGCCGGCAGAGGTTGCCAGAGACAGGACGATGGCGCGGCGGTTGTCGTCGGAGGGGATCGGGACAACGGCCCGGTTGAGCCAGACCCGTTCGCCGAAGGTGGCGCGCGCGTGCCAGGTGTCCAGCCGCCGCGGCGGTGGAAAGATGCGCGGATTGAGCCAGAGCCACAGGCACACGGTTGCAATCGACAATCCGGCCAGCGGCCAGCCGAACCAGCCATGCGACCAGACAGCGAGGTACAGTAGCGGCAAAGTGGCGAAGCGGGTCCATACGCTCCATCCGCTCGCGTGACGATGCCATACGTCCGCGTCCATGCCGAGCATGCGCAAGCGGCCGGCATTCATCGGCCGGTAGACCGAATAGTGCGCGGATCTCGGCCGTGTCCTGGCCTTTTGCTGCTGCATCTCTCGCATCTCTTGCGACGTCCGGGCGCAGCTCCCAGTATTCTGGAGTTTGGTGCGGCCCGATGGCGGTTCCTCAAGCTGGGGAGTTTAACGCAGCCACCCGTTTCTCGCCACCCGAGATGCCGATCGTGGTTTGCAGCTGGTAAGGGTTCAGGAACTTGCCTTGACGTAGCTGCCCGGCGCGTCCTCGACGATCTTCATCCGGTTGGCGCCCGGCTTGCGCGGCTTCGCAGTCGTTCCCTCATGCTTGCGGATCCAACTGTCCCAGTGCGGCCACCAGGACCCGGGGTGCTCCTTCGCCTTGGGGAGCCAGTCCTCATAGGCACCCTTGGGGCGCGGGCCCGTCCAGTACTGGTACTTGTTTCGGGCAGGCGGATTGACGACGCCGGCGATATGGCCTGAGCCCGACAAGACGTAGTCGACCGGTCCGCCGAAGAACTGCGAGCCCAGGAACACCGACTGCGGCGGCGCGATGTGGTCCTCGCGGGTGGCGAGGTTGTAGATCGGGATCTTCACCTTGCCGAGATCGAGCTTCTCGCCGCCAATCTCCATCGCGCCCTTGCTGAGGCGGTTTTCCAGATAGCAGTTGCGCAGGTAGAATGAGTGGTTTGCCGCCGGCATGCGCGTGGAATCCGAGTTCCAGTACAGCAGGTCGAACGGGAACGGCTCGCGTCCTTTCAGGTAGTTGTTGACCACATAGGGCCAGATGAGGTCGTTCGAGCGCAGAAGGTTGAAGGCCGACGCCATCTTCGAGCCGTCGAGATAGCCCTTCTCGCCCATGCGCCGCTCGACGGCCTGGATCTGCTCTTCGTCGACGAAGACCTTCAGGTCGCCGGCATGGGTGAAGTCGACCTGGGTGGTGAAGAAGGTGGCGCTGGCGATGCGCTCGTCGCCGGTTGCCGCCATATAGGCGAGCGTCACGCCCAGCAGCGTTCCGCCGACGCAATAGCCGATGGCGTTGACCTGCTCCTCGCGGGTCGCCTTGCGGATGACGTCCAGCGATTCAAGGATGCCTTCGCGCATATAGTGCTCGAAGCCCTTGCGCGCTTGCCGTTCGTCCGGGTTCACCCAGGAAATGACGAAGACCGTGTGTCCCTGGTCCACCGCCCATTTGATGAACGACTTCTCCGGCGTCAGGTCGAGGATGTAATACTTGTTGATCCAGGGCGGCACGATCAGCAGCGGCCGCTTCAGCACGGTCTCCGTGGTCGGCTCGTACTGGATCAGCTGGCGCACGTCGTTCTGGGCGATCACCTTGCCGGGAGTCAGGGCCAGATTGGTGCCGACTCGAAACTTGGTCGGGTCGGACTGGCGGATCTTAAGATCGCCCTTGCCGGCCTCGATATCCTCAGCGAGCAGCTTCATGCCGCGCACGAGATTTTCACCGTTGGATTCCAGCGTTTCGCGCAGGAGCTCCGGATTGGTCAGGACGAAGTTGGACGGCGACAGAGCGTTGGCGATCTGCTTGACGTAGAAATCGGCCTTGTGGCGCGTATGCTCGTCCAGGTCGGACGCCTCCACCACCATCTGCTCGGCCCATTGCGAGGTGATGAGGTAGAGCTGCTTCACGAAGTCGAAAAACTGGTTCTCGCTCCACTCCGGATCGCCGAAGCGCTTGTCGCGCGGGTCCGGGCTCGCGGCCGGGGCAGAGTGCTCGCCCATCATCCGCTTCAGCGAGGAATTCCACAGGTCGATATATTTGCCCCACAGCCGCGTCTGCGCTTCGAGCGCGCGCTGCGGGTCGGACATCCAGTACTCTCCGACCTGGGCCAGGGTCTTGAAGATCACCGTCAGCTCGTCGCTGGTCTCCGGTTTGATCTCGCCCTTTTCGCGCGGCTCGACATAGGCGGCCATCGCACGCCCGGCATTTTCGATGATACGACCGAGATTCTGAGCGAATGCCTCTGGATTCTTGACGATGTACTGCAACAGCGGACTGGTCTTCTCGTCAGTCATCCCCGGCCTATCCTCCACTTTTTGCCTGGCTACAACCGCTGATCTCGCCGGTGCGGATCGCAAGCGACTGCCAGTCGCGCTTCCATTTGCACCCCTTGTCCGCTTGACGCCATAATAGCGCTGGATGACGTCAGACTGACAAGTTGGACAAAGCGCTTACAATGTCGTACGTCCCCAGCAACTTGCAAGCGGTGACGCTCGGGAAATTCGTGCAGGACCACGGTTACATGCGTGCAACGGTCTTCACCACCATTTTGGCATCGGCGCTGGTCGCCGGATGCGCCTACGCGCCTTCAGGAACCCTGATCGACGCGCTGGAACCGGAACACTCGCCGCGTGCGGCGGTGACCTCTCCGGCAGGTACGGGTCAAGCTACATCGCCGGCCATCGCGACGGAGACCATGGCGCCCTTGACCCCGCCGGTGGCCTATGGGCCGACCGGCGTGCCCGCCGTTTCGGGGCCGGTCGCGGAACAGGGAATCGCAGGAGCCGCTCGCGTCCGCGACGCCGAAGGGTTGCTCACCGAGGATGCCGCTGCGGCCACCCGCAGCCGTCTCCAGGAAATCGCTCGTTCGCGCGGCGGTTCGCGCCCTGCGGCCTCCAACAGCAACAGTGTCAACCAGCTCAAGATGCTCGGCGAGAGCCACGGCGCCCGCGCGATCTCGGAGATCGAGGCGGACGGCGCCAGCGAATAGGGCCGCCAAACGCTTTCCAGCGCGGATATTTTGGCCTCAACGCCTTTTTGCCGATGCGCGGCGGCGCGGCCACTGGTATGTAGCCGCCGTTTGGCGTCGTGCTTTGGCCGACGCCTCTAATGCGCCCGAACGAAAGGTGCGCGCAGACCACGCTTTGCGGGTGAGGATTGGACCATGGAAGAGTTCTACCAGACGCGGCGCTTGCCGCCCTATGTCTTCGAACAGGTCAACCGGCTCAAGGCGAAGGCACGCGCAGCAGGCGCAGACATCATCGACCTCGGCATGGGCAATCCCGACCTGCCGACCCCCAAGCATATCGTCGACAAGCTGACGGAGACCGTCCAGAATCCCCGGACCCATCGCTATTCGGCGTCCAAGGGCATTCCGGGACTGCGCCGCGCGCAGGCGGCTTATTACGAGCGCCGGTTCGGCGTGAAGCTGAACCCGGAAACCCAGGTCGTCGCGACCCTGGGCTCGAAGGAGGGCTTCGCCAACATGGCGCAGGCCATTTCCGCGCCAGGCGACGTCGTGCTGGTGCCGAACCCCAGCTATCCGATCCACGCGTTCGGCTTCCTGATGGCGGGCGCGGTCCTGCGCTCAATTCCCTCCGAGCCGGGACCTGAAGTGTTCCATGCGCTGGAGCGTGCGCTCATCCACTCGGTGCCGAAGCCGATCGCGATGATCCTGTGCTATCCGGCGAACCCGACCGCCTATGTGGCCGACATCGAGTTCTATCGGGACATCGTCGCCTTCGCGAAGAAGCACGACATCTTCGTGCTCTCCGATCTCGCCTATTCCGAGATCTACTTCGGCTCCACGCCGCCGCCTTCGGTGCTGCAGGTGCCCGGCGCTATCGATGTGGCCGTCGAGTTCACCTCGCTTTCCAAGACGTTCTCCATGCCCGGCTGGCGCATGGGCTTTGCCGTTGGCAACGAGCGGCTGATCGCAGCGCTCGCCCGGGTGAAGTCCTATCTCGACTATGGCGCGTTCACGCCGATCCAGGTCGCCGCCTCGGCCGCGCTCAACGGTCCAGATGACTGCATCGTCGCGGCGCGCGAAACCTACCGCAAGCGTCGCGACATCCTGGTCGAGTCCTTCGGCCGCGCCGGCTGGGACGTCCCGGCGCCGGAAGCGTCGATGTTCGCCTGGGCGCCGATTCCGGAGAAGTTCCGCCACCTCGGTTCTCTGGAATTCTCCAAGCTGCTCATCGAGCATGCGGACGTTGCCGTTGCTCCCGGCCTCGGTTTCGGCGAGTACGGTGACACCCATGTGCGCATCGCGCTGGTGGAAAACGAGCAGCGCATCCGCCAGGCGGCGAGAAGCCTGCGTCGCTTCCTTGAAACCGCGGATGAAAAATTGCACAACGTCATCCCCATCGGAGCCTCGGGTTAAGGGCGTGCCGCCTCGCGCGGCGCGTCACTCCTCAAACGGATCGCGATCTTCATGAAATCTGAATTGCGCGTCGGCGTTGCCGGCCTCGGAACGGTTGGTGCCTCTCTTGTTCGCCTGCTTCGCCGCAAGGCGGACAGTTTTGCCGCTCGCTGCGGCCGCCCCGTCACCGTTACCGGCGTTTCGGCGCGCGATCGCACCCGTGATCGCGGCATCGACCTTTCGGGCATCACCTGGCACGACAAGCCCGAGGATCTTGCCGTCTCCCCGGATATCGATGTCTTCGTCGAACTGATCGGCGGCGACAACGGTCCGGCCGAGGAGAGCGTGCGGGCAGCCCTGGCCGCCGGAAAGCACGTCGTGACCGCCAACAAGGCGCTGCTCGCTCGCCACGGCGTCGAACTCGCCCGCCTTGCCGAGGAAAACGGCGTCAGCCTTGCGTTCGAGGCAGCGGCGGCTGGCGGCATCCCCGTCATCAAGGCAGTGCGCGAGTCGCTTGCCGGCAACGACATCTCGCGGATCTATGGCATTCTGAACGGGACCTGCAATTACATCCTGACCCGGATGGAGCAGGAGGGGCTGGACTTTTCCGAGTGCCTCGCCGACGCCCAGCGGCTCGGCTATGCCGAGGCTGATCCGACCTTCGATATCGAAGGCTTCGACACCGCCCACAAGCTGGCGCTCCTGACCTCGCTCGCCTTCGGCAACGAGATCGATGCCGATGCGATCTATATCGAGGGCATCTCCTCGATCACCCGCGCCGACATCGAGGCTGCGACCGAGCTCGGCTATCGGATCAAGCTGCTGGGCGTCGCCCAGAAGACCGATAGCGGCATCGAGCAGCGCGTGCACCCGACCATGGTGCCGCGCGCCTCGGCCATCGCGCGCATCGACGGCGTACTGAACGCGGTCGCGATCGACGGCGACGCCGTCGGCGAGGTCGTGCTTGTCGGTCCCGGCGCCGGCGGCAACGCCACCGCATCGGCCGTCCTCGGCGACATTGCCGATATCGCCCGCGGCCTTGCCATTCCCGCACTCGGACGTCCGGTCGACAAGCTGTCTCCCTACAAGGCGGCGCGCATGCGCATGCATGAGGGAGGCTATTACATCCGGCTTGCGGTCTACGACCGGCCCGGTGCCTTTGCGGAGATCGCCCGGATCATGGCCGGCGAGGGCATCTCGCTGGAGTCCATCGTCCAGCGGGACCGCACCCGCCGGGTCGGCGACCAGACCCCGCATGGCGACACGCCGCAACCCGTGATCCTGATCACCTACGAAACCACCGAGGCCGCGGTGAAGCGGGCCCTCGCGACGATTTCTGCACAGAATGTCGTTGCCGGGACCCCGCAGCTCATCCGCATCGAGAAACTCGGCTGACCGATCCGCCCCTATCACGCGCCTTCGAGGAACCCTGATGTCCAGCAACGCAGACCTTCATAGCGAAGCACTCGACCGTATCCTGACCCTGGAGCTCGCCCGCGTCACCGAGCGTGCCGCCGTTGGCGCCGCCCGCCTGCGCGGTCGCGGCGACGAGAAGGCTGCCGACCAGGCCGCGGTCGACGCCATGCGCCGGGAGCTGAACCGTCTGCCGATCGACGGCACGGTCACCATCGGCGAGGGCGAGCGCGACGAGGCGCCGATGCTCTACATCGGCGAGAAGGTCGGCACGGGCGAGGGGCCGGAGGTCGACATCGCTCTCGACCCGCTCGAGGGCACCACGATCTGCGCCAAGAACCTGCCGAACTCTCTGGCGGTCATCGCGATGGCGCCGAAAGGCGGCCTGCTGAACGCGCCGGACAGCTACATGGAAAAGATCGCCATCGGTCCGGGCTACCCGGCCGGCCTGGTCGATCTCGACGCGCCTGTCGCCGACAACATCAACGCATTGGCCAAGGCCAAGGGCGTTCCGGTTGCCGAGATCACCGCTTGCGTGCTTGATCGTCCGCGCCACGCCCGCCTGATCGAGGACCTGCGCGCCACCGGCGTTGCCGTGCGTCTGATCGGCGACGGCGATGTGGCCGGCGTCATCCACACCACGGATCCGCAGGAAACCGGCATCGACATCTACATGGGCATCGGCGGCGCGCCGGAAGGCGTGCTTGCGGCGGCTGCGCTGCGCTGCATCGGCGGCCAGATGCAGGGTCGTCTCGTGATCACCCGCGACGAGCAGATCGAGCGCGCCGGCCGCATGGGCATCGACGACATCCATCGCAAGTACACGATGGAAGAGATGGCCCGCGGCGACGACGTGCTGTTTGCCGCCACCGGCGTGACCGACGGCAACTTCCTGCAGGGTGTGCGCTTCGGCCGTGGCGATATCACCACCCACACCGTGGTCATGCGCGCGGCGACCGGTACGGTGCGCTACATCAAGGCGCGCCACACCCAGCTCGACAAGTTCCACCTCGACTGAACGGAGAGGGCCGTACCCGCCAGATGACCGGCATTGACCAGACCGCTTCGACGGACGACGGGCGCCGCCGTGTTCTCGGCGTCACCCGTTCCGCCGGCGAGCGGACCTGGCGGGAGCGGCTGACACAGCCGCAGGCCGCAACGGCGCTGGCAATCGCCCAGCGCCTCGGCGTTCCGGAGGTTGTCGCCCGGGTGATGGCCGCGCGCGACGTCCCGCTGGAAGCCGCAGAGCGGTTTCTCGATCCGACCATCAAGGACCTGATGCCGGACCCCTCGTCGCTGAGCGACATGGAGGCTGCCGTTGCGCGGGTCGCGGACGCGGTCGGTGCCGGAGCTCGGATTGCCATTTTCGGCGATTACGACGTGGACGGCGCCACATCCTCCGCCGTGCTGTCGCGCTATCTGTCCGCAATCGGCATCGCCAGCCGCATCCACATCCCCGACCGTATCATCGAAGGCTACGGCCCCAACGGGCCGGCCATCCGCATGTTGCGGGAGGAGGGGGCAGGGCTCCTCGTCTGTGTCGATTGCGGCAGCGTTTCGTTCGAGGCCTTTGCCGAAGCGCGCGAGGTCGGGTTGGATGTGGTGGTGCTCGACCATCACCAGGTTGGCGAAGAGCTGCCCGCCACCGCCGCTCTGGTCAATCCCAACCGCCAGGACGACCTGTCCGGCCTTGGCCACCTCGCCGCGGTCGGCGTCACCTTCGTCTTTCTCGTCGGGCTGAACCGCGAGCTCCGCCGTCGCGGGATGTTCCGCACGAGACCGGAGCCTGATCTGCTGGCGCTGTTGGATCTCGTCGCAGTCGGCACGGTCTGCGACGTGGTGCCGCTGAAAGGGCTAAACCGCGCCTTCGTCAGGAAGGGGCTACTTGCCATGCATGGCCGCGCAAATGCCGGTCTTGCCGCGCTCGGTGACGTGTCGCGCGTTCACGGCCGGGCAACGCCCTATCATCTAGGTTTCATGATCGGCCCGCGCATCAACGCTGGCGGACGCATCGGCGATGCCGCGCTCGGGGCGCGGCTTCTCACCACCGACGACATAGACGAGGCGCGCACCATCGCAGAACGGCTCGACGGGCTGAATGCCGAGCGCCAGGCCATCGAGGCCGAAATGCTGCTGGAGGGCGATGCCCAGGCGTTGATCGCCACCCAACAGGACGACCCGGCCGTTCTCCTCACCGGCTCGCCCGGATGGCATCCCGGCGTCGTCGGTCTCGTCGCTGCGCGCCTCAAGGAACGTTATCGCCGACCGGCCTTCGCCATCGCCTATGACGTCGATGGCAAGGGGACAGGCTCCGGGCGTTCGATCCCCGGTGTCGATCTGGGGGCCGCCGTGCGGCGCGCCGTCGAAGAGAAGATACTGGAAAAGGGCGGCGGACACGCGATGGCCGCCGGTCTGACCGTACGCCGCGAGAAACTCGCCGACCTTGCCGCCTTCCTGCAGGACGCGCTGGCCGAGGACGTTGCCGCCGCACGCTCGGCGACCGAACTGAAGATCGACGGCGCCATGACGGCGGGAGCCGCCAGCGCCGATCTTTTGCACATGCTGGAAACGGCAGGCCCGTTCGGCGCCGGCCACCCGGAACCTGTCTTCGCCTTTCCCAGCCACCGCGTCACCTTCGCCGATACGGTCGGCAAGGGACATGTGCGCCTGACACTGGCCGACGGCGGCGGCAGTACGCTCAAGGCCATTGCCTTCAAGGCTGCGGACACGCCGCTCGGTCAGGCGATCCTGGGTGCTCGCGGCAGTGCCCTGCACGTCGCCGGCGCGCTGTCCCTCGATACCTGGCAGGGGCAGGAGCGCGTGCAGTTGAGGGTGATCGACGTTGCCGATCCCCAGCGCTCCCGTCTCTGAGGTCGGCCGGACCGGCTCGGAATCTTCTGCCCATCGGCATTTCCTGCCTCGTTAAGGAAGGCGAAACTCCGCCCGCGCTACCGTGATCCTGGATGGATTTGCGGGATGGAATCATGACTCCTCGGGCTCAGTTGCGTCATTTGATGGCCGAAGTCGACACTGCTGCGGACAATGCAGAGCGCGCCTTGCGCCGCCTGCAGGCACAGGGCGTTTCCACGACCGTTCCCGAGCGTGCACCTGCCGCAACGCCGCTGCGTGCCGGGCTCGTGCTCGCCAGCCTGCTGATGGCGGCCAAGGTCATCATCTCCAACGATTGAGCTGGCAAATGCTGCCGGGGATTTTGACCGGCGGCACAATTTGTCGCCTTGATTGTATCGGGCGTTGGGGCCAGCATCCGGCCCATGAACACGTCCTCCTTTCCCGAAACATTTCGTCTCGCGCTTTGCGCCTTCAATCTCGGCATGGGCGGCCGAAGCCGAGAAGCATTCCTTTCCGGCATTTCGCAGCGCCTTGCCCGTGCCCATGCCCAGGGTGCCGAGCTCCTGGTGCTTCCCGAATATCTCAGCGAGGCGTTTCTCGCCTGGAAGCCGAGGGGGCTGAAGCCCACTGAAGAGCTCGCCTTCATGGCGGCAGAGGCGGAAGCCCTGCTGCCGGAAATGGCTGCCCTGGTTGCTGAACACGGCGTGTCGCTCGTCGCCGGCTCCGTGCCTTGGGCAAATGGAAAGGGCGGCTTCGTCAATCGCGCGGTCGCCATGCTCGCCGACGGGCGCAGCATCGCCCATGACAAGCTCGCCCTGACGCCGTTCGAGCTCGACCGCGAAAGCTGGCTTCTTACCCCCGGCGACAAGGTGGTCCGCTTCGAATTCGCCGGCCTCTCGATGATGATGCTGATTTGCCTCGACATCGAGATGCCGGCGCTCTCCAGCCTCATCGCCCGCGATGCGCCGGATCTGCTGATCGTGCCGTCGATGACGTCCAGCCTTGCCGGCTATCACCGCGTCTTCGGCTGCGCCAAGGCGCGGGCTGTCGAGCTGATGTGCTCCGTCGCCGTTTGCGGTGTGGTGGGTGCTTCGCCCGGCACGACCCAGAACGACACGAATGTCTCCGGTGCTGCGCTCTATATCCCGTGCGAACCTTCCCTCGGCTATCGCGGTGTCGTGGCGGAGATCGCTCCGATCGACGGGACCAAGGGCGAGGAACCGCTTCTCGTCGTCGATGTCCCCGTTGCGGCGATCCGAGCCTTACGCGCAGGTGGCGCCGAGGTCTGGCCGGGCAACTGGTCGGCGGATCACGTCACATTGTCGAGCGAGTGAGCCAATGAGTTTCCTGGATAGTTCGCAAGTCTCTGGCGGCGACCGCATCAATGGTGCCGTCGTGCTGCTTGCCGGCCTCAGCGGCGGGCTGGGTGTCGCACTTTCGGCGATGGCAGCCCATGTTCCAGGCGGCGATTTGTTGTCGAACGCGGCCAACATGCTGCTCTTCCACGCGCCGGCCTTTCTGGCGTTGGCGGCGCTGAGGAACAGCGGCTTGCGTGGAATTCTGGCAGGTGCCGCATTGGTTCTTGCCGTCGGACTTGCGCTGTTTGCCGGCGATATCGCTTCGCGGGTCATGCTGGGGCACCGGCTGTTCCCGATGGCCGCGCCCGTAGGCGGCAGCCTCATGATCGCCGGCTGGGCAGGCATCGTGCTGGCCGGTATCGTGCGACTGGCGCGCCGGGCCTGAGGCCTGTCTGCGCAAGGCTGTCGCAGGTGCGACGCAAAGCCTCGACGGAATGTCGTTTTTCGGCAAGAGCGGCTGCCGGATCGGTAGCACAACGGGAGTGAGGGCGTTCGCAACGCAACTCCGCTGGTGCGGCGTTGCCCGCGCCCGCGAGAGCGCCGCCGGCAAGAGGACCGCATGACACGCTTCTCCTTCTGGGACCTGGCCTTGAAGGCCCTCAATGCCCATCAGGATTGGGGCCACCAGTGGCGCAAGCCCGATCCCAAGCCCGAATACGACGTGATCATCATCGGCGCGGGCGGCCATGGCCTTGCCACCGCCTATTATCTTGCGACCGAGCACGGCATCACCAACATCGCCGTTCTGGAAAAGGGCTGGCTCGGCGGCGGCAATACGGGCCGCAACACCACCATCGTGCGGTCCAACTATCTCTGGGAAGAGAGCGAGGCGCTCTACGACCACGCGATGGACCTGTGGCAGGACCTGTCGCAGGAGCTGAACTACAACGTCATGTATTCCGCGCGCGGCGTGATGATGCTCGCCCATACGGTTCACGACATCCAGGTCTTCAAGCGGCACGTGCATGCCAACCGGCTGGCCGGCGTCCAGAACGAATGGCTGAGCGCGGAGGAAGCCAAGGAGTTCTGCCCGCCGCTCAACATCGGTCGCAACATCCGCTATCCGGTGCTCGGCGCCGCGCTCCAGCGCAAGGGCGGCGTTGCCCGCCACGATGCAGTGGCCTGGGGTTACGCCCGCGGGGCGGACCGGCGCGGTGTCGACATCATCCAGAACTGCGCCGTCACGGGCATCCGCCGCCACGCCGACGGATCGGTTGCCGGCGTCGAGACCTCGCGCGGCTTCATCGGGGCGAAGAAGGTCGGCGTGGTTGCAGCCGGCCACACCTCGGTCGTCATGGACATGGCCGGCGTGCGCATGCCGCTGGAGTCCAATCCGCTGCAGGCGCTCGTTTCCGAGCCGGTGAAGCCCTGCTTCCCCTGTGTGGTCATGTCCAACACGGTGCACGCCTATATCTCGCAGTCGGACAAGGGAGAGCTGGTGATCGGTGCGGGTACCGACCAGTATGTCTCCTACAGCCAGACCGGCGGCCTGCAGATCACAACCCACACGGTCGATGCGATCTGCGAGCTGTTTCCGATGTTCCGCCGCATGCGCATGCTGCGCAACTGGGGTGGTATCGTCGACGTCACGCCGGACCGCTCGCCGATCATCGGCAAGACCCCAGTGCCCGGCCTTTATGTCAATTGCGGCTGGGGTACGGGCGGGTTCAAGGCGACACCGGGCTCGGGGCATGTCTTCGCCCACACCATCGCGCGGGACGAGCCGCACCCGGTCAATGCGCCGTTCACGCTGGACCGGTTCCGTACCGGCCGGCTCATCGACGAGGCGGCGGCTGCAGCCGTCGCGCATTGAGGCCCGACATGACACATCAGCCTGTGAACCTTGCCGACAAGCTCGCCCGGTTCTCCGACCACTGGTCACCGAAGATCGTCGGCTCGTTCAACGGTCACGATCTCATGGTGGTGAAGGTCAAGGGAGAGTTCACCTGGCATTCGCATCCCGATACGGATGACTTCTTTCAGGTCCTGTCCGGCAGGTTGACCATCCGCATGCGCGATGGCGATGTCACGCTCGGGCCCGGCGAACTGTTCGTTGTGCCCAAAGGCGTCGAACATTGCCCGGTCGCCGAGGTCGAAACCCACCTGTTGCTGATCGAGCCTTCCGGCACGCCGAACACCGGCGATCCGGAGACCGCCGCACGCAAGATCGAGATCTAGGGGCAAGTCGATGCTGTTGATCCACTGCCCCTGCTGCGGCGTCGAGCGCCCGGAGATCGAATTCCGCTATGGCGGCGAGGCGCATATCGCCCGCCCCGTGCAGCCGGCCGATCTCGACGATCATCAATGGGCCGAGTTTCTGTACATGCGGACCAATCCGAAGGGCGTGATGGCCGAGCGTTGGCGCCATGTTCACGGCTGTGGCCGCTTCTTCAACGCGCTGCGCAATACGGTCAGCGACCGTTTCATCGCCGTCTACAAGACAGGTGAGCCGCGCCCGGACATCTCCGCCGCCAGCGGGGAGGGCGCCCGATGACCGCGACGTTCCGAACCTCGAAGGGCGGGCGCATCGACCGCGCGAAATCCGTCACGTTCACCTTCGACGGCAAGACGCTGACCGGGCAGGCAGGCGATACGCTGGCTTCGGCACTGCTTGCCAACGGCATCCATCTCGTCGGCCGCTCGTTCAAGTATCACCGCCCGCGCGGCATCGTGACCGCGGGTTCCGAGGAGCCCAACGCACTCGTGGGCGTGGCAAAGTCTGCAGCGGCCGCCGCTGCCGGCCAGAGCGTTCCCAATCTGCGGGCCACCCAGGTTGAAATCCACGAGGGGATGGTCGTCGTCAGCCAGAACCGCTGGCCCTCGCTCGCCTTCGACATCGGCGCGGTCAACGACCGCCTGTCGCCGTTCTTCGTCGCCGGCTTCTACTACAAGACCTTCATGTGGCCGAAGAGCTTCTGGAACCGGGTCTACGAGCCGTTCATCCGTGTCGCAGCGGGCCTCGGCAAGGCGCCGACCGCGCCGGACCCGGATCGCTATGCCAACCGCTATGCCCATTGCGACGTGCTCGTCGCCGGCAGCGGCCCGGCCGGACTGGCGGCGGCGCTGACTGCGGCGCGCTCGGGAGCGCGGGTGATCCTTGCCGACGAGCAGGGGGAGCCGGGAGGTTCGCTGCTGCATGATATTGGCGCAGAGATCGACGGCCGACCCGCGGCCGAGTGGGTGTCCGCCGCAATTGCCGAACTTGCGAGCAACGGCCGCGTCACGCTGCTGCCGCGTACCACCGTCTTCGGCTACTTCAACCAGAACTTCGTCGCACTTGCCGAGCGCGTGACCGACCACCTTGCCGATCCGGATCCCTCCCTTCCGCGCGAGCGCCTGTGGCAGGTGCGCGCACGCCAGGTGGTGCTCGCCACCGGCGCCATCGAGCGGCCGCTGGTCTTCCCCGAGAACGACCGTCCCGGCGTCATGATGGCCGAGGCTGGCCGCATCTATGCCAACCGCTTCGGCGTGCTGCCGGGCCGGGCAATTGCCGTCGCGACGGCGTGCGACAGCGCATGGCGCGCCGCCTTCGACATCAAAGCGCTCGGCGGCAATGTGGTCGCCATCCTCGACATGCGGACCGATGTGGATCCGGCGTTGAAGGAGAAGGCCCGGGCCCATTCCATCCGGGTGGAAACCGGCTGCACCGTCACCAACGTGAAGGGCACGAAGCGGATCGAGGGTGTTCGGCTCGGCCGCATATCCGGCGACACGGTCACATCCGCCGGCAGCCTTGCCTGCGACTGCCTGCTGATGTCCGGCGGCTGGACGCCCAATGTCAGCCTGCATTCGCAGGCCCGCGGCAAGCTCGACTGGCACGCGGACAAGGGCGCTTTCCTGCCCGGCGACCCGATCCAGGCGCAGCGCTCGGCCGGCAGCTGCCGCGGCATCGACGGGCTGGCTCAGGTGCTGGCCGATGGCGCGCGCGCCGGCGCGGAAGCAGCGCAAGCCGCGACCGGAAACCCGGCCGACATCCTGGCCTTTTCCGCCAGCGGCGGCGAAGCCTCGTCCGGCTGGTGGCTCGGAGCCGTGCCGCATGACCGGGATGCGTCCCGCGTGCGTGCCTTTGTCGACTTCCAGAACGATGTGACGGCAAAGGATGTGAAACTTGCCGTGCGCGAAGGCATGCATTCCATCGAGCACATCAAGCGCTACACCACGACCGGCATGGCGACCGATCAGGGGCGCCTCTCCAACATGAACGCGCTTTCCATCGCCTCCACCGCTTTGGCCAACGAGATTCCCCAGGTTGGCCTCACCACGTTCCGTCAGCCCTATACCCCGGTGACCTTCGGCACGCTGGCGACGACATCGCGCGGCGATCTGTTCGATCCCGTGCGCCGCACGCCGATCCACGACTGGGCGGCGGCACAAGGCGCAGCGTTCGAGGATGTGAGCCTGTGGAAGCGCGCCTGGTATTTCCCAAAGGGCGGCGAGGACATGCATGCCGCGGTCCTGCGTGAATGCCGCACGGTGCGCGAGAGCGTCGGCATCTTCGATGCCTCGACCCTCGGCAAGATCGAGGTGGTCGGACCGGATGCGGCAGAGTTCCTCGAGCGGATCTACACCAACCCCTGGAAGAAGCTCGGCATCGGGCGGCTGCGCTACGGGCTGATGCTCAACGAGGCTGGCTTCATCATGGACGATGGCGTCGTCGGGCGCATTGCCGAGGACCGCTTCCACGTCACCACGACGACCGGCGGTGCGCCGCGCGTCCTGTCCCACATGGAGGATTATCTCCAGACCGAGTGGGCGGACCTCAAGGTCTGGCTAACCTCCACCACCGAGCAGTGGGCGGTGATCGCCGTGCAGGGACCGAAGGCGCGGGAAGCCATCGCGCCGCTTGTCGACGACATCGATCTTGCCACCGAAGCGATGCCGCATATGTCGGTGCGCGAGGGGCATCTCATGGGCGGCATTCCCTGCCGGTTGTTCCGTATGAGCTTCACCGGCGAGGCGGGCTACGAGATCAATGTGCCTCCATCGCGAGCGCGCCAGGTCTGGGATGCGGTCTTCGCCAATGTCGAGCGGCTTGGCGGCTGCGCCTACGGCACGGAGACGATGCACGTCCTGCGCGCCGAGAAGGGCTACATCATCGTCGGTCAGGAAACCGACGGAACGGTGACGCCGGACGATGTCGGCATGTCCTGGGCCATCGGCAAGAACAAGCCGGATTTCGTCGGCAAGCGGTCGCTGGCCCGTCCGGACCTCGTGGCCCCGGGCCGCAAGCAGCTTGTCGGCCTGCTGACCCGGGACGGAAAGGCGCTGCTGGAGGAGGGGGCCCAGATCACCGTGGGGGCCGATCCGGCGCCGCGCACGCCCGCGCTCGGTCATGTCACCTCATCCTATATGTCCGCCGCGGCCGGCCGGCCGATCGCGCTGGCAATGATCGCAAACGGCCGTGCCCGCCACGGCGAAACCCTCCATGTCCCGATGCCGGACGGGGCGATTGCCGTCGAGGTGGTCCCGCCGCTCTTCGTCGATCCGGAAGGAAACCGGCTCAATGCCTGACGCCCTGTTTCACACGCCGGCCGAGACGCTGGCACTGGCGCCGCTCGTAGGCGCCGGAACGACGCTCCGCCGAGCCGCGCCGTTGGTGCGCTTCGTGTTTCGGGGCGATGCTGCCGCGGCCGCAAAGGCTGGAGCCGCCTTCGGCGTCGCCCTGCCGCAATCGCCTCTTGCCGCCGAAAGCACCGGCGAGCGCGCCGCGCTGTGGCAGGGGCCGGACGAGTGGCTGCTGCTGGCTCGCCCGTCCATGGATGGACCTCAGGCGGTCGACGCGTTGGCGCGCAGCCTTGCCGAAGAGATCGCCGCGGCGCTCGGTGATGCGCCGCACTCGTTTGTCGATGTCTCGGAGCGTAATGTTGCCTTGCTGCTGGAAGGGCCGGGCGCTGCCGACCTTCTCAACGCGCATGTCTTTCTGGATCTCGACCCTGCCACCTTTCCGGTCGGCATGGTGACTCGCACGCTTTTCACCAAGGCGGAGATCGTTCTGTGGCGTACAGGCGAGCAGAATTTCGCCGTCGAGTGCTGGTCGAGCTTTGCACCCTATGTCGAGGGACATCTCGCCGAGGCCTGATCCGGTCACGGCTCTTGCACAAAAACAGCAGGAAATTGGGCGGTACCGGCCGGTGCCGCCCGTTTTGTTTTGAAAGCGGTCTTGCGCGGCGGCGGCGGTCGTGGTGAATGAGCAGGCCGCTGCCCCGACCGACGGGACGGGCCGGCTCTCGGAGAAACGGCACGCTGTCGCCACGGGTGACCACCGGTCAGGACACGCGATCCGCATTCTGCCGGTTGGCTCGGGAGCGCCCGGGCTTCTTTCTGGCTCAGCCCCTCCAGGCCTTTCCAGTAGTGTCGTCATCGGCTCGGCTCGCCAGCCAGCGATGATCTCCGCAAACTATCGCTGCCCGATGCACACACGCTATGATACTCGGCAGCTTGCAAAGATGGTGACCATGACGCCGAATATCGATCCCAGTTCCGTATCCCCGATCTCCGGGATACATCCGGCCCTTGCTTCCGCCTTGGAGGCCAAGGGATACAACCAGCTGACGCCGGTCCAGCTGGAGATGACGAACGAGAAGTACGGCCAGGCCGACCTGCTCGTCTCGGCTCAGACCGGATCGGGAAAGACGATCGCCTTCGGCATTGCCATCGCCTCGACCCTGCTCGGCAGCGCGACACGCTTCGACGTGGCCGGCGCGCCGCTCGGCCTGATCATCGCGCCCACACGCGAGCTCGCCATTCAGGTGCAGCGGGAGCTTGCCTGGCTCTATGCGGAGACGCAAATCAGGATCGCAACCTGCGTGGGCGGCATGGACATCCGCACCGAACGCCGCGCGCTCGAACGCGGCGCCCACCTTGTCGTTGGCACGCCGGGGCGCCTGCGCGACCACATCACGCGGGGCGTGCTGGACCTCGGCGGCATTCGTGCGGTGGTGCTCGATGAAGCCGACGAGATGCTGGATCTCGGTTTTCGCGACGACCTGGAGTTCATCCTCGGTGCATCGCCTAAGGAGCGCCGGACACTTCTGTTCTCGGCGACCGTCAGGCGTGGCATTGCCGAACTGGCCAAGACGGTGCAGACCGATGCGGTGCGTGTCGCGACAATCGCGACCACCGAGCAGCATGCCGACATCGACTATCAGCTGATGCTGGTCCGGCGCGACGAGCGCGAACACGCGATCATCAACACGTTGCTGGAATCCGACAGCAAGAGCGCCCTGGTATTCTGCCACACGCGCGAAGCGGTCCGTCATCTCACGGCGCGTCTCGTCAATCGCGGGTTCTCCGTCGTGTCGCTTTCTGGCGAGATGGCGCAATCGGAGCGGTCGAACGCGCTGCAGTCCATGCGCGACGGACGTGCGCGCGTCTGCGTGGCGACCGATGTGGCGGCACGCGGCATCGACCTCCCGAACCTCGACCTCGTGGTTCACGCCGACTTGCCGAGCAAGCCGGAGACGCTGCTGCACCGTTCCGGTCGCACCGGGCGTGCCGGCCGCAAGGGCATCTGCGTCCTCATTGTTCCGGAACACAGGCGAGGTGCCGCTCAGCGCGTGCTGGCAATGGCACAGCTGACAGCGACCATGCGCGCAGCTCCCGGCATTGCGGAGATCGAGGCGCGCTATCGCCGGCAGATCCTCGATTCTGCCGTTTCGGCGGCGCTGCCCGACGAGCTGGAGGCGGATTTCGTGGCCGAGTTGCTGGAGCGCGCCGGACCGCAGCGCATCGCCGCCGCGTTCCTCCGCCAGCATCTGGCCGCGCATCCGGTTCCGGAGGATCTCTTGCCGCTTCCCGCGGAAGCGCTGCAGAGCCGCGGCCCCAGCCGTGCCAATCGGTTTGGCGAGGACCGTGCGCCGGGTCGCGAGCCGCGTGGTCCGAGCATGGAGGACGGCGTGTGGTTCACCATCTCGCTTGGGCGCAGGCAACGTGCCGACCCGAAGTTCCTGCTGCCGATGATCTGCAACGCCGGCGGCGTGACCAAGCGGGATGTCGGGGCGATCCGGATCGACGACAACGAAACCCGGTTCGAGATTTCTGCCGACAAGGCCGGCAGCTATGCTTGGCAGATCTTGCAGCCTGGTAGCCTCGAGAAGGGCATCAGGATCGCGCCGGTCGGCGAGGTGCGCATGTCGCCGCGGCAGTTCAAACCGAAATTCAAGCAGGACGGAAAGCAGGACGGCAAACCGCCCCGCAAACACCGGCCGACGGCGGCCGATCGCGGCAAGCCGCCCAAGCACAAGGGCCGCAAGCCGAAGCGCCCTGATTGATCGGAGCGATCCGCTCGGCCGGGTGGACCTGACAGGTTGCAAGACCTGTTGGCCCGCCCGGTCATGGACGAGCCTCAGGCCGTCAACGTCTCGCGGCGTGACTTTGCCCTTCACTTGGAAGACCCGCTCGCCGGAGTGTATCTCCTGGCAGCCAGGACTGCGGCCGTATCGCTGGCCGCAGTTCGTGTCAGCGCGTTTGTGCGACCTTTAATTGCATTGTTTTTGAGATATTTATCTTTCGTTGAGGCGCTTTGTGCGTAGGTGTCGCTGTTGAACCGGCAGCCCCGGCGCATCCCCGCTCGGGGCGTGCATCGGAAGGGCCCGGGGGGAGCCGGCCGAAGCGGCTGGCCGGGAGAAGGAAATCCAAATGTGTGACGATCACGACTTCACCCTATCGCGGCGCGGCTTGCTGGGGCTCGGTGCGGCGGCAGCAACGACCGCCTTTGCTGGTGGCTTCGCACTGCCGGGCAAGGCAAGCGCTCAACAGGCGGCCAGCGCTCCCAACGACATTTCTCCCGAGGAGGCGCTGGCGCGGCTTGTCGAGGGCAACGCGCGCTATGTCGCCGATTCCGGCTGCAACAGCGATTTCTCCGTGGGCCGTGCCGCGCGCGCGGGAGTGCAGTATCCCTTTGCTGGAATCCTGTCCTGCGCCGACTCGCGCGTCGCCCCGGAACTGGTCTTCGATCACGGACCGGGCGAGCTTTTCGTCATGCGGGTTGCCGGCAATTTCGTCGATGTCAGCGGCCTTGCCAGCATCGAGTATGGCGTCGCCGTTCTGGGCATCCCGCTTCTCGTCGTGATGGGGCACACCAATTGCGGCGCCGTCTCCGCCACCATCAATGTGGTGAAGGAGGGAACGGAGCTGCCGGGGCACCTGCCGGATCTCGTCGGCATGCTGAAGCCGGGCGTGGAGGCAGCGCTGGCCGAAAAGCCGGCCGATCCGCTCGCCGCCGCAACCCGTGCCAACGTCGTCCACAATGTCGAGAAGTTGAAGGCGGCCGGACCGATCGTTGCCGAGGCGGTTGCTGCGGGCAAGGTTCGCGTCGTCGGCGCGATCTATGACATTGCCACCGGCAAGGTCGAGTTCATCTGACCTTTGTGCATTGGCGGCGCGAGGATCTCCGCGCCGCCATCTCCTTTTGTCTGCTTTCTCGCAGGCCTCAGGCGAAGCCGCGCTTCTTCAGCAGCGGGCCGGCATCGGGCAGCGCACCCCGGAAAGCGACATAGGCATCCTTCGGATCCTGCCGCCCGCCGGCGGAATATATCGCCTCGCGCAGGCGCCGGGCCAGTTCGGCATTGAAGATGTCACCGGTTTCTTCGAAGGCGGTGAAGGCATCCGCGTCCATCACTTCCGACCACATGTAGCTGTAGTAGCCGGCTGAATAGCCGTCGCCCGAGAACACGTGCGCAAAGTGCGTCGGCCGGTGGCGCATGGTGATTTCCGCCGGCATGCCGATGCGGCTCAGCGTTTCGTGCTCCAGTGCAGCAATATCCGCCTCGCCATCGGCCTGGCGGGTATGCACGTCGAGGTCGAAGAGCGCCGAAGAGAGATACTCGACCGTCGAAAAGCCCTGATTGAAGTTGCGGGCGGCCAGCACGCGCTCCATCAGCTCGGCCGGCATTGGCTCGCCCGTCTCCACATGTACGGCAAAGCGCGACAGCACCTCCGGCTCGGAAAGCCAGTGCTCGTAGAGCTGCGAGGGCAGCTCCACGAAGTCGCGCGCAACGGAGGTTCCGGAGATCATCGGATAGGTCACGTCCGAGAGCAGGCCGTGCAGGGCATGGCCGAACTCATGGAACAGCGTGCGTGCATCGTCGAAGGTCAGCAGCGTCGGCTGACCCTTCGGCGCCTTGGCGAAGTTCATCACGTTGACGATGATCGGGCGGATGTTGCCGGCGAGCTTCTCCTGACGGCGATACGCGCTCATCCAGGCGCCGCTGCGCTTGGTCGAGCGGTTGAAGTAGTCGCCGAGAAACAGGCCGACATGATCGCCATCCGCGTCCAGCACTTCGAAGGCGCGCACGTCCGGATGATAGAGCTTCAGCCCCTCGACCTCGCGGAAGGTCAGGCCGAACAGCCGCCCGGCGGTATGGAAGGCCGCCTCGATCATCTTTTCCAGCTGGAAATACGGCTTGAGCTCGGCCTCATCGAGCGCGTGGTCGCGCTGGCGCAGCTTTTCCGCATAGAAACGCCAGTCCCAGGGCGAGATGGCGATATTGTCGCCGCTCTCGGCCGCAAGCGCCTGCAGGGCCTCTGCCTCCTTGCGTGCCTGCGCGACGGCCGGGGTCCACACGGTCTCCAGCAGCTCGCGCACCGCCTGCGGCGTGCCGGCCATCGTGTCGTCGAGCTTGTACGCGGCGAAACTGTCGAAACCGAGCAGGCGCGCACGCTCGTCGCGCAGTTTCAGGATCTCGGCGATGATCGTGCGATTGTCGGTGTCGCCCCCCATCTCGCCGCGCGAGATCCAGGCCTTGAACGCCGTCTCGCGCAGGTCGCGACGGGTCGAAAACTGCAGGAAGGGCTCGATCAGTGAACGCGACAGGGTGATGACATGCTTGCCCGGATGGCCGCGTTCGCTGGCAGCCTCAGCCGCCGCCTGACGCAGGAATCCGGGCAGGCCTGCCAGATCCTCCTCGCTTTCCAGCAGCAACTGATAGCCGGCCTCATCCGCCAGCACATTCTGGGAGAACTGCGTGCCGAGCACCGCAAGCCGCTGGGTGATTTCGGCCATGCGGGTTCGTCCCGCTTCGTACAGTGCCGCGCCGGCACGGGTAAACATGCGGTGGTAGCGCTCCAGGACGCGCGCCTGTTCCTCATCAAGGCCCAGCGTGTCTCGTGCCTCCCAAAGGGCCGCGACCCGGGCATGGAGAGCCTGGTTGAGCAGCGTTTCGCTGGAATGACGGGCAAGCTTGGGGGCAATGTCGCGCTCGATCCGCTGCAGCTCTTCGGACGTGTGGCTTCCCGCAAGGTTGAAGAACACCGACGCAACGCGCGTCAGCTCGCGCCCCGACAGTTCCATCGCCTCGATCGTGTTGGCAAAGCTCGGCGCCTCCGGGCTGTCGGCAATCTGGTTTACGGCCTGCCGCGCCAGCTTCAGGGCCGCCTCGAAGGCCGTTTCGTAGTGCCACGGCTCGATCTCGCCGAACGGCGGGAGCCCGAACGGGGCGGTCCACTCGGCAAGCAATGGGTTGCGGTCGGCGACGGATGCGTCGGTCATGAACTGGATCCTTGAAACTTGGCCCAAAAAGGGGAGACGCCGGCGCGAGCCGGCAGCGTCACGCAGCAATATGGGATTGCCCGGATCGCCTGTCAGCCCCTGCATTGGCGTGCGGGAGCTACAATCCCGCCCACATGAGCGCCAGCGAGACGGTGATCACGCCGGCGGTGGTCGACAGCAGGATGGCTGCCGAGAGTTGCTGGAGGAAGATGCCGTATCGCTCTGCAACGACAAAGACATTTCCGGCGATGGGGAGCGATGCGATCACGACCAGAATGGCGGTTTCGGCTGCACCGAGACCGAACAGCATCGCCGAGGTGAGGACGGCGAGCGGATGCACAAGCAGTTTCATCACGATCATCAGCGAGATGACGCGCGCCTCGCCTTCGACCCGCCTGGAGGCAAGCTGCACACCGAGCGAGAAAAGCGCCGTCGCGCCCGCCGCATCACCGAGGAAATTCAGCAGGTTGTCGCCCGCTTGCGGGAGCTTGCCTCCGGCCAGCGACAGGAGCGTGCCGCCGACGATCGCAAGCACGAAGGGATTGAAGATGACGCCCTTCGCCACGGTGGCGATCAACCGCCAGCTCGCACCCTTGCCCGACGCCCATTCCAACAGGCCGATGCAGAGCGGGATGAAGATCGTCAAGTCGAGAACCAGCACCACCGCCATCGGCGCGGCTGCCCGTTCGCCGAACGCCGCCAGCATCAACGGCAGGCCTAGAAAACCGATATTGCCGATTGTTGCGGCTTGGCCGCTGACCGCCATTTCGGCCAGCCTGCCGCCACACAGGAGGCGCATCGCCAGCATGGCAACGGCAAAGGTGGCGCCGCCCGCCAGCACCCATACCGGCACCATCGGCCCCGTCAGGGCGGCGATGATGTCCTGTCCGGCGAGTGCCCGGATCACCAGCGCCGGCATCGCGAAATTGAAGACGAAGACGTTCAGGCTGCGCACCGCCCCGTCCGGCATCCAGCCACGTTTTGCTGCAAAGAAACCGAAGGCAATGACGGCGAAAAAGGGTCCCGTGATCGAGAGCGTCAGGAGCATGACGTTGCAATCCTTGGTTGAAATGACAGTGGAGGCTCCGGCGCGCCTTGGCTTGAATGCGAGGGATTGGACTCAGGATTCGTTAAGAGGGGACGCGGATACTGTGCAGATCATGTCCGCCCTGTCCATCTCCCTTTCAGGCCTTCAGGCCGCCGGCCAGCGCTTCGAAGCCTCCGCGCGCCGCATCGTCGCGGCCGGTGCCGAGGCGGGCAACGCATTGGTCGAAGCGAGCGGCAACGGAGCAGGCCAGGCCGGCGGGCAGGGAGACGCTCCGGCGATGGGAGCACCCGGGATCGGCTTCTCGCCCGACATGGCGGGGGCAATAGTCGACATGATGCAGGCGGAAAACGCCTTCAAGGCAAATGCGCGAGTCGCTGGCCGCATCAGCGACATGCAGAAGGCCTATCTCGACATGATGGCCGAGCGTACCGACGGCTGAGCCGCCTCAAGGCACGAGCCAGCGGCCTTTCCATTCAGGCTTTCCCGCATCCTTGTCGTCGACCTCGAAGATCGCGCGCCGGTGGCCGGCATGGGCCAGATGCAGCCATTCGATACGGTGGATGCGGGCGAGCAGGATGCAGAACTGGCTGCGTCCCTCGTCGGCCGCGCCGTGATCGAACGCGACGTCCTCCGGATGCTCCACCTCGGCTCCCGGTGCTGCCGTGACCCGGTAGCAGATCCGGCTGAACGAGCGCGACGCAGCCCAGGCCGCATTGACCTCATCCCCTTCCATCTCTATCGACAGGCTGGCGGCAAGGCGCAGCTGGATGCCGGACGGCTTGTCGTAGATGTGGATGGCGCCGGAGGGACTGCGTGCCACTTGTGCGATCTTGGCGCTGCGGCGATCTGTATGAAAACGCAGCAGCCGGCGCTCGGGTTCGGCGGCGCGCAACACCATGGTGCGCAACTCGGGCAAGCCTTGCTCGTCCAGCGTGGCAACGGTGGGGACATGAAAGGCCGAGTGCCGCGAGGCGGCACCCTCTTGCAGCAGCCGCCAGCATTCGGCCAACGTGAGCTTGAGATCGTCGCGAAAGGCAGGAAGCGGTTCGCCGGTCATTTCGCCCAGCCTCAGACCTTGTAGAAGTCGCGATACCACTCGACGAAGGCACGCACGCCGTCTTCCACAGACGTGCGGGGACGGAAGCCCGTCGCCTGCGTCAGGTCGTCGACATCCGCCCAGGTGGCCAGAACATCGCCCGGCTGCAGCGGCATGAGGTTGCGGATCGCCTTTACCCCGCACGCCGCCTCGATGGCGTCGACATAGCGCAGCAGCTTCACCGGCTCGGAGTTGCCGATATTGTGGATCCGGTAGGGGGCCGAGCTGGTCGCCGGATCGGAGGCCGCCGCATCCCACCCCTCGTTCACCGCCGGCGGGCGCTCGGCGATGCGCACGATGCCCTCGACGATGTCGTCGACATAGGTGAAGTCGCGCAGCATCTCGCCATTGTTGTAGATGTCGATCGGCTCGCCCGAAAGGATCGCGCGGGTGAACTTGTAGAGCGCCATGTCCGGCCGCGCCCAGGGGCCGTAGACGGTAAAGAAGCGCAGGCCGGTGAGCGGAATGCGGAAGAGGTGGGCGTAGCTGTGCGCCATCGCCTCGTTCGCCTTCTTTGTCGCCGCATAGAGCGAGATCGGATGGTTGCCGCCACGATGGGGCGACAGCGGCATCGTCTCGTCGAGGCCGTAGATGGAGGAGGTGGAGGCGAAGACCACATGGTCGACGGGGTGGGCGCGGGCCGCCTCCAGCACGGTCAGGAAGCCGGTGACATTGGCATCCACATAGGCCTGCGGCGCCTCCAGCGAGTAGCGCACACCCGGCTGGGCCGCCAGATGGACGATGCGCTGCGGCGCATGCTCGGCCATCAGCGCCATCACCGCATCGCGGTCCTCCAGCGAGATCCTTGCCTCGATGAAGTTCGGATGCTGGCGCAGAATCTCGACCCGCGCTTCCTTCAGCGCTGGATCGTAATAGGGGCTGACGCAATCGAGGCCTATCACCTGCCATCCGTCTGCGAGCAGGCGGCTCGCCAGATGAAAGCCGATGAAGCCCGCAGACCCGGTGACGAGAACCTTGCGCATGCGTTTTCCCGCTCAGCCGTCGAGCAGCGACTGCAGCAATGGCCGCAGTTCGCGGGCCAGTTCCTCGTCCTCCAGCGCGAAGGCGATGTTGGCGGCAAGGAAGCCGGACTTGGAGCCGCAATCGTAGGTCTCGCCCTCGAAGCGCAGGCCGGTGAAGGGCTGCATGCCCATCAGCGACAGCATCGCATCGGTAAGCTGGATTTCGCCGCCGGCGCCCGTCTCCTGGCTGCCAAGCAGCTGGAAGATCTCCGGCTGCAGGATGTAGCGGCCGTTGATGAACAGGTTGGTCGGCGCGGTGCCCGGCGCCGGCTTCTCCACCATGCCGGTGATCGTGAAGGTGCGCGCACTCGGGTCGCCGTCGACCTCGACGATGCCGTAGTTCTGGGTCTGGTCCTCCGGCACGGCCTCGACCGAGATCACGTTGCCGCCGCTCTGGTTGTAGACCTCGACCATCTGCGACAGGCAGCCCGGCTCGGACTTCATCAGCATGTCGGGAAGCAGGATCGCGAAGGGCTCGTTGCCGATGATGTCGCGAGCGCACCAGATGGCATGGCCAAGGCCCAGCGGCTCCTGCTGGCGGGTGAAGCTGGTGGTGCCGGGCATCGGACGGATCGCCTCGAGCAGCTTCAGCGCCGATGCCTTGGAGCGAGACCGCAGCGTGTCCTCCAGCTCGTAGGCGATGTCGAAGTGATCCTCGATCACGTGCTTGTTGCGCCCGGTGACGAAGACGATGTGCTCGATGCCGGCATTGCGCGCCTCGTCGACCACATACTGGATGATCGGCCGGTCGACGATGGTCAGCATCTCCTTGGGGAGGGCCTTCGTCGCGGGCAGGAAACGGGTGCCAAGGCCTGCCACCGGAAGGACTGCCTTGCGGATCTTCTTGTTCTGCATGAAGCGCGTTTTCCGTGTCTGGTGGAATCGGGAGGCGGCACGGGCCGCAAGGTAACCTGAAAGGATGACGGAACCAAGTTGGCGAAAAGAATGTCGGCACAACGGCTTCGCGCCGCAGCCGCCGAACGATGACACGAGGATTGCGGCAAGGATCGGGCAGCCGCGATGGCATGTAGGGCGCGCGAGATGCTTGCACCGGCTCGCCATGCGGACTACTGACGGGCGGAACGCGCCAGCGGGCGGGGCGGGCCGGAAGATCGGCCAGGCCCAGCAGGAGATACGAGCTGCCATGAACCAGACGTGCAATGGAACCGTGACGGTCGGGAATGTCGCTTTCTCGCAGGACGCGCCGCTGTCGCTGATCGCCGGCCCCTGCCAGATGGAAAGCCGGGCGCATGTGCTGGAATGCGCCGCCGCGGTGAAGGAAATCGCCGACAGCCTCGGCATTTCCGTCGTCTTCAAGGCCTCCTTCGACAAGGCCAACCGCACCTCCATCGCCGCCTCGCGCGGCGTCGGCCTCAACGAGGCGCTGCCGGTCTTCGCCGAGATCCGCGAGACCTACGGCATGCCGGTGCTGACCGACATCCACTCCGCCGACCAGTGCGCCCCGGTGGCCGAGGTCGTCGACGTGCTGCAGATCCCTGCGTTCCTCTGCCGCCAGACCGACCTGCTGGTCGCCGCCGCAAAGACCGGCGCGGTCGTCAACGTCAAGAAGGGCCAGTTCCTCGCCCCCTGGGACATGAAGAACGTGCTCGCCAAGATCGTCGAGACCGGCAATCCCAACGTGCTCCTGACCGAGCGCGGCGCCTCCTTCGGCTATAACACGCTGGTATCCGACATGCGCGCGCTGCCGATCATGGCGCAGACCGGCGCGCCGGTCGTGTTCGACGCGACCCACTCGGTGCAGCAACCGGGCGGGCAGGGCACCTCCTCGGGCGGCGACCGCACCATGGTGGCGGTGCTGGCGCGCGCGGCCGTGGCCGTCGGCGTTGCCGGCGTCTTCATCGAGACCCACCCGGACCCGGACAACACCATCTCCTCCGACGGGCCGAACATGATCGCGCTCAAGGACCTGAAGGACCTGCTCGCCGACCTGATGGCCTTCGACCGCATCGCCAAGTCGCGCCCGCGCGGCATCTGACACGGCCTTTTCCTTGTCGCCCGGCTCGGCTAGGAACAGCCGGACGGGGACAAGTCTGACCACCCTTTTGGAAAGTCCCACCCGCAGGGAGACGAGAATGACCGCAATTGTCGACATCACCGCCCGCGAGATCCTCGACAGCCGGGGCAACCCGACCGTCGAGGTCGACGTGCATCTGGAAGACGGCGCCTTCGGGCGGGCCGCGGTGCCCTCCGGCGCCTCGACCGGCGCGCATGAGGCGGTGGAGCTGCGCGATGGCGGTGCCCGCTACCTCGGCAAGGGCGTGCAGAAGGCGGTCGACGCGGCCAACACCGAGATCTTCGACGCCATCGGCGGCCTGGATGCGGAAGACCAGATCAAAATCGACGAGGCGATGATCGCCCTCGACGGCACGCCGAACAAGGCGCGCCTCGGCGCCAACGCCATCCTCGGCGTGTCGCTGGCCGTCGCCCGCGCCGCGGCCCAGTCGGCCGGCCTGCCGCTCTACCGCTATGTGGGCGGCGCCGGCGCGCGCCTGCTGCCCGTGCCGATGATGAACATCATCAACGGCGGCGCCCATGCGGACAACCCGATCGACGTGCAGGAATTCATGATCATGCCGGTCGGCGCCGAGACGCTGACTGAGGCCGTGCGCATGGGCGCGGAAGTCTTCCACACCCTGAAGAAGGGCCTGAAGGACGCCGGCCACAACACCAATGTCGGCGACGAGGGCGGCTTCGCCCCGAACCTCGCCTCGACCGAGGACGCGCTCGGCTTCATCATGAAGTCCATCGAGAAGGCCGGCTACCGCCCGGGCGAGGACATCTGTCTCGCGCTCGACGCCGCCTCCACGGAGTTCTTCAAGGACGGCAAGTATCACCTCGACGGCGAGGGCAAGGTGCTCGGCCCGGACGAAATGGCTGCCTATCTCGCCGATTTCGTCGGTCGCTACCCGATCATCTCCATCGAGGACGGTATGGCCGAGGACGACTGGGCCGGCTGGAAGGCGCTGACCGAGCTGGTCGGCTCCAAGTGCCAGCTCGTCGGCGACGATCTCTTCGTCACCAATTCGGTGCGCCTGCGCGAGGGCATCAAGAAGGGCGTCGCCAACTCGATCCTGGTCAAGGTCAACCAGATCGGCACCCTGACGGAGACGCTGGACGCGGTCGACACCGCACACAAGGCGGCCTACACCGCCGTCATGTCGCACCGCTCGGGCGAGACCGAGGACAGCACCATCGCCGACCTCGCCGTCGCCACCAATTGCGGGCAGATCAAGACCGGCTCGCTGGCCCGTTCCGACCGGCTGGCCAAGTACAACCAGCTCATCCGCATCGAGGAAGAGCTGGGCGAGCAGGCCCGCTACGCCGGCCGTAGCATCCTGAAGGGCTGATCAGCCGGCAGTTAGATGTTGATCGCGGTCGCGATAATTGCCGCGACCGCGATAGACAGCAACTGAATGCTCTAATCTCAATTCCAAGCACGGAAGTGGAGCCAGAGATCTAAGAGGGCGCGGGAAAATCACTGCGAAGCTGCTGCGCTATCTCCAGTATTGCTTTGCCAAATTCATCAGAATCGAAAAATTTCATGTCATCCATAATAATACTCGAAACAGACTCATGGTGATTTCTACGTCGAATTCTGCCAGGGTCTCCGGAATTTTGAGCATTCTTGCGCGTAACCCAAATAAATAGGAGTATTATAAAGATCTCCTTCGAACTGAAACCGTGCTTTCTGGAGTGGCTGGGGCGTTGGAAACCGTGTCTTGCGCGAAAAACAAGTTCCTCCAATAGGCTGCCTGCAAAGTAGTTTGTCTCAGATAGCATATCCAGTGCATCGCCAGATCGCCACGCGGACAAGAAATCTTCGGAAAGCATGTCTAGCAGCTCTAATCTCTGCTGGTCCCCCAGTTTCAATGGGGAGTAAATATGGGTTCTGTTGAGCAAATTGGGGCGCAATGACGAAACAAACAAAAAGAACGGTAGCGCCGATATTTCAGTTGGCGTAAGTGGGGAAGCCCTCTGCAAGAAAATGTCGCGACGATATTTTCTATACATCTCAACAATTTTGTCATGATAAATGTATATATATGATCGCGCTTCATTGGCGTCAACCAAGGCACGCTTGTATTGATCTGCGTGAATTCTGATCCTCGTGTCCGCAAAAGCCTGCCACACTCGATCCGACGGCGAATAATGTCCACTAATAGAACTTGCTCGAAAGCCTGTGACTCGCGCTCCGATTAAATACAATAAAAATGAACGCTCAGAAGAATTAGGTGCATCAACTCGCGGATCAACTAATTTTCGCAGTGTGTCTTCTACGAATTTTTGTTTACTCTTTGTTGATTCCAGAAGTTCATGAATTATTTCGACGGAATTCTTATTGTATCTTGAGCCAATGTGCAGGCATCTCGAAAATATGAAGGTCGAAACCTTTCGCAATTTTGTTTCTGGAACTATGAGGTAGTCGATGGCTCTGGCAAAAAATGATAAAAAATTCATCTCGTCTTTGGGGCTGAGGTTGGTCTCAGTGCCATACTTGACAAGCGCATCAACAGCCTGTGTCGACCGAACCCCGCTGCGGAATGTTGAAATCTGTAAAGCCAGATGACTAACCACATCCCATTCAGCATTCAGAGCTTTTCCGATTAGATGTCTCTCCAGTAAGGATACAGTTCCGCCCGCCTCCTCCTCCAAGCGGCGTGCAAAGAAATACTCCAAAAATGTCCTATGCGTAAATTTAAATAACTGCGGCCCAACATCACACATAACCCACGCTCGTCCGGTTATGAAGTTTACCAATACTTTGGCCGCCTCATAAGATCTTGATTTATTGTTGTCGTACCAGATAAGGAAAAATTCCCTGAGTTTTTCCGTCAACCATTCTTCAGTTACCCCTTCTTCCGTTTCAGCATTTCCAAATATTTCCAGTGCTAGGTGCCCAAACAAATCGAGAAGATTAAAATCTTGAGGGAAGCTGAAAACGATATCTCGCCTCTGATCCCACTTTTCAAACATTAGCATTGAGCATTCTTTATAAATTTCAGGCCTATTATTTGGAACTTCTCCTCTGGCGTTAAATACATACACCATTAGACCTAAAAGAAGAGGATTCTCACGGAGATCTGAGGCTGCAGATTCGGTTTGAGAAATGAAATCGTTTGCTTTTTCGTCGGCCTCCGCCTTTCGCAAGCCAGAGATTGCGCGGATTAATAGCCCCGAAAATTTCCGAACTTCTTCTTTATTCAACTTCGCGAGCGTATACATCGCAAATTCATCGCTCAAAGGAGCGTCTTTATATCCAACTATGCGAGATGTAACCAATGCGGGGCAGGTGGCATAGCTATGCACAAATTTTTGTATCAGCTCCGCCATTGCCCTCCGCGCGCCCACTTCTAGTATCTCATCCAGACCGTCAAAAAGAATTACAACCTCGCCTAAGTACAGAGATTGCAATAGGAACTTCTTTGCAATATTGTCATCATTTTCGCAATATATTTTTACTTCATCAACTAGATAATCGAATATCGAGTAAGAGGGGTGTCGCTGTTGATTTTTTTCTAACGCACGTAAAACAACGCGCAGCGGCAATATTAAATCCCTAGAATCAAATGAATCATGCTTGGGTGTTGACGATTCCAGACTTATCTGGCGTGCGAGATCATAGCAAAGTGATTGTGTTAAGGTGGATTTTCCTCCGCCAGGGTCTCCAAGTATAATCGCTTTATTGAAGGTTCTGCGAAAACCTAGATAATTTACGCTATATTCCCTGTTGGAATGTGCCTCTCTGTGAGCCATCAGCATTTCATTGGAAGAAATGACGCTTAACCGAGGAGAGATAACGATCTTTTTGATCGCTACTTTTTTTGCGCCCTGTGTTGTCTCCACCGTAACCTGACGGTTTGCCGCCTCAATACCTTTGGCTACTCTAAGGCGTATTTCGGAAAACTGGCTCGCACTCAAAGGGGTGTGTGAGTTGGCTTTCTGCAGGCTCCGAGCTAGATCTTCAATTCTGTTTATTATTTCGCCGCTATTAATCTTTATCGCGTCATATATAACCTCTTCCTCGACACCTTGCTGTAATCGTGAGTTTATGGCTGCGACAAGAGCGTCGAACAGCGATTTGCTCGAAAAGGGCAAAGGTTCATGTGATTTGTATAGTAAATTGAATGCTGGAAATGCTAATTCCATATCCCGTCCACAAATAGATAGCTTTTTAAGACTGTCTGGGATGCTACTTTTTCTTAGTTCATGAAGAAATTCAGATACAGCTGTAGTATATTTGCCATGATCGTGAGATATAATATTAATAATATCATTTATTTCTGGGGGAGTTTTTGACTTTTCTTCTGAAGTCGCTCCGAGTGCTCGGTTTATGCTTTTTCTGCGTGCGACTGCGTCGGAAAGCCCCTTAAAAGGGCGTTTGATGCCATCGTATACAATGGAACTAATTAAACTATAAACGATCTCCCCGACGCCAAACATAACATACACCTCTATCTGAAATGAAATATGAGTTATTTAATCCCACGAATCGAATTTTGAGAAGCGCTATATTTTTTGCATGGCAACATGTTTGTGTACTGTGGTTCCTGACGTTTGGGTTGGAGGATACTTCTGATTGCTCCAAACATATTCTCAATCTCGCCCCGTCTTCGTCTCATAGGCGTGCTTGATCGCGGCAGCGAGGGTTTCCGGCTTTTCCGCGCCCATGACGATGAAACGCTCGTCGATGATGAAGGCGGGGACGCCGGTGACGCCGATGCGGTGGGCCTGTTCGACGGCGGCGGTGATCTTGTTGCGGTCGGAATCCGTCGGCAGCAGCTCGGCGACGAGATCCGACATCATGCCGACATCGGCGGCGGCCGAGACCAGCGTTTGCGGGTCGCTGAGATCGGCGCCTTCCAGGAAGTAGAGGCGGAACAGGCGCTCAGCCATCTCGCTCTGCAGCCCGTCGGCGCGCGACCACAGCAGCAGGCGGTGGCAGTCCAGCGTGTTGGGCGAGGTGCGGATGCGCTCGAAGGCGAAGGGAATGCCTTCCTGCAGGCCGGCGGCGGCGATCTGCTCGTGCAGCGCGTCGATGCGCGCCTGGCTGCCGAACTTATCCATCAGGTACTGCTGGCGGTCCTTGCCCTGCGGTGGGATGGTCGCGTCCAGCTGATAGGGCTGCCAGCGCAGGGCAACGGGAATGTCCGGCAGGCTCGCCAGCGCCTTTTCCAGCCGCCGCTTGCCGATATAGCACCAGGGGCAGACCACGTCGGAAATGACGTCGATGGGCATTGCGGCCTGGTCGGGCGAGGCTGCCTGCTGCCCGGCTGCGGTATCCGTCTCGGCTGGCATGGGCAGTCCTTTCGTCGGTTGCGCAAGAAGCGCGAAGAGATGGCGCGTCAGGCGAAGGCTGTGCTGGAGACGATGGCGCCGATCCGCCGGCGGATGCGCTCCTGCGCCTCCGCGTCCCGCAACACGGCGATATCGCCCAGCCCCTCGACCGTAGCAACAAAATCCTCGTCGCGCGATGCGGCAAGCGTTGCCGAAAGGACGGGGTTGACGGCGGGAACCCCGAAGGGGTCGTCATTCGCGGCCCGTGAGGCGAGCGGCGGCGGCGCGATCTGCGCCAGCTGCAGGGTCAGCGGCTCCAGCCCGCGCAAGGCCAGCGCCTCGCCAAGGGCCGCCAGATAGCGCTCGTACGCCACGCGTGGCAGAAGGGGGAGACCGCGTCGCGGGCGATAGCCGGCCAGCACCCGGTCGGCAAGGGCCCGGCGGGCGCCGGCCCGCAGCAGGCACAGGAGGTGCCGGGCGAGGATCTGCGGCGCGGCCGCGCGGGGCACGCAATCGCTGGCGCCACTCTTCAGCAACACGGCAGCCTCCGCTTCGTCCGCGCACAGAACCAGGACCGGCAGCGCGATATGGCGCGGATCTGCGCGCAAACGGCCTAGAAGCTCGCTCGCACGGGATGCCGGCAGGTCGATCACCATCAGCCGGGCGTGGGCCTCCTCCAGCGCAGCCAGCGCGGCATCCGCCGTGAGGCAACCGCGCAGGTCGAGCGCCGCAAGGTGGGCGCCGAGCGCCACGCCGATGCGTGCACTGTCGCCGGCAACCAGCAGCGGAATGCCGCGGGAGAGGTTGCGGGTTCGGGTCGGCCTCGGCGAGGCATCCAGGGCCAGCGGGCCGAAGGCGGACCGGCGCAGCCGTGCTTCCTCCATGCGCCGCGCCTGGCGCACGGTCTCGGCCAGCCGCTCCAGCGCCAGTTCCGGCGGACAGGCGGGGGAAAGGAACGCATCCGGCGGGGGCATCTCAAGGCCGCCGGCGGTGCCGGCCGTCTCGGGGCAAAGCACGACGCGCGGCACATGCACGCCCTTTTCCCGCGCGCCCGCCAACCGTTGGGCAGCCTCAGGGTGAGGAAGGGCGTCTGCAAGGCCGATCACCACATCGGGCAGATGCGATGTTTGGGTGTCGGCCCATGCGATCTCGGCAAGGTCGTCCCAGGCGAGGGCAAGGCGCGCGAGCGGGCTGTCCGAGCGATCCTTTTGCCCGTCCAGCAGCACCGACAGGCGGCGGGCGGCCTCCCGGTTCATGCGACCTGCGAGTGGCCGAAGCCGGCGCGGATCGCCAGCGCCTCGCGGTCGACCTTGCCGGAGGCATTGCGCGGCAGGGCCGCGACGGGCAGCACCCGGTGCGGCATCTCGGCAAGGCCGGCATGCTCGGCTTCCAGATAGGCGTAGAAGCCCTCCACATCGAAGAGCAGGCCCTTCTGCGGTACCAGCGCGGCATAGAGCCGGGCGCCGAGAATGCCATCGTCGACCAGGAAGGCAGCGGCCTCGGTGATGCCCGGGAAGGCGGCGTAGAGCGCGTCCAGCGTCGGCAGCGAGCCGATGCCCGGCGCCATCTGTCCCGGAATGCCGAAGCCGGTGATGCCGCTCTCGGTTTGGCGCAGCGGCAACAGCGTGTCGACGAAGCCGGCCTTGTCGGTCGGCATGCGCACCTTGCAGGCGGGCCAGGCCGAATCCGGCACCATGGCGCCGCGCACCTTCAGCGTTGCCGGGCTGACTTCCGTATCGATGGCGATTTCCAGCAGCGCCGGGGCCTGTGGGGCGGCAGAGGGCGAGCCCATGCGTCCGCTCGGCAGCGGACGGGGCAGGGCGCTGCCCTCGCGGGTGCGGGCGACCATGGCGAACTCGTCGGCGACATGCAGGTCGACCAGCTCGCGGTTGCTGGCATGCGGGGCAGGGGCGGGCGAGTGGGCCTGCCAAACCGGAACGATGCGGCATTCGGGCCGCTCGATCCGCCGGTCCAGCGCCGGCACCAGCGCGCCCGGGCACAGCACGATATCGGCCTCGGCCGCATCCGCATGGGCGGCGAGCCGGCGCAACGTGCCGGGATGATGCAGGTGCAGCGTGCCGCCGGACAGCAGCCACGGCACGAGGCCGGCACCGATGCCGGCCATGCCGGTCAGCGCGTAGGGCAGCAGGAAGTTCGGCGCCTGCGGCAGGGAGAGCTCGAGATAGGGCATCAGGCCGCAGGCGACCCACTGGTTGTGGCTGCGGGCGATGGGCAGCGGCTCGCCGCTGGTGGAGCGGGTCCAGGTCAGCGTCGCGACATGGTCGGCGGCGTTCTGGTCGCGGCGGACGGGCGCAGGCTCGATATCCTCGGACAGTTCGCCGAGGATCTGTTCCACCTCCATCAGGCCGTCGGCGACGTCGCGCCCCAGGCCGAAGACGAAACGCAGCGCGAAGAGGTCCGCAGCGGTGTCGCGCGCCTCCAGCCCGATGGAGCGCCCACCGAAGCTCTCGCCGGCGACCAGCGCCTTGGCGCCCGCGCGTGTCAGGGCCTCCAGAACGTTCTTCTGGCGCCAGTGCAGCGGCAACGGCGCCACCACCAGCCCGGCCCGCAGGGCCGCCAGCAAGGCGATGACAGCATCCACCGTGCCCGCGCTCTGCAGGCCGATGACGTTGTCGTGCTTCAGCCCGACTGCCGCGAAGAAGGCGGCAAGCCGGCTGATCTCGGCATCGGCCTCCGCATAGGTGAGGCGGCGGGGCGCCTCGCGGAAGCCGCCCACGGCCTCGTCCGGATCGCACAGGGCGAGCCGTTCGGGATGGGCGGCTGCCGTCTTGCGGAACAGCGCATCCAGCGTCACACGGCCCCAGATGCCGCTCTGCCGGTGTGCGTCGATTGTCTTCAGCGGGGTCAGGATCATCTCGTCATTCCCAAGCCACTCAGCGCCGTTTTGCGGCGGACCACCATGTCTCGAAGCGCGGTCCGGTAATGGACTGTACCTCAGGGCGGCCGATCGCGGTCCAGCGCGCCACCCATTTTTCAGGAAGATGGAAAAGAGGCACCACATAGGCACCCGAAATCAGCGCCCGGTCGAAGGCGCGCACCGCATCGGTGAAGCCTTCCGCATCGCGCGCGGACAGCATGGCGTCGATGGTCGCGTCCACTGCCGGGCTCTTCACGCCGGCATAGTTGAACGAGCCGTCCTGCCCTGCGGCATCGCTGCCCCAGCGGTAGCGCTGCTCGTTGCCGGGCGAGAGGGAGACCAGCCAGGTGTTCATGACCATGTCGAAATCGAAGGTCTGGCGGCGGCGCTGATACTGGGCGCTGTCGACGGAGCGAATGCGGACCTCGACGCCGATCAGCTTGAGTGCGCGCTGATAGGCCAGCGCCAGGCGCTCCTGATCCTGTGAGGCGACGATGATCTCGAAGGAGAGAGGTACGCCGCCGGGATCGCGCAAGGTACGGCCCTCGATCCGGTAGCCGGCCTCGGCCAGCTGCTCCACCGCCGCGCGCAGCACCTTGCGGTCGCGGCCCGAACCGTCGGCATGCGTCGGCCGCCAGGTGCCGTCCAGCACGTCCGGGGCGATCTCCTGCGCGAACGGGGCGAGCAGCGCACGCTCGGCCTCGCTGGCCGGACGACCGAGGGAGGAGAGCACGGAATTGTCGAAATAGCCGCCCGTGCGCGCATAAAGGCCGTGATAAAGCGTACGGTTGACCCATTCGAAGTCGAACAGCATGGCCAGCGCCCGGCGCACCCGTACGTCGGCGAAGATCGGCCGGCGGGTGTTGAAGACGAAACCGTGCATGCCGGCTGGCGTGCCAAGGCGAAAGCCTTCCTTGACGACCTTGCCTTCCGCGACCGCGGGAAAGTCCAGCGAGGTGGTCCACCGCGCCGGATCGGCGACGGGCAGCACCTGCACGAGCCCCTTCTTGAAGGCCTCGAACAGCGTGTTCTCGTCGCGGTAATACTCGATCCGCACCTCGTCGAAATTGTAGAGGCCGCGCCGGATCGGCAGATCCTTCGCCCAGTAGTCGGGATCGCGGCGATAGACGATGTTGTTGCCCGGATCGACACTGTCGATGACATAGGGGCCGGAGCCGACCGGCGGCACCAGGGTGCTGCGATCGAAGGTCTGGGGGTCGATCGTGTGCTTGGCGAAGATCGGCGACATACCGACCAGCAACGGCAATTCGCGGTCGCTCCCGTCGGCAAAGGTGAAGCGCACGCTGCGCTCGCCGGTCTTCTCCATGCTGGTGATGCGGCTGTAGCGCGAGCGGAAATGCGGCCGCCCCTTGTCGCGCAGAATCTCGAAGGAGAAGATCACATCGCCCACGGTCACCGGCGTGCCGTCGGAGAAGCGGGCCCTCTCGTTGAGGCGGAACTCGATCCAGTCGCGCTCATCCGGCATCCGGACCGATTCGGCCAGCAGACCATAGAGCGTGAAGGGCTCGTCGAGATTGCGCTCCAGCAGGCTCTCGGTCACCAGCGCACCGAAATCCGTATCGCGGATGCCGCGTGCCGTCGTGGTGCCGCCCTGGACGATGAACTGGTTCAGGCTGTCGAAGGAGCCCTGGACGCCGTGGGTGACCGTGCCGCCTTGCGGCGCATCGGGATCGGCATAGGGAAGGTGGGCGAAAGTCTCCGGTAGGGCAGGTTCGCCATGCATGGCGATGCCATGGCTCCACGGCACGTCGGCGGCCTGCGCTGCCCCGCCAACAGGGGCAAGGGCAAGCACGGCCGCGGCGAAAAGCGCTGGAAGCTTCGCCAGAGGGAGAATCGGGACGGGTCGCATCTCGGTCATGGTGTCGAATTCTAGTGCCCAATCACTTTGTTATGGTTAACGCAGTCTCAACGACAGTTCCCTGGTCGCGGACGACGGGGAGGCGGCAGAGACTGCGGCATTCTCGCAACAGCGTGACGATCCCGCACGAATGAGGCCGGCTTGAGGGCGCCCGCGCCGCCGACAAACTGGATATTCGGCGCGTCAGACTGTAAAGATGCGCCCGTGATCGCACGAGCCAAGGTCTTGCCGCATTCATTGCGCACAGGTTTGGCGAGAGAGGGACAAAAGTTTTCCCGTTCGCGGCGACGACGCGCTTGGTGTCCGCCGTGACGAAACAACGGACTTTAGGGACGCATTGCATGGCAGATAGACTGAAGAACCACCTGGCTGGCCTGACCATCGCCGCTGCGGCGACTGTGGCTTTTGCCGGCGGCGCCGCTGCGCAGACCCAGACGATTCAGCCGCCGGCGGACACGCCCTGGGTGAAGATCTGCAATACCGACCCGCAGTCCAACAAGGAAATCTGCGTCGTGACGCAGGAGCTGCGTACGGATACCGGCCAGTTCCTCGCCTCCGTCGCCGTGCGCGAGATTGGCGGCGAAGCCCGCAAGACCCTGCTGATGGCGGTGCCCCCCGGCATGCTGATCCAGCCGGGCCTGCGCGTGCAGGTCGACACCGGCAAGCAGACCGAAGCCAAGTACGGCATCTGCTTCCCGAACGCCTGCTATTCCGAGCTCGTGATCGACGACGCTTTCATCAGCTCGATGAAGGCCGGCGGCAACCTGGTGCTGACCACGCTGAACCAGCAGGCCAAGCAAGTTCCCTTCCAGCTCACGCTGTCCGGCTTCACCAAGGTCTATGACGGACCGGCGATCAATCCGGAAGAACTGCAGCAGAAGCAGCAGCAGCTGCAGTCCGAGCTGCAGAAGCGCGCCGAAGAGGCTCGCCAGCGGCTGATCGAGAAGCAGAAGGAAGTGACCGGCTCGGGCGCGAACTGAGCCGGAGCTTTCGGGTCATTGATACGACAACGCCGCGGCCTTGGCCGCGGCGTTTTTCGTTGTGGCATCGGTCGGGACCGAAAGGGGGAACGCGGTTCGTCGCCCCTAGTGCAGGTCCACGTCGCGCGGACGATAGGTGCCGTCGTCCTGCTGTTCGAAGATCTCGTCGACCTGGGGATGGCGAACGGGTTCGCCCGTATCGTCCGGAACCAGGTTCTGCTCCGAGACATAGGCGACGTATTCTGTCTCCGCGTTCTCGGCGAGCAGGTGATAGAACGGCTGGTCGCGATCCGGGCGCACGTTTTCCGGGATCGCGTCCCACCACTCTTCCGTGTTGGAAAATGTCGGGTCGACGTCGAAGATGACCCCCCGGAAGGGGTACACCCGGTGCCTGACGACCTGACCGATCATGAATTTCGCGGTGCGCATCTGTTCAGGTTTCAGCCAGTTTGAGCGTAAGTCGGGAGTTTCTCCCTCTATTCAACACTAGCGCATACGCTCTGAACGGGCGGTTTACAAGTCGCGAGCTGTCGGCTGCGCGCACTCTTCGTCCTCATGCGCACCGCTTGCCGCTCAAAGTCCGTAAAGAGCGGCCATGTCCGGATCCTTTGCGGCAACGATACGGGCAAGATCGACGATCACCTTTGCCTGTTTCCAGGTGGCATCATCCTGCATCTTGCCGTCGATCATCACCGCACCGGTGCCGTCTGGCATGGCTTCCAGAATACGCAAGGCGAAGGCGACTTCGCCCGGCTCCGGGCTGAACACCCGTTTGGCGATGTCGATCTGGCTGGGATGCAGCGACCAGGCGCCGACGCAGCCCATCAGGAAGGCGTTGCGGAACTGGGCCTCGCAGGCGGCGGGATCGGAGAAGTCGCCGAACGGCCCGTAGAAGGCCTTGATCCCGGCGGACATGCACGCGTCCACCATCTTGGCGACGGTGTAGTGCCACAGATCCTGCTGGAATGCCGGACGCGCCGTGCCGGCGTCTCCGGCATCGGCGAGCACCGTGTAGTCCGGATGGCCACCACCGACCCGGGTCGTCTTCATGCCGCGCGAGGCCGCAAGATCGGCGGGGCCCAGGCTCATCCCGTGCATGCGCGGGCTGGCGGTGGCGATCGCTTCGACGTTCTTGACGCCCTCGGCGGTCTCCAGGATCGCGTGGACGAGGATCGGCTTCGAAACGCCGGCCCTTGCCTCCAGCTGCGCCAGCAGCTGGTCGATATAATGGATGTCCCATGGTCCCTCGACCTTAGGCAGCATCACCACGTCCAGCTTGTCGCCAACCTCGGTGACGATCTCCATCAGATCGTCCAGCACCCAGGGGCTGTTCAGGCAGTTGATACGGGTCCAAAGGCCGGTGGTGCCGAAATCATTGTCCTGCGCCATGCGGATGAACCCGCGCCGCGCGTCCGTCTTGGCGTCGGCGGGAATGGCGTCCTCGAGATTGCCCAGCACCACGTCGACCGAGCGGATCAGGTCCGGCACCTTGGCGCGCATCTTCTCCACATGCGGCGGCACGAAATGGATCATCCGCTCCAGCCGCACCGGCTGCTCGCGCAGCGGCGCTGGCGCGCCGATGGCAAGCGGTTGGTAGAAGGCGCGCGGTGTCTTCATGGTGTTCTCCTCCCATTTGGCCCGCTTCGATGCGGTTCCTCACCCGTTATGCTGCATCGCATATAATGGCTTTCGCAGCGCGGCACGCAAGCCGGACCTTCGGCGAAAGGCAGCGGAGAGGGGAGGTGTCGTCGGTCGCTATAAGCGCTAGAGCCACTTGCGCATGATCCACATCCACTGGGACGGGTTCTCGCGGATCCACTGTTCGAACAGGGCGTGATAGCGCTGCGTCGCGGCAACGGCATCGGCCTTTCGGTCGTCCGTGCGCGGCATCTCGACCACGCGCGCCTCGATGCGGAAGCGGTTGCCGGGCAGCCGTACCACCCGGCTTGCGACCAGCGGCACGCCGGCGGCCCGCGCGATGGTGGCGGGATAGACCGTGGCCCAGGCGTCGCGGCCGAAGAACGGAATCACTACGCCGCGCCTATCCTGGAGATCGGCCAGCATCGCCGTGCGTCCGCCCGACCGGGCGATGGTCAGCAGGCGCCGCGCGGTCTCGTGGCTCTTGGGATACAAGCCGCCGGGATAGATGCGGGCGCGAAGGTCGTAGACCAGCTTGTCGACAAGCGGATTCTTGATGGTCTGGTAGACGCCGACCGGCTGCCATCCTGCGGCGAGCCCGCCCATCGCAGTGACTTCCCAGTTGCCCGCATGCAGGGAGACCACCACGGCGCCGCTCTCGCCCACCGTTTCGCGCACGTCGTCCACATCATATTCGAAGCGGGCCGGATCGGCGACCAAGCGGTCCAGCTGCAGAGTCTCGGCGGCGATCCGACCGAGATTCTCCCACATTCCCAGTAAGACGCGCCGATGCTCTTCGCGCGGCAGTTCCGGCATCGCCTTTGCCATATTGGCGAGCGCGCGCCGGTGCCGTCTGTTGAAGCGGGCAAACAGCCGCCAGGCCTTTCCCATGACGAAGGAGGCCGTATCCGGCGGCATCAGGCGCAGCAGCCAGAGCGCGAAACTCAGCAATCCCCATTCCAGCCGATAGCGCAATCCGCCGTGCTCGCCGGGGCGTTCGCCGGGCTGCTTGCCGGTTTCGCCGGGGGAATCGGTCTGCGTCATCGCCTGTTGCCGTCTCTACTCACTTATGCGGAGGGTCGTTGCCGTTGACCGGTCTGTGCGAACCCGTTAGGCCTGCGGTGATTAACCAAGCAGTCGAGGCTTGGCAACACGCTCCCTGTTTGGCGGGCACCCCTCCCGCCCGCCGGAGGCCCTGATGGAAAATGTGATATCGCTGGCGCTTCCGTTTTTCGGGCTGATCTTCCTCGGGGTAGGCGCCGGAAAGCTGAAGGACATTCCCGCATCCGGCCTGGCGTGGATGCAGTTCTTCATCATCTACATAGCGCTGCCGGCGCTCTTTTTCCGCCTCCTGGCCAAGACGCCGATCGAGGAGCTGACCAATATCGGCTATGTGGCGGCGACGACCTTCGCCACCTATTCCGCCTTCGCCATTGCCTTTTGCGTCGGCGTCCTTGCTTCGCGCGGCAACATTCCCGAGGCGACGATCCAGGCGCTGGCCGGCTCCTACTCGAATGTCGGCTACATGGGACCGGGCCTGACGCTCGCGGTGCTTGGACCGGCCGCCGCCGTGCCGACGGCGCTTGTCTTCTGCTTCGACAACATCCTGCTGTTCACGCTGACGCCGCTGATGATGGCCATCGGCGGCACCGACAACGAGCCGCCGCTGAAGACCATGATCACGGTGGTGAAGCGCATCTTCACCCATCCGTTCATTCTGGCGACCATCGCCGGCGTTCTGGCGGCGGCGGTCGAGTTTCAACCGCCGCAGGCCATCGATACGCTGCTGACCTTCCTCAGCAACGCGGCCGCTCCTTGCGCGCTTTTCGCCATGGGCGTCACGGTCGCGCAGCAGCCCATGGGCCGCGTGCCGCTTGAGCTGCCGGTGATCCTGGCAGTCAAGCTGATCGTCCATCCGCTGATCGTGCTGATGCTGCTGAACTGGATGGGCGGCGTCGAGCCGGCATGGGTGGCGACCGCCGTGCTGATGGCCTGCCTTCCGCCGGCGGCCAATGTGTTCGTGATCGCCCAGCAGTACCATGTCTACATCCAGCGGGCCTCGAGCTCGATCCTCATCGGCACCATCGCCTCGACGGTCACCGTGTCGATCTTCATCTATCTGATCACGGAAGGCCTGCTGCCGCTCCAGTAACGTTCGTGCCGAAACGTACCGCCCGCACAAGAACACAAGAGGGTGGCCGTCCGGGAGGAGACCAGGGACATGACGCAACAACCGCTTGCCGGGATCACCGTGCTCGATTTCAGCACGCTGCTGCCCGGACCGCTTGCCAGCCTGATGCTGGCCGAGGCCGGAGCGACGGTGATCAAGATCGAGCGGCCGGGCGGCGAGGACATGCGCTTCTTCCCGCCCAGGGCGGGGCCGGCGAGCGCGCTCTATGCCATGCTCAACCGCGGCAAGACCTGTATCGAACTCGATCTCAAGGACGCTGCCGCGCGGGAGCGGGTGCTGGAACTGGTCGACAAGGCCGACGTGGTTCTGGAGCAATTCCGCCCCGGCGTGATGGAGCGTCTCGGCCTTGGTCCGCAGGACCTCACGAAACGCAATCCCCGGCTCGTCTACTGCTCGATCACCGGCTTCGGGCAGACCGGCCCGCGTGCGCTCGAGGCGGGGCACGACATCACCTATATGGCACTGACCGGCCTGCTGGCACTGTCCTGCGGCACGGCCGAGGCGCCGGTCCTGCCGCCGGCACAGATTGCCGATATCGGCGGCGGCAGCTTCCCGGCCGTGATGAACATCCTGCTCGCGTTGTTCGCGCGCGAGCGCACCGGGCGCGGCACTGTTCTCGACATCGCCATGTGCGATGCAATGTTCACGCTCGCCCTGTTCGCCCAGGCAAAGCTGACCGCAACCGGCAAGGCGCCGGACAACGGCGCCGATCTCCTGACCGGTGCCTCGCCCCGATACCGCATCTACCGCGCCGCCGATGGCGGCCTGATCGCCGTTGGTGCGCTGGAGGAGAAGTTCTGGACCGCGCTCTGCGATACACTCGGCCTGTCGCAAGAGGCGCGTGATGACCGCCGCGATCCGGAAGGGGCGGGGCGGGCGCTGGCCGCAGCATTCGCCGCGCATGACACGGCCTACTGGGCGCCGCGACTTGCCACCGCCGATTGCTGCGCGGCCCCGCTTGCCGGTTTGGCGGATGCTTTCCTCGATCCGCATTTCCGCGAACGCGGGCTGTTCGACTTCGAGGTCACGACGGGCGACGTGACCCTGCCGGCGACCGTCGTGCCGATTGCGCCAGCCTTCCGTGGCAGCCGCAGCGCCAAGGCGCCCGTTTAGGGGCGTTTGCCCGACGTCTCAACCGAGCGTCAGCCCGCGCATCAGGCGCGGGCGCGCCATTGCCGGGGCGATGCCTTCGCGCATCAGGAACCGGCGCAGCGGCGGCACCCGGCCAGCGAGATAGAGCCCCAGCCCGCGCAACAGCTGGACGGGGAGAAGATCGCTCAACAGCGAGCGGTTGAGCAGGTCGACGGCCGTCGTGCGCGAGGCGATGTCCGGACGGCGGGCTCGCTCATAGGCGGCCAGCACCGATGGCGCGCCGATATCCTCGCCGCGCCGACGGGCCGCCACCAGCACCTCGCCCAGCGTTGCCACGTCCCGGAACCCGAGATTTAGACCCTGCGCGCCGATGGGCGGGAAAACGTGGGCCGCTTCGCCGATCAGCGCACAGCGATTGGCGGCTACGGTCTTCGCGCTCAAGCCGCCCAGCGGATAGAGCTGGCGCGTGCCCACGATCCGCATGCGGCCGAGGATCGAGGACGCGCGGCGCTCGATCTCCAGCGCCAGCGTCTCGTCGTCGAGCGCATGCAACCGCTCGGCCTCGCCCGGCTCCTGCACCCAGACCAGCGACGAGCGGCGCCCCTTCAGCGGCACCAGCGTGAAAGGTCCCGTCGGGGTGTGAAACTCGCTGGAATGGTCGTGATGCGGCACGTCGTGCTCGAGATTGAGCACCAGGGCACATTGCGGATAGCGCCACTCGCGCACTTCGATGCCGGCCGCCTCGCGCACGGCCGAGCGGCGACCGTCCGCACCCACGACCAGCCGGGCGGACAGCGTGCTGCCGTCCGACAGGGCGAGCGTCGCGCCACCTTCGCCGATTTCGAGCCCATCGACCCGGGCGTCGATCCGCTCCAGCAGAGGTTCGCCGCCGCAGGCCTCGGCCAGTTCGGCGTTGAGCTCTGCATTGCGGATATTGTAGCCGAAGGCCGGCAGTTTCAGCTCGGATGCGTCGAAAACGACTTCCGGCGCCCGAATCAAGCGCCCCGTCGCATCGATGATGCGCATGTGCTCCAGCGGCGCCGTATGGGGGGCGATGCGGTCCCATAGCTTGAGCGAGCGCAGCATCTCGGCGGACGATTCCAGCAGCGCGGTCGTGCGGTCGTCGGACGCCGGCAGGGCAGGGGCGACAAGGGCGGTGCGGAAGCCGTGGCCGGCGAGCAGCAGCGCCATGGCCATGCCCGAGGGACCTGCACCGACCACTGCGACCTCGGTCTCGTGCCGCGCCGTCTCGCCTGCGGTTTTGCGCTGTGTCATTGCCGACATCCGATCTTTCGTGGAACCTTTGCGGGAAAGATGACGCGGCAGCGGCGTAATGCAAGCCCGTGCGCAGCGCATTTGGTCGCATCCGGCACCGCGCGGATGCTGTTTGCGCGCGGACGCCCTATCATGTCGGTCAAAGCCCGAGAGCGGATCGCCGGGCGCGAAGGAGCAATGGCGTGGCGGCAGGTGTCGGGATATCGGCGAAAGGAAGCGGCGACAGTCCCGATCCGGAACGCGCGCCCGGCCTGTGGAACCTTGCCGCCCGGCACCCGCGCGCGGTGGTTTTTGCTTGCATCGGCGTCGTCTCGCTCGCCGGCTGGGCCTATCTGGCGGCGATGGTGGCCGCCATGCTCCCGGTCATGGACATGGGCGAGCTCGGCCCCGGCATGGCGCTCTTCAACGCCTTCAACATCTTTGCCGGACTGCCGGCGGAGGCGCGCGCGCTGCTTGCCGCGATCTGCCTGCCCGAAGGCGCCTCGACCTTCGGGATGCCTGGCTCCGCGGTCTGGTCGGCGCACGACATGCTGTTGGTGCTGGTCATGTGGGTGGCGATGGCGCTGGCGATGATGCTGCCGACCGCAGCGCCCGTGATCGCGCATTTCGCCGAAAAGGTCCGACAGGCCCCGCCCGAGGGGCACCGCGCTCTAGCTCCGGGGCGGGCAACGCTGGTGCTGGCCCTCGGCTATCTTTCGGTCTGGATGGCCTATGCGGTCGTCGCGACCCTGGCGCAGGCCGCCCTGACCATGGCCGGGGCCCTGACGCCGATGATGGCGCCTGTAACGACGGTCCTGGCCGGCACCACGCTGGTCGCCGCCGGCATCTACCAGTTCACGCCGGCCAAGGCGGCCTGCCTGTGGCGCTGCCGCAATCCCCGGCTGTTCTTCGCCAGCCACAATCCCTCGACGCTGTCCGAGACCTTTCGGCTCGGCGTCATGCAGGGGCTGTTCTGCTTCGGCTGTTGCTGGGCCTTGATGACGGTGATGTTCGCCGTCGGGATCATGAACGTGCTCTGGATCGCGCTTCTGGGCCTTCTGATGGGCCTGGAAAAGACGTTTCTCTCCGAGCGCTTGCCGCAGGTGATCGGCGTGTTCCTGCTTCTGTGGGGCGGCTTCCTGCTCTCGCTCGCCGCGTTCGGCCGTGTCGCCCTTGCCGGCTGACATGGCGTCCGGCCTCGCTTTTTGCGACAAAACCATGTCAGTCTTGTTGCAGTCGGCCCCTCTTGCGGGCATAGGAAGGGCAGGGGGAAGCATTCTCTCGTCCCTTCCGAAAGGGAACGGGACCAGGTTGCGAGGCTGAGCCTGTGGCAAAGGGAAAGATGGCGGATCTCGACGCTGGCGTTACGGACAGGCTGAAAAGCGCGCATCCGCTGTTCCTGATCCATGTCCTGACTGCGCTCGGCGCGCCGATTGCGCTGCTGGCGTTGCTCGCCGGTTCGCGCGGCGACTGGACGATGCTTTTCGTCTGGCTCGGGATCGCGCTTGTGATCGACGGGATCGACGGGCCGCTCGCTCGGCACTTCGACATTGCCCGGCGCATGCCGCAATGGTCCGGCGCCTCGCTCGACTTCGTCATCGACTACGCGACCTATGTCTTCCTGCCGGCCTTTGCGCTGGCGGCCAGCGACATGCTGTCGACGCCGTGGAACTGGATCTGCGGCGGCCTGGTGGTGTTCACTGGCGCACTCTATTTCGCCGACAACGGCATGAAGCAGCCGGACGGCTCGTTCAAGGGCTTCCCGGCGGGCTGGAACATGGTCGTGTTCGGGCTGATGGTGCTGTCCTCCTCGCAGGTCTTCACGGTCATTTTCGTGGTGGCTCTGTGCGCGCTGACCTTTGCGCCGATCCGCTTCGTCCATCCGGTTCGCGTGGTGCGCTGGCGGCCGCTGACGCTCGCCGTGACGCTTCTGTGGTTCGTGGCCGCCGGCTTTGCCATTGCCGATGGCATGTCGGCCGAAGGGCCGGTGAAGTGGCTGCTGGCCGCGACCAGCATCTATCTGCTCGGCGTCTCCGCCCTGCATCAGTTGCTCGAGCGTTTGCGCTGACGCGCTTGCGCCCATAGCGCGCAAAAGCTCCCGAAAAGCAAAACACCCAACGTGCGAAAGGGGGTTGCCGCCGTTCGCCGCGGCCCCCATCATCCGGCTCACGATCGAGAACCAATCCCGACGGGAGCGAAACATGGTGAAAGCAATCAGGGTGCATGAGACCGGCGGGCCGGAGGTCATGCGCTGGGAAGACGTCGAGCTCGGCAATCCGGGCAAGGGCGAGGCACGGATCCGCCACACCGCAGTCGGCCTCAACTTCATCGACATCTATTTCCGTTCCGGCCTCTATCCGGCGCCGGCCGGCCTGCCCTTCACTCCGGGCAATGAGGGCGCGGGCACCGTCGTTGCGGTGGGCGAGGGCGTGACCCACGTCGCTCCGGGCGACCGGGTGGCCTATGTCGGCCCGCTCGGCTCCTATGCCGAGGAGCGCCTGCTCCCGGCCGACCGTCTCGTCAAGATCCCGGACGGGGTCGACGACAAGACCGCTGCCGGCATGATGCTCAAGGGCATGACGGCGCGCTACCTGCTGCGCAAGACCTACAAGGTGACCTCCGACACGACGCTGCTGTTCCATGCGGCGGCGGGCGGCGTTGGCCTCATTGCCGGCCAGTGGGCAGCCAAGCTCGGCGCCACGGTGATCGGCACGGTCGGTTCGGAGGAAAAGGCAGAGCTCGCCAGGGCCAACGGCTACACCCACGTCATCAACTACCGGACCGAGAACTTCGTCGAGCGCGTGCGCGAGATCACCGGCGGCAAGCTGTGTGACGTGGTCTACGATTCGGTCGGCAAGGACACCTATCCCGGTTCGCTCGACTGCCTGCGTCCTCTCGGCATGTGGGTGTCGTTCGGCCAGTCGTCCGGCCCGATCACCGATTTCAATCTCGGCCTGCTCGGACCGAAGGGCTCGCTCTTCGCCACCCGTCCGACGCTCTTCACCTACATCGCCTCGCGCGCCGACCTGGAGGAGACCGCAAACGATCTCTTCGACGTGGTGCGCTCGGGCGACGTCAAGATCGCGGTGAACCAGGAGTACAAGCTCGCCGATGCCGTGAAGGCGCATGAGGACCTGCAGGGGCGCAAGACCACCGGAACCACCGTCCTCGTACCCTGACCGCGAGCCATGGATCGATCCCGCTCCCTCTACGGTCCGGCGCTGCGGTATTTCGCAGCCGTCGCCAGGTCCGGGTCGATCCGCTCTGCGGCACGCGAACTGAACGTCGCCTCGAGTGCCGTCAACCGGCAGATCCTGTGGCTGGAGCAGTCGCTCGGCCACACGCTGTTCGACCGGCTGGCGCGCGGGGTGCAGTTGACGCCCGCGGGAGAGATCCTGCGGGCGCATGTCTTGCGGACCTTCGCCGACCTGGAAGCAACGCTCGGCGATCTCGATGCCCTGACCGGCATGCAGCGGGGCACCGTGCGCATCGCCAGCGTCGAGAGCGTCACCGAAAGCCTGCTGCCCGACGTGGTCGCCGCCTTTCGCCGCCACTATCCCGGCATCCACCTGCACACTGTGCTGACCGGATCCGAGCAGGTGGTGGAGGCGATCATTGCCGGCGAGGCGGATGTCGGCTTCGCCTTCGAGCCGCCCGAAGACCCGCGCCTTGCCGTCGCCTTCCACCGGGATCTGGAGATCGGGGCCGTGGTGCGGCCCGGCCATCCGTTGACGCAGCTGGCACGCGTGTCGCTCAGCGACTGCCTGTCGCATCCGTTCTGCTTTCCCTCCAGCGACCTGTCGCTCAGGAAACGTCTGGACATCGCGCTGTCTGATGGCGGTTTTCCGCCCGGCGCCTTCGTGGAGGCGAACTCGCTGAAACTGATGCGGGAGCTCACCCGCAGCGATAACACGGTCGCCTTTCTCACCACGCTTGGCCTGGAACAGGAGCTGGTCGACGGATCTCTGGTCTTCCTGCCGCTGGCGGACCAACCCCTGAAGCGGGACCGTTTCACCATTCTGACCTCGGCGCACCGAAGCCTCGGTCACGCGGCACGCGCGTTCTTCGAACATTCTATGGACGCATTGCGAGCGCGCCTTGCCATGATCGATGCCAATTCGGCATCATAGAGGGCGAAAATATCTTCTGGTCGCGGCGATCAAGCTGCTGCACCCTTTCAAGGCATGCACAATGCGTGATCATTTGGAGGCAGCAAGCGACCGCGCAACAGCACGCATGGAAGGGGGACCATGGGACGACTGACCACGCATGTACTGGACACTGCGCTTGGCAAGCCGGCGGCAGGTCTGACGCTGTCGCTCTGGCGCGAGGAGGCCGGCGCATTCCGGCACATCCGCTCCGCCGTGACCAATTCCGACGGCCGGGTCGACGCGCCGCTGCTGGAGGGCGAGGCCTTCCGCGCGGGCGTCTACGAATTGCGGTTCGAGGCAGGCGCCTATCTCGCCGCCTCGGGTGCCGATCTGCCGGATCCGCCATTTCTTGATATCATTCCGCTGCGCTTCGGGATCGCCGACGAGGCCAGCCATTATCACGTGCCGCTGCTGCTCTCGCCCTTCGGCTATTCCACCTATCGCGGGAGTTGAGGAATGCGTGAGGTCGTCCGTTTCCTGCAAAATGGCCGTGTCGTCGAGCTCGCCGATGTGCGGCCGACCGAGACGGTGCTCGACTATCTGCGCCTGCGTCGCGGTCTTGTCGGCACCAAGGAAGGCTGCGGGGAGGGCGACTGCGGAGCGTGCACGGTCGCGGTCGGACGCCTTGTGGACGGGCGGCTCGTCTACCAGCCGGTCAATTCCTGCATCCAGTTTCTCGGCATGCTCGACGGCGCCGAACTGGTCACGGTGGAAGACCTTGCCGAGGACGGACAGCTTCACCCCATCCAGCAGGCGATGGTCGATCATCACGGCTCGCAATGCGGCTTCTGCACTCCGGGCTTCGTGATGAGCCTCTTCACGCTCTACCACGCGCCGGAAAAGCCGGCGACGCGCAAGACGGTGACCGACTGGCTCGCCGGCAACCTGTGCCGCTGCACGGGATACCGCCCCATCGTCGATGCGGCGCTGGAGGCGTGTTTCAACGAGATCGACGACACCTTCTCGCGGCGCGCGGACGAGAGCATCGCGGCGCTGCAGGCGATGGAGCAGGACACACGCGACGTCTTCATCGCTCAGGAGGAAGGCGGTTTCTTCGCAGCTCCCGCGTCGCTGGACGCGCTCGCCGAGCTTACCGAGCGCCACCCGCAGGCAACGCTGGTCGCCGGGGCGACAGATGTCGGCCTTTGGGTCACCAAGCAGCTGCGCGAGCTGCCGCAGGTCATCTGGCTCGGCCGGGTGCGCGATCTCGACCGTATCGAGGAAACGCCCGGCGGCGTTCTGATGGGGGCGGGGACCACCTTCGCGGCCGCCCATCCCTACATGGCGCGGATCGATCCCGACCTCGGCGAACTCTGGCGGCGCATCGGCTCGCGGCAGGTGCGCGCCTCCGGCACGGTATGCGGCAACATCGCCAACGGCTCGCCCATCGGCGACAGCCCGCCGGCGCTCATCGCCCTCGGCGCGACCATCGAGCTGCGGCGGGGCGAGGCCTCGCGTACGCTGCCGCTGGAAGCCTTTTTCATCGACTACGGCAAGCAGGACCGCGCGCCGGGGGAGATCGTCACCGGACTTTACGTACCCCGGCTCGATCCGAACCACGCCTTCCGCTGCTTCAAGATCTCCAAGCGCTTCGACCAGGACATCACCTCCGTTCTCTGCGCCCTGCGGGTGACGCTGGCTGACGGCACGATCACCGAGGCGCGGCTTGCCTATGGCGGCATGGCGGCAACGCCGCGGCGCGCGGAGATCGCTGAACTTGCCCTGATCGGCGCACGGCCCGACCGCCCGTCCACCTGGGCAGCGGCACTGAAGGCGCTGGCGGACGATTTCGCGCCGATTTCCGACATGCGCGCCAGCGACACCTATCGCAAGGAGGTGGCACGCGCCTTGCTCGCCAAGGCCCTGGTGGAAATCGGCGGGACACCGGACGAACGCACGAGGGTGAGCGGATTGCGGAGCGGGGAGGTCAACCATGCAGCCTGACGGGACACGCGAAGCTCCCGCGGCCGCGGCGCTCGCCAACGTCGGCCAGTCCCTGCCGCATGACAGCGCCATCCGCCATGTCAGCGGCAGCGCGGTCTATGTAGACGATATCCGCGAGCCGGCCGGCACGCTGCATGTGGTGCCCGGTTGGGCACGTGATGCGACAAGAGGCAGGATCCTTTCGCTGGATCTCGATCCGGTGCGCGCTCATCCCGGCGTCGTCGCGGTGATCGGCCCGTCCGACGTGCCGGGCAAGAACGACGTGTCTCCCGCACTCGGCGACGAGCCGATGTTCGCGGAGGAGGAGATCCTGTTCTGGGGCCAGCCGCTCTTTGCCGTCGTTGCGACGACGCGCGAGGCTGCGCGCCACGCCGCCCGCAAGGCCCGCATCGAGGTGGAGGACCTGCCGCCGCTGCTGACCGTCGAGGACGCGCTGGCGGGGGACGAGACGGTGCTGCCCGACTACCAGTTCCGCAAGGGCTCGCCTGAGACGGGGCTCGCGACCGCCAGCCATCTGATGGAGGGCTCGCTTCGCATCGGCGGGCAGGAGCATTTCTATCTCGAAGGCCAGGTGTCGCTGGCCGTGCCCGGAGAGGACGGCGACATGTTCGTCCACACCTCCTCGCAGCACCCGAGCGAGACGCAGCACATCATCGCCCGCGTGCTCTCCGTGCCGGACGCGGCGGTGACGGTGGAAGTGCGCCGCATGGGCGGCGGCTTCGGCGGCAAGGAGTCCCAGGCAAACCACTGGGCGGCGATCGCGGCCGTTGCCGCGCGTGCGACCGGACGTCCGTGCAAGCTGCGGCTCGACCGCGACGACGACATGATCATGACCGGCAAGCGGCACGACTTCCGCGTCGACTGGAAGCTCGGCCACGATTCCGAAGGCCTGTTGCGGGTGGTCGACATGCGGCTCTTTGCCCGCTGCGGTTACTCCGCCGACCTGTCGCTGGGCGTGGTCGACCGGTCGATGTTCCACGCCGATTCCAGCTACTACTATCCCGATGCGATGATCCATTCGCGCCGGCTCAAGACCCATACCTGCTCCAACACCGCCTTTCGCGGCTTCGGCGGGCCGCAGGGCATGCTGGCCGCCGAGCGGATGATGGACGCCCTGGCGATCCGCCTCGGGGTCGATCCGCTGGACCTGCGCAAGCGCAACTTCTACCGCGAGGGGCGGGACGTCACGCCCTACGGCATGAAGGTGGAAGAGCACGCGACGCTGCACGCCATCGTCGAGGAGCTGGAGGACAGCTCGGACTATCGCCGGCGCCGGGAAGAGATCGCCGCCTTCAACGCGTCCAGCCCGATCCTGAAGAAGGGCCTGGCGCTGACGCCGGTGAAGTTCGGCATCTCCTTCACGCTCAAGCATCTGAACCAGGCCGGTGCCCTGGTGCATCTCTACACCGACGGCTCTATCCATCTGAACCACGGCGGCACCGAGATGGGGCAGGGCCTGTTCCAGAAGGTGGCCCAGATCGTCGCCGAGGAATTCGGCGTGTCGCTCGACAAGGTGAAGATCACCGCGACCCATACCGGCAAGGTGCCCAACACCGGGCCGACGGCGGCCTCCTCCGGCACGGATCTCAACGGCATGGCCGCCAAGATCGCCGCCGAGACCATTCGCGGCCGCCTCGTTGCCTTCGCTGCCGAGCGCTATCAGGTCGAGCCGGACGAGATTTCCTTCGCCGGCAACCGCGTGCAGCTCGGCGAGCGGACCATGACGCTCGGCGAACTCGCCCGAGAGGCGCATATGGCGCGCATCCAGCTGTCGGCAGCGGGCTTCTACGCCACGCCCAACATCACCTGGGATCGCCCCAGCGCCTCGGGACGGCCGTTCTTCTACTTCGCCTATGGCGCGGCCTGTTCGGAGGTGACCGTCGATACAATGACCGGCGAAATGCGGGTCGACCGTGTCGACATCCTCCACGACGTCGGCCACTCGCTCAATCCGGCCATCGATATCGGCCAGATCGAGGGCGGCTTCGTGCAGGGCATGGGCTGGCTGACCACCGAGGAACTGGTCTGGGACGACCGGGGCCGCCTGCGTACCCACGCTCCCTCCACCTACAAGATCCCGACCGCCTCCGACGTGCCGGAGGACTTCCGGGTGGCGCTCTACGCCTCGCCCGGCAATCCTTCTCCCACGGTCTACCGCTCCAAGGCGGTCGGCGAGCCGCCGGTCATGCTGGCGATTTCCGTCTTCAGCGCCATCCATGACGCGCTCGCCAGCCTCAATCCCGGCGCGATCCCGGATCTCGATGCCCCGGCAACGCCGGAAGCGATCCTGAAAGCCGTCCTTTCCATGAAGCGGAGCAGGGCCGGCTGATGCGCAATCCCTGGAGCGCCGTTCGCGATCTGCTGGAGCGTCATGGCCGTTGCGCCATGGTCAGCGTTCTGGCGCTGCAAGGCTCGGCACCGCGTGAGGTCGGGGCGCGCATGGTGGTGGCACCGGACGGATCGTTCCACGGCACCATCGGCGGCGGCACGCTGGAATACGAGGCCATCGCCTCGGCGGCCGCGCAGGCTGCGGACAAGGCCTCGGCCGATATGTTGAAGCTGCGGACCTTCACGCTCGGTCCCGATCTCGGTCAGTGCTGCGGGGGCCGCGTGACGCTGGCGATGGAGAGCTTTACGGCCGCCAGGCTCGACGAAGCGCGCTGCCTTGCATCTCTTGCCGAGCGCGGCGGCTTTGCGACCCGCGCGGCGATCGGCGCGCAAGGAGAGGTGGGCCCGCGCGAGATCGTCGCCGGCGAAGACACCGTGGATGCGCCACTCGCGCTCTCGGCCGGCCTGCTGGAAGAGCGGTTCACCGCCGGCGAGACGCGTCTCGTCCTGTTCGGTGCCGGCCATGTCGGACGCGCCATCGTTCTGGCGTTGGCCAGCCTGCCGTTCCGCATCACCTGGGTCGACAGCCGCGCAAATGCCTTTCCCGCCCATGCGCCTCGCAGCGTCGAGGCGCGCCATCTTGTTGATCCGACCGCACTGTTCCGGGCGTCGGCCGGTGGCGCCGAGCCTCCGGCGGAAGTGCTGATCATGACACATGACCACGCGCTAGACCTTGCGATCGCCGATGCCGCCTTGCGGGCGCCCGGCATCGGCGGCGTCGGCATGATCGGCAGCGCGACCAAGGCGGCGCGCATGGTCTCGCGGCTGCGGGCGGCCGGTCACGGCGAGGAGGCGCTGGCGTGCTTCCGCTGCCCCATCGGCATCTCCGGAATCGCATCCAAGGAGCCGGCGGCCATCGCCATTTCCGTGGCGGCCGAACTCATGCTTCGCCGCGAACAGGCAGGAGCTTTCCACAACAAACGTGGCAGCAGGCTTGCAGGGGGAATGAGGCTCGTATGATAACGCGGCGGGGGAAGCGATGACATCCACGACACCGACAGATCCGCCCGCGTCAGGCCGCGAGAGACAGGGAGAAATCCTGCTCGAGGCTCGCGGCATCAGCAAGCGTTTCGGCGAGGTTCTCGCCAACGACACCGTGTCCCTGACACTGCGCGCCGGGGAGATCCATGCCCTGCTCGGTGAAAACGGTGCCGGCAAATCGACCCTCGTGAAGATCCTCTATGGCGCGCTCGAGCCCAATGGCGGCACCCTGCACTGGCAGGGCAGGGAGGTGACCATTTCCACCCCCGCCGAGGCCCGGCAGCTCGGCATCGGCATGGTCTTCCAGCATTTCTCGCTGTTCGAGGCGCTGACGGTCGCCGAGAACATCGCACTCGCCCTGCCCAAGGACACCGGCATGCGCGAGTTGTCGGCGCGCATCCGCGAGGTCTCGCGCGACTACGGTCTGACCCTCGATCCCGAGGCCATCGTTGCCGATCTCCCCGTTGGCCTTCGCCAGCGCATCGAGATCGTCCGCTGCCTGCTGCAGGAGCCGAGGCTGATCATCATGGACGAGCCGACCTCGGTGCTGACGCCGCAGGAGGCCGACCAGCTGTTCCTCACCCTCGAGCGGCTCACCTCGGAAGGTTGCGCGATCCTCTACATCTCCCACCGCCTGGAGGAGGTGAAGCGCATCTGCCACCACGCCACCGTCATGCGCCACGGCAAGGTCATCTCCGAATGCGACCCGGCGCAGGAGACCGCCGCCTCGCTGGCACGGATGATGGTCGGCAGCGCGGTGCACGATCTCGACCGCGGTCCGAGGCCCGAGGCCGGCGCGGTCCGGCTGGAGCTGCGCGGGCTTTCCGCCCCGGCGGACGGCCCCTTTTCCGTTGCCATCGACAATGTCGATCTGAAGGTGCGCGGCGGCGAGGTCGTGGCGATCGCCGGCATTGCCGGCAACGGCCAGGGAGAGCTCTTCGACCTCGTGTCGGGCGAGCGGCTGTCGGCCCCCGACGCCATCCAGATCGACGGCCAATCGGCCGGGCGCAGCAGCATCACCGCCCGGCGGCGGGCAGGCGCTGCCTTCGTCCCGGAGGAGCGGCTCGGCCACGGTGCCGTGCCGGGCCTGCGGCTGTCGGAGAACATCGTTCTGACGCGCCATTCCACCGGCGATGGACTGGTGCGCGGCGGTTTCGTCGACCGCGCCAAGGCAGCCCAGCTCGAGCAGCGGCTGAAGAGCAATTTCGACGTCCGCATGTCTCATGACGATGCCGAGGCACGCGCCCTGTCCGGCGGCAACCTGCAGAAATTCGTGATCGGCCGCGAGCTCGACCGCCGCCCTGGCGTTCTGGTGGTGAACCAGCCGACCTGGGGCGTCGATGCCGGCGCCGCCGCTCTCATCCGGCAGGAGCTGATCGACCTCAGCCGGCAGGGCTCGGCCGTGGTGGTGATCAGCCAGGACCTCGACGAGATCTTCGAGATCGCCGACCGCATCGCCGTGATCTCGCGCGGCCGGATGTCGGACGCCGAGCCAGCGGAGGCCATGACCCGAGAGCGCATCGGCCTGCTGATGGGCGGGATGGACGAAGGGCAGGGAGGCGCGACCCATGCGGCTTGAGCTGGAAAAACGCGCCGAGCATTCGACCGCGATGGCGCTGCTGTCGCCGGTGATCGCGCTCGCCCTGACGCTCGTCAGCGGCGCCATCCTGTTCGCGGCCCTGGGGGAGAACCCGGCCGAGGCGCTCTACGTCTTTTTCATCGAGCCCCTGACCGCCTCCTGGTCGCTGCAGGAGCTGGTGGTCAAGGCAACGCCCCTGATCCTGATCGGCGTCGGCCTTGCGGTCTGCTACCTGTCCAACACATGGAACATCGGCGGTGAAGGGCAGTTCACGGCCGGGGCCCTCGCCGGCTCCGTCCTGCCGATCCTGTTTCCCGATTTCCAGACCCCTTTGACGCTGCCCCTGATGCTGTTGATGGGCATTGCCGGCGGCATGGCCTGGGCCGCGATCCCGGCCTTCCTGAAGGTGCGTTTCGGCACCAACGAGATCCTGACCAGCCTGATGCTCGTCTATATCGCCCAGCTGCTGCTCGACTGGCTGGTGCGCGGGCCCTGGCGCGATCCGGATGGCTACAACTTCCCTGAAAGCCGTCTCTTTTCCGATGCGGCATCGCTGCCGGCGCTGGCCGACGGGCGCATGCATGTGGGAGCCATCTTTGCGCTGATTGCGGTGGCCGCTCTTGCCGTGGTGCTGATGAAGTCGCTCAAGGGCTTCGAGATCCGCGTCCTCGGCCAGGCACCGCGGGCAGGGCGCTTTGCCGGCTTTTCGCAGAACAGGATGGTGTGGTTCGCCTTCCTGTTGTCGGGCGGGCTCGCCGGGCTCGCCGGCATCAGCGAGGTCTCCGGCTCGATCAACCAGCTGACCCCGGTGATTTCGCCCGGCTACGGCTTCACGGCGATCATCGTCGCCTTTCTCGGCCGGCTGAACCCCGTCGGCATCCTGTTCTCCGGCCTGCTTCTCGCGCTGTCCTATCTCGGCGGCGAGGCGGCACAGGTGGCGCTCGGCATCTCCGACAAGACCACCCGCGTATTCCAGGGCATGCTTCTGTTCTACGTGCTTGCCTGCGACACGCTGATCCTCTACCGGATCCGGCTCGGCGGACCTGCTGCAACGGGGAAGGGGGCCTGACATGGGTGCTTTCGAAGCGATCCTCCTGACCGTCATCACCGCGGCAACACCGCTGCTGCTGGCCGCCATCGGCGAGCTGGTTGTGGAACGCTCGGGCGTTCTCAATCTCGGCGTCGAAGGCATGATGATCCTCGGCGCGGTGATGGGCTTTGCCGCCGCACAGGCGACCGGATCCCCATATGTCGGCGTGCTGTGCGCCATGCTTGCCGGCATGGTTCTGGCGCTGCTCTTCGGGTTCCTGACGATCCATCTCGTTGCCAACCAGGTCGCCACCGGCCTGGCCTTGACGCTGCTCGGCCTCGGGCTTGCCGGCATGATCGGCGAGGCGTTCGTCGGCCGGCCGGGCGTGAAACTTCAGGCGATCGAGATCCCGGTGCTCAGCGACCTGCCGGTGATCGGGCGGGTTCTGTTTGCCCAGGATCTCCTGGTCTATGTGTCGCTGGCGCTGGTCGCGGCCGTCTCCTACGTCCTGTTCCGCACCCGCGCCGGTCTGGTCATCCGCGCGGTCGGCGACAATCACGGCTCGGCCCACGCGCTCGGCGTTTCAGTGCGCAAGGTGCGCTATCTGGCCGTGCTGTTCGGCGGCGCCTGCGCCGGCCTGGCCGGCGGCTACCTGTCGCTGGCTTACACCCCGCAATGGGTCGAGGGCATGACCGCAGGGCGCGGCTGGATCGCGCTGGCGCTCGTCGTCTTCGCCACCTGGCGGCCCTTGCGGGTCCTCGCCGGCGCCTATCTCTTCGGCGCGGTCGGCATCCTGCAGTTCCACGCCCAGGCGCATGGCGTCGGCGTTCCCTCGCAGCTGCTGGCCGCCTTGCCCTATGCTGCGACCATTGCAGTGCTTGTGATCATTTCGCGAAACCGTATCCTGACCCGTATCAACACGCCGGCGTGCCTGGGCAAGCCGTTCGTGCCGGACCGGTGATGCGCTGACCAGCGGGCGCGGGACGGGGCAGCCCCCATCCGACGCCTGCCATCTTGAAAGCCGGCGAAACTCCGGCGGGGGCTGAAACAGGGGACACAGGAGCAGGAAATGAAGAAAATTATGGGGTTGGCGGCCGCCGCGCTGCTCGGCTTCAGCGTTATCGGCGCCGAGGCGGCCGACAAGCTGAAGGTCGGTTTCATCTATGTCGGTCCGATCGGTGACCACGGCTGGTCCTACCAGCACAACCAGGGCCGTCTCGCCATCGAGAAGGAGTTCGGCGACAAGATCGAGACCGTCTACATCGAGAACGTCTCGGAAGGCCCGGATGCGGAGCGCGCCATCGAGCGTCTGGCACGCGACGGGGCAGGGCTCATCTTCACAACGTCCTTCGGCTTCATGAACCCGACGCTGAAGGTCGCCGAGAAGTTCCCGGACGTGAAGTTCGAGCACGCCACCGGCTACAAGCGTTCCGAGAACCTCTCCACCTACTCCGCCCGCTTCTACGAGGGCCGCTACGTCATCGGCCAGATGGCGGCGAAGATGTCCAAGACCGGCACCGCCGGCTATGTCGCCTCCGTGCCGATCCCGGAAGTGGTGCGCGGCATCAACTCCTTCATGCTGGGCGCGCAGTCGGTCAATCCGGACTTCAAGGTCAAGGTCGTGTGGGTGAACTCCTGGTATGACCCGGGCAAGGAAGCCGACGCCGCCAAGGCGCTGCTCGACCAGGGCGCCGACGTGATCTCCCAGCACACCGACAGCCCGGCACCGCTGCAGGTTGCCGAGGAGCGCGGCGCGGTCGGCTTCGGCCAGGCGTCCGACATGATCGCCTTCGCGCCGAAGGCCCAGCTCACCGCGATCGTGGACGATTGGAGCGCCTATTACATCCGCCGCGTCCAGGCCGTGCTCGACGGCACCTGGAAGAGCGAGGACGTGTGGGGCGGCTTCGACAAGGACATGGTCGTGATGGCTCCCTACACCAACGTTCCCGAGGACGTGGCCAAGGAAGCCGCCGCGACCGCCGAGAAGATCCGTTCGGGTGAATTCCATCCCTTCACCGGCCCGATCTTCAAGCAGGACGGCAGCGAGGCCGTCGGCGCAGGCATCATCATCGATGACGGCACGCTGCTCGGCATGAACTGGTACGTGAAGGGCATCGACGACAAGCTGCCGAACTGACCAGCAACGCGTTTCCGCCACCGGCGGGATGCAGCGGGCCGGGAGAGCGATCTCCCGGCCCGTTTCTTTTGGCCCATCCGCTCTTCCGGGTTTCGCGAAAGGCATTCGGCGGCAAAAAAATGGCGGGGCGCCGCGGATCGGGATCGCAGCAAAGGGCAGGGAGGTCCGATCACGGCACTTACGCGTGGTGAACACTGTTGCATTATCCCATATATGGGATTATATCCCTCATATGGACAGGATTGACCGACACAACACGGCACTTGCCGACCATTTGCGCTCCCTGAGGGCGGATCGCGGGCTCACCCTGCAGGAATTGGCGGAAAACAGCGGCGTGAGCCGCGCAACGCTCTCGCGCATCGAGAACGGGGAGGTCAGCCCGACGGCCGAAACGCTCGGCCGCATGGCGTCGGCCTTCGGCCTGCCGCTTTCCCAGCTTCTCGCGCCGCTGGAGCCGGAGTTTCCGCCGCTTCTTCGCCGCGCCGACCAGAGCATCTGGTCGGATCCCGAAAGCGGCTTCACCCGTCGGTCCGTTTCGCCGCCCAGCAGCGGACTGAAGCTCGAAATCATCGAATGCGAGATCGCGCCCGATCAGCGCATCTCCTACGACCGTCCGGCGGTCCCGGGCCACGAGCATCATCTTGTGATGATCGCGGGAAGGCTGACCCTCACAGTCGATGGGGAGCGCCGAGACCTGTACCCGGGCGACTGCCTGCGCTATCGGCTGTTCGGGACCACGGTCTTCGAGACCGCAGAGCATGGCGCGCGCTATCTCATCGCTCTGGCCTGAGGATCCTCGAATGGAACCGCATATTCTCCAGCTCGACGGTTCGGCCATCGAGGCGAACCTTGCCGCGCTGTCCCGCATTCTCATCGACAGCGTCGCCGGCGGTGCCGCGATCAGCTTCATGGCGCCGCTGTCACAGGCGGATGCAGAGCGGTTCTGGTTGAACGATGTGCGTCCGCAGGTGGAGGCGGGGCACCGCAGCCTGTTCGGCGCATGGCATGACGGCGAGATTGTCGGCACTGTGCAGCTTCTCACGGCGATGCCGCCCAACCAGCCGCACCGCTGCGAGATCGCCAAGATGGTCGTCCATCCGCAGGCACGGCGCCTGGGCATCGGACGAGCGCTGATGGATCGTGCGCTTGCCCGGGCGCGCGAACTGGGCAAGACGCTCGTCACGCTCGACACCCGCACCGGCGATGCCGCCGAGCCGCTCTATGCCTCGGTCGAGTTCGAGGTTGCGGGCATCATCCCGGACTTCGCCTTCGACCCGGACGGACGGGCGAAACACGGCACGACCTACATGTACCGCCGTATCCAGGATGCTGCAGCGACCTGACCGAACCGGCACCGCAATGTCGGAGCGCTTCAACGCAGCATCCCAAAGAGCACCGAACATGGAGGGGGAAGCCGGAGGAGCTACATCCTTCGCCATCGACGCGAACAACCGGGGAGGCACCAGATCAGCATCGTCAATCGGCCTTCGACCCGTTCCCGGTCACCACATCGCTAATTCGCATAAGATATATTATGGAACTTTTATGCTAGCCTGAAATCTTGCACGGACCTCGCGTCTTCCGCCGATCCCGCACAGTGTGGCACGAATGCCGGTCACGGGAGCAAAATCGCTAAAATTGTCACGATGTCAGTGCCTGCGGCGAGACATCCATCGTCGCTTGTAGTTATGTACATTGGAAATGATCAGTCTTGCGGGGGATCTGATGCATTGCCGTTGAACAAGCAGGTCGTATCGGGGCGCGCGGGCATCAACACGCATCTGGTCATGCTGGTGCTGGTTTGCCTTCTGCCCATCCTCATGATCTCCGGATATGCGGCCTGGCGTACTGGCGCGGCCTATAGACACACTGCGACCGCACGCCTGAGCGAAACCGCGCTGACCATTCGCAATGCCATCGAGGCAGAGATCGACAGCCGCTTCACGGTGCTGCGCGCCTTCGCGACACTGTGGTCGCCCAGCACGTCGAACAATCAGCTGCTTCTGCGAAGCAGCCGCCACGAAGGCATAGGCCTGGAGGGCGTGATCCAGGTTGTCGACTTCGCCCGCAGCCAGCCGGACACTCCGGCCGATGACGCTGTGCTGGCCATCGCGCGGCAGTCCTTCGAGCGCAACGTGCCGCTGGTCTCGAACCTCGTCCTCGGCGCGGGCGCGAAGGAGCATCGCATCCATCTGGCGCTGCCGGTGGCCGAGGCCGACATGCCGCCGCGTGTCTTCGTCCTCTCCCTGTCTTCCTTGCAGTTGCTGCGGACCCTGCGTCCGGGCAGCGAGCACGTCACCAGCGGCATCCTCATCGCCGTCACGGACGGCAATGGCCGCATCCTTGCGCGCTCCCGCGATCCGGAGAACTCCGTCGGCATGATGGCGCCGGACTGGGACAGGTTGCAGGCAGTAGCCGCTGAAGGCGGTCTGTTCGAGGCGAAGACGACCGAGGGCCTCAACACGATCATGGCACACCAGCGGATCGAGATGACCCCGGGCTGGACCGCGGTCGTCGCCGAGCCGCTCGAGGTGTTCAATGCCCGCTGGCAGACGCCTCTGACGGGCCTGCTGCTCGGATCGGCGCTGGCAACGACCCTTGCCACCGTTCTGGCGATCCATATCGGCCAGCTGATCCGCCGGCCGGTACAGGCCCTGGCCCTGCGCAGCCTGGCCATTGCCAGCGGCGATGGCGATCGCGCCCGCACACCCGAGGCAATTCCGCCCTCCAGAATCCGCGAATTCGAAGTGCTGCGGCTCAGTTTCGAGGCGGCGGAAGCTGCCCGTCGCGAGAACGAGCGCCGGCTTCACACGGTGGCCAATGCCGGCGCCCTGGTGTTCTGGAGCTGGTCCGCGGATGGCGACCTCTTGTCTGTCGAGGGCTGGGAGAAGCTGACCGGAATGCCGGACAGCGAGGCGCTCGGCGTCTCCTGGATCGATCAGGTTCACCCCGACGACCGGGAGCGCGTGGCTCTTGCCATCAGCCAGAAGAAGAGCGGCACCATCGACTATTTCGACATCGAGTTCCGCCTGCGGGTCGCGGATGGCCGCTGGCTCTGGGTGCGCGACCGCGGCGGACCGGTCCTCGACGATGCGGGCAATGTCGTCCAATGGGCCGGCGTTCTGGAGGATATCGACGCACGCAAGCAGGACGAGGCCCAGATCGCCTATATGGCGATGCACGATGCCCTGACCGGGCTGGGCAACCGGGTTCTGCTGCGCGACCGGCTGGAGCTGGCGGCGGCCGCTGCAGGTCGCGGGGTGGCAAGCGCCCTCCTCGCGCTCGACCTCGATTTCTTCAAGCAGGTCAACGACACGCTCGGCCATCCTGCCGGAGACGAGGTCCTGCGGCAGGTGGCAGCGCGCCTGTCCGGCTGCGTGCGCGAGGTCGATCTTGTGGCCCGCATCGGCGGCGACGAATTCGCCATCCTGCAGCATGGCGCGTCTCAGCCGGAAGCGGCAAAGGCTCTCGCCGAGCGGCTCGTCGCGGCCGTCTGCGCGCCGTATCAGGTCGACGGCCAGAGCATCGTCATCGGCGCCAGCGTCGGCGTGGCGCTCATCACCTGCGGCAACATCACAGCCGACGACCACATGCGGCGGGCCGACAAGGCGCTGTACCTTGCCAAGGCGGAGGGCCGCGGCCGCATCGCCGTCTTCGACGAGCTCCCGGTCGCGATTCCACAGGAAGGCTAGGCCGCCGGCCCGGATGCGCCGGGCTTGCCCCGCGCGTCCGCAGGCCGCTACCCTGCCCGCTGTTGATCCTCGGAGTTTTTGAAAATGCCTTTTCCGTTTCCCCGGCTCGCCCGCTCCTTTGCCCTCGTCTGCCTGCCGGCTTTCGCTCCATTTCCGGCCGCTGCCGACCTTCAGACGGTCCTGCAGCAGGAACGCGCCGGTCTTGCGGAGAGCTGCCCGGACGGCATGGAATTCCTTGCCGGTTTCGCGGCTCCAGTGAACATCAACGGCGATGCGACGCAGGACATTCTGGTCGACTACGGCCAGCTCTCCTGCAACGGAACGCAGATGATGTTCTGCGGCTCGGCCGGCTGCACCCAGAAGATCTATCTCGGCCGCGCCGATGGATCGCACGCAATGGTCGGTGAGTTCCTCGCCTACGAGCTGCGCTTCGACCGCCCCACCGAAGGCACCTTCCTTGCGGTCCTGCATGGCGGGTCCTGCGGCCGTGCCGGCGCGGAGACCTGTTTCCAGCGCTATGCGCTGAGCGGTGAGACGGTCGAAATGTTGCAGGAGGAGCCGCGCGACCGCTGGTACTTCACCGAAGGCCCCTCGCCCTCGGCGACGCTGGCAACCTCGCAAGGAGACAGCCTGCGCCTTGTTTGCGACGACGGCTCGCTGCGCATCCAGTATGGTCCGACCTGGATGTGGGAAGAAAACGGCTCGGTCGCCGACCATGCCCGCGATCTTTCAAAACCTCAGGGCCGGATCGAGATTGAAATCGAGGTGGATAGCGGCCAGCCGACGGCGGTGCCCTTCATGATCGAGGAGGCGGCGCGCGTTCTGCAATCGCCGACGCTTGCCCCGGGCCAGCCGTTCTTCGCGGCGCTCATGCAGGGAAGTTTCGTCGAGCTTCACCTCGGCGGCTCGCTGGAGCACTTGCGCAGCTTCACGCTCAAGGGGTCTTCGAAGGCAATCGGCAGTCTGCTGCAGGCCTGCGGCCGGGGCTGAAAACGGAGTGACGAACGGGCGCCCGAGCCCCCTCCCCGATCTACCCCTGGTCTTCTTCCAGCTCGGCAATGTCCCGCGCATCCACGACCTTGCGCGCCACCGACAACGAAAAGCCCTGCCGGCAGAGCGCGGCCATCTCCTTGCGCAGCCGGTCGGGATCGGCCTCGCCCCGTCGCCAGGGGCCGAAGCGGCGCTTGCGGGCGGCAATGCAGGCGGCGGTGAGATCGTCGCTTTCCTCCTGCGCCATCAGCTCTTCGGCAAGCTCCTGCTCGATGCCCTTGGCCGCCAGCACCGCGCCGATCCGCCGGGCCGAGCGGCCCTTGCGCCGTTCGGAGGCAATACGGGATTCTGCAAAGAGCCGGTCGTTGACGAGGCCGGACGCGGCGCAGCGCGCCACGACAGCCTCGATCATCGCGTCGAAATCACCGGGCTCGAGTTCGCGCGCCGCGCGCATCACCTTGCGCTCGAGCACCCGCTTGAGGTTTTCGCGGCTGGAGCCGTAGCGGTCGAGATAGTGGAGCGCCGCCTTCATCAGCCGCTCCTCGGTCGGCGGACGGGCGGCGCGGGTCATGTTTCGGCGTCGAGGCTTGCCGAAAACCGCAGGCCGTCATAGGCCGGGATCACACCCTCGGGCAGCTCCGCTTCCAGCGTGCGGTAGTCGAGATCGACGTGCATATTGGTCAGGATCGCCTTGCGCGGGCGCATGCGGGCGATCCACTCCAGCGCCTCCGACAGCGAGAAGTGCGAGGGATGCGGCGTGCGCCGCAGCGCGTCGATCACCCAGGTGTCGAGTCCTTCGAAGCCCGGCCGGACGGCATCCGGAATGTCTTTCACATCAGGGAGATACGCGACATTCCCGAAGCGGAATCCGAGCGCCGCGATATCGCCGTGCTCGACCTCCAGCGGCAGGAACGGGATCGGCCCGCCTGCCCCCTCGATCACGCCCGGCGTGCCCGCGGTGATGCGGATGTCACGCAGGATCGGCGGATAGCTCGACCCCTGCGGCGTTGCGAAGCCGTAATAGAACAGATCGTGCGCCCGGTGCGAGGTGACCGCATCCATATGGACCGGGATCAGCTTGCGATGGGTGATCGCCAGCGGCCGCAGGTCGTCGATGCCGTGCAGGTGGTCGGCATGGGAATGGGTCAGCAGCACCGCATCCAGGTCCGTGACGCGGGCATCCAGCAGCTGCTGGCGCAGGTCCGGCCCGGCATCCACCAGCACGCTCGTGGTGCCGTTCGGTCCCTTGCGCTCCACCAGCATAGCGCAGCGCATGCGCCGGTTGCGCGGCTCGTTCGGGTCGCAGTCGCCCCAGATATTGCCGACGCGCGGCACGCCGGCGGACGAGCCGCAGCCCAGAATGGTGAAATCGAGCCGGGCCCCGTCCGTCATCGCTCTCAGCCTTCCTGCTGCAGGTGCCGCGGCACCCGCGAGAACAGGCGGAAGAAATTGGCGGTGGTCTGGCGGGCCATCTCGGCCTCGCTCATGCCCTTCGTCTCCGCCAGCACCTTGTTGGTATGCGCCACATAGGCCGGCTCGTTGCGCTTGCCGCGCCAGGGCTGGGGCGCCAGATAGGGCGCATCCGTTTCCACCAGCAGCCGGTCGGCCGGCAGCTCGGCGGCGATCGCCCGCAGCTCCTCGGAGCGCTTGAAGGTGAGGATGCCGGAGAACGAGACATAGAGCCCCAGCTCGATGCCGGTCAGCGCCAGGTCGCGCCCGGAGGAGAAACAGTGCAGCAGGGCCGGAAAGGCCCCCTTCTCCGTCTCCTCACGCAGGATCGCGGCCATGTCGTCGTCCGCGTCGCGCGAATGGATCACCAGCGGCAACCCGGTCTGGCGCGCGGCGGCGATATGCCGGCGCAGCCCCGCGGCCTGCGCCTCGCGCGGCGCCTTGTCGTAGAAATAGTCGAGCCCCGCCTCGCCGATGGCGACGACCTTCTCGTGTGCCGACAGGCGCACCAGATCGTCGGTCGTCACGGCCATCTCGGCCTCCTCCCCCGCATTGTGGGGATGGGTGCCGACCGAGCAGAACACGTTGTCGTAGCGCTCCGCGAGTGCGCGGATCGTGTCGAACCGTGCCACCCGTGTCGAGATCGTCACCATCAGGCGGACCCCGGCCTCGCCGGCGCGGGCGATGATCTCATCGCGCTCGGCGTCGAAGTCCGGGAAGTCCAGATGGCAATGGCTGTCGACCAGCATCACGCGGCTCCGCCGGCCGGCGCCTCGGCCTCGACATAGCGCGGGAAGACGCCCTCGGGCTTGGGCAGCTCCGCGCCGGCGGCAAGCCGCCCGCCAGCTCCCAGCCGGTCGAAGCTGCGCGCATCCGCCGGCACCGCCAAGAGGTCGAGCAGCTTGCCCGCACTCGTCGGAATGACCGGCTGCGCCAGGATCGCGACCTGGCGGATCACTTCCGCAGTGACGTAGAGCACCGTCGCCATGCGCACCGGGTCGCTCTTCTTCAGCGCCCAGGGCTCCTGCGAGGCGAAATAGCGGTTGGCCTCGGCGACGCAGGCCCACACCACCGACAGCGCCTGATGGATCGCCTGGCGCGACATAGCCTCGCGCGCACCGGCAAGCATCGCATCGGCCTGGCCGAGAATGGCCTCGTCCTCGGCCGTGAAGGCGCCCGGCTCCGGCAGGCGCGCCTCGCAGTTCTTGCCGATCATCGACAGCGAGCGCTGCGCCAGGTTGCCGAGATCGTTCGCCAGATCCGCATTGATGCGGTTGACGATGGCCTCGTGGCTGTAGTTGCCGTCCTGGCCGAAGGGCACTTCGCGCAGGAAGAAGTAGCGCACCTGGTCGAGGCCGTAATGGTCGATCAGCGCGAACGGGTCGATCACGTTGCCGACCGACTTCGACATCTTCTCGCCCTTGTTGAACAGGAAGCCGTGCGCGAAGACCCGCTTCGGCAGCTCGATCCCCGCCGACATCAGGAAGGCCGGCCAGTAGACGGCGTGGAAGCGCACGATGTCCTTGCCGATGACGTGCAGGTTCGCCGGCCAGTAGCGCCAGCGCGGGTTGCTCTCGTCGGGAAAGCCGGCGGCGGTGATGTAGTTGGTCAGCGCGTCGACCCACACATACATCACGTGCCGCTCGTCATCGGGCACGCGCACGCCCCAGTCGAAGGTGGTGCGCGAGATCGACAGGTCCTTCAGGCCGCGGCTGACGAAGCTGACCACCTCATTGCGGCGCTCGTCCGGGCCGATGAAGTCCGGATTGGCCTCGTAATGGGCGAGCAGGCGGTCCTGATAGGCCGACAGGCGGAAGAAGTAGCTCTCCTCCTCGACCCATTCGACCGGCGAGCCCTGCGGGCCGTAGCGCACGCCGTCGGCGCGCAGCTCCGTCTCGCCTTCCTGGTAATAGGCCTCGTCGCGCACCGAGTACCAGCCGGAATAGCTGTCCTTGTAGATGTCGCCATTGGCCGCCATGCGGCGCCAGATCTCCCGGCTCGCCTCGTGGTGGCGCGGCTCGGTGGTGCGGATGAAATCGTCGTTGGAACAGCCGAGCGCCGCCGCCATGTCGCGGAAACGGGTGGCGTTGCGTTCCGCCAGCTCCTCGACCGGGATGCCTTCCGCACGCGCGGTCTGCAGCATCTTCTGGCCGTGCTCGTCGGTGCCGGTGAGGAAGAACACGTCGCGGCCGTCGAGGCGCTGGAAGCGCGCGATGGCATCCGTCGCCATGCTCTCGTAGGCGTGGCCGATATGCGGCGCGCCGTTGGGATACGAGATGGCAGTGGTGACGAAGAAGGGCGATCGATCGGTCATGGCCTGTCAGAGGATCCGGATTACAGGTGGCGGCCCGAATGGGCGTTCCAGAAGTCGAGTGCGAGGCGGCGGGCGTCAAGCCCGCGCGGTTTCGGCAAGATCGCGCAAGGTGTTGAGCACGATCTGCTTCCTGTCGAGATTATAGGCATCCGCCTCGCGCGCGGCGCGGCTGGTCTTTTCCCATACCTCGCTCAGCCTGACAAGGCGCTGGAGCCCGCCCTGCCCTGCCTCGCCGAGCCGGGTATGCAGGTGGTCGGCCACAAGGTCCTGAAACAGGCTCCAGGCATCGTCCGCACCGGTGCGCGACACCTGGTCGGCAAGGTCGTGCGCCGCCGCCGCATCCAGCCGCGGAAGGCCGGCCATCAGCTTCGCGAAACTGTCGGCCAGTTCGATGGAATCGCCCGCCGCCAGCTTGATCGCCTTGCGCAGGCTGCCCTGCGCCAGATCCGCCGCCCTGCCCGCGATCCGGTCTGCCGGATCGGCGACGCCGAGTTCGCCGAGCCCCGCCAACACCTCCTCGCGCGACAGCGCGCGCATGTGGAGCATGCGGCAGCGCGAGCGGATCGTCGGCAGCAGCCGGCCCGGGGCATGGGACAGAACCAGAAACAGAGACCGCTTAGGTGGTTCTTCAAGAACCTTCAGCAAGGCATTGGCCGCATTGACATTCATGTCATCGGCCGCATCGACGATACAGATCCGCCAGGAGCCTTCCGAGCCCGTAGATCCGAAGAACGGCACCGTGCGGCGGATCTCGTCCACCGTCAGGTCCTGCTTGATCTTGTCCTTGGCCTTGCGCTTGGGATCGTACGGCCGCCGCAGGTGCAGCAGCCCCGGATGGGCGCCCGCCGCGATCTTGCGAAAGTCCGGATGCCCGGCAGGGATCGCACAGTCCGGCGCCTCGGCGACGGCCGGGCTGGCCGGATCGGGATGCGCCAGCGCGAAGCGGGCGAAACGGAAGGCCAGCGTCGCCTTGCCGATGCCCTTGGGCCCGGCGAGGATCCATGCGTGATGCATGCGGCGGGAGCGGTAGGCCGACAGCAGCTCCGCTTCCGCCTCGCGGTGGCCGATCAAGCTGTCGCGCTCGCGCGGCAGCGGCACGTCCTCGATGGCATCGGCTTCCGTCAGCAGCGGATCGGCCAGGTCGTTCATGTGCGTGCGCCCTCGCCCTGCAGCAGGCGCGCGGAGACCGCCCGCCAGATCTCCTGTTCCACCTCGTCCTGCGTCCGTGTTCCGTCGATCACCAGGAACCGCTCCGGCTCGTTGGCGGCCAGCTCCAGGAAAAGCTGCCGGCGGCGGTCATGCACCCTCGCCCCTTCCGTCTCGAAACGATCCGGCTGGGGCGCGCTGCCAGTGGCGCTGCGCGTCATCACCCGGGCCATGCCGACCTCGGCCGGCACGTCGATCAGCACCGTCAGGTCCGGCCGGCAGCCGGCGACGGCCAGAGCTTCGAGCCGGTCCAGGAATGCCGTGTCGACGCCGGATTCTCCCTGGTAGACGCGGGTGGAATCGGCAAAGCGGTCGCACAGCACCCAGTCGCCGCGCGACAGTGCCGGCTCGATGGTGGCGTCGACATGGTCGGCGCGGGCCGCGGCGAACATCATCGCCTCCATCTCCGGGCCGAGATCCTTGACCCGGCCGCCGAGCAGCAGCCGGCGGATGGTTTCCGCGCCCGGAGAGCCGCCCGGCTCGCGCGTCACCACCACCTTGACGCCCGCTCCTTCCAGCCGCCTGCGCAGCCGGTCGATCTGGGTCGACTTGCCGGCCCCCTCGCCGCCCTCGAAGGTGACGAAATGCCCGCGCTCGCCAGGCTCATTCATCGAGCCACCATCCGAACAGGGTTTCCTTGACCACATCGGAGGCCCGGCTCGTCACCGTGCCGGCCTCGGACGCGCCACCGGTCAGCAGCGGCGCGCGGTAGACGATATCGCTGTCCCTCAGCACCCGCAGCTCGCCGACCTCCGTGCCCGCCTGCACCGGCGCGGGCAGCGGGCCGCGATAGATCGCGCGCAGCCGATAGGCCCGGCGGTCGCCGCGCGGCAGCAGGATCTCGACATCCTCGCGCACCACCAGCGGCACTGCCCCCACCGTGCCGCCGAAGACGCGCGCCTCGGTCACCGTGTCGCCAGCGGAAAACAGCACCACATCCTCGAAGTCCTTCTCCAGACTGTCGAACAGACGGCGCAGCGCCTCCTCGCGCCTGTCGGCATCGGGATATCCGGCAACGATGCCGATCAGCCGCCGGCCGCTGCGCTCGGCCGAGGCGACCGCGTTGTAGCCCGCCCCTTCGGCAAAGCCTGCCACCAGCCCGTCGACACCCGCGACCTCGCCGATCAACGGGTTCTTGTTGCGCTGGAAAATGCCGTTCCAGGTGAAATCGGGCGCGCTGAACAAGGCATAGCGGTCGCTGTGGCGGGTCAGCACATAGTCCGCCAGCCGGGCCATGTCCCGCGCGGTCACATAGGACTCGGCCGTCTCGTAGCCGGTCGGATTGGCGAACAGGCTCCCGGTCAGGCCGATTTCGGCGGCCTTGTCGTTCATCCGCGCGGCGAAGGCTTCCTCGCTGCCGGCGATTCCTTCCGCCAGCACGATGGCCGCATCATTGGCATTCTGGATGATCAGGCCGCGCAGCAGGTCGATCACCGGCACCTCGCTGCCCAGTCGGGCAAACATGGTGGTGACGCGGGCCGGCGCGCCGCCGCTGCGCCAGGCATGCTCGCTCACGGTGAAGACCGTTTCCTCGGTCAGTTCGCCGGCCGCCAGCGCATCGAGGACGACCGCCGCCGTCATCAGCTTTGCCGAGGAGCCGGGCTGATAGCGCACGGTCGGATTGCGGCTGGACAGCAGCGTGCCGGTGGTGATGTCGAGGAGCAGCGCGGAGGTGTTGTCAGGCGGGCTCGCGTCTTGTGCGCGGGCAGCCCCTGGAGGTACGGCAAGGGCCAGGCCGAACGCCAGCAGCCCGGACGCGAGAACACGCGCCAGGTGCTGCCGCAGCGCACCTGGGCGATTCCGTCTCCGCATTGCGGCAACAGCCGTCATTCCCTGCACTCCCCGTCCCGGCCCGATGTTCGCGCCATGGCGAAAACATACAGGCTCGAGCGGGTCAAGCCTACCTGTGCCTTGAGCTATTTCAGTCCGACTGGCGGGCGGCGAGCTCACGCGGCGACAGGCCCTGGTCGATCGCGTCGAAGGCGGCATAGGCACCCTCGATACGGGCCGTGGCCCGGTAGGACGAGATCGCGGACCCGCGGGAGAACGTGCTCGGCTGGCCGAGATAGGCCGGCCCCGGCGCCAGAACCGGCTCGGTCGCGACCGCCGGCACCGCCGGCTGCGCGTCTCCGCCATAGCTCATGACCGGCGTGGACGCCGTGCTGTCCTGCCCGGCGCTTGCCGGAACATTACTCTCGAACGTGTTGAGCGAGGCGACCTGCACCGATGCCGCGCCGGATTCGAACGCGACCGCCGGGTCGAACGCGGCGGTGACCATCTGGCCGAAGCCGCCCGAGCCCGCGAGAACCGGCCCGTACGGACGGTTGCGCGGCAGCGGCGCGGGGCCGGAGACCGGCGCCGGGCTTGCGGCCGGAATATCGGCCTGGGCCAGCATCGTGCCCGGCATGGTGGCGCCCGGCTCGACGGAGCCCGGGCCACGATAGGAGGCCATCAGGAAGCTCTGGTCCTGCCCGTCCATGCGGGCCTTGCCCACATATTCCACCTTCACCTTGGCCACGCCCGCGCTCTTGAAGTCGAGCATGGTCGCGACCTTTTCGGACAGGTCGATGGTGCGGTTGCCGTGGAAGGGCCCGCGATCGTTGACGCGAACAATCATCGAGCGGCCGTTCTTCAGATTGGTCACGCGCGCATAGGAGGGAAGCGGCATCGTGGTGTGCGCTGCCGTCGGCGCGTTACGGTCGAAGACCTCGCCATTGGCGGTCATCCGGCCGTGGAAGGTCGGCCCGTACCAGGAAGCGAGACCGACGGAGGTGTAATTCGGATTGTCCTTCGGGTGGTACCACTTGCCGGCCACCTTGTAGGGCTTGCCGACCATGTAGCGGCCGCCGCCCTTGGGCACGGCCTGGTTGCCCGAAACGACGCGCGGGCTGGCCGCGACGCCGTACTTTTCTTCGCTGAACTTGACCTTCTTGCCCTTCGGGGCAGAACCGCAGGCGGCCAGCGCGAGGCACAGCGAGGAAACCGCCAGAATGCCGAGACTGCGCGAGGAAAGCAGGCGACCGGAATCCGGCGCCACGCTGCTGCGGGAGGAATTGGGGTCTGTGCTCAGGTGCCGGCGTTCTGCTGCCGGGGCCTTGCCATCGTTCATTCTGCCGCCCTACTCGATACCTGACCGGCGGTTTTCGCCCGGGGTTCCGGCTGGGACGAACCTTCTGTCCGCCTTGCCGCTCCTTCGGTCGACATCCTGCTGCCAGGCGGCCGACCGCGCGGGGTCCTTTGCCGCCATGTGCAGTGGACTTACAAGGTTAGGTGGAGCGACGCCCGTTTCAGGACTGCATGTCCGGGGGAGTCTGTCTCGTTCGCCTGCCTTGCGTGCCCTGCCGGTCGGACCCGTCTCGTTGCGATGCTGCCCCCCAATGGCGCATCACGACACGTGTACCATGCCGTCTCTTACTGCAAGGTGAAGACGCGGTCGACGTGCACGCATGTCGCAGCGCACGTTTTTCAACAACCTGTGGCGAAAGGGTCGCAGAATGACGTCGGGGAGGACGTGGTCGCGCCCTCCCCGAACCGTATTTCCTTGATTGGAGCCGATTACTGGCCGATGCGGGCGCGCCCGGTCATGCCGTCGTCGCGGCGCCAGAAGAGCGTGTTGCCGTCGCCCTTGGACAGGGTGAAGCAGAACTGCTTGCCGTCGTACCAGGCCTGCCACTTCTGGCAGAGCCGGTTGCCGCGCACCCACCAGCGCCCCTGATCCTTCGGCTTCATGAAGCGGCCGAGCCCGACCGCATCGCCCGATCCGCTGACCTTGCCGTTGGTCTGATAATAGAGAGGAAACTCGCCGCCGAGCGGCACCTTCAGATAGATGCGCTTGCCGGCGACCGTCTTGCGGATTTCCTTTTCGGAAAGCTGCGCGCTGGCCAGCGCCGGCGTTGCGACGACGGCGACACTTGCGATCAGCGCGGCGAGCGCGCCTGCCTTGCGTAGCTGCATTGCTTGTCTCCCGGTCGAACCTTGGGGGAAAGCGGCCCCGTCGGGCCCGCTTGTCACTATGCAAGGAGTTACGCGCCTGTCCGCCCGCCGGATCAGCTGCACCGGGCTTTGCGCGCCCCGGCCGCCCCTTTCTGCCACCGAAAAAGGGCGATGCGACCATTTGTGATACGGGTCACATCCTCACCGGGAGCGCCGGACTACAACGGACCCATGGCGCGTGCCCCCGCGCCGGACGCCGAACAACGGCGCAGCCGCCGATCCGGTCCCTGCCTCGACCTTCCGGATCGGCGGCTTTTCTATTTCTCCCCCAAAAAGCCCGCCCGGCCTGTTTCCACAAGGCCCCGGCACCCGGCCCCGGCCGCGCACCGGCCCCCGCCCTGACCGCTGTCCGTGCAAGGCGCAGCAGCGGACGGCGACCGGCAGCCCCTTGGGCGCGCGACTTCGCACCGCGCTCTTTCACATGAAGAAACGTCCGGCACCGCCCTCGCCTCGCCGCTTGACAAGCCGGCCCGCGAGGGCGAAACGAAGCGCAACGGAAGAGTGGCCGAGTGGTTTAAGGCAGCGGTCTTGAAAACCGCCGTACGGGAGACCGTACCGTGGGTTCGAATCCCACCTCTTCCGCCATCACCCTTTTTCCATAAGCCCCAGACCACCCCAAAAGCCTTGCCTCTTCTGGGTGTTGCGCACTGTCACGCCCAATCATTTCCAGCCGCACCCATCCAATCCCCGTCAAAAGCGGGCACAAATGCGGGCACGGCGAGAGAAATGCGGGCACGCCCCCTGCCGCGCAACAAGCTGCCATCCCATTCCTCATCCGATATAAGTCCCTAAGCACCATCCACGGAGACGGACGCGTGAGATCGCAGCCCCTTTATCAGACGGACGCGAGTTTGCTCGTCCTGGAAACCTCGGCACTCGATGCCCGCGCGGGCGCTGTGCTTCTCGACCAGTGCATCGTCTTTCCCGGCGGCGGCGGGCAGCTTGCGGACCGCGCCACGCTCCGCTGGTCTCGCGGCGAGGCGGCGATCACCGCCGTCACGCCCGACGAACGGGGATGGTGGCACGCGCTCGACACCGAGGATGAGCCGGACGGCCCTTTGCAGGTCCAGGTGGAGCCGGAATTCCGTCGTCTCATGTGCGAGCTGCACACCCTCGCCCATATCGCCAACAGCGTCGTCTTCCGCGAGTTCAACGGCGCGCTGCTGACCGGCGCCCAGCTGTCGGACGACGAGACGTTCCGGCTGGATTTCGATCTTCCGGGCTCGGATGCGGCCAGGCTGCGCGAGCTGGCTGATCCCATCAACGAGGTGATCCGGGCCGATCTTCCCGTGCGGGCCTTCCTGATGCCGTGGGACGAGGCCAACGCCGTTCCCGGACTGTTTCGCAGCAAGGCCGTCTCGCCGCCCCGCCAGGACGACGGCAACGTCCGGATCGTGGAGATCGGCGAGATCGACCGGCAGGGCTGCGGCGGCACGCATCTGGCCTCGACCGGGCTCGCCCGGCCCGTGCGCGTGCTCAGGGTCGACAACAAGGGCCGGCAGAACCGGCGCGTGAAGATCGGTTTCTAGCGACTAGCGCGCACGGCCTGCACCGCTCCCTCAGCCCAGCCACAGCGCCTTGAGCGGCATCCACAGGCCCATGGCGATCATCATCAGGTTCTCGGTCAGCGAAACGAAACCGAGCGGCACGTTGCTCGCTCCGCCGACGCAGGCGCATTTCAGCTCCCGCCGGTCGATATAGACCGCCTTGAACACCGAGACCGCGCCGACCGTGCCGATGAACAGCGCCACCGGCGCTGCGATCCACAGCAGCGCGCCGGCGATCATCAGCACGCCGGCCAGCGCCTCGCCGAAGGGATAGACCCGGCCGTAGCGCACCCAGCGGCGGGCCAGCAGGTCGTAGTTCAGGAACATGGTCGAGAAGCTCTCCACGTCCTGCAGCTTCTGAATGGCGAGAATGCACATGCTGATCGCGACGAACCACTCGAAGGCGCGCAACGTCAGGACCGAGCCGAAGGCCGCCCAGCTGGCGGCCAGCGCCATCAGCAGCGCCATGGCGAAGATCGCGATCACCGGGCGATAGCTGGTCGCGTCCTCATCCGGAACGCTCTCGCCGAAATAGCGGCGCAGCTCCTCGTGCCCGCCGATCCGCTGTCCGTCGATGAAGGTCTGCGGCGTCGTGTCCACCTCGTGCTCGCGCTTGAACCGGTCGGTCTCCTCGCGCGAGGCGAGATGATGGTCCTCGACGGTGAAGCCGTGCCGCTCCAGAAGGTCCTTGGACTTCAGCCCGTAAGGGCAGATGTGGTCCGGCATCACCATCCGGTAGAGCGTGGCGCGTTTGTGCTCCTCAGCGGCTGTCATGGCGCGGTCTCCCCTTGGTGTCGGCGGGCAAGGCGAACGCCCGCCCTCCCTTACCCAACGGGCTGGGCGGAAAGTGGTTCCGCGACAGATCGGTGAGCGGCCGCGCTCCGCCTCAGCGCTTGGCGGGCTTCTTCTGCGCGTTCAGCCCGGCTGCCGCCTTGATCAGGGCCATGAACGCCGCCTCGTCCAGTTCCTCGCCCTCGTGGAGATCGATGGCACGGCGGGCATTGCCGTCGAGGCTGGCGTTGAACAGTCCGGCGGGATCCTCCAGCGCGGCCCCCTTGGGAAAGGTCAGCTTGACCTTGTCCTTGTAGGTTTCGCCGGTGCACAGGATGCCGGCACGCGACCACACGGGCACGCCGCGCCACTTCCATTCCTCCACCGTGTCCGGCTCGGCCTTGAGGATCAGCGCCCGCGCCCGCGCCAGCATCTCCCCGCGCCAGTCGCCCAGTTCGCGGATCCGCGCATCGATCAGCGCAGAAGCCTCATCCGGCGCCATCGTCTCGCTCTTCGTCATCGCAGTATCTCGTCTCTCATGGTGTCCAGCCGGGCAGCTTCGCCGCCTGCGCTATCCAGCTCGCCAGCTGCGCCTCGTCCAGTTCCTCGCCCTCGTTCAGGTGGACGTAGCGGGTGTTCTCGTCCTTGGAGGCGACCGGCGGCAGCGGATCGAGCTCCGCACCGCGGAAGAAGGCGAGCTTGATGTATCTGGTGAAGCAGTGGACGCCCAGGAACCAGCCCTGCCCCTCCACGCCATAGAGCGGCGAGTTCCATTTCACCGCCTTGCGCACGTCCGGCACGGTGCGCTCGATGAGCGCGTCGAGCTGCCGGCCGACCTCGCTTTTCCAGCCGGGCATTGCCGCGATATAGGCCTGCACGGGTTCGTCGCCCTCGCCCTTGGGGATCTGCGGATTGCCGCCGGTCAGCAAGACCGGTTCCTTGGACGTCTCGCGCTTTCCGGCGGCCATCACGCCTGCTCTCGCCAGTGCGCGTTTTCGCCCGCAGTCCGGCGGCTCACCCACGGCAGGGCGAACAGCCAGAGCCCCGTCAGCATCAGCGGGATCAAGGGCACCAGCGCCAGAACGCCCACCCAGACAGAGGGCGTACCGGCCAGGTTCGTCGCGATATTGGCCAGCACGGCCAGAGTAAAGGCGAGCGACAGCCAGCGATGCAGCTGCCGGATCCATCCGTTGCGGGTCATGGCATGGTGCTCCGGTCTAGAGGCAAGGATAGGGGCGAGACTTCAGACCGTCACTGCAGCCGCTGAACGACCTCTTCCAGCTTGTCGAGGAAGCGCGGCCAGCCGGCGGTCGCCCCGCCCAAATAGCGCGGCTGGTCGCGGCGGAAGCCGGTCTGTTCCAGCCGCAGCTGCGTCCCGCTGCCGGTGGGGGTCAGCGTCCAGGTGACGATGCTTTTCAGATCGTGATCGCCCCAGCTATAGGCGAGCAGGTGCGGCGGCTCGATATCCAGCACTTCGCAGTCGACCGCCCCCCAGTCGGCGCGAAAGCCGAAACGGTGGCCGATGGCCGGGCGGAAGTCCCCCTTCATCAGCCATTCCTCGATGAGATGCGGTTCGGTCAGCGCGCGCCAGATCTTTTCCGGCGGATGGGAGATGTGGCGTTCCACCACCACCGACAGCGTATCGTCCTGCGTCTGCGTCACTGATCCATCCTTCCCAGCAGGTCTTCCAGGGCGTCGAACCGGGCTTCCCAGAAGCCGGTCATGCGCCGGGTCCAGTCGGCCAGCGGGGCAAGGGCGGATGCATCGGCGCTGTAGTGGGTCTGGCGCCCCGACTGCCGGTCCCGCACCAGCCCGGCCTGCTTCAGAACGGAAAGATGCTTGGAAACGGCGGGCTGGGAGACCCCGGCCTGCGCGGTCAGCGCGCCGACGGTCTGCTCGCCCTCGCGGCAAAGGCGTTCGAAGATCGCCCTGCGCGTCGGGTCGGCGAGCGAGCGGAACAGGATGTCCTGCGATATGTCTTGAGCGTCCGTCATAAACCCATAACCCCCTGGCTATGGGTTTAATTCATAACCATCCGATTATGCGTCCGTCAAGTCCCGTCGTCCGCGCGGTTCTCAGCCCGGTTGCGCCTCGGGTCGGCGGAACACCAGCCGCAGCTGCTTCTCGATCTCGATCAGCGCGAAGAACACCGCCCCCACCGCCACGATCAGCACGCCGTCGAAGAACGGCACCGCCGTCGTGCCGAATACCGCCTGCAGCGGCGGCAGGTAGGTGATGGCGAACTGCGCCAGCGTGATCACGACCACGCAGGCCCAGATCATCGGCGTGCCCTTCACTGCCTTCCAGGTCAGCGAGGTGCCGTAGATGTTGCGGATGAAGAACAGGTGGAAGATCTCCAGCACCACCAGCGTGTTCAGCGCCATGGTGCGGGCCAGCTCCGGCGCGTGGCCCCGGTCGGTCGCGTAGAAGTAGATGCCGAAGACCGCCGCCAGGAACAGGCCCGAGACCAGCAGGATATGCCACAGCAGCTCGCCGCCGAGGATCGGCTGGTGGCGCGGGCGCGGCCGGCGGCGCATCGTGTCGTCTTCCGTCGGCTCGAAGGCTAGCGCAAGACCCAGCGTGACGGCGGTGATCAGGTTGACCCACAGGATCTGCACCGCCGTGATCGGCAGCGCCATGCCCAGCAGCAGCGCCAGGGCGACGGTCAGCGACTCGCCGCCGCTCGTCGGCAGCGTCCAGCTCAGCACCTTCTTGATGTTGTCGTAGACGGTCCGTCCCTCGCGCACGGCCGCCGCGATGGAGGCGAAATTGTCGTCGGCCAGCACCAGGTCGGCCGCCTCCTTCGCCGCCTCGCTGCCCTTGCGGCCCATGGCGATGCCCGCATCAGCGCGTTTCAGGGCCGGTGCATCGTTGACGCCGTCGCCGGTCATCGCGACGGTCAGGCCGCGTGCCTGCAGCGCGGTGACCAGCCGCAGCTTGTGCTCGGGGCTGGTGCGGGCGAAAATGTCGGTCTCCACCACCTGCGCCGAAAGCTCCGCGTCGTCCATCGCATCGAGATCGTTGCCGGTCAGCACCCGGTTCGGGTTCGTCAGGCCGATCTGCCGGCCGATGGCCGCTGCCGTGCCGGCATGGTCGCCGGTGATCATCTTCACCCGGATGCCCGCGCCGTGGCACTCGGCGACGGCGGCGACCGCCTCCGGCCGGGGCGGGTCGATCAGCCCGACCAGGCCCAGAATGACGAGCCGGCCGGCCAGGTCCTCCTTGCGCAGCACGCCGAGGTCGCCTCCTTGGTCGCCGCCCGTTTGCGGGTCTTCGTCGACGGTGGCGAGCGCCAGCACCCGCTGGCCCTTCTCCGCGATCGCGTCCATCTCGCGGGTCCAGAAGTCCTTGTCCAGCGGCTCGGTTCCCCCTTGCAGGTTGCGCTGCCCCGCGCACATGGCCAGCACCTGTTCGGGCGCGCCCTTGACGTGGAGCTCCGCCCGTCCGTCCGGGCCGCGATGGCGCACCGCCATGTAGCGATGGGCCGCGTCGAAGGGGATTTCGGCGAGCCTCTGGTGAGCGGCGAAGGGCTCGTGCCCGTCGCCGGAGATCTTGGCCGCCAGCGCCACCAGCGCGCCTTCCATCGGGTCGCCCTCGGTGCGCCAGCCCTCGTCATGGGGATGCAGCGCGGCGTCGTTGCACAGCGCCGCGGCCCGCGCGATCTCCATCAGGACGGCGTGTTCCCCGGCTCCGATCTCCTGGTCGTCGAGCCGCAGCGTGCCGTTCGGCGAGTAGCCCTCGCCGGTCACCGCGAACAGGTGGCGGGAGGTGGCGACGGTCGCCGCCAGCATTTCGTTGCGGGTCAGCGTGCCGGTCTTGTCGGAACAGATCACCGAGACCGAGCCGAGCGTCTCGATCGCCGGCAGCCGGCGGACGATGGCATGGCGCCGGGCCATGGCCTGCACGCCGACCGCCAGCGTGATCGTCAGCACCGCCGGCAGGCCTTCGGGGATCGCGGCGACCGACAGGCCGACGACCGCCATGAACAGCTCGCCGAAGGGCATGTGCACCACATAGTAGCCCCAGGCGAGCAGCAGGCCGGCGATCAGCAGGATCAGCAGCGTCAGCCAGCGGGCGAAGCTGTCGAGCTGGCGGATCAGCGGCGTCGTCAGCGTCTCCACCGAGGACAGCAACCCGCTGATGCGGCCGATCTGCGTGTCCGGGCCGGTGGCCACGGCCACCCCTCGCCCGGTGCCTGCGGTGACCAGCGTGCCGCTATAGGCCATGCCGTGCCGGTCTCCCAGCGGCGCCTCGCCCGCCACGGCCCGCGTTTCCTTCTCCGACGGCACGGATTCGCCCGTCAGCAGCGCCTCGTCGATCCGCAGGCCCGCCGTCTCCAGCAGCCGCAGGTCCGCCGGCACCCGTTCGCCCGCCTCCAGCAGCACGATGTCGCCGGGCACGATCTCGGCACTGGCGATGCCCTTGCGCCGCCCGCCGCGCAGAACCGAACTGTGCGGCGCCAGCATGTCGCGGATCGCGTCCATCGCCTGTTCGGCCCGCCCTTCCTGGATGAAGCCGATCACCGCATTGACGACCACCACCGCCGCGATGACGCCGGTGTCGACATAATGGCCGAGCAGCGCGGTCACCGCCGCCGCCCCGATCAGCACATAGATCAGCACATTGTGGAACTGGCTTAGCAGGCGTACCAGCGCCCCGCGCCGGGGCGCTTCAGGAAGCCGGTTCTCTCCGTATTTCGCCAGCCGGTCGGCCGCCTCCCGGTCGGAAAGGCCCGTCGGCAGGGCCTCCAGCGCGGCCAGGACGCGCACGCCCTCGCGCGCATGGGCTTCGCTGATGTCGCGCTCGTGTGTCCGGGTCATGAAGTGTCTATTCCTGATCGCTGAGGGAGGCTCGCAAGGAGCCTGCAGGCGCGCCGACAATGTGGGATACCCTTCATCACCGGCCTAGTCAGGGAAACACCTAGGATTGTATCCGCCCCCGCGTCCGACCGGTTCCCGCGATGCGCCGCTGCCGCCGAGGATAAGTCAATTGCCGCCCGGATTGCGAATTGACGCGGCCGCCCTGCCGGCCGAAGCTCGCGGAGAACGGGTATCGGCCCGAACCTGCGCGCATGTCGGCAGGCCGATGGCTCTCCAGATCACAAGGGAAAGGCCCATGACCGCCTCAACGGACCACCCAGCCTCGTCGCGCCTGCTGTCGGCAGCGGCCGCCCTTGCCCTCGGCGCGGGCCTGCTTCCGGCGGCCGGTGCCCAGGCCCAGGAGGGCTGGCGGTTCCAGATCACCCCCTACGCCTGGGCCCCCTCGCTGTCCGGCAACATCCGCCCGCGTCCCGCCCTGCCGACGGCCTCCTTCGACCGTCCCTTCAGCGACATTCTCGAAAATCTCGACGGCGCCTTCTTCCTGAGCGGCACCGCCCGCTACGACCGCTTCGTGGTTTTCGGCGATTTCACGTGGTCGGCCGTCAGCGAACAGGACCGTATCGCCCTGCCCTTCGCCCCCTTCGGCTTCGATGTGCACGGTCAGGTCCGCCAGCTTTCGGCAACGCTCACCGGAGGTTATTCGGTGGTCGATCGGCCGGAATTCACGCTCGATCTGATGGCCGGCGCGCGCCTTTGGTATCTGGATGCCAGCGTCAACATCCAGGCGGCGGGCCTTGCCGCCAGCCAGAGCGACACCTGGCTCGATCCGGTGGTGGCCGCGCGGGCGCGATGGCAATTCGCGCCCGACTGGTCGGTGATCGGGTATGCCGATTTCGGCGGCTTCGGCGCCGGTTCGCAGCTGACATGGCAGGCGGTCGGCACGCTCAACTACCGCGTCACCGACAACGTGTTCGTCTCCGCCGGCTACCGCCACATGGGCCTGGACTACGACCGGGGCGGTATGCGGCTCGACATCGACATGAGCGGCCCGCTCGCCGGCGTCACCTACCGCTTCTGAAAAAGGCGCAACGTCAGGAGGTGCCGGCGCGCGGGCAGCGCAGCTCCTGCGCCTCGCTCTGCAGCGGGTTGCGCCGGGACGTGGCGAAGTCGCGCCGCACATGGTCCCACCAGCAGCCGAGATAGGAGCGGTCCGAGCGCGCCGTGAAGGCCTCGGGCGCCGTCTTGGTCAGCTCCGGCAGCCGCGTCCAGGGCACGTTGGGAAACGTGTGGTGCTCGTTGTGATAGCCGGTGTTGAAGAACAGCCGGTTGACCCAGCCATAGGTGGAGCGCGTCGGCACCTCCTCGTCGTCGCCCGGATGCTCGCTCAGGGACTGGCCGAGGTTGGAGATGCCGCATTTGCCGAGGAAGATCGACAGCGCCCAGTTGTGATAGAGCCAGCCCAGCCAGCCGAAGGCGGCCAGCAGCACCAGGTTGACGCAGATGGACCAGCCGATGAACAGCCGCCGCTGCCACGCGGGCGCGCGGGTGGAGCCGATATGGCGCTGGCGGTCGCGCGACACCCGGCCCGTCAGCCGTTCGTAGAGCCGCGGAAAGATTTCGTCCGAGATGATAAAGCCGAACGGCAAAAGGTGCACGACCAGCGTTGCCACCGTCAGCACCCGCTGCAGGCGCGGCCGCCCCTCCACCAGCATTTCCCGCGCCTTGAAGGCGCACAGGTCCTCGTGCTCGTAGTCGCGCTCGTAGTCGCCCATGTAGGGGTGGTGGCTCGACAGGTGCTCGTGCTGGTAGGTCAGCTGCTTGCCGAAGGAGCCGAGGATCGTCTCCAGCCCCAGGTCGAAGGCAAGCTTCGCCTTTTCGCCGCGAAAGATCAGCCGGTGCGCGGTCTCGTGCACCAGCGCACCGGCCGCATGGATGACGAACTGGCCGAGGAAGAAGGCCGCGAGAAACACGACTAGCAGGTTGCTGTCCGAGACGGCCCAGGCGATGCCCCAGTGCAGCGCCAGCAGCACCGGCACGAACAGCGCCGTGCGCCAGTCGGGCCCGGACAGGGCGCGCAACTGCGGATGAGCGCGCAGGATATCCTTCCGCATCTGCAGGTGGCGGCGCGACTGCGGCGAGATGGGGCCGTTGCCGTTGGAGGGCGTGTCGCCGGGAAAAACCGATGTCTCGATGCTGCTCATGGGACCGGAATGGAAAGGCCTTTGGAAGTCATTCGCAGCAAGCCGCCTGACGAACGAACAGTCAAACGGAATCTGCCACATTCCTGCCATCAGGAAAACTGACGCTGACTTTGCAAGATCCTTCGACCGGCCGCAATCGGTCCCGTTTCGTGAAAATTGGAAGAACTCTCTTAAAAGCCCTTTCACGACTCAGGGGTATCCGTTTCTGTTTGGGGGAGACCGGAGATGAAAATGCCAGAATCCCTGGGCGCCCCTGCTGCTGTCCGCAAGGCCGTGCGCACCACGGTCGCAGCGGCGTTTCTGACGGCTTTCGCCCTGCTGCCAGCGGCAGCATCGGCCGACAACGATCCCCAGCAGAAAACGACGCTCGACGCGGCCACCGCCCTTGCCGGGCGTGCTGCGGGAGCCGATCTGGATCTGGTGCGCGGCGACGTGGTGGAGCTGGCGGATCTCGCCCGTCGCCATATCGACGAAGCCGGTCTTGAGACCGCCTTGAAGGATTTCCTGTCCGCTCCCTGGAAGCGTCCTGCCAACGGCCTGCATCTGTGGGGCGTGACCACCGACGGCGTCAGCTGGTTCGACACCGGCCACCCGGAGCTGATCGGCATAGACGTGTCCAACATCACCGATATCGAAGGCCGGTTCTGGACCCAGCTCGCCGAAGCCTCGGCTCGCGGCACGGGAGACAAGGTGTTCCTGCTTCTTTTCCCCCATCCCAGGACCGCCCGCTCGGCGGTGGGATATCACACATGCTTCATGCTCGGCGACGGCGAGCGGATCCTGTGCGCAGGGGCATTCGAAGATGCACCGACCGGATAGCCTGATCGGGCGCCTGCGGTTTTCCAACTGGCCGGTCACGGCCAAGATCATGGCTGCGCCACTGGTCAGCCTGGTGGCACTGACGGCCATGGCGTTGCTCGCCTGGCAGGCGCTGACCATCCAGCGCGGGGCGGTCGTCTCCAACCTGTCGCGGCTGGAGGCGGTGCTCGACCGCGCCTACGAGGTGCCCCACCATCTGGCGAGCGTCGAGGCCAGTCTCTACAAGCTGTCCATGTGGAGCGAGATCGGCGTGCGCGGGGCCGAGCTGGAGGGCACGCTGCGCTCCATCAACTATGGCCTGGAGCGGGCGGCAGCCGACATCGCAACCCTGGAGAAAGCGGGGTTGGAGGACGTCGGCAAGCTGAAGTCCTCCTTCGAGACCTATCGCCAGAACACCTCGCAGGCGGTGCTCCTGATCCTGCGCAACGCGACGCTCGGCGCCGTCGCCACCCGCGGCGGCCACAAGACCTATGCCGAGGTGGAGGCCCACGCCCAGTCTCTCGGCCGCACGGCATCGGAACAGTTTCGCAAGGCGACCGAGGAGGCTGCGGCCACCTCCGACCGGCTGATCCGCAATTTCGTCGGCCTGTCGGTTCTGGCCGCGCTGGTCGCCGTTGCGGTCAGCATCGCCGCTTCGCGCGCGATCATCCGGCCGGTGACCGGTCTCGTGCGGACCATCCGGGCGCTGTTGCAAGGGGACCTGGCGACACCCGTCCCCCACACGGCCCGGCGCGATGCGATCGGCAGCATTGCGGGCGCCGTGCAGGAACTGCAGCGCGCGCTGGTCAGCAACCGCGAGCTGGCGCAGGAGCGCGAGCAGAAACAGGCGGAGCTGGAATTCATCGCCGCCCATGACGGTCTGACCGGCGTTGCCAACCGCAAGGCCTTCGATGCCTATCTCGACAAGGCGTCACAAGCGGCCGGCCCTGACGGCGAGCTGATCTTCCTCCTGGTCGACCTCGACAGTTTCAAGCCGATCAACGATGCCTACGGCCATGAGGCCGGCGACACGGTGCTGAAGGTGCTGGCGCAGCGCTATCGCAACCTGGTGCGCCCCGGCGACATGGTCGCCCGCCTCGGCGGCGACGAGTTCGCCATCGTCATCGTGTCCCGGGAAGGCAGCCGCGATCCGGAGCAATTCGCCAAGCGCGTGCTCGAGGCGACGGTCAACCCCGTGCGCAACGGCCCGCGCGAACTGAGGGTCGGCGCCAGCATCGGCGTTGCCGGCAGCCAGTCGGTGCCGGGAGGACCGCAGGCGCTGATGGCCGCGGCCGACCGGGCGATGTATGTCGCCAAGCAGGAAAAGCGGCCCTCCTACGCGGTCTATTCGCCGCAGATGGCGCCCCAGCGCTACGGGCTGGAGGAAAAGGAGGAGGTCGAGCGGGCCCTGCGCGAGGGCGAGTTCGAGCTGCATTATCAGCCAAAGGTCTCGCTCATTGACAATGCCCATGCCGGCTTCGAGGCTCTGGCCCGCTGGCGCCATCCCGTGCGCGGGCTGTTGACGCCCGACCAGTTCCTGTCCCGGATCGACAGTTTCGGCCTGCAGGCCGACTTCAGCATGCAGATGGCGCGCAAGGCGATGGCCGATCTCAAGCGCTTTGCCGAACTCGGTCTCGAAAGCGGCGGCGTGTCGCTCAACCTTGAGGAATCCATGCTCGCAACCCGCAGCGGCATGGACGAGTTGCGCCGGTTGGTGATGGACAACCAGCCGCTCGCCCGGCTGATCACGCTGGAGATCACCGAGGACGTGTTCATCGCCCGCGCGGCCGAGACCATCCGCGACAATGTCGACATGCTCGCCGCCCTCGGCATCCGCATCTCGATGGACGATTTCGGCACCGGCTACGGTTCGTTCAAGCACCTGCGCGAGTTCACCATCCACGAGCTCAAGATCGACCGCGAATTCGTCCACGGCATCGGCCGCGACCGCTCGGCCGAGGTGATCATCGAAGGCTTCCTGGCGATTGCCTCCGGCCTCGGCGCGGTGGTGGTGGCGGAAGGGATCGAGACCCGCGCCCAGGCCCGCTACCTGCACCAGCGCGGCTGCCAATTCGGCCAGGGTTTCCTGTTCTGCCGGCCCATCCCTTTCGACGAGGCGGCCGAATATCTCCTCGAGCAACAGGCCAGCTCCCGCACGGGCTGAGCGGATTTTTGCCGCCGCGCACTTGTTTGTGCGCGGGCAGTTCCCGCAAGATCACTGGGCGACTCGACCAGCCGAAAGGGCCCGCCGATGATCTGCCGCCTTCCCCGTCTCTCCCTTGCCGCCGCCTGCGCCGCGGCGCTGCTTTCCGCCGCGCCCGCCATGGCCAACACGCCCTGCGGCGGCGACTTCGGCGCCTTCCTGAACGGTGTCGCCGACGAGGCCCGCGCCAAGGGACTGCCGGATGCGGCGATCCGCAAGACGCTGGGCGGCGCGCAAATCGACAGGACGGTGCTCTCGCGCGACCGCGCGCAAGGCGTCTTCAAGCAGGATTTCCTCACCTTCTCCAAGCGCTCGGTCAGCGGCTACCGGCTGAAGCACGGCGCTGGCAACATGAAGAAGTTCGCCAGGACCTTCGCCCGCGCCGAGGCCGACTACGGCGTGCCCGCGCCGGTGATCACAGCCTTCTGGGCGCTGGAGACGGATTTCGGCGCCGTCCAGGGCGACTTCAACACGGTGAACGCGCTGGCGACGCTCGCCCATGACTGCCGGCGGCCGCAGCTCTTCCGCCCGCAGCTTATTGCCGCCATCGAGATGGTCGCCCATGGCGACCTCGATCCGGCCCGCACCACCGGCGCCTGGGCCGGCGAGATCGGCCAGGTGCAGATGCTGCCCGAGGACATCATCCGCTTCGGCAAGGACGGCGACGGCGACAACCATGTCGACCTGAAGAACAGCGCGCCGGACACGATCCTCACCGCCGCCGGCTTCATCAAGAGCCTCGGCTGGCGCGCCGGCGAGCCCTGGCTGACCGAGGTGAAGCTGCCCGCCAGCCTTCCCTGGGAAAAGACCGGCCTCAACTTCGACACCACCGTCGGCGAATGGGCCAAGGTCGGCGTCACCGCCCGCGAGGGCCGCCTGCCCTCGGCAAACCTGCCCGCCGCCCTGCTGATGCCGCAGGGCTACAAGGGGCCGGCTTTCCTCGCCTACCCGAATTTCCGCGTCTATCTGGAATGGAACCAGTCGTTCATCTACACGACGACCGCCGCCTATCTGGCAACGCGGCTCGCCGGCGCGTCCCGCTACGATCCGGGCAATCCGGAGCCCGGCCTGTCGGACGCACAGATGCGGCAACTGCAGGAAAAGCTTGCCGCAAGGGGCCACGACGTCGGCAAGATCGACGGCATCCTGGGCGCCGGCACCCGCGCGGCGGTGCGGGCCGAACAGCTGCGCCTCGGTATCCCCGCGGACGGCTGGCCGACGCCTGCCCTCCTTTCGCGGTTCTAGCCGACCTCCACCCGGGAGGTGGTCGCCGCTTCGCCCGGCTTCTTGTGCAGGAAGCGGATGCCGGCCTCGTCGCCGTTCATCCAGACGAGCTCGGCCTCGACCTTGATGGCGCGCTTGGGAAACTCGAAGATGAACCGCTTGCTGAGCGCCGAGTGGCCCTTCATGCGCACGCGGCAGCCGGTGATGCTGAGATCCTCGACCAGGCAGGAAACCGACACGCCCCGGTCGACAATGATCGCCGGGATCATGCAGGACGCGCGAGGGGCTGAGCGGATCTCGCCGCGTACATTCGGCTTGTGGCGCATCTCGGTCGTCGACTCTCGGGTAGGCCGGCAGCAATTTCCGGCAGTCGGGCAATCGTTTGACGATTGTTAGCTGCCCGGGTGTGAATGGTACGTAAAGATACCCCCTCCAGACCCTATGGCATCCGGCAGGCCTTTCCTTGCGTAAGGTCAGGAAATGGCGGTGTTGGCAGGGCCAGATCCTGCAAGACCCGCCTGTCCCGCCCTCCGCCGGCGCGGCGGAAGGCCAACCAGCCGGAGGCCGTCATGCCGCTTGCCGCCCTGCCCCGCTTCACGCCGAACCTGTCGTTCCTGTCCTGGATATGTGCCGTGCTGCTCGCGCTCGCGCTTGCAGTTTCCGCCGCGCCGGCCCGTGCCGATGACCCCGCCGCCTTGCGTGCCCTGGTCGAGGGCCAGATCGCCGCGATGCGCGCGGGCGATGCCTCGGCGGCCTATGGCTACGCAGCCCCGGCGATCCGGCAGATGTTCCCCTCGCCGGACCGCTTCATGCAGATGGTGAAGCGCGGATATGCGCCGGTCGTCGCCCCCCGATCGGTGACGTTCGGCCGCTTTCGCGAGACCTCGCGCGGTCCGGTGCAGGAGGTGTTCCTCACCGACAGCGGCGGCACCGACTGGCTGGCGCTCTACACGTTCGAGCAGCAGGCCGACGGAAGCTGGAAGATCGCCGGCTGCGTGCTGACCAGGAGCCCCGGCGCCTCGGCCTGAGGCCCGGGTTGCCGAATTCTCAGTCCAGCGGCGCCAGGTCGCCTCTTTGCTAGTCGAGCGGCGCCAGGTCGCCGCGGGCCCAATCCTCGCGCGTCTTCGCCCGGAAGTCCTCGAACCGGCCTTCCTCGATCGCCGCACGCATCTCGCGCATCAAGGTCTGGTAGTAGGCGAGATTGGTCCAGGTCAGCAGCATCGCGGCCAGCCCCTCGCCCGCCTTCACAAGGTGGTGAAGATAGGCGCGCGAATAGTCCCGCGCAGCAGGGCAGTCCGAGGCCTCGTCCAGCGGGCGCGGATCGTCCGCATGGCGGGCGTTCTTCAGGTTCACCTTGCCGTAGCGCGTATAGGCAAGGCCATGGCGGCCGGCCCGCGTCGGCATCACGCAGTCGAACTGGTCGATGCCGCGCGCAACGCTCTCCAGGATGTCTTCCGGCGTGCCGACGCCCATCAGGTAGCGCGGCTTGTCGACCGGCATTGCCGGTGTCGTCACTTCCAGCATCGCCAGCATCACGTCCTGCGGCTCGCCGACCGCCAGCCCGCCGACGGAATAGCCCTCGAACGGCATCTCCCCCAGCGCCTGCGCCGAGGCAATGCGCAGGTCCGGCACGTCGCCGCCCTGCACGATGCCGTAGAGCGCCTGACCGCGCCCCGGCCCGCCCATCTTCTCGAACTGCGCGCGCGAACGCTCGGCCCAGCGGAGCGACAGGCGCATGGCCCGCTCCACATCCTCGCGCGGCGCCGGCAGCGCAATGCACTCGTCGAGCTGCATCTGGATGTCGGAGCCCAGCAGCTGCTGGATCTCGACCGAGCGCTCCGGTGTCATCACATGGCGCGAACCGTCGATATGGCTCTGGAAGGTGACGCCCTCCTCGGTCAGCTTGCGCAGCTGTGCCAGTGACATCACCTGGAAGCCGCCGGAATCGGTGAGGATCGTGTGCGGCCAGTTCATGAAGGTATGGAGCCCGCCGAGCCGGGCGATGCGCTCGGCGCCCGGCCGCAGCATCAGGTGATAGGTGTTGCCCAGCACCACGTCGGCGCCCAGCTCCCGCACCTGTCCCGGATACATCGCCTTCACCGTCGCCTGCGTCCCCACCGGCATGAAGGCCGGCGTTGCCACCCGCCCGTGCGGCGTGACGATCTCGCCGCGCCGGGCCATGCCGTCGGTCGCGAGGAGGCGGAAGGAAAAGGGCGCGGTCATGCAGGATCCTTGGGGAAGAGAAGCGAGCCATCGCCATAGGAATAAAAGCGATAGCCGGTCGCGATGGCATGGGCATAGGCCGCGCGCATCGTGTCGAGGCCCGACAGCGCCGACACCAGCATGAACAGGGTCGAGCGCGGCAGGTGGAAATTGGTCATCAACGCGTCGATGGCGCGGAACCGGTAGCCCGGCGTGATGAAGATCGAGGTCTCGCCGGCAAAGGGCGCCAGCCCCTCCTCGCCCTGCGCCGCGCTTTCCAGGATGCGCAGCGAGGTGGTGCCGATGGCGACGACCTTGTTGCCGCGGGCCCGCACGGCGCGCAGGGCGGCGACCGTCTCCGCGCTTACCTCGCCCCACTCGGCATGCATGCGGTGCTCGTCGGTGTCGTCCGCCTTGACGGGAAGGAACGTGCCCGCCCCCACATGCAGCGTCACCCGGTGCCGCTCGATGCCACGCGCGTCCAGCGCCGCCAGCAACTCGTCGGTGAAGTGAAGGCCTGCGGTCGGCGCGGCAACGGCCCCGTCCTTTTCCGCGAAGATCGTCTGGTAGTCCTGCCGGTCCTGCTCGTCCTCGCCGCGCTTGGCCGCGATATAGGGCGGCAGCGGGATATGGCCGACGGTGGCGATCGCCTCGTCCAGCATCGGGCCGGATAGGTCGAAGACGAACAGAATCTCGCCCGTGTCGCGCTTTTCAGCGACCGTAGCGTCCAGCGTGCCGAGCAGGCAGGCCTTGCCCTCCCCCCCGGACTGCACGCCGAATTGCACGCGGTCGCCGACGACCAGCTTCTTGGCCGGGCGCACGAAGGCCCACCAGCGGTCGTCGCCTGCGCGCAGGTGCAGCGTCGCGCCGATGCGCGCCACTGCCTCGCCGCGCGTGCGGGTGCCTTCCAGCTGCGCCGGGATCACCCGCGTATCGTTGAAGACCAGAGCATCGCCCGGCTCCAGCAGCATGGGCAGGTCGCGCACGCCGCGATCATCCAGCACCGGTTCGCCGTTCGGGCGCACCACCAGCATGCGCGCGGCATCGCGCGGTCGGGCCGGACGCAGCGCAATGCGCTCCGGCGGCAGCTCGAAGTCGAAATCGTCGACGCGCATGGCCTTGGCTGAACCCGGTGAAAGATGGTGTTGATACAGGGTTTCGGCTCTTATCCCTCCCCCGCGGCGCGGTCAACCGCGCGCCCCTTCCCGGCCTCTCATGCGGGGCGAAGCAGGAGCGATTCAACAGGTCTTGCCGTGCCGGGAACCGGACGCCGCCCGGTGCGTTGTGAGAAGGTCGGGATTCGGAGCGCCCTTGTCGCAAGGCAGATGCGACCGCAACTATTTTGCGATGCACAATTTGCATGGCTGCCGTGCACAATCGTCTCTTTTTTTCGACGGCTGAAAAAACTATCTCTTGGTCATCGGATCGGAGCGCTGACACGGGATGACCCGCCCAGCCAACTCCCGCACAGATCGTGCATATGAGGATGCCATGTTCGACTCTCTCGCCCGCAAGTACCGCAGCTGGCGTACGTACCAGACCACCGTTTCCGAGCTGTCGCGGCTCTCGACCCGCGAGCTCAACGATCTCGGCATCGCCCGCGGCGACATTCGTTTCGTCGCCCGTCGCGCCAGCCGTTAACAGTTCACGTTCAAGGAGATAGACCTCCTCCCCTATCTCCTGACGTGTTGCCGACGGGATATCCTCCTCCCAATCCCGTTCGGACATTGCGACGCCCGCCGGTACCTCCTCCCACCGGCGGGCGTTCGCATTTTTTGCGTGCATGCCGCAAGACCGGGCAACCCCGGCGAAAGCCGCAAGGCGGGCATGCGAAAATAGCGCCTCACAAACGGCGCGAAGCACTCCATATGAGTGCCACCGAACGATGACGCAGCGCAGCATGATGAGCGAAGAGCGGCCGCTTCGGGAGCAATAAGAAGAACATCACGGAGTTTGAAATGTTCACGACCCTCGCTCGCAAGTACCGCAATTGGCGTGCCTACAACAGCACTGTCACGGAGCTGTCCCGCCTGACCCCGCGCGAGCTCGACGATCTCGGCATCTCGCGTGGCGAGATCCCGGCTGTCGCTCGCCGTGCGGTGATCGGCTAACCCCATCACGGACCGGGGCGCGATCCTCCTCCCACGCGCCCCAGATCGTGCACCGACGGGTCATCTCCTCCCGGACCCGTTAGGCAAAAGCGCCGCCCGCCGGTTTCCTCCTCCCTACCGGCGGGCGGACGCGGCCCTCGCAAGACGGGGACCGCCAGGGAGCGGAGCGGCGGACGCCGCCCACCAACGAGAACACCAGATCGCCGGACAGAGGCACCAACGGACCAGCGCAAGGATGCGCAGCGTCCGGCCGGCAGCCCGTCCGGTTTGATCACCCCCAGTTTCACATTCAAGGACACGACAATGATCAACACGCTCATCCGCAAGTACAATTCCTGGCAGCAGTACCGTCGCACCTATGACGAGCTGTCCCGCCTCTCCAATCGCGAGCTCAGCGACCTGGGCATCGGCCGCGGCGATATCGACTACATCGCCCGCAGCCACCACCGCTAAGAGCCCGCTCCGCATCGCGGGGGCACCGCAGCCGAAAACGCCGTCCCATTCGGGGCGGCGTTTTCATTTCAAGTATCTGAAATATATATGTTTTCAAATTTTTATGCTGCTCTGCACAAAAAGCGGGGCTGATATGCAAGATCGTCTCTTTAAATAGACGCGAGACTCACCCATATCAGGGGCAACGGAGCCAAGCGATCCTCCTCCCACGCTTCGCTCCCGTTCAGGCCGGTGTTCCTCCTCCCTCACCGGCCCTCCAAAACGACGCCCACCGGATCCTCCTCCCACCGGTGGGCGTTCGTTTTTGGACTTGGCCTTTCCCCCGACATTTCTCCGCACGCACTGCCGCTCCGGCGCGAGCTCCCTTGCGCGGACCTCTCCCTGCGTCTTCCCGGGCAAGGCGAAGCCGGAGGTCCGGGGTGACCTCGGTGGGGATGCGAGATTGTGCCTTTCGCGCGGACGCTGTCGTGGGCGCAGACCAGCCACCCTCCCAGGACGTCATCCCGGCCGAGCGCAGCGCAGAGCCGGGATCCATTGGCAACCCCGGCAGTCGCGGACTTTCAAAGCGCCAGCCTCCCTCTCTGTTCGTCATCAACTCAGATCGTTGAGGTGGTCTCTCAGTCCGCCAGTGAAGACGACGACGATCTTTCGCAACTCGGCGAGGAAAGCACGTCGTCCGCATCACCCAAAGGCTGTCGTCCCGGTTTCGGCGAAGCCGAAGACCGGGAACCAGTACCCCCGAACGGTTTGGGCGAGGCCTCAGCGCTGCCGCAGGAACGCCGGTGGTGGCTAGCTTCGCGCTGCCATCAGCCCCGGCGGATACTGGACGCCTGCCTGCGCAGGCGTGACAGCGGAGGGTGGAACGAGTGCCGCCCTCCTCACGTCCGCTCTGGAAACCAATAGACCCCGGGTCGCGCTACGCTTGCCCGGGGTGACCTCGGTGGGGTGGGTGGGGTGGACGGCGGAGGCATGACCTTGCATCTCCTCCGAGGTCATCCCGGACGCCCTGCGGCGCAGCCGCACGGGCAGATCCGGGATCCAGCGCATCAGCCGGGCCGTCCCCGCGCTTCCTTGAAAACCTGAAGCCCCTAAGCGCCCTTCTTCTCGGCCTTGGCGCGGGCAAAGCGCTCCTTCAGCTGCGCGCCGCGCCCTTCCTTGACCACCTGCCGCGCCCGACCGAGCGACAGCGCATCGGCCGGCACGTTCTCGGTGACGACACCGCCGGCGGCCAGATACGCCCCGTCGCCAATGGTGACCGGGGCCACCAGGGTCGAGTTCGACCCGACGAACGCGCCCGCGCCGATATCCGTGTGGTGCTTGAGGAAGCCGTCGTAATTGCAGGTGATGGTGCCTGCGCCAATATTGGCGCCCGCGCCCACCCGCGCATCGCCGATATAGCTGAGGTGGTTGACCTTGGCCCCCGTCTCGACCCGCGCGTTCTTGATCTCGACGAAATTGCCGATATGCGCGCCGGCGCCGATCTCCGCGCCGGGCCGCAGCCGCGCGTAAGGCCCGAGCGTCGCCCCGTCGGCGACGCGCGCCTCCTCCAGATGCGAGAAAGCGCGGATCGTCACCCCGTCGCCGACCTCCACGCCGGGGCCGAAGACCACGTTCGGCTCCACCACCACATCGCGCCCGAGCCGCGTGTCATGGGAAAAATGCACGGTCTCCGGCGCAACCAGCGTCGCGCCGTTCTCCATCGCGGCGATCCGCGCCTGGCGCTGGTAGTCGGCCTCGACCCGGGCCAGCTGCACCCGCGTGTTGATGCCCTGCACCTCCCACTCGTCGGCCCGCTCGGTGACGACGGAAAGGCCCAGCCCGGCGGCGATTTCCACCGCGTCGGTCAGATAGTATTCGCCCTTGGCATTGGCATTGCCGATCCGCTGGATGATCCCGGCAAAGCGCGTACCGCGAAAGCCCATGATGCCGGAATTGCAGAAGCGCACCGACCGCTCGGCCTCGCTCGCGTCCCGCTCCTCGCGGATCGCCAGCAGCCGGCCGCCTTCCGTCAGCAGCCGGCCGTAGCCGGTCGGGTTCTCGGCCTCGAAGCCGAGCACCACCACGTCGGCGCCCTCCTCCAGCCTTGCGCAGACCCGCGCCAACGTCTGCGGCGAGACCAGCGGCGTGTCGCCGAACAGCACCAGCACCTGGTCGGGCAGGTCGCGCCAGGCCGGCTCGGCGGCGCGCGCTGCATGGGCGGTGCCCAGCCGGTCCTGTTGCACATGGCACTGCGCCTGCGGTGCCCGGCGCGCGACCTCGGCGACCAGCTCGGGCATGTCGGCCCCCACCACCACGGCCACCCGGCCGATTTCGGCCGCCTCGACCGCCTTCAGCACATGACCGACCAGCGACAGCCCGGCGACCTGGTGCATCACCTTGGGCCGGTCGGACTTCATCCGGGTGCCGAGGCCGGCGGCCAGGACGATGGCAAGGCGGGACGTGGACGGCATGGGAAACCTCTCGCATGAATTCCGGCGGGCCAGTCATCGGGAGCCGGCGCCCGTCCGTCAAGTCGTTGCGCCGGCCTGCTCGGCACTTTGTCGCAGGAAACACGAGAACGGATGTTGGCGAAAGCCGGTGCGGACGGATATTCAGGTATCCGAATGAGTTTTCAGGCATTCGGGCGGGGGAAGCCATGAGCACGATGACGGCGGCGGCACAGGCCGGGACGACAGACGAACCCTGGCTGCGGCATTTCCCGATCACCTTCTTCGCAGTGGTGATGGGCCTTGCCGGCCTGTCGCTGGCCACCCGCCGCATGGAGGTCGCGCTTTTCGGGGCGTCCGGCACTGCCAGCCTGGTGCTGACGCTCGCCACCGCCGCCACCTTCTGCGTCATCGCCGCGATCTATATCGCCAAGGCGCTGCGCCACACCGAGGCGATGAAGGCCGAGTGGAACAATCCCGTGCGCATCGCCTTCTTCCCGGCGATCACCATCGGCGTGCTGCTGGTCTGCTCGGGGCTGCTGCCGCGCGCCCCCGGCCTGGTCGAGGCCGTATGGATCGTCGCCACGGCCGTGCATCTCGTCATCATCCTCGGCGTCGTCTCCGCCTGGATCAGCCACCGCACCTTCGAACAGGCGCATCTGACGCCGGCCTGGTTCATTCCCGCCGTCGGCAACGTCCTGGTGCCGGCCGCCGGCGTCGAGCTCGGCTACCTCGAGGTCTCGTGGTTCTTCTTTTCCGTCGGCATGCTGTTCTGGGTGATCTTCCTGACGCTGGTGTTCAACCGGCTGATCTTCCACAACCCGATCGCCGAGCGCCTGCTGCCGACGCTGGTCATCCTGATCGCGCCGCCCTCGGTCGGCTTCGTCGCGTGGATGCTGCTGAACGGCGGCGTGGTCGATGCCTTCGCCCGCGTTCTGTATTACAGCGCGCTGATGTTCGTGCTGGTGATGCTGACCCAGGTCGGGCGCCTCTTGCGGCTGCCCTTCTCCATGGCCTGGTGGGCCTATTCCTTCCCCGTGGCGGCCTTCACCATCGCCTCGGCCCTGTTTGCCGAAAGCACCGGCGCCGCCTTCCAGCGCACCCTGTCCTTCATCGCCTATGGCGTGCTGTGCGCGGTGATCGCGATGCTGGTCGCCAAGACCTTCGCCGCGATGCGCCGCAACGAGATCTGCCGTCCGGAAGGATGAGAACGAGGGTGAGGCCTGCGCCTCACCTCACCACAGCGACTTGCGCGCCCGCTCCGGCCATTCGCGGTCGTACGCCTCGCCGCCCACCTTGGCCTCGCTCAGGGCGGACAGGATCGCGCCCGGCGTCGGCAGGCCGTTCGCCGCCTCCTGCGCCTCGGCGTCCCACAGGCGCGCGCGCACGATGGCCCGGGCGCACTGGAAATAGATCGTCTCCACCTCGATCAGGATCACGCTGCGCGGCGCCTTGCCGTCCACGGCAAAGTCCTCCAGCAGCTGCGGATCGGCGCTGATCGTCGCCCTTCCGTTGATGCGCAGCGTCGTGCCGCTGCCGGGAATGAGGAAGAGCAGCGCCACGCGCGGATCGCGCACGATGTTGCGCAGCGAATCGATACGGTCGTTGCCGCGCCGGTCGGGCAGCGCCACGCGCTTCGCATCCAGGATGCGCACCACCTCGCCCCGGTCGCCGCGCGGCGAGCAGTCCAGCCCCTCCGGCCCCGCGGTCGCCAGCGCCACGAAGGGCGAAGCCTTGATCAGGGCGGCATATTCGTCGCTGATCCAGCCGATTTCCTTGACCTTGGAGGCCGCCCCCGGCGTGCCGTAGAGCGTCTCGAGCTGCTCCACCGTGGTGATCGTCGTCATGCGCCTCTCCGCTCCTTCTGCTCCCCGGCCGGCCCGGTCCGCGCGCAAGCTAGCAGCGGGAAGGTGCAGGCGGAAGAGCGGGCGCACTTCGCCGGGCGATGACCTTGCAGGTTATTGCCGGATGGCGGCCGGCGCCCGCACACTCGACGCTTCCCGGCGGCACGCACCGCCCTCAAGGACAGGAGCACCCGGTGTCTTGCAAGATCATCGTCACCCAGTACATCTCGCTTGACGGCATCATCGAGGACCCTGTCGGCATGGAGGCAAGCGGCCTTGGCGACTGGACCGGGCCGTTCTCGCGCGGACCCGAGGGCGACCGGCTGAAGCATGAGGAACTGTTCGCGGCCAGCGCCCTGCTGCTCGGCCGCCGAACCTATGAAGCCTTCGCCGCAGTCTGGCCGCAGGTCACCGACGACACCGGCTTCGCCGCGCGCATCAACACCCTCCCCAAGCATGTCCTCTCCGGCACGTTGGCCTCGGGCGCCTGGGCGCAGACCCGCATCCTGCAAGGCGACGCGGTCCGGCAGGTCGCCGCGCTCAAGGCGCGCTGCGACGGTGACCTTCTCGTCTATGGCAGCGCCGCGCTGCTGCACGCGCTGATCCCCGCCGGTCTCGTCGACGGTTACCGCCTGATGGTCTATCCGGTGGCGCTCGGCCGGGGAAAGACGCTGTTTCCGCAAGGCGCCGGGGTTCGCCTGCGGCTTCGCGAGGTCCGGCCGTTGAACGACGGTATCGTCTGGATGGAGTACGCGGCCGCGGCCTGAAAAATGCTCGCGCCATCGCAACGAAAAAGGGGCAGGCGCCGCATGGCCCCTGCCCCTTCCTGTTCGCCGTGTCCGCGCGTCGATGCGCGGGCGCGCGTTACGCGATGTCGGCCGCGACCTTCATCGAGACGATCTTGTCCGGGTTCTGCACCGGCTCGCCGCGCTTGATCTTGTCGACATTCTCCATGCCCTCGATCACCTCGCCCCAGACCGTGTACTGGCGGTCGAGGAAGCGGGCGTCGGTGAAGCAGATGAAGAACTGGCTGTCGCCGGAATTCGGGTCCTGGGCGCGGGCCATCGAGCAGGTGCCGCGCACATGCGGCTCGGCGTTGAACTCGGCGCGCAGCTTCTTGCCCGAACCGCCGGTGCCGGTGCCGCGCGGGCAGCCGGTCTGGGCCATGAAGCCCTCGATCACGCGGTGGAAGACGATGCCGTCATAAAAGCCCTCGCGCGCCAGTTCCTTGATGCGCGCGACGTGGTTCGGCGCAAGGTCCGGGCGCATGTTGATGACGACCTGGCCCTGGGTGGTTTCCATCACCAGCGTGTTTTCTGCATCCTTGTATTCGGCCACCCTCGGTCTCCTTCGTATGTTCGTGGAATCTGTGTGCGGTGTTCGTAACGTCAGTTGGCGTCGGCGGCAACGCGCATGCGCACGATCTTGTCCGGGTTCTGCACCGGCTCGCCGCGCTTGATGTTGTCGACGTGCTCCATGCCCTCGACCACCTCGCCGAAGACCGTGTACTGGCCGTTCAGCCAGTCGCCGTCGGCGAACATGATGAAGAACTGCGAATTGGCGCTGTCCGGGCTCTGCGAGCGGGCCATGCCGAGCGTGCCGCGGCGGAACGGTTCGGACGAGAATTCCGCCTTCAGGTCCGGCAGGTCGGAACCGCCCATGCCGGTGCCGGTCGGATCGCCCGTCTGGGCCATGAAGCCGTCGATCACCCGGTGAAAGACGATGCCGTCATAGAAACCCTTGCTCGCCAGCTCCTTGATGCGCGCGACGTGGTTCGGCGCAAGGTCGGGCCGCAGGCGGATCACCACCTGCCCGTCCTTCAGGTCGAGCAGCAGCGTGTTTTCAGGATCGTTCGACTGGGCGCCGGCGGGCGACAGGCCGATGACAGCGGCAAGGACGAGTGCGGAAAAGAACGAAAGCAGGCGTGCCATGGAAGGAAAGTCTCCCGCAACGGGGGTTGGAACTCTCAGCGCGGAGCCGCCAGCCGCTCGGCGAGGCGTTCCGCGACATGAGCCGGAACGAAATGACGGACGTCGCCGCCCATCTTGGCGATCTGCCTGACCAGCGTGGCGGTGATGTGGCGGACTTCCGGAGAGGCCGGCAGGAACACCGTCTGCACTTCGGGCGCCAGCGACCGGTTCATGCCCGCCATCTGCATTTCGTAGTCGAGGTCGGTGCCGTCGCGCAGGCCCCGCACCAGGAAGGCGGCGCCGTTGCGCCGGGCCGTCTCGATGACCAGGTCGTCGAAGGAAATCACTTCGATGCGCCCCGCATCGGCCGCGCCGAAGGCATCGCGCGCGACGCGGGCGATCATCTCCACCCGCTCCTCGAAGCTGAACATCGGCGACTTGCCGGGGTGGACGCCGATGGCGACGACGACCTTGTCGGCAAGGTCGAGCGCGTGGCGCAGAATGTCGACGTGACCGTTGGTGACGGGGTCGAACGAGCCGGGATAGAGCGCGGTGCGTGTCATGCCGCCGATTTACAGGGCGAGCCGCCGTCAGGCAAGCGGGACGAAGGGCGGGGTGGGCGGGGCCGGCTGCCTCCGGCGCTCGCCGCCGCCAAGCTATCGGTGCCTGTCCTCACGGATAGGCTTCCACTGGTCTTTCCGCTACTGCGTCGGACGCACCGGCAGCCGGAGGATGATCTTGCGCCGCTGCGGAGCAACGCGGCTCCAATCATCGAGATAGATCTCGTGATAGGGGCCATCCGCTTCCAGTCCTTGCTCTGGCAGGTGGTCGCCGTAGAGCCCCGCCAGAATCTCCGGAAGGTCGTCCGTCTCACCAACATGCAGGACCTGCACGCACTCGCCTTCGGCCAGGACCTCCCATCGAACAGCAGGTTCATCGCCCAGTTCGTGGCGCGCCTCGGCAGCCGAGTCCTTCAGTTTCTGCGCATCGGCCCAAACCGGCAAAGTGATCTGCACACGCCACTGCCACTTCTCACGATTGCCCGCTGCCAAGTCACGCATATCGTCCGCCCAGTAGAGGATTTCCACCGGCGGCTCGACAAAGGACTTGCCCATTCGCTTCCGCGCTTCGCGCCGGATGGCGTAGATTGCCGTGTAGAGAACCTTCACCGCGGCTTCGATGGAAGTCTGTTCGGGTGGGCCTTCCCCATCCAGGGTCGCGAAGGGAAGCCTGGGCACATCGACCCTGCTGAAGTCGCCGGCCGGCGGCGCATAGACCCGGCGTAACGTGGCCCGATCCTGCGTTAAATCGATCAGTGCTTCGTCTACCATGGCTTGTTCCTCATATAGTCCAGCGTGGTGTCGATCCAGCTGCGCTCGGCGTTCAGTTGGCTGGCCGAAAAGTCGAAGAGAACCTCGACATGATCGGGCATGGGCTGCCTTTGTCGGCGCACCCGCTCGAGCCGCTCCAGTTCCGTGACAACCGACGCCAGGCGTGCCTCCAGGGCGTTCAAGGCCGCATCGCGCGACAGCACCGGCCAGTGCACCATTCCGAGCAGGAGCGACGAGAATGTCGGACGATAGGCGCCAAGGGCCGCGATGGTCTGTTCGCACAGAACCTCGTGGCCGAATGGCGTAATGCGGAACGTCTTTCGCGCCTTGGCGCCCCTCGGCACCTCGGCCGCTACGAGCCCTGCTTTCTCCAGCTTGCCGAGTACGAAATAGATCGACGAGAAGCCGACTTGCGTCCACTCGCGCATCCCCCGTGCCTCTATGATCCGTTCAAGCTCGTATCCATGGCGCGGCATCTCGGCGACGAGCCCGAGTAGCAGCAATTCAGCATCTGTAAGATCGACTGGCATATTCTAGCGCTAGAATATCATGGCGCTAGATGTCAAGCACCCACCCTATGTCGGGCTGTCCACCGAGATCGATGCGACAAGGAGCGGGAGACGCTCCTCTTGGATCACGTTTTGTCGGCAGGATCTTGTCCCTCAGCTCTCCGCCAGTTCCATGAAGCGGATGCGGTTGCCGAACGGGTCGGTCACCTGCAGCTCCAGCCGCCCGTCCTGGTCCTCCAGCCCCGGCTTCATGTAGCGATAGTCCTTGGCCTGCAGCTCCCGGTGCAGATCGCGGATGCCGGTCATGTAGACGCACATGTTTCCGCCGGGCGTCGCATCGCCGGCATGTTCCGACAGGTGCAGCCGCAGTCCGGAGCGCGAGATCTGCATATAGAGCGGGAAGTTCTCGCCGTAGCGGTGCTCCCAGTCGAGGGAAAAGCCCAGAAAGCCGATATAGAACTCGCTCGCCTTGGCAACATCGAAGATCCGCACGATAGGCACTGCCTGGTCGAGGCGGATCGTCTCCCGCGCCTCGGCCGCCTCGCCCTCCCCGATCTTCGCGGCCAGCACGTTCCAGTTGGCCAGGCCGAACTGGCGGGCGACGATTTCCAGCGCTTCGCTGTGGGTGATGGTCAGGTTTTTCTCGGCAAGAGCCTCGCGCATGGCCTTGGCCATGAGCTTCGAATGGCGATGGTCGCGCATGTCCGTTTCCTCGTCACGGCGAAGTCCTCGTCAGCACCCGCATTACCGACGCCTTCGCCCGACGGTGGAACGGTCAGGACGCATCGCTTCGGAGGCATTCGCCATGCCCCGCCATGGTCACGACGGGGTGCGGGCTGCCGGCTGCCTCCGGCCGACCCCGACAGTAGCGCGCAGCCTCGCCCCTGTCAGCTGGGAGTAGCAGCCTGTGACGGCCAGTGAGGGCGCCCCCTCCTTGCACGTGGCGCCTCCGCCGCTAAAACGGCGGGAGCCCAACCGGACAGCGAGACGAGACCTTGCCGATCCTGCCGACGTTTCGCACCGCCCGCCTCACGATACGGCCGCGCACCCTCGCCGATCTGGACGCCTGCCTGGCCATGGACCGCGATCCCGAGGTTACCAAGTTCGTGCCCCAACCATGGGCCGATCCCGCCGGCCACGAGGCTTTCGTGCGCGGGCGGATGCAGGCCGACTACGGGCCGGGCCTCGGCTACTGGTCGGTGTTTTCGCATGACATGCCGGAGCATTTCATCGGCTGGATCCTGCTGATCCCGTGCGGCGGCATCGGGCCGGAGATCGAGATCGGCTGGCGCCTCCTGCGCGAGACCTGGGGCAAGGGCTATGCGACCGAGGCGGCACGGCCCGTCCTTGACCATGCGATGGACACGCTGGCGCTCGACCGGGTCGTCGCGGAAATCGATCCCAACAACGCAGGCTCGATCAAGGTCGCCCGCAAGCTCGGCATGACCGACGAAGGCCTGATCCACAAAGGCGGCGCGACCTGGCGCCGCTTCGTGATGCGGTAGCCAGCTCGCGCAAGCTGTTATCGTCTCGGCACAAGGCCGATTGTGCAACGCTGATTCAATTATTAATATTGCCTGGCAACGCATTCAGCACCGAAACTCTGATTTTACAGACAAACAAAATGAAGATGAAAATAATCTACTTCAACGCCTTGAGCGACGACAGGAACGGAAACAATCTTTTTAGCGTGGACGTGGATGACGTTGGTGAAATGGATTTCAAGACGATAATAGAAGCTAAATTCGTCTCTTCGGATGGCGAGTATGAAATTCCCTGCGAGATATACAGGCCGCGGCTAAACAATGAATTCGAGCCTCTGCATCTTGATGTGCGGTCTGCAAGCCGTCTGGGTTTGAAGCAGGTCATGAAGGTTGGCGACTTTCTGATCCTTGAGGATTGATCGCGCTCAAGAGCCGTCCTCAGCGGGGCATCTACTGGGTCTGCAAACAGAACCGAGCCAAAGCCCCGCGGCTTCGAACCCTCTCAGCCCGTAGCCACGTCGTTTCCCTGCCGGCGCCAGTGTTTTGCAATTGTTGCCGTAAAGTCACTCACTGCGAATTTATTTAAGTCGCGCCACTTTTCTGCTAGACTGTTGCTCATAAGCACAAGGAGGCGCAGGACATGCGTGGCATTGCAGCTTTGGGCCTTGGCGGCCTCGCCGCCATTGCCATATCCATTGCCGTCGGCAGTCTGACATTCGGCACCGCGGATCAGATCAACACCGCGAAGAAGGGCGACCGCATGGCGCGCACGGTGCAGGTCGCCTGTGCCGCCGGCACCATGCAGGACACGGCACAGGGTTGCGCGGATCTCGCGCGCAGCATCGATCCTGCCTCCGGCCCGACATGGCGCACCATCGCCTCCCGGGACGGCAACACCACCGTTCTCGCGCGCACCCGCGTTTCGGAGTGACCCTGAAACACTGACCTCGGACACTCTCGAAGAGCATGGCGGCGGGTCCCCCGGCCCGCCGCCACGTCGTTCGGGGCCTGCGTTTCCCGGTCTTTCCTCCCCCCTCCATTCCGCTTCCATCTCCCCTTCCTGGTGCGTCCGGCATCGTCCGCCATCTTTGCCCTTTCTGAGCCCTGCATCCCGGTGCAATGCTCCCGGCAACACCCGGTCCCCTGGGGGAACGGGGCGCGATCCGGCAGCGGCATGCGGGAGGGCCGACCATGAGCAATTCGCCGAGCAGACGTCGGTTCCTTTTCGCACTGGGAGCCGTCGCGGCGTTTGGGACCGGCGGCGGCCTGCGCGCGCGGGCGCCGCAGCGCGTCCTCGTCCTCGGTGCGGGCATGGCCGGGCTGGCGGCGGCGCGGGCCCTGCAGGAGGCCGGACATGCGGTCACGGTTCTGGAGGCACGCGCGCGGATCGGCGGGCGTGTCTTCACCTCGCGCCTCTGGCCGGATCTGCCGATGGATCTTGGGGCAAGCTGGGTCCACGGCCAGCGCGGCAACCCGCTGACCGCTCTGGCGCGCGAGGCCGGCGCGCGGGTGGTGGCGACCAGCAACGACGCCTCGCTTCTGCTCGGCCCGGACGGGGCGGAGATCGCCCCGGACCTGCGACCGGCCGAGCGCATCCTGCGCCGCGCGCTGGCGTCGGCCGAGCGGCTGCCGGACGATGTTTCGGTGACGCGGGCGCTGGAGGCCTCCGCCGACTGGCAAGACGCCGATGCGCCGATGCGGCGGTTGGTAGCCTATCTGGTGAACACCACGCTGGAACAGGAATATGGCAGCCCGGCGCGGCTCCTGTCGGCCTGGCACGGGCAGGACGGCGAGGAGTTCGACGGGGCGGACGGGCTGTTTCCCGAAGGCTTCGACCGGATCGCCGGGCATCTGGCGCGGGGGCTGGACATTCGCCTGTCCGCCGAAGTGAGAGAGATCGCGCCTGGCTCCGTGCGCCTCGCCGACGGCAGCCGGATCGCGGCGGAGCGCATCGTCTGCACGCTGCCGCTTGGCGTGCTGCGCTCGGGCAGCGTGCGGTTTGCCGAACCGCTGGCGCGGGATCGGCAGGCAGCGATCGAGGGCCTGGGAAACGGGCTCTTGAACAAGTGCTGGCTGCGGTTCGACCGGGTTCGCTGGCCCGGCGATGTGGACTGGATCGGCTGGCTCGGCCCGCGCGCGGGCTATTGGGGCGAGTGGCTGTCGCTGGCGCGAACGTTCCGCGCCCCCGTCCTCCTGGGCTTCAATGCCGCCGATCCGGCGGCCGAGATCGAGCGGATGAGCGACCGCGACACCGTGGCCGCCGCGCTGGGCAGCCTGCGGGCGATGTTCGGGGCGCGCTTTCCCGCGCCGCAAGCCGCGCAGATCACCCGCTGGGGGCAGGATCGGCACGCGCTCGGCAGCTACAGTTTCAACGCGGTCGGAACCAGCCCCGCGACGCGGCGGGCGCTCGCCGGCGCGGATTGGGACGGGCAGCTCTGGTTTGCGGGAGAGGCTGCCTCGGCCGCCCATTTCGGCACGGTGCATGGCGCGGTGCTGTCGGCGCGGTCGGTCGTCCGCGGCCTGTCGGAGCGCGGGTGACCCGGCCGCGCGGTTCCTCGCCGCGCCTGCCCGCGCCCGATCACCGACATTTCACCGGTCTTTCACATTTGCGCGCGCGGCGGCGTTTTCGCGGCCATTCGCCTTGCCCGGCCCCTCCTCGTTTCCCACCTCTCGAACAGGGCCCGCAGGGCACCTGCGCCGCGCCCGGCCCCGGCCGGAGCGGCACCAGGGGCGCTCGCGGACAGAACGCAGGATCGCCTCGCAACCGCGGAGCGGCCGAAAGCGCCGAACCAGCCATGCTCAGTGCGCATGGCTGGCATGCGAAAGCATGGCCGGCTCAGACACAAGCTTCTGCAATCGTTCACAAAAACGGCACAGGCCGTTCACGGAATGCTGAACCGGCAAAGGCTTGCCAATCCCTTCGGGATACTACATATGCCCATCATGATGACGATTCACAAAATTCATCAGCTATCGACTCCGATCGCCCTGTGGGGCGCTGGCGTCGTGCTGCTTGTCGCCACGCTCGGGGCTGGATTGGCCGCCTCGGATGTCGACGCCGCGGCGGAATCCGCTGCCAACATGCAACCTTCTGCGCATGAACGCGTTATCTCGTCAGGCAAGGATGAGCGCGTCATCGCACGAACCGTCGAGGCGGTCTGCGGCGGCATCATCTTCCGAGAGGAGGATCCCGATTGTTTCTCCGGCACCCCGCCGCAGAAGAATCCGGTGATCGCCGAGCCGGCGACGGGCAACCAGGCGCTGCCGGTACAACCCTCCGGATCGTGATACGCGTCACGGTTTCCTTGCCGGTTATGCCCCAATGTGGGGTCATCGAAAAACGGTAACCAGCAGGGACGTGACGACAATGACCTTCATTCATGACCATGGCGAGCAGCACGCCCATCGCATCCGGGACCTGGCGATTGCCGCCGTTGCAGCTCTGGCCGTGTTCGGCGGCATCGCAAGCATCGCCCACACCGTCCAGACGGCCACGGCCGGTGCCGCGGTGACCGAGATGGCGGCTCCCAAGACCGATCGCGGCGCCTCCGCGCTGCCCGCCGAGTGCCAGGGTCAGACCTGGGGCAACTGGTCGACGACCTGCGCCTCGGCGCTGAGCGGCAACAAGGGCATGCGTCAGGTGCAGTTCACCACCGTCGAGACCCGCCAGCCGGCCGCCAACACCTCGGTTCTGGAGCGCGTTCCGTCCAGCTCCTGATCCGGGCGCCGCACACCGGCAACCCGACACTGCAAAAGGCGACGCCCTGCACCGCGCAGGCGTCGCCTTTGCCGTTTCAGGGGCCAAATTGACGTGACGGTCCTCGCCCCGCCCCTCTCGGCAACAATCACGGCTCCGTGATAACCTCAGAATCGCATAGCCTTGGCGCAACGCTCCGCAACCGGATCCGCAAAGGCTTCGCCCGATGTTTCTCGCCGCTCTCTTCGCCCTGCTGTTTGCGGCCCTCGCCGCCGCCGCCTTCGGCCCCATGCGCCTTGCGGGGCTGTTGACCGCGGCAAGCTTCCTCGCGGCGGTGCTGGTCTACCTGCACCACGCGACCGATCCGCTGCCGCTGTCGTTCTGAAGGGGCGCACCATGATCTCCAGATCCCTCGAGACGACGCTCAACGCGCTTGCCCTCATCGCCATCTCGGCCGTGCTCGCCGTCGCCTTCTTCGACCAGTTCGCCAATGGCGAGCTGCCCTGCCCGCTCTGCCTGCTGCAGCGCGCCGGTTTCCTGCTGCTGGCCATCGGTCCGGTGCTGAACGTGGCACGCGGCCCCCGGCCCGCCCATTACGGCGTGACGATCCTTGCCGGGCTTGCCGGCGCGGGCTTTGCCATGCGCCAGGTGCTGCTGCACATCCAGCCGGGCGATGCGGGCTATGGTGCGCCGTTCCTCGGCCTGCACTTCTACACCTGGGCCTTCGTCGTCTTCGTTGTCGCCGTTGCCGCCTGTGCGGCGCTCTTGATCCTGCGCGCGCCCGGCGAGGAGCCGCGTGCCGGCGGCAACCCCGTCCGCCTGACCGGGCTGTCGCTGGTTGCCGTCCTGCTGGTGCTGGCGATGGCCGGGCTCAATGCGGTGAGCACGCTTGCCGAATGCGGGTTTGCCGCCTGCCCGGACGATCCGACCGTCTACCGCCTGCTGCAATAGGCCGTAGCAGGCCCCGACGGGCTGAGCGCGCCTAGCTGGCGGCGATCATCGCGCGGATGCCGTCCGCGATGAACTGGATCGACAGCGCCGCCAGCAGCACGCCGAGCAGCCGCGTGACCACCACGGCGGCGGTCTCGCCCATCATCCGCTCGATGCGGTCGGCCAGCAGGAACGAGACGAAGCACGCGCCGATGATCACCAGGATGACCAGCGCCAGGCCCAGATAGGACACCGTGTCGGCCGCCTGAGAGGACAGGAGGATCACCGCCGAGATCGCCGCAGGTCCCGCGATCAGCGGGATCGCCAGCGGAAACACGGCCACGTCATGCAGCTCTTCCTGATGCGCCGCATGCTGCGACAGCGCCTTTTCGGCGGTCTCCGATTTGCGCCGGTTGCGCTTCTCGAACACCATCTCGATGGCGATGATCAGGAGCAGCAAGCCGCCGGCGATCTGGAAGGCCGGCACGGAGATGCCGAGCACGCCCAGAACCCCGCGTCCGGCGACCAGGAAGAGGAACAGGATGGCCCCGCCGATCAGCGTCGCGCGCACCGCGATGCGCCGGCGCGTGGCGGCCGTGGCGCCTGCCGTGACCGCCAGGAACATGGGCGCCAGGCCCACCGGATCGATGGTCACGAACAGTGTCGCGAAGGCGTTGATGAGATAGTCCGCAAGCATTGCGCAAGCCCCCCGCTCGACTCGTCCGGCCCCGTTATATCAAGCAAAATACGGCGTGGGGGCACCCGGGCGGCACCCCCTTCCCGAACTTTCCCTTGGGAAAGTGACAAGACGCTGTTTTCGCTCGTCTTTTCGCGGCGCAAAAACCCCTGGGCGATTTGGCTGAAATCGCGGAATCGGCTATAAGATCGGGACAGATTCAACAAGTGTGAGAGATCCCTTGACCGATCGGGACACGAACGCACCTTCGGGTGGCCTGCCGTCCGATATCCGGCCCGTTTCCATCACCGACGAGATGAAGCGCAGCTACCTCGATTACGCGATGAGCGTGATCGTCAGCCGCGCCCTGCCGGACGTGCGAGACGGACTGAAGCCGGTGCACCGGCGCATCCTCTACTCGATGCATGAGAACGGCTACGAGTGGAACAAGCCCTACCGCAAGTCGGCCCGCGTGGTCGGTGACGTGATGGGTAAATATCACCCCCATGGCGACAGCGCGATCTACGACGCGCTCGTGCGCATGGCGCAGAACTTCTCGCTCCGCCTGCCGCTGATCGACGGCCAGGGCAACTTCGGCTCGGTCGACGGCGATCCCGCAGCGGCCATGCGTTACACCGAGTGCCGGTTGCAGAAGGTCTCGGCGCGCCTCCTTGACGACATCGACAAGGAGACCGTCAACTTCCAGGACAACTACGACAATTCGGAGAGCGAGCCGGTCGTTTTGCCGGCAAAGTTCCCGAACCTTCTGGTCAACGGCGCCGGCGGCATCGCCGTCGGCATGGCGACCAACATCCCGCCGCACAATCTCGGCGAGGTCATCGACGCCTCCATCGCCCTGATGGAAAATCCGGCGATGACCACGGCCGAGCTGATGGAGATCGTGCCCGGTCCCGACTTCCCGACCGGCGGCATCATCCTCGGCCGCTCCGGCATCCGCTCTGCCTATGAGACCGCGCGCGGCTCCATCGTCATGCGCGGCCGCGCCGAGATCGAGGAGATCCGCAAGGATCGCTACGCCATCGTCATCACCGAGATCCCGTATCAGGTGAACAAGGCGTCGATGATCGAGAAGATCGCCGAACATGTGCGCGAAAAGCGCATCGAGGGCATTTCCGACATCCGCGACGAGTCGGACCGTACCGGCATGCGCGTGGTCGTCGAGCTGAAGCGCGATGCGGTCGGCGACGTGGTGCTGAACCAGCTCTACCGCTACTCGGCGCTGCAATCGACCTTCGGCGCCAACATGGTGGCGCTGAACGGCGGCCGGCCGGAGCAGCTCGGCCTGAAGGACATGCTGACCGCCTTCATCGCCTTCCGTGAGGAGGTGATCGGCCGGCGCACCCGCTTCCTGCTGAAGAAGGCGCGCGACCGCGCCCATGTCCTCGTCGGTCTCGCCATCGCGGTTGCCAATATCGACGAGGTCATCGCGCTGATCCGCACCGCGCCGGACCCGGCCACCGCCCGCGCCCAGCTGATGGAGCGCAACTGGCCGGCCCGCGACGTGGAGCCCTTGATCCGCCTGATCGACGATCCTCGCCACATGGTCAACGAAGACGGCACCTACAAGCTGTCCGAGGAGCAGGCCCGCGCCATTCTCGACCTGCGCCTGCAGCGCCTCACCGCCCTTGGCCGCGACGAGATCGCCGACGAGCTCAACAAGATCGGCGAGGAGATCCGCGACTATCTCGACATCCTGCGCTCGCGCTCGCGCATCCTCGACATCATCCGCCAGGAGCTGACGGACATCCGCGAGGAGTTCGCAACGCCCCGCCGGACCGAGATCATGGACGGCGGCGCGGACCTTGAGGACGAGGATCTCATCCAGCGCGAGGAGATGGTCGTCACGGTCAGCCATGCCGGCTACATCAAGCGCGTTCCGCTCGACACCTACCGGGCGCAGCGGCGCGGCGGCAAGGGCCGCTCGGGCATGTCGACCAAGGACGAGGATTTCGTCACCCGCCTGTTCGTGGCCAACACGCACACGCCGGTGCTGTTCTTCTCCTCGCGCGGCATCGCCTACAAGCTGAAGGTCTGGCGCCTGCCGCTCGGCGGCCCGACCTCGCGCGGCAAGGCGCTGGTCAACATGCTTCCGCTCGAGCAGGGCGAGCAGATCACCTCGATCATGCCGCTGCCGGAGGACGAGGAGAGCTGGGGCAATCTCGACGTGATGTTCGCCACCACGCGTGGCACCGTCCGCCGCAACAAGCTCTCCGACTTCACGCAGATCAACAAGAACGGCAAGATCGCGATGAAGCTGGACGACGGCGACGGCATCGTCGGCGTCTTCACCTGCACCGAGCATGACGACGTCATGCTGACCACGGCGCTCGGCCAGTGCATCCGCTTTGCCGTCACCGATGTGCGCGTCTTCGCGGGCCGCAACTCGGTCGGCGTGCGCGGCATCAACCTCGCCGACAACGACCGCGTCATCTCCATGTCGATCCTGCGTCACTTCGACTGCACGGCGGACGAGCGCAGCGCCTATCTGCGCCTGCGCCGCCTGATGCGCGGCGAGGCCGACGAGGCGAACGGCGAAGCTGGCGGCGAGGACGAGGGCGTGCCGGCGGGCGACCTGCCGCAGGAGCGCTACGTGGCTATGAGCGCGCATGAGCAGGTGATCCTCACCATCTCGGAAAACGGCTACGGCAAGCGCTCGTCGTCCTTCGAGTACCGGGTGACGGGCCGCGGCGGCAAGGGCATCACCGCCATGGCGGTGACCAAGCGCAACGGCCCGCTCGTCGCCTCCTTCCCGGTGGAAGACAGCGACCAGATCATGCTCGTCACCAATGGCGGCCAGCTGATCCGTTGCCCGGTCGACGGCATCCGCATCGCCGGCCGCGCCACCCAGGGCGTCATCGTCTTCAACACCGCCGAAGGCGAGGAAGTCGTCTCGGTCGGCCGCGTCTCCGACGAGGAGGACGCCGAAGAGGCGATGCTCGACGAGGCCGGCGGCGAGACCCCGGCGTCCGGCTCCGACACGTCGGGCGATGCCGGCGACGGCGAGACTGGCGATGGCGAGACTGGCGAGGACGGGGCTCCGGGCGACGACGCCTGATCCCGCCTCACCGTCTCACGACACCATCACGGGCCGCAGGACTCTCCTGCGGCCCTTTTTTGCGCGCTCCCCTCCCATCCCCTCGGCTGTCACCCCGGCCAAGCGCAGCGCAGAGCCGGGGCCCATTCGTTCCCAGAGCGGCTGCGACGTCACGCCGAGCGCGCGCCCTACACGACTGCAAAAGCAGCACGACGGTCTGCCATAGACCTGCTGAGGGCACCAATCATTCCCAGAGCGGTGGCGAGGCCCCCGAAACCTCGTCCTCCCGGACGGCGCTCGCTCTCGCGCACCGCCCTCTCGGTTCGTCATCCCGGGCAAGGCGCAGCCGCGACCCGGGACCGGCGAGCCGAGGGCCTCGCGAAGGCACTCTGGAACAACCCCACACCCGCCGTGCCTCTCCGGTCCAGGCTCGGCGCTGCACATCGTCCGCCCCACCCGCAGGATGTCATCCCGGTTTCGGCAACGCCGAAGACCGGGATCCAGTAACCCCGTACGGCTCTGCCCGAGCCTGAGCGCTGCCGCCGGAACGTCGGTGGCGGCCGCCTTCGCGCCACCATCCACCCCGGCGGATACTGGATACCTGCCTGCGCAGGTATGACAGCGGACAATGGAACGGGCGCCTCCTGCCTCACTCCTGCCGAGGGTGCCAATGGATCCCGGGTCGCGCTCCGCTTGCCCGGGATGACCTCCGAGAGGGAGGCACGCCCTCGCATCCCCTCGGTCGTCACCCAAACCTCGGTCGTCAGCCCACCGCCGTCATCCCGAGAGAACGCCCCCATCACCCCTTGGGGCTGAACAGATGCACCGGCTCGGTGACGCCGCGAAGGCGATGCTCGCCGAGGTCGTCCAGCGCCACGTCGAGCCCGCGCGCGGCCGCCTGCGAGATCAGGATCTCCCGGCCGAGTTCCTTGGTCAGCGCCTCGATGCGGCTTGCCGCGTTCACCGCAGGGCCGATCACCGTGAAATCGAGCCGCCCGGCCGAACCGACATTGCCGAAGAACACCGTGCCCTCGTGCAGCGCGATGCCGGTGCGCAGCGGCGCCCACACCTCCCGAGCGCCCGCAACCGCCTCGGGCGGCGCCGCGTTCAGCGCCGCGATTCCGGCAAGGGCCGCCCGCGCCGCGCGCAGGGCCGCGTGTGCTGCCCCCTCGCCTTGCGGAAACACGGCCAAGACCCCGTCGCCCATGAATTTCAGGATCTCGCCGCCTTCCGCGATCACCGACCCGGCCAACCGCTCGAAATAGGCGTTGAGCAGCGTCGTCATCGCCGGTCCCGGCAGCCGCGCCGACAGGTCGGTAAAGCCGCGCAGGTCAGACATCCAGATCACCGCGTCGATTTCCTCGCCGACGCCCCGCCGGATGCTGCCTTGCAGCACCTTGCCTCCCGCCGCCGGCCCCAGATAGGCGTCGAGCAGGTTCGCCGAGATCCGCCGGTCGATATGCCGGGCGACATGCAGAGCCAGGATCGAAAGCAGCCGGTCGATGCCCGCCCGCTCGGCCGCCGTGAAGCCGCCCGGCTGGCGCGTTGCCAGCGACACCAGGTTGTGCTGGCTGCCGGACCCGGTTCCGCCGGCAGCCGTCAGCGGCAGCGCCATGTAATGGCTGTAGCCGAGTTGCCCGAGTTCCCGCAGCAAGGGGTAGTGCGCCGAGGTGTCCTCGTCGATCGTCCGGTCGAAGGCCTCGCCGCGCTCGATCACCGCAAAGATCGGGCTTCGCCGATAGGCATCCGTCGCCAGGATATCCTCGGCCACCTGGATCTCGTCGCAGATCCCGTCGCCCGCCTCCCAGTTCCAGGCAAAGCCGTAGATCTGCGGGTGCAGCGTGCCCACATGCAGGCTCGCCCGCTCGAAGGACGGCAGCGCCGCCGCCATGCGCCAGCAGAACGCCTCGAAGAAATCCAGCACGTCGCCGACCGCCAGCGCCTCGCCGAGCAGCCAGGCCTCCACATCCGCCAGCGTCTGGATCGGCGCCCCTTGCGCCTCGCGCTGCGAGCGCCGGCGCAGCCGCACCCCCTTCGCATAGGACCTTGGAAACGGATCGATCCCGGCCATCCCCGTCTTTCCCGCCTCTTCGTCCGGCCCCCCCGGACAGCACGTCACGACCGCACTTTACCTCAAGGCGGCCGCACCGGGGACAAGTCGAACGATGCGGCGCGGCGCCCGGCGGGGATAAGTGTGCCGGACGGACGGGGACAAATGCGCCCAGGGCACGCCGCCCGGCAGCAGCGGCGATTTCGGGAAATTGAGACGGCCGAAATCAAAATTTCGCAATTTCGAGACGGAATTTTGCAAAATCCGTCTCGAAATTCTCAAGGCCTATTCGGCCGCCTCGACCTTCGGCTTTATCACCGGTTCCATCGCGCTCAGTTCGGCCGGATCGAGATGGCACAGGATCCTGTGTCCATCGCCGAAGCTGCGCAGCGGCGGCAGCTCGACATCGCAAGTGCCCGGCATCATGTAGGGGCAGCGGGTGGAGAACGGACAGCCCGGCGGCGGGTTGGTCGGCGACGGGATTTCCCCCTTCAGGACGATGTGCCGCTTCTCGATCCGCGTATCGGCGATGGGCACCGCCGCCAGCAGCGCCTCGGTATAGGGATGATAGGGCGGCGCGAAGATATCCTCGGTGGTGCCCTGCTCCATGATCCGGCCGAGATACATCACCACCACCCGGTCGGCGAGGTAGCGCACCACCGACAGGTCGTGGCTGATGAACAGCATCGTCGTGCGGTTCTCGCGCTGGATGTCCATCAACAGCTCGGTCACCGCCGCCTGCACCGAAACGTCCAGCGCCGACACCGGCTCGTCGGCGATCACCACCTTCGGATTGCCGGCGAAGGCGCGGGCGATGCCCACCCGCTGCTTCTGCCCGCCGGAGAGCTGGCGCGGCTTGCGCTTGGCGAAATCGCGCGGCAGCTTCACCGTGTCGAGCAGCCGGAAGACGATCTCCTCCACCTCCTCGTCCTTGCTGGCGACCCCGAACTTGCGGATCACGCGCGCGATCTGGCTGCCGACGGAATGCGACGGATTCAGCGTGTCGAACGGGTTCTGGAAGACCATCTGCAGCTTCGAGATCGTCTCGGCCTTGCGCCGTTCCACCGGCAGATCGCCGAGCTCGACATCCCCCAGCATCACCTTGCCGTCGGTCGCGTCCTCCAGCCCCATCAGCACCTTGGCGAAGGTCGACTTGCCGCAGCCGCTCTCGCCGACGATGGCCACCGTCTCGGCCTCGCGCGCGGTGAAGCTCAGCTTCTCGTTGGCCTTCACCACCCGCTCGCTGCCGCCCATCACGAACAGCCCGCCATCCTCGATCAGATAGTGCTTGGTCATGTCCTCGACCGAGAGCACCACCTCGCCCGCCTCGACCGGCGGCTTCGCCTCGCCCTTCGGCAGGTCGCGGTTCCAGTCGATCTCCTGGAAGCGTTCGCAGCGCACCTTGTGGTCGTCGTCGCCCGGAACGGCGCGCATCGGCAGCCGGCCGACATTGCACAGCCCGTCGCGGAAGAAGGTGCAGCGCGGCCCGAAGTTGCACCCCTCGGGGCGCTCGTGCGGCAGCGGCAGCTGGCCCGGGATTGCCACCAGCGGATGGGCGTTCTTGTCGGCGCCGGGCAACGGGATCGAGCCGAACAGTCCCCGCGTGTAGGGATGGCGCATCTCGTCGAAGACGTCATGAATGTCCCCGACCTCCACCGCCTCGCCGGAATACATCACGGTCAGCCGGTCGCAGGTCTCCAGGATCAGCCCGAGATTGTGCGAGATGTAGATCATCGAGGTGCCGAACTCCTCGGCGATCTCGTTGATCAGCTCGACGATGCCCGCCTCCACCGTCACGTCCAGCGCCGTCGTCGGCTCGTCGAGCAGCAACAGCTTGGGGTTCGACAGCAGCGCCATGGCGATCACCACGCGCTGCTGCTGGCCGCCGGAAATCTGGTGCGGGTAGGACGCCAGGATACGCTTGGGGTCCGGCAGGCGCACCTTGGCCAGCATCTCCTCGGCGCGCGCCAGCGCCTCGCGCTCACTCAACCCGTCATGGTAGATCGGCACCTCGGCCAGCTGCGCGCCGATGGTCATCGAGGGGTTCAGCGAGGCCATCGGCTCCTGGTAGACCATGGCGATGCGCGAGCCGCGGATCTGCCGCAGCTCCTCCTCGCTCATCTGCCGCATGTCGCGGCCTTCGAACAGGATTTCCCCGCCGACGATCGCGCCGTTCTTGCCCATGTACTGCATGATGGCCAGCGCCACGGTCGACTTGCCGCAGCCGCTCTCGCCGACGATGCCGTGCGCCTCGCCCGGCATGAGCTTCAGGTTGAAGTCGACCACGGCCGGGATCTCGCCGGCGCGCGTGTAGTAGGAGATGCAAAGGTTCCGGCATTCGAGAACGGGAACCTCTTCGGCGGCGTGATCGCTCATTGTGTCCCCCTCCTCAGTCGCGCAGGCTCATTTCCCGAAGGCCGTCGGCCATCAGGTTGAAGCCAAGGATCAGGCTCGAAACGGCCAGCGCCGGCACGAGCAGCATGTAGGAGAACTTCCACAGCATCGCCGTCTTGGCGCTCTCGCGGATCATCAATCCCCAGTCCGGGTCGGGCGGCTGCAGGCCCAGCCCCAGGAAGGTCAGCGTGGTGATCGCCACCGTCGTGTAGCCGAGCCGCAGGCAGGCATCGACGATGATCGGCCCGCGCACGTTCGGCAGCAGCTCGAAGATCATGATGTAGAGCGGATGCTCGCCGCGGGTCTGCGCCGCGTAGACGTAGTCGCGCGTCTTGATGTCGAGCGCCAATCCCCGGACGATGCGCATGATCGCCGGCGCCGAGGCGAAGGTCACCGCCACCACGATGTTGAAGCCCGACGGGCCGAGATAGTTCAGGATGACGATGAACAGCACCATCACCGGGAACGACAGCAGCACGTTGGCGACGAACGAAATGATCTCGTCCCACCAGCCGGCCAGGTAGCCGGAGATCAGGCCGAACATGGCGCCGAACACATAGGCAACCATGGTCGCCGTGACGCCCCAGACCAGCACCCGCTGGCAGCCCCAGATCATGCGCGACAGCATGTCCCGGCCCTTGAAGTCGGTGCCGAGCCAGAAGAACAGGCCGTTCCGCTCGGTGAAGGGCGTCGTGAACGGGGCGATCGGCTTGTTCGGGTCCATCAGGGGCAGGTACGGCGCGCTGACCGCCATCAGCAGCCAGAAGAACACCAGCGTAATGCCGATCACGGCGACCCGGCTTTCGCGGAAGGCGCGGATGCCGAGCACGTAGAGCATCAGCGTTGCCGGGATCGCCGGCAACAGCACGGCCCGCGCCTCGCCTCCGATCGCCTGGCCGAACATCACATAGGCCATCAGCGGCAGCCACATCAGCAGAAACAGCGCGATGACGGGCTTCGGCCGCGACAGGCGGTCGAGGGCGGAGGGGCCGGACGGGATCTCGGTCACTGCCATTGAGTGCGTCTCCGGTCCTTACGCAAAACGGATGCGTGGGTTCAGGAAGGTGTAGCCGATGTCGGAGATGATCTGCGACAGCACGGCGACGGCGACGGCGACCAGCGTGCAGGCCTGCACCACCTCCACATCGGGAAACAGCGCCGCTTCCAGCAGCAGCTTTCCGAAGCCGTCGTATTCGAAGAAGACCTCCACCACGACGACGCCCGACAGCAGCCAGTTGAGCTGCAGCACGATCAGCGTGAAGGGCGCGATCAGCGCGTTGCGCAGCGCATGGCGCATCACCACCCGGCGGTACGGCAGGCCCTTCAGGATCGCGGTGCGGATGTATTGCGAGGTCATCACCTCGGCCATCGAGGCGCGGGTCATCCGGGCCACATAGCCGAAGTCGTAGATCACCAGCGTCAGCACCGGCAGGATCAGTTCGCGGAAGTTGAACCCGCCGATCATCGCCGATTTCACCGGCAGCCAGCCGAGGCCGAGGGCGAAGATGATGGTCAGCAGGATGGCGCTGGCGATCTCCGGGATGCTGGTCGTGAAGACCGATACGAACGAGATCGTCCGGTCCTGCAGCGATCCCTCCTTCATCCCCGCGAGAATACCCAGGATCAGCGACAACGGGATCATCAGCGCGAAGACGAAAAAGGCCAGGATGCCGGTATTGGCCAGCCGGTCCGCCAGCAAGGGGCCGACCGGACGGTTCTTCTCGTAGGAAAAGCCGAGATCGCCGCTCAGGATGTTCCCGACCCAGTTGGCGTAGCGCTGGTAGAACGGCACGTCGAGGCCGCGTGCGGCGAGCCAGCTCTTGTAGCTCTCCTCGGTCAGGGCCGAGACGGCAAAGCCGCCCAGCTCCTGCACCGCCAGCCGTTTCTTGAACTCCGGCGTGTCGAAGATCGCGAACAGCAACAGCGAGGAGACCGCCATGATCAGAACCATCTGAACCAGGCGTCTCAGGATCAGTTTCAGCATGTGGCGCCCACCGTGTCGGCCCATCGATCATGCCGCAAGCGCGGCATGCGGGCCCTCCCCCTGACCTCGGCAAAGGACCGCCGCGCCCGAAAAACCCAGGCGCGGCAATCCGTTGTCCGTATCAGCTCATCCAGACCTTGTTGAACTGGTGGTACTGGGTCGGGTGGCCCGGATAGCCGTTCACCGACTTGGAGGCCATGCAGTAGACCGGCCGCCAGATCGGCATGACCATCACCGAGGCGTCCTGCAGGATCTGCGAAGCCTTGGCGAGCAGCCCCTTGCGGGCCTCCACGTCGAGCGTCGCCTCGGCCTCGTCGAGCGCCGCGTCGAACTCGGGCGAGGCGAAGCCGGACTCGTTCCACGGCACGCCCGTGCGGTAGCCGAGCGACATCACCATCGTGCCGAGCGGACGGTGCGTCCAGGCGGTCGCGCCGAACGGCGTCTTGGTCCAGATCTCCCAGTACTTGGAGGCCGGAATGACGTTGATGTTCAGCGTGATGCCCGCGTCCTTGAGCTGGTCGCGCATGGCCTCGGCGGCCGTCTGGTGCCACGGGCCGTCCGTGTTGCCGACATCGATGGTCAGCGTGATGCCGTCCGGATGGCCGGCCTCGGCGAGCAGCGCCTTGGCGCCCTCCACGTCGCGGGTCAGCGGCGCCAGCGCCTGGTAGTCCGGATGCACCGGGGCCACGTGGTGGTTCTCGCCCACATCGCCGCCTTCCGGGTAGACCAGCGGCTTGATCGCGGCATTGTCGATGGCCATGGTCACGGCCTTGCGCACGCGCTCGTCCGTGAACGGTTCGGCATCGACGCGCATGCGGCAGCACAGGCACTGCGCGGTGCGGGCGGCGATGATGTTGCCGTCGATGGCCTTGGCCAGTTCCATCTGCTCGACGCCGAAGTCGTAGATCGCATCGACGCTCTGGCCGGCAAAGGCGGTCAGCTGGTTGTCGGCATCGAAATTGTAGTAGTGGATCTCGTCGAGAAACACCGTGCCGCCCCAATATTCGAAGGGCTGGCCGCCGGCCTCGGTGACGCGCTTCAGGATGCAGCGGTCGCCGACCACGTTCTCGGTGATCGTGTAGGCGCCCGTGCCGTTGATCGCGTTGTCGAGCGGCGGCTTGAAGCCGCGATGCACGATGGCGGTCGGGTAGTTGTACATATCCTCGGGGAAGGACAGCACCGGCTTGGTCAGGTTGAAGCGGATCGTGTGATCGTCGACGATCTCGATGGCACCGTCGATGAGGCTCTTCTTGCCGTCCTTATCCTCGACCATCGCCGAGACCGACGACAGGCCGATATTCGACGAGCCGAGATCCGGGTTGGTCCAGCGCTCGAAGTTGAACTTGACGTCCTCGGCGGTGAAATCGTCGCCGTTGTGCCACTTCACGCCCTTGCGCAGGTAGAAGGTCCAGGTCTTCAAATCCTCGGAGGCTTCCCAGCGCTCGGCCAGCATCGGCCGGGTCACGTTGTCCGGGCCGGTCATCGCCAGGTATTCCAGCATGTGGCGCGTCTGGTTGGAGGCCTGGGTCCACGAGAAGGTCGCCGGATCGTCGATCTTCTGGACCTGCATCGCCACCTTCAGGATGCCGCCGGCCTTGGCGTTCGGGTCGTCCGCCGGGAACGGCAGGTTGGCTGCATCCTGGGCGACCGCCGGGCTCGGCAGGCCGGCCATCGCATAGGCCGCGCCGGCGCCCACGCCCAGAAGCGCGGCGTAGCGGACGAACTCGCGGCGGCTCAACCGGCCGCTGTCCATCTGTTCCTGTGCTTCCCTGACTTTCGGATGCATCTTGCTTGACGTCTCGTTGGTCGACATGCCCTGTCTCCCCTCCAACCGATTGCTGTGTTTGCTCTTTTCATCGCCGCTGCGGGCCGGAAGCCCGCCGCGCATGGTGTTCGTGGCCTTGCCGGTCCCGCGTTGGCGCTGGCGCGCCGGCGGGGTGCGACTGCGGACCTGCCCTCGAGATCCTCCTTGTCGGCCGGCCGCGGTTCCGGCCCCTCGCCGGACGCGCGTACCGATGCTCTTTTCCGATGCCGCAGCGTCCGGCATTGCCGCCGCCACGGATCCAACCGCGTCAACCTAGCATGCAATCATGGTGGCTTGGCAAAGCCCTGCGTCCATTTTTTTGAGGTCCGGATCGAACGTGTCGGTATCCGACAACAGATAGTCGCATAATCGATATCGCCTTTCCCTCGTTGCCGGCGCTAGGCTTCTGTCACATCGCGCGTATTGAAACGCGAACGCTTCCGAAACAACCGGCGCTCTGCTTGTCGTTTTCGGAGATGGCTGCATTTTACTGAGACGGATACGAAACTAGACGTCCGCAACCGCAGCGGGGAGCCGGGTTCGCATGGTCGAGATCGACGAAGTTGAGGCCGCCCCGGCCGCCGACGACGAGGGCGCCGGCCGGCGCCGCGGACGCAGGGGCCGCCGGGACGTCCAGGGACATCCGGACGCCATCGAACAGAAGCCGTTCCGGGCCCGCCGCAATCCCTTCGCACCGGTCCAGGCGGTGTCCGAAGATCAACTTGAGGCGATCCATTCCGCCTCGCTCGACGTCCTGGAAAATATCGGTGTCGATTTTATCAATAGCGAGGCAAAGGCCCTTTTGAAGGCCGCCGGCGCCGACGTATCCCCCTCATCCGACCGAATCAGGATGGATCGCGGCCTGGTTCTGGAGGCGCTGGCGAGCGCGCCGGAGGCGTTCATCCTTCACGCGAGGAACCCGGAGCGGAACCTGAAGGTCGGCGGCGACAGCGTCATCTGGAGCGGCGTCGCCAGCGCCCCCAACTGCGCCGACGCGCAGCGCGGCCGGCGGCCCGGCAGCCAGCAGGACTATCGCGACTTCCTCCGCCTCAGCCAGGTCTTCAATGTCATCGACCTGAACGGCGGCTACCCGGTCGAGCCGGTCGACATCCACGCGTCGGTCCGCCATCTCGACTGCATCTCAGACTTCGTGACGCTGACCGACAAGGCGTTCCACATCTACTCGCTCGGCCGCGAGCGAAATCTCGACGGTATGGAGATCGCCCGGATCGCACTTGGACTGACACATGAGGAATTCGAAAGAACGCCTTCTGTCATATCGATTATCAACTCTTCGTCTCCGCTGCGTCTCGACACACCGATGCTCCAGGGTATTCTCGAGATGTCGCGGCGCGGGCAGCCGATCGTGCTCACCCCGTTCACGCTGGCCGGTGCGATGGCACCGGTCACGGTCGCGGGCGCCCTGGTGCAACAGAACGCCGAGGCGCTGGCCGGCCTCGCCTTTGCCCAGATCGTGCGCCCCGGCGCGCCGGTGGTCTATGGCGGCTTCACCTCCAATGTCGACATGAAGTCCGGCGCCCCCGCCTTCGGCACGCCGGAATACATGCAGGCGGCCCTTGTCGGCGGCCAGCTCGCCCGCCGCTACAAGCTGCCCTACCGCTCCTCGGCCGTGTGCGCGGCGAATTCGCCCGACGCCCAGGCTGCCTGGGAAACCGTGTTCTCGCTCTGGGGCGCGCTGATGGGCGGCGCCAACTACATCAAGCACGCCGCCGGCTGGCTGGAAGGCGGGCTGACGGCCGGCTTCGAGAAATTCGTCATCGACATCGATCTGCTGCAGATGATGGACGCCTTCCTGCAGCCGCTCGACACCTCGCCGGACGCGCTCGCGGTCGAGGCGATCCGCGATGTCGGGCCCGGCGGCCACTTCTTCGGCACCGCCCACACGCAGGCCCGCTACAAGACCGCGTTCTATCCGCCTATCATCTCCGACTGGCGGAACTTCGAGACCTGGCGCGATGCGGGCTCGCCGACCGCCTACGACAAGGCGCAGGTGCTCTACAAGAAAGCGCTCGCCGAATACGAGGCGCCGCCGCTCGATCCGGCCATCGCCGAGGAGCTGGCAGCCTTCGTCGCCCGGCGAAAGGCCGAAGGCGGCGCCCCCACCGACTTCTGACGTCGGCGGCCGATTGCCGCCGACGCTCCCATCCCTTTCCAGACAAGCGGGGAAGCAGACGAATGAAATCCCAGGCTCGCGTGGTGGTGATCGGCGGCGGCGTCGTCGGCTGCAGCGTCCTTTATCACCTGACCCGGAGGGGCTGGACCGACGTGCTGCTGATCGAGCGCTCGGAGCTCACCTCCGGCTCGACCTGGCATGCCGCCGGCGGCTTCCACACCCTGAACGGCGACCCGAACGTCGCCAAGCTGCAGGCCTATACCGTCTCGCTCTACAAGGAGATCGAAGAGATTTCCGGCCAGTCCTGCGGGCTGCACCTGACCGGCGGCCTGCAGCTGGCCGACACGCCCGAGCGGCTCGACTGGCTGAAGATGGCTCATGCCCGCGGCCGCTATCTCGGCATGGAAACGGAGATCATCTCGGCCAAAGAGGCCAAGGAGCTGCTGCCGCTGATCGACGAGCGGCACTTCGTCGGCGCCATGTGGGACCCGATCGAGGGCCATCTCGACCCCTCCGGCACCACCCACGCCTATGCCAAGGCGGCGCGCAAGGCCGGTGCCGAGATCTCGCTGCGCAACCGCGTCGTCGAGCTGGCCCAGAAGCCGGACGGCACCTGGCTCGTCGTCACCGAGCAAGGCACGGTGGAGGCAGAACACGTGGTCAATGCCGGCGGCCTTTGGGCGCGCGAGGTCGGCCGCATGGTCGGGCTGGAACTCCCGGTCCTTGCCATGGAGCACCACTACCTGCTGACCGAAGACATGCCGGAAATCGCCGAGATCGTCGCCTCGACCGGCAAGGAGATGGTCCACGCCATCGACTTTTCCGGCGAGATCTATACCCGGCAGGAGCGCGGCGGCATGCTGCTCGGCACCTATGAGCGCGCTGCGACGCCCTGGAGCCCGCGCCAGACGCCCTGGGACTTCGGCCAGGAGCTGCTGGCGCCGAACCTGGAGCGCATCGCCCCCTCGCTGGAGATCGGCTTCGAGCACTTCCCCGCGCTCAAGCACACCGGCATCAAGCAGTTCGTCAACGGTCCCTTCACCTTCGCCCCCGACGGCAATCCGCTGGTCGGCCCGGTGCGCGGCCTCACCAATTTCTGGTGCGCCTGTGCGGTGATGGCCGGCTTCAGCCAGGGCGGCGGCGTCGGCCTTGCCCTCTCCAACTGGATGGTCGACGGCGATCCCGGTTTCGACATCTGGGGCATGGACGTTGCCCGCTTCGGGCCCTGGGCCACCCTCGCCTATACCAACGCCAAGGTGCGCGAGAACTATTCCCGCCGCTTCCGCATCCGCTATCCCAACGAGGAACTGCCGGCCGCCCGGCCGCACCAGACGACGCCGCTCTACGACCGCATGCGCGCGCAAGGCGCCGTGATGGGCGACAGCTGGGCGCTGGAAACGCCGCTCTGGTTCGCACCCGAGGGCACCGAGCCCCGCGACATCGTCTCCTTCCGCCGGTCCAACGACTTCGCACACGTCAAGGCCGAGTGCCAGGCGGTGCGCAACGGCGTCGGCATCACGGAGATCGCCAATTTCGCCAAGTACGAGATCGCAGGTCCCGGCGCCGAGGCCTTCCTCGACAAGCTGATGACCAACCGCATGCCAGCCCTCGGCAAGATGGTGCTGACGCCGATGCTCAACGAGACCGGCAAGCTGATCGGCGACTTCACCATCGCCCGCATTGCCGACGACCGCTTCCTGATGTGGGGCTCGTCGCAGGCCGAGATCTATCACATGCGCTGGTTCGAGCGGCACCTGCCGCAGGACGGCTCGGTACGCGTGACGCCGATCAATCTCGGCTGGGTCGGCCTGTCGATCGCCGGCCCCAAGGCACGCGACCTGCTGGCGCGCGTCACCGGCGACGACGTGTCGAACGCCGCCTTCCCCTTCATGGCCAGCCGGGCGATGGACGTCGCCTCGGCCCCCTGCCATGTCAGCCGCATCAGCTATACCGGCGACCTCGGCTACGAGATCTGGATGGCACCCCATTACGAACGCCGGGTCTACGACACGTTGAAGGAAGCGGGCGCCGATCTCGGCCTGCGCGACTTCGGCATGCGCGCCCTGCTCTGCCTGCGGCTAGAAAAGAACTTCGGCACCTGGTTCCGCGAGTTCCGCCCGATCTACGGGCCCTATGAGGCCGATCTCGGCCGGTTCGTCGCGCTGAACAAGGGCGATTTCATCGGCCGCGAGGCCGCCATGCGGGAGAAGGAAACCGGCGGCACGCTGCGCCGGGTCAGCTTCGTCGTCGAGGCGGGCGATGCCGACGTGATCGGCGACGAGCCGATCTGGCACGACGGAAAGGTCGTCGGCTGGATCACCTCGGGCGGCTACGGCCACTTCGTCGACGCCTCGCTGGCGCAGGGCTACCTGCCGAAGGAGCTGGCGGCGCTGGGCGCGGACGGCGCTTTCGAGATCGAGATCATCGGCGAGCGGGTGAAGGCCCGCATCATCACCGAGCCGCTGTTCGACCCGCGCGCCGAACGCATGCGCATGTAGCCGAGCGGCACGGCGCGTCAGCTTCCGGGGTTCATCTCCCGGAAGCAGGCGATCACATGGCTGGCGAAGGCGTCGCTCGCCTTGCCGGCATTGCCCGCTTCCTTGAGGATCAGGTGGTAATCGCCGATTTCCGGCAGGCCGTGGCGCGCGTCGAGCTTCTGCAGCGGCGGCGTGATGACGCTGGTCGGGAACGGTGCGACGGCAAGGTCGGCCAGCAGGGCCGCTTCCTGTCCCGCGCTGTGAAAGCTCTGATAGGCGATGCGGTAGGGATGCTCGGCCTTGTCGAGCGCGATGCGCGCGGCCTTGCGCCAGGGGCAGCCGGACACCGACAGCGCCAGCGGCAGCGGGTTGCGGCTATAGGCAACGCCCCCTTCCAGCCCGGCCCAAGCCAGCGGCTCGGTGTAGACGATCTCCCCGCCGCGGGCGAGATCGCTGTCGGGCCGGGCCGTGTAGAGGATCAGGTCGAGCTGGCCGTCCTTCAGCTTCTGCAGCAGCGGCGGGCTGCCGTCGAGATGCACGTCGACATTGACCGCCGGATGCGAACGGGCGAAGCGCGTCAGGATGTTGGGCAGGAATCGCGTGCCGAAATCCGAGGGCGCACCGAAGCGCACCTCGCCCTCGATGGAGGGCGAGCGGAACATCGCAACCGCCTCCTCGTTGAGCAGCAGGATGCGGCGCGCGTAACCGAGCAGCGCCTCGCCCTCCGCAGTCATGCGGACACTGCGTCCCTCCCTTGCGAAAACCGCAGTACCGAGCAGCGTCTCCAGCTTCTTCACCTGCATGGAGACGGCCGACGGCGTACGCCCGATCACCTCGGAAGCCTTTGAAAAGCTTCCCGTTTCCGCGATGACGAGGAAGGTCCTGTACAGGTCCGTCTCGATCAGCGGCGTGCCTTTTCCCGGCACCAGATCCATGGCTTGCCCTCCTGGCGCTTTAGTTCAATGAAATTGATCATATACATGAGTTCTTTTGGTTTGCCTGATAGCGCGAATGCGACCATATCCCCGGTTAGAGCGGCAGGACAGTTCGCCTCGTGCGAACCGTCCGAACCGCAACGGCACACGCAACTCAAGCATATGGAGAGCGCCCATGTCCTACCTGACCCGGGTACTCGGCAACACCTTCGGCATTGCGACGCGCATCCATGCGCTGTCGGTCGCCGACACCGACCCGCGCACCCTTGCCGATCTCGGCATGTCGGGCGACGCGGCGAAGCAGGCCCGTTTCCAGTCGTTCCGCGCCGGCGAGCCCGGTGCCTCGAACGCTGCCCGCCTCGGACTGAACGGTCGCTGAGCACGTCTCCCCGCCGGCCCACCGACCGCATCGATCCGCTGTAACGACAAACCGCCGAAGCTCACGCTTCGGCGGTTTTCGTTTTTCGTGCAGGCGTGACGAGGAACCGCTGCTCAGAGGCGGCGGTTGACCAGGTTCTCCAGATATTCCTGGCGGCCCGACACGGGACGCGGATCGATGCCCTCGCGCTCGACACGCGCCGCGACCTCTTCCAGCGTGCGCTCGCCCTTCAGCATGGCGGCCGCCTCCGGCGCCTGCCATCCGGCATAGCGCTTGACCACCGCATCCGACAGCTCGCCCTTTTCCATGAGCTCGGCCGCAGCCAAAAGTCCGCGCGCGCAGGTGTCCATGCCGCCGATATGGCCGTGGATCAGGTCGGCCGCGTCCAGCGACTGGCGGCGGAGCTTCGCATCGAAGTTGAGGCCACCGGTGGTCAGGCCGCCAGCCTTCAGGATGTAGTAGAGCGCCAGCGCCACTTCCGGCACGTTCATCGGGAACTGGTCGGTATCCCAGCCGGACTGGTAATCGTTCCGGTTCATGTCGATGGACCCGAGAATCCCGAGCGCGGAGGCGAGCGCCACCTCGTGCTCGAAGGAATGGCCGGCAAGCACCGCGTGGCCGACCTCGATGTTCACCTTCACCTCCTTCTCCAGGCCGTAGGCCTTGAGGAAGCCGTAGACCGTGGCGACGTCGTAATCGTACTGGTGTTTGGTCGGCTCCTGCGGCTTCGGCTCGATCAGGATCGTGCCGGGAAAGCCGATCTTGTGCTTGTAGTCGACCACCATCGACAGGAAGCGGCCCATCTGGTCGAGCTCATGGCGCAGGTCCGTGTTGAGCAGCGTCTCGTAGCCCTCGCGCCCGCCCCACAGCACGTAGTTCTGGCCGCCGAGCTGATGGGTCACGTCCATGCAGGCCTTCACCTGGCCCGCCGCATAGGCGAAGACGTCCGGGTCCGGATTGGTCGCCGCGCCCGCCATGTAACGGCGGTGCGAGAAGAGATTGGCCGTGCCCCACAGAAGACGCGTCTTCGAGGTCTCCATCTTGCGGGCGAAGACCTCGGCGATCTCCTGCAGGTTGCGGTTGCTCTCGGCGAGCGTCGCGCCCTCCGGCACCGCATCCCGGTCGTGGAAGCAGAAGAACGGCACGCCGAGCAGGTCGAACATCTCGAAGGCGACATCGGCCTTCAGGCGCGCCATCTCCATCGTCTCGCCGAACCAGGGCCGCTCGAAGGTCTGCCCGCCGAAGGGATCGCCGCCCGGCCAGCAGAAGCTGTGCCAATAGGCAACGGCGAAGCGCAGATGATCCTCCATCCGCTTGCCCAGCACCAGCCGGTCGGCGTCGTACCAGCGATAGGCAAAGGGATTTTCGCTCTCCGGCCCTTCGTAGCGAATGGCGGGAATGCCGTCGAAAAACGCTGTCATCGCAGAACCTCTTTCAGTGCCGGATAAAGCGCCCGGTAGCGGGCGAGCCCTTCCTCGTGGAAGGCGCGCTGCCCCGCGTCAGGGCCGATGGAATGTGCCGTTGGCGGCGGTGCGAAACGGTCGGCGCCGCTCGCGCCGGTGGCCGCCGCGCGGCCGAGCCGTGCCGCACCGAAGGCCGCACCGAAATCCCCGTTGCCGGGCACGTCGATCTCGATGCCCAGAACCGTCGCCAGGATCTCCAGCCAGTTGCGCGAGCGGGCACCGCCGCCGATGGCGGTGGCGCGCTCCACGCGGGTGCCGGCGGCCGACAGCACGTCGAGGCAGTCGCGGAAGGCATAGGCGACGCCCTCCAGCACGGCGAGTGCGAGATCGGCCCGATCATGCGCCTGCGACAGGCCGACGAAGCTGCCGCGCGCCGAGGCGTCGTTGTGGGGCGTGCGCTCGCCGGACAGATACGGCAGGAACAGCACCGGCGGCCCGTCGCGCCGGGAGCGCTGGCGCGCGGCGGCCTCCGCCTCCAGTGTCGCGACATCGCAGCCCGAAACCCGCGCCAGCCAGTTGAGGCTGTCGGTCGCCGACAGGATCACCCCCATCTGGTGCCATGTGTCGGGCAGCGCGTGACAGAAGGCATGGACGGCGCCGGCGGTGTTGGGCCGGAAACGGTCGGTGGCGACGAAGAGCACGCCGGACGTGCCGAGCGACAGGAACGCCTCGCCCGGACGCACTGCGCCGATGCCGCAGGCGCTGGCGGCATTGTCGCCGGCACCGCCCGCCACCACCGGCGGACGCGCAAAGCCCCAGCGGGACGAGAGCTCCGGCAGGACCGACCCGGTGGCATCGGTCCCTTCGGCAAGCGCCGGCATGTTGGCGCGCGTGAGGCCGGTTGCAGCGAGCAGCTCGTCCGACCAGTCGCGCCGGGCAACGTCGAGCCACAAGGTGCCGGCGGCATCCGACATGTCCGAGGCAGCCGTGCCGGTCAGGCGCAGGCGGACGTAATCCTTCGGCAGCAGCACCAAGGCGGTTCTGGCAAAGATATCAGGTTCGTGGCGGGCGACCCATTCGAGCTTCGGCGCGGTGAAGCCCGGCATGACCAGGTTGCCGCCGATGCCGCGAAAGTCTGCCCGCGCGTCCAGCGCCATGCACTCGGCTTCCGAGCGTCCGTCGTTCCACAGGATCGCCGGCCGCAACACCTCGTGCGCCGCGTCCAGCAGGGTGGCGCCGTGCATCTGGCCGGACAGGCCGATGCCAGCAACGGCCGACATTTCGGACGGATGGCTGCGGGAGAGCTCGTCGAGCGTTGCGACCACCGCCTCCCACCAGGCATGCGGGTCCTGCTCCGACCAGCCGGGATGCGGCCGGGAAACGGTCAGCGAACTGGAGGCGGAAGCAAGGATCGCATCCGTCTCGTCCATGAGCACGGTCTTGACCCCGGACGTGCCGATGTCGATTCCCAGATACACGCGTCCTCCCGCACCGCATTGCGGCTGTTCATATTATTTTCGATACCAAAATATACCATGGTGCGAGGAAATAAAGAGGCACGATGAAAAGCGGCGGCGCGAGGGGATCGCGCCGCCGGGATGCCAGGCCGAACGAGGAAGGTCACGCAGCAGCGGTCGATGCCGACATGCGCGCCATGGCCCGCTGCTCTGCGAGGGCCAGCACCGCCACCGCGCCGGCCTGGATGCCGAGAAAGGCGTAGCCGAGCCCGGTCGGCGAAACGAGGCCGAAGAGCGGCAGCGCAAGGCTTGCCGCCACCCACAGCCAGTTGCCCGCAACGACAACGAAAACGCCCGCGGCCGGCGGAGCGGGCGGGACCGCAACCGCCAGCATGAAGGCAGCGATCGGCAGCAGCACAAGCCCCGCGTAGAACAGGAGATCCTGAGGAAGACCGAGCGGCGGCGCCAGAAGGCTAGCGGCGACAAGCAGCAGGCAGCCCATGGCAAGGCAGGTGACGGCATCGAGACCGAGAAGGCCGCGCAGGGAAAGGCGGTCGAAGATCTGCAACATGGGAACTCTCCTTGGTTGGCAGACCGGCCGGATGCCGGACTGGATGACAGGAGAGAACACCCACGAGGTCATCGAGGCGATTACCTCACAGGTCATTGAAGACAGAAAAGATCGCGGGCAGGATCAGGCCCATGATCACGACACTCTCCGCCAGCTTTCCCGAGCTTCTGCGCCAGTGGCGCAGCCGCCGGCGCCTCAGCCAGCTGGCACTGGCCGCCGAGGCCGGCCTGTCGCAGCGCCATCTCAGCTTCCTGGAATGCGGCAAGGCGCAGCCGAGCCGGGAGATGGTGCTGAGGCTGACAGACCAGCTCGCCCTGCCGCCGCGCGAACGCAACACCCTGCTGGTCGCGGCCGGTTTTTCGCCGCAGACGCAGGAGCGCGCGCCGGACCATCCCGACCTTGCTGCCGCGATGGAGGTGGTCGGGCGCATCCTCGATGGCCACTCCCCTCACCCGGCGCTGGCCGTCGACCGCAACTGGAACCTGGTGCGCGCCAATGCCCCGGCGCTGGCGCTGCTGACGGGCATCGCCCCGCACCTGCTGGAGCCTCCGGTCAACGTGCTGAAGGTGAGCCTGCATCCCGAGGGCCTTGCCCCGCGCATCCGCAACTACCGCGAATGGCGGGCCCATCTGCTGGAGCGGCTGGGACGGCAGGCCGATCTGTCGGGAGACACGCAGATCGCAGCTCTGGTGGAGGAACTGGGCGGCTATCCCGTGCCGGCTTCGGCGAAAGCGCAGCCGGTGGCCGGACGAGACAGGCATGCGGGCATCGCCGTTCCGCTGGAACTTCTGGCCGGCGATACCGTCCTTTCGTTCCTGAGCACGACCACGGTGTTCGGCACCGCGCTCGACATCTTCCTGTCGGAACTGACCATCGAGTGCTTCTTTCCAGCCAACGAGGCGACCGCGGCGGCGATGGCGGACCTCAGCGCAGGCCTTGCCGAGAAGTCCCCGGCCGGCTGATCAGTCGTCGGGGCCGGAGCGCATCCGCTTGATCGCCCCGCGCTGCTTCTTGGCGGCGAGCCGGCGCTCCTTCGAGGCCTTTGTCGGCCGCGTCGCCTTGCGCGGTTTCGGCCGCTCCAGCGCCTTGCGCACCAGGGCGGCAAGACGCTCCAGCGCATCCAGGCGGTTGCGCTCCTGGGTGCGGAACCGGTCGGCCTGGATGAGGATCTCGCCGGCCAGCGTCAGCCGGCTGCCGGCAAGGCGGGCAAGCCGCTGCTTGACGTCCTCGGCGAGCGTCCGGTTCTCGGAAAGCTGGAAGCGGAGCTGAACGGCCGTCGCCACCTTGTTGACGTTCTGCCCGCCAGGTCCCGAAGCGCGCACGAAGCTCTCCGACAGGTCCGCAGCCGGGATGCTCACCCCCGGCGCAACCTCCAGATCCATGTCCGCCACTGATGCCATCGCCGTCCCGTTCCGTTTGTCTGTCGCCGTGGGGCATGCGCTTGGATCGCCCCCGGTGCAATGCTATGTCGGTCGCCAGGACCAGATATGAGGGGCGCCAGCGTGACACCGGACCGCGACATCCAGCGACTGATCGAGATCATGGCCGCCCTGCGCACGCCCGGGACCGGCTGCCCCTGGGATCTGGAGCAGGACTTCGCAACGATCGCCCCTTACACGATCGAGGAAGCCTACGAGGTCGCCGACGCGATCCAGCGCGGCGACATGGTCGACCTGCGCGAGGAACTGGGCGATCTGCTCCTGCAGGTGGTCTATCACGCCCGCCTTTCCGAGGAACAGGGGGCTTTCGCCTTTCCCGACGTGGTGGAGGCGATCACCACCAAGATGATCCGCCGGCATCCGCACGTCTTCGGCGACGACAATGCCCGCTCCGCCGGCATCGCCAAGGGCATGTGGGAGAAGATCAAGCAGCAGGAGAAGCTGGAGCGCGCCAGCGCCCGGGCCGCGGCAGGCCTTGGCGAAGAGCGCCGACGGTTCCTCGACGACGTGCCGCCGATCTTACCTGCCCTGACCGAAGCGGAAAAGCTGCAGCGGCGCGCAGCGCGCGTCGGCTTCGACTGGGGCAGCGCCGGGCCCGTGCTCGACAAGATCCGCGAGGAGACCGAGGAACTGGCCACCGAGATCGCGGCAGAGGACGGCAAGACACCCGACCGCGAGCGTATCGCCGGCGAGATCGGCGACCTGATCTTCGCCGTGGCGAACCTGGCGCGGCATCTGGACATCGACCCGGAGGAAGCGCTGAAGCGCACCAACCGCAAGTTCCGGCGGCGGTTCGCAGCCATCGAAGATGCGGCTGAAGGCGAAGGCCGTACGCTCGCCGACATGAGCCTCGACGAGATGGAAGCGGTCTGGCAGGCGGCGAAGTCGAACGACGCCTGAGCCCGCCGGAGCGCCGTTCAGTCCGCCGAGCCCTCGTCTATCTCGGTGAACACACCGCGATAGCGGGTGGTGAACTCGCCCTTGCGCCGCTCGCCGACACGCACGCGCAAGGAGATGCCCTCCTCGCCGTCCGTCCGCCGCAGCACGTCCGTGTTGCGATAGAGCCAGGCAAGCCCCTCGCCGTCCTCCGGCGCCAACCGCAGCTCGTAGACGAGACTGTCCTCGGCGAGCCGCAATTCCACCCGCGCCAGAAGATCCGCAACGCCCTCGCCTGTGACGGCCGAGACGGCAACGGGTCCCTCGTCGATGCGATTGGCGGCAAGCAGCGTCTGCCGGTGTTCGTCGGAGAGCTTGTCGACCTTGTTCCAGACCTCGATCAGGCGACTGCTCTGCGCCTGTTCGAGCCCCAGCGCGTCGAGCGTTGCGGCCACGTCCGCTGCCTGGGCCTCGGTGTCCTCGTGCGAGATGTCGCGCACATGCAGGATGAGATCGGCCTCCGTCACCTCCTCCAGCGTCGCGCGAAACGCGGCGATGAGGTGCGTCGGCAGGTCGGAGATGAAGCCCACCGTATCCGACAGGATGACGTCGCGCCCGTGCGGCAGCGTCACCCGCCGCAGCGTCGGGTCGAGCGTCGCGAACAGGAGATCCTTGGCGAAGACTTCGGCCTGGGTCAGGCGGTTGAACAGCGTCGACTTGCCGGCATTGGTGTAGCCGACCAGCGCCACGACGGGCTGCGGCACCTTCTTGCGCTTGGCGCGGTGCAGCTCGCGGGTGCGCGTGACCTGCTCGAGATCCTTTTCCAGCCGGTTGATCCGCTCCTGGATGAGGCGCCGGTCGGCCTCGATCTGGGTTTCGCCGGGACCGCCGACGAAGCCGAGACCGCCGCGCTGTCGCTCAAGGTGGGTCCACGAGCGCACGAGCCGGCTTTTCTGCCACTTCAGGTGGGCAAGCTCCACCTGAAGCGTGCCCTCCGCCGTGCTGGCGCGGTCGCCGAAGATTTCCAGGATGAGGCCGGTGCGGTCGAGCACCTTGCAATGCAGCGCCTTTTCCAGATTGCGCTGCTGGATCGGCGTCAGCGGATGATCGACGACGACGAGTTCAATCTCCTCCGCCTTCACGATGGCGGCGAGTTCCTCGACCTTGCCGCTGCCGAACAGCGTTCCGGGCTTGGGCGTTGCGACCGTGGCGATGCCGCTGGAAACGATCTCTAGATCGATGGCGGCGGCAAGGCCGATGGCCTCTTCAAGCCGCGCCTCGGGCGAGCGGCGAAGCTGAGCGGCACTTTCGCCGCGCTGCCGGCCGGTCAGCACCGGAACGATGACGGCGGCTCGTGCGCCAGCGGCCCCGCGCGGGCCCTCGAACGGATTGTCCGGTTCCTGCGCGGGTTTGTCCTTCCGATTCGAGCGGGGTTGGTTCTTCAATCAGCCCGCCGTCTTTTCGCCGGTCTCGTCCGGCTCGAACAGCTGCACCGGAGCATTCGGCATCACGGTGGAGATCGCGTGCTTGTAGACAAGCTGCGAGTGTCCGTCACGGCGCAGAAGAACGCAGAAGTTGTCGAACCAGGTCACGACGCCTTGCAACTTCACGCCATTGATCAAAAAGATCGTCAGCGGGGTCTTCTGCTTGCGTACATGGTTGAGGAAAGTATCTTGAAGGTTTTGAGCGCGGTCAGCCATGTTTTATTTTTTCCTGCATTCGCATTGTCGTTTATTGGTGCGCCCAGCCGGAAACAAAATCTGTCACCATGCAGTTCTGCTGCCCGCAGCATTGCGCCCGGCAGACCCGGCGTCAAGAGCCCGGAGGAAGACCCTCGGACGCACGACGCCAGTTTAGCGCATCCTCGTTGCCATTTCTGCCCGTTTATATGCCACAGCCTGCCTCAAGTCACACCGCACTGACTTCGGCGGTCTCATGGAACATGCGTCGCAGTTCCCGCGTCAACTCTCCGGGATGGCCATTGCCGATGGACTGGCCGTCGATCTGCACCACCGGCATCACCACCGTCGTCGCGGCGGTCATGAAGGCTTCCTTGGCCTGCTTCGCCTCTTCCAGGCTGAAGGCACGCTCCTCGAAAGTGAGGCCGTTGCGCTCGATCATGTCGAGGACGACCTGACGGGTAATGCCCTTCAGGATGCCGCTCACCGCCGGCCGCGTTACCAGGCAATTGTCCTTGGTGACGATCCAGGCATTGGTCGAACCACCCTCGGTCACCATCCCGTCACGGTCGACGAACCAGGCTTCCTTGGCGCCCGCTTCCTTCGCCTTCTGCTTGGCCAGCACGTTGGGCAGAAGGCCGACGGTCTTGATGTCGACGCGCTCCCAGCGGTTCTCCGGCACGGAGATCACCGAAACGCCCTTTTCGGCCAGGGCGGCAGCGGCTGCCGGCTGGGAGGAACGGGCCGTCACCACGAGCGCCGGCTCGACGTATGCGGGCGGAAAGACGTGGTCGCGGCGCGACACGCCGCGGGTCACCTGCATGTAGACGAGCCCGTCGCGCACCTTGTTGCGGCGAACGACCTCGTGCAGAACCTGCGACAGGGCGGCACGGCCCATCGGCATGCGGATCGACAGTTCGCCGAGCGAACGCTCCAGGCGGTCGAGATGGCGCCGCTCGTCGACGAGATGGCCGTGCCAGATCTCGCAAACCTCGTAAACGCCATCGGCGAACTGGTAGCCCCGGTCCTCGATATGAATGGCGGCCTCCGCGTGCCGGACATAGCGCCCGTTCACATATGCGATGCGGCTCATGCTTCCTCCAGTCGATTGCGGAACGCGGCAGCCCGGCCGCGTGTCAGAAGAATTCCAGGCTGACGCGGAACATCTGCTCCACCTGCCGCACCCGCTCCGCAATGGCAAACAGCACACAGCGGTCATGGGCGCGGATCACGGTGGAGCCGTCCGGCGTAATCACGGTCCCGTCGCGGAAGACAGCGCCGACGCGAATGCCGTCGGGCAGATCGACCTCCCGCAAGGGCTTGCCGACGAGCGGCGAGGTTTCCAGCGCTTCGGCCTCGATGACCTCGGCCGCGCCGTTCTGCAGGGCATGGACACCGCGGATACGGCCGCGCCGCACATGCTGCAGGATCTTGGAGATCGTCACTTGCCTTGGATTGACGAAGGCGTCAATGCCGAGCGCATGGGCGAAGGTCGGATAGCTCGGATTGTTGAGAAGCGACAGGTTGCGCTTGCAGCCGAGCTTCTTGGCCATCACGCAGGACAGGATGTTGACCTCGTCCTCGTTGGTCAGCGCGATCAAGGTGTCTGCGTCCTGAATGTCGGCTTCCTTGAGGATGGTCTGGTCCAGCGCGCTGCCGTGCAGGATCACGGCGCGCTTCAAGGTGTCGGCGATGCTGAGCGCACGCTCGCGCGAATGCTCGATGATCTTGACCTTGGCCGCCGACTGGCGCTGTTCCAACGTGCGCGCGACATAATGGCCGATATTGCCGCCGCCGGCGATGACGACGCGGGTCGCCTCCGGCTCCTCGTGACCGAAGATCGCCAGCGTCCGCCGCACCTGGTCGCGCCGCGCGACCACATAGACCAGATCGCCGACGAACAGCGTGTCGGAACTCTTGGGAACGAAGAGATGGTTGCCGCGAAACACGCCGGTGACCACAGCGCCGAGATCGGGAAACAGCTCGGTGAGCTGGCGCAGCGGCGTGTTCACCACCGGGCAATCCTCCCGGCAGATCAGGCCGACCACAACCACCTGGTCGTCGGCAAAGCGCACGGTCTCCACCGCCCCGGGCAGCGCAAGGCGGCGCAGCACCATCTCGCCCACCTCGATCTCCGGCGAGATGATGACGTCGATGGGCATGTTGTCCCGGGAGAAGAGGTCGCTCCAATGCGGCTTCAGATAGCTCTGGGCACGCACACGCGCCACCTTGGTCGGCACCTTGAACAGGGAATGGGCCACCTGGCAGGCGACCATGTTGACCTCGTCGTACAGGGTGACGGCGATCAGCATGTCGGCCTGGTCCGCACCGGCCTGCGCCAGCACATCCGGATGCGCGCCATGGCCGACGAACCCGCGCACGTCGAGCGTGTCGCGGATCGCGTTGATCAGCCGCGGCGAGGAATCGATGACTGAGACATCGTTCTGTTCGGCCGCAAGCTTCTCGGCAATGCCGTAGCCCACCTGGCCGGCGCCGCAAATCACCACTCTCATCGGATCGAAGTCCCTTCAAGGTGTCCGGTCAATCCGGAACCTACCACGTCGCAACGGCTATGAAAGACCAAGCGACTTCAGCTTCCGGTGCAGGGCGGAACGTTCCATGCCGACGAACTCCGCCGTACGCGACACGTTGCCGCCGAACCGCTTTATCTGGGCCTGCAGGTAATCCCGCTCGAACATCTCGCGCGCATCCCGAAGCGGCAGCGCCATCAGGTGCTCGCCGCCGCCATTGGTCGGCAGGCTCGGCACGTCCGCGCCGATCTCGCCCGGAAGCAGGTCGGCGGTGATCACGGCTTCCGAATCGCCGCGGGTCAGGATCATCAGCCGTTCGACGTTGTTGCGCAGCTGGCGCACGTTGCCCGGCCAGTCATGGGCCTGCAGCACCGCCATCGCATCCTCGCCGATCTTGCGGATCGGCAGGCCGGATGCGGCCGAAATCTGCTCCATGAAGAAATGGACCAGGTCGGGAATGTCGTCGCGCCGCTCGGCCAACGGCGGCACCTGCAGCGGCACCACGCCCAGCCGGTGGAACAGGTCCTCGCGGAAGCGCGCCTCGGAGATCTCGCCCTCCAGGTTGCGCGCGCTCGAGGACAGGATCCGGATATCGACGCTGACCTTGCCGACACCGCCGACGCGGGTGAAGGTCTGGTCGACAAGCACGCGCAGGATCTTGCCCTGGGTCTCGTAGGGCATGTCGGCGACTTCATCGATGTAGAGCGTGCCGCCATGGGCCTCTTCCATCGCGCCGACCTTGCGGATCCGCCCGTCGGAATCCTCGATGCCGAAGAGCTCCTCTTCCATGCGTTCGGGCGTGATCGTCGCCGCGTTGATCACCACGAAGGGATTGCGCGCGCGCTGCGACATGGCGTGGATCGTGCGGGCGGTCAGCTCCTTGCCGGCGCCCGAGGGACCGATGATCAGCACCCGGCTGTTGGTCGGGGCGACACGCTCGATCATGTGGCGCAGGTTGTTCATCGCGCTGCTGGCGCCCAGCAGCTCCGGCGCATCGCCGCTGCGCTGGCGCAGCTGCTTGATCTCGCGCTTGAGCGAAGTGGCCTCCAGCGCGCGCTCGGTGATCAGCACCAGCCGGTCGGCCTTGAACGGCTTCTCGATATAGTCGTAGGCGCCGCGCTTGATGGCCGACACCGCCGTCTCGACATTGCCGTGACCGGAAATGATCACCACCGGCAGGTCGGGGTCCTGCGCCTTGATGGCATCCAGCAGCTCCAGCCCGTCCAGACGACTGCCCTGGAGCCAGATGTCCAGCACGACCATGGACGGTCGACGCTCCTGGATTGCGGCGAGCGCGCTATCGCTGTCGCCGGCCGTGCGCGTCTTGTAGCCCTCGTCGTCGAGGATGCCGGCGATGAGGTCGCGAATGTCGGCCTCGTCGTCAACGATCAGGATATCATACGCCATCTGTAGCAACCGTCTCCGGGGTCACGGACGCCTCGCCTGCGTCTGGCGGAAGATCCGCCGTGTTTCGTACCATCGTAAGGCGGACCATGGCCCCTCGTCCGCCTCCAATGCTCTCGTCTCGCACCGGCGCATCGAGAAGCTCGATGCCGCCGCCATGCTCTTCCATGATCTTCTTGACGATTGCGAGACCAAGGCCGGTGCCCTTGTCCCGCGTCGTCATGTACGGCTCCAGCAGCCGCTGACGGTTCTCCACCGGCAGACCGATGCCATTGTCCACCACCTCGATGGCGATGGTCTCGCCGTCCTGGTGCACCGTGACGTCGATCCGTCCCTTGCTGCCGCTGTCGGCCGGCACCGCCAGTACGGATTCCGTCGCGTTCTTGATGACGTTGGTCAGCGCCTGCCCAACCAGCCTCTGGTCGAACCGCGCCTTCACGGCCACCTCCGGCAGGTCGGTGCGGATCGAGATGTCCGGATTGGCGACGCTCTGCAGGAAGGCTGCCTCGCGCACCGTGGTGCGCAGGTCGCTGGTGCTCATCGTCGGCTTGGGCATGCGCGCGAAGGACGAGAACTCGTCGACCATCCGCCCGATGTCGCCAACCTGGCGGATGATCGTGTCGATGCACTGGTCGAACACGGTGCGGTCGTCGTCGACGATCGTCTTGCCGTAGCGCCGGCGGATACGCTCCGCCGACAGCTGGATCGGCGTCAACGGGTTCTTGATCTCATGCGCGATACGGCGCGCAACGTCGGCCCAGGCCGAGGTGCGCTGGGCGGTGACGAGATCGGTGATGTCGTCCAGCGTGACCACGAAACCGTGCTCGCTGCGGGTCGACTGCTCGCTGGTCACGCGTACGTTCACGCTGCGCTCGCGTCCATGCCGGTGCAGCGAGACCTGCGTCTCGGTCATCCGGTCGTCGGCGCGCGCCAGCACGTCCTCCACCACCGAGGCAAGCTCCGGAACCACGCGCCCCAAAGGTTCGTCCAGCAGCGCGCTTTCGCTGACATCGAGCAGAGACAGCGCCGATCGGTTCACCAGCGTGATACGCCCGGTATCGTCGATGCCGATGACGCCGGCGGTGACGCCCGAAAGCACGGCCTCGGTAAAGCGGCGGCGGCGGTCGATCTGGTCGTTGGCCGCCAGCAACGCATCGCGCTGACCGCGCAGCTGCGCCGTCATGTTGTTGAAGGTGGCACCAAGATTGGCCAGGTCCCCAGCCGACTTGTCGGTCTCCACCTGGACATAGAGATTGCCCTTGGAAACCTGGTCGGCAGCGCCGATGAGCCGGCGGATCGGCGCCACCAGCATGTTGGCAAAGCCGAAGCCGATCCAGATCGAGGACAGCAACAGCACCAGGGTGACGCCGGTATAGACGAGCGCGAAGGCCACCTGCACGCCGAACCGGCTCTGCTCCATGCGACCGTACTGACTGGCCCCATCCTCGGCCAGACGCATGTAGTCGACCACGCGCTTGTCCATCGCACGGGTGACATAGAGGTACATGTCCTCATAGGCGGAGAGCTTCATCACGCCGCCGACGAGGTTGGATACGCCCGGCGCGATCAGCACCGGCTCGCCCGCCGCCGCCTGCCCGAACGCCTCCACCGGCGGCAGGATTACCTCCACGTCCGGATTGACGACAGCGCGGGTAATCACCGTGCCGTCCGGCTTCATCAGATAGGCGCCGCCGAGCGCGCGCAAGGTGGTCTGCGTCTGGAAGAAACTGTCGAAGCGGGTCGGCTCGAAGTCGTAGACCGCCTTGGCCCGGTCGATGTCGCTGGCCATCGCGATGAGGTCGCCCCGCAGCACACGGGCGTGTTCCTGCAGGTAGGCCTGCGCCACGGTGAGCGCATTGTCGATGATCAGCCGCGTGCGGTCCTCGAACCAGCGGTCGAGGCCGCGGTCGAGGGTGATGGTCGCGAGAATTGCGACAAGAACGGCCGGCACCGCCGCCACGACGCTGAACAGCGTGACGATGCGCCCGTGCAGGCGGGCGGCCGCGCGCCCTCGTCGCCGAGCCTGCAGAAGCGCTGCGAACTCGAGCCCGATCAGCAGCAGCAGGATGGCCACCAGCACGCCGTTGATCACCATCGCGACCTGCGCGACGGGACCGTCCGGCGCGATCGGCGTCACGCCCATCAGCACGAAAAAGGTCAGCGTGATGGAGATCAGCGAGACGATGACGAGCACGAGGCCGATGCGGCGCACGCGCAATCCGCTCCGACCGCTGTCGGATGGGGAATCTGCTCCGCTGGTTCTCTCGGCAAGCACAGTCGGCAACCGTCGCTAGAATCGGCCCAGGCGGGTCCGTTGCTGGGAATGCGGCACCCTTACCACACAATGTTGCCAAATTACGACAGAGATGCCGCCGCGTGAAGGCAGCGTCAGCGGTTGGACCGGATCACCTGGACGTCGAGATCGCGGATTTTCTTGCGCAGCGTGTTGCGGTTCACGCCGAGCAGCTCCGCCGCCTTGATCTGGTTGCCGCGCGTTGCGGCAAGCGCCGCACCGATCAACGGATACTCAACCTCGCGCAGGATGCGGTGATAGAGCCCGGGAGGCGGCAGCGCGTCGCCAAAGGCCTGAAAGTAGGTGTTGAGATAGCGCTCGACCGATCCGGAGAGATCAATCTGGGCGTTCTCCTCTTCCTCGACGCTGGGCGCAGGCTGGCTGAGTTCCTGATCGATCAACGCCGCGGAGATTACATCCTGCGGATAAAGCGCCGAAAGCCGCCGGACGAGGTTTTCCAGTTCGCGCACGTTGCCTGGCCAGCGATAGCGGCGCAGCCGGTCGATGGCGGCCGTCTCGATCTGCTTGGCCGGAAGCCCCTCCTTCTCGGCCAGCGTGAAGAAGTGCCGCACCAGATCCGGAATGTCCTCGATGCGTTCGCGCAGCGGCGGGAGCCGGATCGGCACCACGTTCAGCCGGTAATAAAGGTCCTCGCGGAAGAGGCCCTGATTGATCAGCTGACGCAGGTCCTTGTTGGTGGCCGCGACGATGCGCACGTCCGTGCGGATCGGCACGCGCCCGCCGACGGTGGTGTATTCGCCCTGTTGCAGGACGCGCAGGAGCCGCGTCTGCGCCTCCATCGGCATGTCGCCGATTTCGTCGAGGAACAGCGTGCCGCCGTCGGCCTGCTCGAAGCGGCCGGCAGAGCGCTGCTGCGCGCCGGTGAAGGCGCCCTTCTCGTGACCGAACAGCTCGGCCTCGATCAGGTCGCGCGGGATTGCCGCCATGTTGATGGCAACGAAGGGGCCGTTGCGGCGCTTGCCGTAGTCGTGCAGGGCGCGGGCGACGAGCTCCTTGCCGGTTCCCGACTCGCCGTTGATCATCACCGACAGGTCGGTCTGCATCAGACGGGCGAGCACCCGGTAGATTTCCTGCATGGCCGGCGAGCGCCCGACCAGCGGGATGTTCTCGCCCGCCTCCTCCGGCTCGTCCATCTTGATCCGGCGCGGCTCCGAAAGAGCCCGACCCACGATGCTGGTCAGCTCCTTCAGGTCGAAGGGCTTGGGCAGATACTCATAAGCCCCCTTCTCCGACGCCCGGATCGCCGTCATGAACGTGTTCTGCGCGCTCATGACGATGACCGGCAGGTCCGGCCGCAGCTTCTTGATGCGCGGCAGGACGTCGAATGCGTTTTCGTCCGGCATCATCACGTCGGTGACGACGAGATCGCCGTCGCCGGAGCTGACCCAGCGCCAGAGCGTGGTTGCATTGGAGGTGAGCCGGACGGTGTAGCCAGCGCGTGACAGCGCCTGGTTCAGCACCGTGCGGATTGCGGCGTCGTCATCGGCAACGAGGATGGTCCCGGTCGGCATGGTCGGTGTCCCAGATGTCAGATTTCGTCCTGCGTCGCGTAGGCGGGCATCAGGATTCGGAAAACGGTTCGGCCGGGCTGGCTGTCACATTCGATGACGCCGCCATGGTCGCCGATGATCTTGGCGACCAGGGCAAGCCCCAGGCCGGAGCCGTTGGCCTTGGTCGTCACGAAGGGGTCGAAGAGATGCGGCAGCAGGTCCTCGGGAACGCCCGGACCATTGTCTCGCACGCAGAATTCGAGCGGCAGGCTCACCCGCTCCCGCGAGCCCGGCACCGACAAACGGATGCCGGGGCGATAGGCCGTGGTCAGCGTGATCTCGCCCGCCGGTTCGCCCGCCACCGCCTCGCTGGCGTTCTTCACCAGATTGAGGAACACCTGCACCAGCTGGTCGCGATTGGCCAGGACCAGCGGCAGCGACGGGTCGTATTCGACATTGATCGGGATGTTGCGCGCAAAGCCGGAATTGGCGAGGCGCTGCACATGGTCGAGCACCACATGGATGTTGACCGGCTCGCGCTCCACGGGCCGCTCGTCGGAGAACACCTCCATCCGGTCGACCAGCTTCACGATCCGGTCGGTCTCATCCATGATCAGCCGCGTGAGCGGACGGTCGTCCTCGGCGGCCGAGGCCTCCAGCAGCTGCGCCGCGCCGCGAATGCCGGACAGCGGGTTCTTGATCTCGTGCGCCAGCATCGTGGCAAGACCCGAGACCGTGCGCGCCGCCCCGCGGGACGTCAGCTGGCGGTCGATCTTTTCCGCCATGCCCCGTTCCTGCAGCATCAGGACAACGGCCCCCGGCCGGTCGGTTACCGGCGCGGCGATGATGTCGACGATCTTCTCCGCGCCGATGCGGGGCGAGCTGATGTCCACCTTGTATTCGTTGACTGGCGCACCGCGCTCCCTGACCTGCGAGATCAGCATCAGGAGCGGACTGCCGAAGGGCACAAAATGGGACACCGGATGCCGGCGCAGCACCTGCGCGCTGGCGCGGAAGAAGCTTTCCGCCGCCATGTTGGCCTCGACGATGCGCCCTTGCGGGTCGACCAGGATCAGCGGATGCGGCAGGGCATCGAGGATCTGGCCGTTGGTGCCGGGGATGGGACCGGCAGCGGCTTCGCGTGCGCCTCTCATGCGGCGGCCTCCAGGCTGGTTCCGGTCTCCGGCATGCCCGAAAAACAGGCCATGAGGCTGGCAGCGACAAAGCCGGCATCTTCCGAGGTCAGGATCTTCTGGCGCAGGGCTCCGGGCGCATCGGGCGCGCCTGCGTCCAGATACCAGGCGATATGCTTGCGGGCGAGCCGCAGCCCCTTCTGCGGGCCGTAGAGCTCTTGCATCATCTCGATATGCTCGCACACCAGCTTGCCGAGCTCGGCACCGGACGGAACCTGAGGGCTGGGCAGGCCGTCCAGCTCGGCGGCGATTGCCCCCGGCAGCCAGGGCCGGCCATAGGCCGCGCGCCCGACCATCACCGCATCGGCGCCGGAACGGGTCATCATCTCGCGTGCATCGTCCGCCGAGGAGCAATCGCCATTGGCGACCAAGGGAACGGCAATGCGCTCGCGCACCGCCCGGATCGCATCCCAGTCCGCCTGCCCCTTGTAGAACTGGCAACGGGTGCGGCCATGGACGGTGATCATCGCAACGCCGGCCGCCTCGGCTCGCGCGGCAAGCTCTGGCGCGTTGAGCGAATCGTGATCCCAGCCAAGGCGCATCTTCAGCGTCACCGGCACGGACACCGCGCCGACGGTCGCCTTTACCAGCGTCAGGGCATGGTCGAGATCGCGCATGAGCGCCGACCCGGAATAACCGGACGTCACCTTCTTGGCCGGGCAGCCCATGTTGATATCGATGACATCGGCTCCGGCCGCCTCCGCCAGACGCGCGCCCTCCGCCATCCAGCGGGCCTCGCGGCCGGCAAGCTGCACCACATGCGGCGCGCCGGCGATTCCCTCGCTGCGAAGACGGGTTTCCGGATGGCCCTCGGCCAGCTGCTCGCACGCCACCATTTCGGAGACCACGAGCCCAGCGCCAAAGCGATGCGCCAAACGCCGGAAAGCCACATCGGTGACGCCGGACATGGGGGCGAGGAACACGCAATTGGCGCTCTCGACAGTCCCGATCCTGATGCCGCGGCAGCCTGCGCCGCCCTGATGAATGCTCATATGATGTGCACTTTCCTGTGTGCCTACAGAATAGACAATGCCGTTTACGCTGCAAGTGCGAAATTCACGGCCCCGACATAAGCCTTGTGGATGCGCAGCGAAACCGGCAAAACCGCCGCATCCGCATTGACGACCGGACATGACGATGACCCCGCCTGCCAGTTTCCCGCCGGGCGCCGCCGATCGGGTGGCCATGCTGATCGTCGCGGCAGGCAAGGGCCTGCGCGCGGGCGGCGGCCTGCCCAAGCAGTATCGCAAGATCGGCGTCACGCCCGTGCTGCGACGCACAATCGAGGCCGCCCTCGCCTGCGAGCGAGTATCCTGCGTCGTGGTGCTTATCGGCGAAGACGACGGCACCCATTATGCCGACTGCGTCGCCGGTCTTGCAGATCCGCGCCTGCGACCGCCGGCCACCGGCGGCGAGACGCGCCAGCAAACGGTGCTGAACGGATTGCGGGCGCTGGAAGACTTCGGCCCCGACATCGTTCTTATCCACGACGGGGCCCGCCCCTTCGTCTCGGCAAAGGTCATAGCAGCGTCCATCGACGCGATTGTGACCGGCCACCGCGCTGCGATTGCGGCGATCCCGGTCTCCGACACGCTCAAGCGCGCGGATGGCGAAAGCGGCGCGATCCTCGGGACGGTGGAGCGCAGCGGACTTTATGCCGCGCAGACGCCGCAGGCCTTCCGCTATAGCGACATTCTGGCCGCGCATGAGCGGGCGGCGAGCGAAGGGCTTGCCTCCTTCACCGATGACGCGGCCGTTGCCGAATGGGCCGGCCACACGGTCGTGCTGACGCCCGGCGAAACCGGCAATATCAAGATCACGACGGCGGAGGACCTGCGCCGCCTCGACAGCGAAAGCGCCACCAGGGAGCAGCGCATGGACATGGAAACGCGTGTCGCCACCGCCTACGACGTGCACGCCTTCGAAGCGGGCCGCGGGGTCATTCTCGGCGGCATCACCATTCTCCACGACCGCGCGCTGAAGGGGCACTCCGACGCGGACGTGGTGCTGCACGCACTCACCGACGCGGTCCTGGCGACCATCTGCGACGGCGACATCGGCCATCACTTCCCGCCGAGCGATCCGCAGTGGCGCGGTGCGCCCTCCGATCAGTTCCTTGCCTATGCGGTGGATCGGCTGCGCCAGCGCGGCGGCCGCATCTCCCATCTCGACGTGACGATCGTCTGCGAGCGCCCGAAGATCGGCCCCCACCGCGAAACCATGCGCGCCCGCATCGCCGAGATTTGCGGCACGCCCCTGCACCGGGTATCGGTGAAGGCGACGACCTCCGAACGGCTCGGCTTCACGGGCCGCGAGGAAGGCATCGCGGCACTGGCGACCGCCACGGTCCGCCTGCCGGCCGAAGACGACGAGTTGCCCGCGCAAGGAGCCAGAGCGTGACCGATCTTGCCCGCATCGAGGACAGCGCCGCCCGGGTGATCCGCGAGGCGAGCGAAGCAGGGCTGATGCTGGCCACGGCCGAATCCTGCACCGGCGGACTGATCGCCGGGGCGCTGACGGAGATTGCCGGCTCGTCCTCGGCGGTCGAGCGCGGGTTCGTGACCTATTCGAACGAAGCGAAAAGCGACATGCTGGGCGTTCCGGCCGATCTGATCGCCCGCGTCGGCGCAGTCAGCCGCGAAGTCGCCATCGCGATGGCGGAAGGCGCGCTCGCCGCATCGCGCGCCGATGTGACCGTCGCCGTCACCGGCATTGCCGGACCGGGCGGTGGTTCGGCGGAAAAGCCGGTCGGCCTCGTTCATATGGCGCTGGCGGCAAAGGGCCTTTCCACGCACCATAAGGAATTGCGGTTCGGCGACATCGGGCGAAGCGGCGTGCGCCTTGCGACCGTGGAGCGCGCGCTGGCGGCCCTGTCACAGACCATCGCTAAAGTTTTAGCGGCTCGCACAACGAACGAGTGACCAGTTCGGCAAAGTTTCTCGCCAGTTAATTGTTTTTTCTGGGGCATGCACCCAAAGTCCTTTGCAAACAGGGACATGTTACATGCGTAAAACCTGCCTGACCATTTTACTCGCAGCAGCACTCCCCGCGAGCGCTCTTGCCGGCGATATCCACATGATCTCCCGGCACTCCGACGGATCTTTCTATGGCAGCCACAAGGTGTTCACCCGCGCCGGAGACAATCTCCACGAGATCTCGCTCTGCGGACGGGCCTACTTTGCCCGTGCGGCAACAGTCGCCTGGATGAACTACGAGGCAGAAGAAGGCCGCGACGTCGGTTTGGAAATGAACCAGGGCAAGGGCTGGTACCGGATCTGCCAGGACCCGAGCAAGCAGGTCAAGCTCGCCGATATCGGCGTCACCGGCACGAATGCGGAGGTGATGCGTGCGAGCGACGAGGCGGTGAACCGCCGCATGCGCTTCATCTACATCCGCCAGATCTTTTCCAAGGTCGGAAACTCCGGCGCCGCCTCATCGTCCTATCACGCACGCTGAGGCGCTTCGAGGTCAGCCCGAAGCGCCGTAGACCACGTCGGCCCGCGCCTCGAACGCGTCCGAGAACTTGCGGAACGCCCGGTCGAACATCGCCGACATCAACGCGCTGAGCGTGCGGCTCTTAAACTCGTAGGTAATGTCGAAACCGACCTCGCAGGCATCCTCGCCGAGCGGCTTGAACGTCCATACATTTTCAAGATGCCGGAACGGGCCGTCGAGATATTCGACAAGAATCCGGCCCGCGGCAGGTTCCAGCGTGACGCGGCTGGTGAAGGTCTCGCGGAACAGCTTGTAGGCGACTGTCATGTCGGCCACCAGAACCTCGCGCCCCTCGCCGAGATCCTTGCGCCCCCTCACCTGCAGCTTCTCGCAAAGCGGTACGAATTCGGGATACTTCTCCACATCGGCGACCAGAGCGAACATGTCCTCGCTGCTGTGCGCCACCTTGTGGACGGTCTGGAATGACGGCATGTGACGTTCGGTCCTGCGTCTTTCTCGTGTCGACGGCCCGGCACACGGCCGGGCCGGAATATCAGACGGAAGCGGCCCGGCCCAGCTTGGCGGCGCGCGCACGCTTCAGGTCCGCGAAGTCCTCGCCCGCATGATGCGACGAACGGGTCAGCGGGCTGGCCGAAACCTTCAGGAAGCCCTTGGCATAGGCGATCTTCTCGAATGCCGTGAACTCGTCCGGCGTCACGAAGCGCGCCACCGCGTGGTGCTTGGAGCTCGGCTGCAGATACTGGCCGATTGTCAGGAAGTCGACCTCTGCGGTGCGCAGATCGTCCATCAGCTGCAGCACCTCGTTCCGCTCCTCGCCGAGACCGACCATGATGCCCGACTTGGTGAACATGCTCGGGTCGATCTCCTTCACCTGCTGAAGCAGGCGGATGGAGTGGAAATAGCGCGCGCCGGGGCGCACGGTCAGATACTTGGACGGCACCGTCTCCAGATTGTGGTTGAAGACGTCGGGCCGCGCGCGAACCACCGTTTCCAGGGCGCCGGGCTTGCGCAAGAAATCGGGCGTCAGCACCTCGATGGTGGTCGAGGGCGCGCGCTCGCGGATCGCCTGGATCACTTCGGCGAAATGGCCGGCACCACCGTCGGCAAGGTCGTCGCGGTCCACCGAGGTGATGACGACATGCTGCAGGCCCATCGTCGCGACGGCCTCGGCAACGCCGGTCGGTTCCTTCGGGTCGACCGGACCGGGCATGCCCGTGCGCACGTTGCAGAAGGCGCAGGCGCGGGTGCAGGTGTCGCCGAGGATCATGAAGCTGGCATGCTTCTTCGACCAGCACTCGCCGATATTCGGACAGCCCGCTTCCTCGCAGACGGTCACGAGATTGTTGGAGCGCACCACCTGCTGCGTTTCCCGGTAGACGGGAGACGTCGGCGCCTTGACCCGGATCCAGGCAGGCTTGCGCTGGATCGGGTTGTCGGGCCGGTGGGCCTTTTCCGGATGGCGGGGCCGCTCGGCCTGCGAGCTGCCCTGGGTAACCGTGTCGAGGAGTGTAACCATGGCACCTAAGTGTCGCTGTTGGGGTGAAAGGTCAAGCGGTTCCGCGCCGGTCTGCTATACCGCCGCAGCAGGTCTCATGTAGCTCTTCAACTGCGCAACGGCAGCCTCCCCCAGAGGCTGGGAGCGTCGTGTGCTCTCGTTCATCTGCACGATCACGCTGCGCGCCTTCGCCAGATGCCGCCCGTCCTGGCAGATCACCTGTTCCAGGGTTATGGAACTGCGCCCGATGTTCGCCACCGCGGTGCCGATCTCCACCATGCCGGGCCACAGGCCTTCGGCAAGGAAGTCAAGCTCCAGCCGGGCGATCACAAAGGCCGCGCCCGGTTCTGCCAGCTCCCCGGCCACATGGAACAGGAGCTCCACCCGGCCGGTCTCCAGAAACGTCGAGTAGACCGCGTTGTTGACGTGTCCCTGCCGGTCCGTGTCGCTGTAACGCAGCTTGTCGCTCGCGCGCAGCGGGTAGGCCTCGATTGGGGCTAACTCGTTCAACTCCGGATCTTCCGCCAGACGAACAGAAGCAGGATCGCGCCCACGGTCGCCAGGACCAGCTGGTCGATGAATGCGCCCGACACGTTCAGCTTGAAGATTTCGGCGAGCTTGCCACCGACCAGCGCACCGATCAGGCCGACGATCAGGCTGCCGAAAAAGCCGCCGCGGCTGTCGAGCACGCGGTACGCGACGGCGCCGGCGATCAACCCGATCACGATCCAGAGGATGATGCCCATTATGTCCTCACCTGAAAGCCGGCCCGAGAGATCAGGCGATTACCCGCGCGATCAGCACCACCACCACGGCGCCTATAGCCGCGACGATGATCTGGTTCACGAAGGCATTGCCGACATTGATGCTGATGCCGGCCATGTTGAACAGAAAGCCGCCGACGAAAGCACCGATCAGGCCGGTGATCAGATAGCGCACAAGGCCACCGCCGCCGATCACCAGGCTGGCAAGCCAGCCGGCAATGAGACCGATGACGCACCAGATGAGGATGTTCTTGACGTCCATGTCGAAAGCCCCCGTTTGCAGGAAGGTGCGGTGAAGCGCCTGCCGAGGGTAGACGCTTCACCGTGCAACTCAAGTTCGGGCCAGGGCCTGTCCTCAGGCGTTGAGCACCCGGCCATAGGCGTCGAGCACGCTTTCCTTCATCATTTCCGACAGGGTCGGATGCGGGAAGATCGTGTGCATCAGCTCTTCCTCGGTGGTCTCCAGGTTCATGGCGACCACGAAGCCCTGGATCAGCTCGGTCACTTCCGCGCCGACCATGTGGGCGCCAATCAGCTCGCCGGTCTTCTTGTCGAAGATCGTCTTGATCATGCCCTGGTCCTCGCCAAGCGCGATCGCCTTGCCGTTTGCGGCAAAGCTGTAGCGGCCGACACGGATGTCGCGGCCCTGCTCTTTGGCCTTGGCTTCGGTGAGGCCGACGGAGGCGACCTGCGGATTGCAGTAGGTGCAGCCCGGAATGCGGCCCTTCTCCATCGGATGGACGCCCGGCACGCCGGCGATCTTCTCGATGCAGATGACGCCCTCGTGCTCGGCCTTGTGAGCCAGCATCGGCGGGCCGGCGACGTCGCCGATGGCGTAGATGCCCGGCACGTTGGTCTTGCCGTAGCCGTCGATGACGATGCAGCCGCGGTCGGTCTTGACGCCGAGCGCCTCGAGGCCGAGGCCCTCGATATTGCCCTGGACGCCGACGGCGGAGATCAGGCGGTCGGCGGTGATCTTCTCGACCTTGCCGTCCTTGGTCTCAACATGAGCTGTGACGGAATTCGCGCCCTTCTCCACCTTGGCGACCTTGGCCTCGGTGAGGATCTTGAGGCCGCGCTTTTCCAGCTGCTTGCGGGCGAAGGCGGAGATCTCGGCGTCTTCGACCGGCATGACCTGCGGCATCACTTCTACAACGGTCACCTCGGCGCCCATCGAGCGGTAGAAGGACGCAAACTCGATGCCGATGGCGCCCGAGCCCATGACGACCAGCGACTTGGGCATGACGTCCGGCTTCATCGCCTCGAAATAGGTCCAGATCAGCTTGCCGTCCGGCTCGATGCCCGGCAGGGCGCGGGGACGCGCGCCGGTCGCGACGATGATGTGCTTGGCGGTGTAGGTGCCCTCGCCCTTGACGCCCTTCGGCACCGGGTTCTGCGGCTCGACCACCGGCTTCGTCGACTTGCCGACGCTGATCTCGCCGGGCTTGGTCAGCTTCGCCTCGCCCCAGATCACGTCGATCTTGTTCTTCTTCATCAGGAAGGCGACGCCGCCATTGAGACGGGCCGAGACGCCGCGCGAGCGGGCGACCACGTCCTTGACGTCGGCGGTCATCTTGCCCTCGAGCTTGAGGCCGTAGCTCTTGGCGTGGTTGGCGTGATCGAGGATCTCCGCGGACCGGAGCAGCGCCTTGGTGGGAATGCAGCCCCAGTTGAGGCAGATGCCGCCAAGATGCTCGCGCTCGACGATCGCGGTCTTGAGTCCGAGCTGCGCCGCACGGATGGCCGTGACATAGCCTCCCGGGCCCGAGCCGATGATGATGACGTCGTAGGACGTACCGCTCATGAAAAGTCCTCCAGATAGGACGGCGGGCGCGCCGGAAGGCTGCACCCGGCGGAAACGGAATAGATGGCAAGACGGCCGGCGCCACAGCAGGGCGCCGGCCGTCCGATCACACCAGCATGCTCATCGGGTTTTCGATGAACTGCCGGAACGCAGACATCAATTCCGCGCCGAGGGCGCCGTCGACCGCGCGGTGGTCGGTCGACAGGGTCACCGACATGACGGTGGCAATTGCCAGGGCGCCGTTCTTGACCACGGCGCGCTGCTCTCCCGCACCGACCGCGAGAATGGTCGCGTGCGGCGGATTGATCACGGCAGCGAAGTCCTTGATCCCGAACATGCCGAGATTTGACACGGAGGTGGTGCCGCCCTGGTATTCCTGCGGCTGCAGCTTGCGGCTGCGGGCACGGCCAGCCAGGTCCTTCATCTCGTTGGAGATCGCGGACAAGGTCTTCTCGTCGGCCCGGCGGATGATCGGGGTGATCAGCCCCCCCTCGATGGCCACGGCAACGCCGACATCGGCGTGCTTGTGGACCAGCATGCCACCGTCGGTCCAGCTGGCATTGGCCGCCGGCACCGCCTTCAGCGCCAGCGCATGGGCCTTGATGACCATGTCGTTGACCGAGAGCTTGTAGGCCGGCTTGCCGTCCTTGTCCTTCGGCGCCGCGTCGTTGAGCTGGGCACGAAGGGCCAGCAGCGCGTCGAGCTCGCAATCCACCGTCAGGTAGAAATGCGGCACGGTCTGCTTGGACTCCGTCAGGCGCTTGGCGATGGTCTTGCGCATGTTGTCATGCGGCACGACCTCGTAGCTGCCCTCCTCGAAGAGCTTGAGCACCTGGGAATCCGCCATGCCGGACGGCGCGGCGGCCTTGGGAGCCTCGGCAGCAGCGGGCTTTTCGGCCGCAGCGGCCTTCGGTGTATCCGCACCCTTGCGGCCGGTACCGGACTTCAGCGCTTCGTCCACATCGCGCTTGACGATGCGGCCATGCGGACCGGAGCCGGAGATCGCGGCAAGATCGAGACCATCCTGCGCCGCAAGCCGGCGCGCGAGCGGCGAGGCAAAGATGCGCTCACCCTTGTCGCTGGCTGGCGCCGGCGGCGCCTTGGCGGTAGCCGCCTGCTGGGCGGCTGCCGGAGCGGACGGCTCCGACTTGGCCGGGGCCTCGGACTTTGCCGGAGCCTCCGCCTTGGCCGGCGCGGCGTCGGCCTTCGCGGCGCCGTCGAGGGAGGAGGCATCCTCCCCCTCTTCCAGCAGCAGCGCGATGACCTCGTTGACCTTCACACCCTCGGTGCCTTCCGCAACGAGGATCTTGCCCACCGTGCCCTCGTCGACCGCCTCGACTTCCATGGTCGCCTTGTCGGTCTCGATTTCCGCGATGACGTCGCCGGAGGAGACGGTGTCGCCCTCCTTGACCAGCCACCTGGCGAGATTGCCCTCTTCCATCGTCGGCGAGAGGGCCGGCATCAAAATCTTGATTGGCATCGTCTCTTCCCCGCCTCAGGCCGTGTAGGTGACGGCTTTGACCGCGTCGATGACTTCCTTCACCGAAGGCAGAGCCAGCTTTTCGAGGTTGGCCGCATAGGGCATCGGCACATCCTTGCCGGTGACCCGCAGGATCGGCGCGTCGAGCCAGTCGAACGCCTTCTCCTGGACCTGATAGCCGATTTCCGCGGAAACCGAGCACATCGGGTAGGCTTCCTCGACCGTGACCAGACGGCCGGTCTTCTTCACCGACGCGATGACCGTGTCGATGTCGAGCGGACGGATCGAGCGCAGGTTGACCACTTCCGCGGAAATGCCCGCAGCCGCCAGTTCCTCGACTGCCTTCATGACGTAGGTCATGCCGATGCCCCAAGAGACGATGGTCACATCGCTGCCCTTGCGCTCGACCTTGGCCTTGCCGATCGGCAGGACGAAGTCCTCGACATCCGGGATCTCGAAGGTCTGGCCGTAGAGGATCTCGTTCTCGAGGAAGACGACCGGGTTCGGGTCGCGGATCGCGGCCTTGAGCAGACCCTTGGCATCGGCCGCCGACCAGGGCTGCACGACCTTGAGGCCCGGAACGTGGGCGTACCAGGCCGCATAGTCCTGGCTGTGCTGGGCTGCGACGCGGGCCGCCGCACCGTTGGCGCCGCGGAACACGATCGGCGCGCCCATCTGGCCGCCGGACATGTAGAGCGTCTTGGCGGCGGAGTTGATGATCTGGTCGATCGCCTGCATGGCGAAGTTGAAGGTCATGAACTCGACGATCGGCTTGAGGCCGGCCATCGCTGCACCCACGCCAAGACCCGTGAAGCCGTGCTCGGTAATCGGGGTGTCGATGACGCGCTTGGCACCGAACTCCTCGAGCAAGCCTTGCGAGATCTTGTAGGCTCCCTGGTACTCGGCGACTTCCTCGCCCATCAGGAAGACGTCGCCGTCGCGGCGCATCTCTTCCGCCATCGCATCGCGCAGCGCTTCGCGGACGGTGGTCTTCACCATCGGCGTGCCTTCCGGCACATCCGGATCGCTCACGTCGTCAGGGGCCGGAGCAACGGGCGCTGCGGCAACCGGAGCCGGCTTCTCAGCCGGAGCCTCGGCTTCCTTTTCCTGCGGCGCAGGCGCTGCAGCGGTCTTCGGCGCGGCGTCGAGGGCGGATGCGTCCTCGTCCTCGCCCAGCAGCATGGCGATCGGCGTGTTGACCTTGACGTTCTCGGTCCCCTCGGCAACGAGGATCTTGCCGAGCACGCCCTCGTCGACCGCCTCGACTTCCATGGTCGCCTTGTCGGTCTCGATTTCGGCGATCACATCGCCGGCGGCGACGCTGTCGCCTTCCTTCTTCACCCATTTGGCCAGGGTGCCCTCTTCCATCGTCGGGGAGAGGGCCGGCATCAGAATCTCAATCGGCATCGTACGCTCCCGCGATCAAAGAAGAATGTCGGTGTAGAGCTCGGACACATCCGGCTCCGGATCCGTCTGCGCGAACTCGGCGGACTCCGCCACGATCTCGCGCACCTCCTTGTCGATGGCCTTGAGGTCGTCCTCGCTCGCCCACCCGTTCTCCAGAAGACGCTTGCGGACCTGCTCGATCGGATCGTGCTCGGTGCGCATCTTCTGGACCTCCTCCTTCGACCGGTACTTGGCCGGGTCGGACATGGAGTGGCCGCGATAGCGATAGGTGATCATTTCGAGGATGTACGGCCCCTTGCCCGAGCGGCAATGCTCGAGCGCCTTCTCGCTGGCCGCCATGACGGCGCGCACGTCCATGCCGTCGACCTGCTCGCCGGGAATGCCGAACGAGGCGCCGCGCTGGGACAGGTCCGTCGTCGCGGAGGCACGCTCGATGCTGGTGCCCATGCCGTACTTATTGTTCTCGATGACATAGACCACGGGCAGCTTCCAAAGCTGCGCCATGTTGAAGCTCTCGTAGACCTGGCCCTGGTTGGAGGCGCCGTCGCCGAAGAAGGTCATCGCGACCGCACCGTTCTCACGGTAGCGGTTGGCGAAGCCAAGGCCGGTGCCGAGCGAGACCTGGGCGCCGACGATGCCGTGGCCGCCGTAGAACTGCTTTTCCTTGGAGAACATGTGCATGGAGCCGCCCTTCCCCTTGGAATAGCCGCCCCGACGCCCGGTCAGCTCGGCCATGACGCCCTTCGGGTCCATGTCCATGGCGAGCATATGGCCGTGATCACGATAGCCGGTGATCATCTGGTCGCCGTCCTTGGATGCCATGCGCATGCCGACGACGACCGCTTCCTGGCCGATATAAAGGTGACAGAAGCCGCCGATCAGGCCCATGCCATAAAGCTGGCCGGCCTTTTCCTCAAAGCGGCGAATGAGCAGCATGTGCCGATAGGCACCCAGTTCCTGCTCCTTGGTGAACTCTACGATCGCGGGCGACGATTTGGCCGCCCCTCCCTTCGACCGGGCAGCGCTCTTCGAGCGTGCACCGGAGGCCTTGCCAGACGTTCCAGCCATGTCCCTCGTCTCGGTTTTGCGCCCCTTGCGGGACGGCGTTTCCCCTTCAACAATCTAGCGGAAGGTACGCGAGGCGAAAAGTCAATGAAAGCCGGAAGTTACCGAGCCGAAAAACAGATCAAATAACTGATATGTATGGATTTTTCGAATTTTAACAGAAATCTGGTTCAATATACATTATGAACTAGATTTAGGTTATTTTGCCGAGGCATGGCTCGGCCGCAGGATTGCGAGCTCCTGCGGGTTCACCAGATTGAGGCTCGCGCGCGCGCGCTCGTCGATCATGTCCGGATCGAGGCTCTCGGGGCGCAGCAACATCACGCGCCTCAGCAATTCTTCGCGCTCCCCCCGCACCACGGCAAGCTCTTTTTCCAGCTCGGCGTAGCGGTGCTCGATCCGGGCTTTGCCCACGAGACCGAGTTCGCCGTTCAGCGCGTGAAAGGCGAAGTAGGCGACAAGCCCCACGGCAATCGCGGGCACCGTGAGGCGCTGGCGAAGGGTGCGGCGGCGGTAACGGGTGGAATTGAACGGCACGGAAGCGACCCGACTCGATACGAACAGTTCGACGGGACCACTATCGGCCAACAGCCTTAATGGTTGGTTGCCGCCCGAGCGAAAGGCTCAGGCGGCAGCAGTTTCGGCCTCAGCAAGGCGCACCAGCTTGAGCAGGACGGCGGCACTGCCCTTGAGCCGCTGCTCGGCGCTGTCCCAGTCGCGCACCAGAACCACCTTCTGATCGGGGCGGATCTTCGCCAGCACACCCTGCTCGGCGATATAGGACACCAGGCCGGCCGGATTGGCGAAGGAGCTGTTGCGGAAGGCGATGACCACGCCCTTCGGTCCGGCGTCGATCTTCTCCACATTGGCCCGGCGGCACAGCCCCTTGATGAAGACGATCTTCAACAGGTGCTCCACCTCTTCCGGCAGCGGACCGAAACGGTCGATGAGCTCGGCGCCGAACGCATCGATATCTTCCGGCGCCGAAAGGTCCGCCAGACGCCGATAGAGCGACAGGCGCAGCGGCAGGTCGGCGACATAGCTCTCCGGAATGAGAACCGGCGTGCCGACCTGGATCTGCGGAGACCAGGTCTCTTCCGCTTCCGTGTCGTCGCCGGTGCGCAGCTGCGCCACCGCCTCCTCCAGCATCTGCTGGTAGAGTTCGAAACCGACTTCCTTGATGTGTCCCGACTGCTCCTCGCCGAGCAGGTTGCCCGCACCGCGAATGTCGAGATCGTGGCTGGCGAGCTGGAAGCCGGCACCGAGGCTGTCGAGCGACTGCAGCACCTTGAGACGGCGGTCGGCGGTGGTCGTCAGCGACTTGTTGGCCGGCACCGTGAACAGCGCATAGGCCCGCGTCTTCGAGCGGCCGACACGCCCGCGCAGCTGGTAGAGCTGGGCAAGGCCGAACATGTCCGCCCGGTGGACGATCAGCGTGTTGGCAGTCGGAATATCGAGGCCCGACTCCACGATGGTCGTCGACAGCAGCACGTCGTACTTGCCCTCGTAGAAGGCGTTCATGACGTCTTCCAGCTCTCCCGGCGCCATCTGGCCATGCGCCACCGCGACCTTCACCTCCGGCACACTCTGCTCGAGGAAAGCCTTCTGGTCGGCGAGATCCGAGACGCGCGGGCAGACATAGAAGCTCTGGCCGCCGCGATAGCGCTCGCGCAGCAGCGCCTCGCGCACCACCACCGGATCGAACGGCGAGATGAACGTGCGCACGGCAAGCCGGTCCACCGGCGGCGTCGCGATCAGCGACAATTCCCGCACGCCGGTCAGCGCCAGCTGCAGGGTGCGCGGGATCGGCGTTGCCGACAGGGTCAGCACATGCACCTCGGATTTCAGCTCCTTGAGCTTCTCCTTGTGCTTCACGCCGAAATGCTGCTCCTCGTCGATGATCAGGAGGCCGAGATCGCGGAAGGTAACGCCCTTGCCGAGCAGGGCGTGGGTGCCCACAACGATATCGACCGAACCGTCGGCGAGGCCCTTCTTGGTCGCGGCGAGGTCCTTCGCCGGTACAAGGCGCGAGGCATGCGCAACATTGATCGGCAGGCCCTGGAAGCGCTCGGAGAACGTCTTGAAGTGCTGGCGGGCCAGCAGTGTCGTCGGCACGACCAGCGCAACCTGGCGCCCCGTCATCGCGGCGATGAAGGCAGCGCGCAGGGCGACCTCGGTCTTTCCGAAACCGACGTCGCCGCAGACCAGCCGGTCCATCGGGCGGCCCGACGCGAGATCCTCGAACACCGCATCGATGGCGTTGAGCTGGTCCTCGGTCTCGTCATAGGGGAAGCGCGTCGCAAACTCGTCGTAGACGCCTTCCGGCGGAACGATGGGAGGCGCCGTGCGCAGCGCCCGGGCAGCAGCGGTCTTGATCAACCCGTCGGCGGTCTCGAGGATCCGCTTCTTCATCCGGGCCTTGCGGGCCTGCCAGGCCCCGCCGCCCAGCTTGTCGAGCTGCGCCTCGGTGTCTTCCGATCCGTAGCGGGTCAGAAGCTCGATGTTCTCGACCGGCAGGAACAGCTTGTCGCCGCCGGCATATTGCAGCTCGAGACAATCGTGCGGCGCGCCGGCCGCCTCGATGGTGCGCAGGCCGATGAAGCGGCCGATGCCGTGGTCGACGTGGACCACAAGATCGTTCTGGGCAAGGCTTGCCGCTTCGGTCAGGACATTGGCGCCCGATGCCTTGCGGCGGCGCTGGCGCACCAGGCGATCGCCAAGGATGTCCTGCTCGCAGATGACGGTCAGGCCGTCGACCTCGAAGCCCTGCTCGATGCCGAGCACGGCGAGCGCAGCCATGCCCTTGGGCAGGCCCAGCGCATCACGGTCGGTCGCAACGGGCGCGGCACGATCAAGCCCGTGGTCGGCCAGCACATGCGACAGACGCTCGCGCGATCCCTCGCTCCAGCAGGCGATGACGATGCGGTCGCCTGCCTTGCGGCGAGCGCTGGCATGCGCCGCCAGCGCGTCGAAGACGTTGACATCGCCGGCCGAGCGTTCGGCCGCAAAGCTGCGGCCCTGCCGGCCGCCGAGCTCCAGCACCTGCTGCCCCGTTCCGGGCGGCACGTCGAAGGCCGACAGGCGCAGGCTCGCGCCATCGGCAAGGGAGGTCGCCCATTCCTCCCCCGTCAGGTAGAGCGCGTCCGGCGCCAGCGGCTTGTACGGCACCGAGCCGGAGCCGCCTGCCTTGCCCAGCGCATCGACACGCGCCTGATAGTGCTCGGAGATCTGATCCTGACGTTCGCGCACCACGTCGTCGATGGACGACGACAGGACGAAAGGCACGCCCGCGCAATAGTCGAACAAGGTCGCGAGCCGCTCGTGGAACAGCGGCAGCCAATGCTCCATGCCGGCATAGCGCCGGCCTTCGCTGATCGACTGGTAGAGGATGTCGTCCCGGTCCGTCGCGCCGAAGCCCGCCACATAGCCCTTGCGGAAACGGGAGATCGCCTCTTCCGTCAGCACGACCTCGCTCATCGCGACAAGATCGAGATGCTTGATCTGCCGCGTCGTGCGCTGGGTCTCGGTATCGAAGGTACGCAGCGACTCCAGCGTGTCGCCGAAGAAGTCGAGACGGACGGGCGCTTCCATTCCCGGCGCGAAGACGTCGACGATACCGCCGCGCACGGCGTACTCGCCCGTATCCTGCACGGTCGAGGAGCGCACGAAGCCGTTGGTCTCCAGCCACGACACCAACCCGCCGAGATCGACCCGGTTGCCCGGACGGGCGCTCCAGCTCTGACTGCGAGCGAAATCGGGCACCGGCACGCGCTGCAAGGCGGCATTGGCGGTGGTCAGCAGAATGGTCGGCCGCTCGAAGGCCCCGCCCCCGCCGGCAAGCCGGCTCAGCGAGGTCAGGCGCCGGGCGACCAGCGCGGATGTCGGCGATACCCGGTCATAGGGAAGACAATCCCAGGCCGGCAGGTCGAGCACATCGCAATCGGGCGCGAAATAAGCGAGCGCATCCTGCACGCTGCGGGCATGGCTGGCATCGCGCGCCACGAAGACGAGGGCCAGGCCCGGTCCTGCATCCTTGACGAGAGCCGCCAGCACATAGGCTTCCGCGCCGTCCGGCACGCCCGTAATGACGGCATTGCCTGTCTTGAGGGAGAGTTTGTCGACCACGATTCGTTCCTGACCCGGCCAGCCACGCCCCATGCGGCTGACGGAAGGTTTAGCTGTTCTTGCTGCGATAGGCGGCGATGGCGCGGTAAAGACCGGTATCGTGCTCGGCCGGCACCGGCTTGCGTCCGATCATCCAGGCGAACAGTTCCTGGTCGGAAACGTCCATCAGCACTTCCAGCGTGGCAAGATCCGCCTCGCTCATCGTGGCGATGTTCTCGCCCACATATCCGCCGAGGAGAATGTCCATCTCCTTCATGCCGCGATGCTGGCAGCGATAGAGAATGCGCTTGCGCCGCGCGCTGTCGTCGTCGCGTTCGCTTTCGGAGGTGACCGTGCGGTCTGCCATGCCGTTTCCTTTGCCTTCGCCTGCATCCCTGGGGACGCCTCTGCCCGGCCGTATGGGTGCGGCCTTGACAGAACCCTGATCGTGCGCGGGTTATAGCGGTCCCCGCGTGAAACTCAATGCGTGGGGCTGCCGCCGGTTCCAGCGACCGCACCCTTGGCAGCATGTCAACCAGCCAGAAGACCGGCCCGCCTTCCGTCCATGCGCCCTTCGATCCTCGACCCGCTGTTTGCTCCTGTTTCTTCCCTGCCGGGCGTCGGCTCCAGGTTGGCCGTGCGGCTTGCCAGCCTGCTTGGAACGGATCCGGAACGCGAGCCGCATGTCATCGACCTGCTGATGCACATGCCGAGCGGCATCATCGACCGCCGCCTGCGCCCCGGCATCGCCCGCGCACCGGAGGGGGCCATCGTTACGCTCGAAGTGCGGATCGACCGCCATCAGGCGCCTCCCCGCGCCAGCCGCGCGCCCTACCGCATCTTCGGCCACGACGACAGCGGCGAGATCGCCTTCGTGTTCTTCCATGCCAATTCCAGCTGGCTGGAGAAGTCCATGCCGGTGGGCGCCGATCTCATCGTCTCCGGCCGGGTCGAGTGGTTCAATGGCCGCCCGCAGATGGTCCACCCCGACCATGTGGTGCCGGCGGAAGAGGCAGACACACTGCCGCTGGTCGAGCCCGTCTACCCGCTGACGCAGGGCCTGTCGGGCAAGGTGCTGCAAAAGGCTATCGCGGCCGGGCTCGAGCGTGTACCGGACCTGCCCGAATGGCTGGACGCGGCCCATGGCAAGCGGGCGAACTGGCCTTCGTTCCGCGAGGCGCTGACCGCGCTGCATCGGCCCGACGAGGCACGGCTCGCCGAGCAGGGTGAGGACAGCACGGCCCTTGCGCGCCTCAGCTACGACGAGTTTCTCGCCAACCAGCTGGCGCTGGCCCTCGTGCGCCGTTCCCTGCGCCAGACACGGGGCATCGGCCGCAAGTTCGAAGGGGTTTTGAAGGCGAGGATCCTGGCCGCCCTTCCCTACTCTCTCACCAATGGACAGGCGCAAGCGGTCACCGAAATCGAGGAGGACCTTGCCTCGCCGATTCGAATGTTGCGCCTGCTGCAGGGTGATGTCGGCGCCGGCAAGACCGTGGTCGGCCTGCTGGCGGCTGCGGCGGCCATCGAGTCGGGCGCGCAGACCGTATTGATGGCGCCGACCGAGATCCTTGCCCGCCAGCATCACGCCTCTCTTGCCCCGCTCTGCGCGGCCGCCGGCATTCGCCTTGCCATCCTCACCGGGCGGGACGGTGCCCGGCACAAGCGCGAGACGCGGGCAGCGCTGGAGGCCGGAGAGATCGACCTGCTGGTCGGCACCCATGCGCTCTTCCAGTCGGACATTGCCTTTGCCAATCTCGGACTTGCCATCGTCGACGAGCAGCACCGCTTCGGCGTTCACCAGCGCCTGATGCTCGCCTCCAAGGGACAGGGCGTCGACATGCTGGTGATGACGGCAACGCCCATCCCGCGCACGCTGGTGCTCACCTATTTCGGCGACATGGAAGTCTCTCGCCTGACGGAGAAGCCCGCCGGCCGCCAGCCAATCACGACAGTTGCCGTGCCGCTCGACCGGATGGACGAGGTGGTCGAGCGCCTGCGCGTCGCGCTCCAGGAGGGCAAGAAGGCGTATTGGGTGTGCCCGCTCGTCGAGGAATCCGAGAAATCCGACCTTGCTGCAGCCGAGGAGCGCCATGCGGTCCTGACTCAGCTCCTGGGACCGCGCGTCGCGCTGGTGCACGGGCGCCAAAGCAGCGACGAGAAAGACGCCGCCATGCGTGCCTTCAAGGACGGTCCGGTCCAGCTTCTCGTTGCCACCACCGTGATCGAGGTCGGCGTCGACGTGCCGGAAGCGTCCATCATCGTCATCGAGCACGCCGAACGGTTCGGCCTGTCGCAGCTGCACCAGCTGCGCGGCCGGGTCGGTCGCGGCAAGGAAGCCTCGACCTGCCTTCTGCTCTACAAGACACCGATCGGCGAGACGGCCCGTGCGCGACTGTCGATCATGCGCGAGACCAACGACGGCTTCCTGATCGCCGAGGAGGACCTGCGGCTGCGTGGCGAGGGCGAAATCCTCGGCACCCGCCAGTCCGGAACGCCGGGCTTCCGCATTGCCGATGCAGGCACGCAAGGCGACCTGTTGGAAACCGCACGCGACGATGCCCGGCTGGTGCTGGAGACCGAGCCGGCGCTGGACGGCAAGCGCGGTCCGCATCTGCGTATGCTGCTCTATCTCTTCGGCCGTGACGAGGCGGTCCGCCTGCTCCGCGCGGGCTAAACTTCCGTAACGGAAGATAGGCCAATCTTAGGCGTCGGTGACCGCCGGTTGCGGCTCGCTCATCTTTGGCAGGCTCGGCGCCAACGCCTCGTACTCCGGGCTGACCAGGCCGGCCGAGATCACCAGCTTCGCCGCTTCCTCGACCGTCATGTCCAGCTCGATAATCTCGCTCTTGGGCACGTAGAGCAGAAAGCCGGAGGTGGGGTTGGGGGTGGTCGGCAGGAAGACCGCCGTCACATCCGCCCCTTCCGCATCGAGGCGATGGGCAACCTCGCCGCGCGCATCCGTGGCGATGAACACGATCGCCCACAGGCCCGGGCGCGGATACTGGATGATCGCGGCCTTCTTGAAACTGTTGGAGCGCTCCGCCAGCACGGTTTCGAAGATCTGCTTCAGGCCGCTGTAAAGATTGCGCACCACCGGCATTCGGCCCAGCAGCAATTCGCCATAGGACAGCAACGTCTTCCCGGCGATGTTCGCCGTCAGGAAGCCGATGACGACGAGCGCCAGGAACGCGACGATCAGGCCGACGCCGGGAACAGGGATCGGAAGATAGGTGTCCGGATTGTAGACATGCGGGATGAGCGGCTTGATCCAGCCGTCCACCCACTGGATGATCGACCAGGTCAGATAGGCCGTGATACCGAGCGGGCCGGCAATGATCAGCCCGGTCAGGAAATAGTTCCGCAAACGGGTCATTGCCCTTGGCCGTGCCACCGGCGCGGAGATTGGCTCCAGCTCTTCGGGATTGCTGCTTCCGCTCATGATCGCTTCACGTCCTGCCATACGGCGGTGCGGCTATGGCCGTTCCGCTCTCGTGCGCTGCCCACCCTCGCATATCGCGATGTTGCACCGCCGAACTAGCCCCCTGCCCGAACATTTGATAGTCAGCCTGAGCGATTGAGCAAGTCGCCATGGAGACAAACCGCTTTCATGGACCAGAATGCACCCACGCCCGGCACGACCTGGGCCCTGCGTCTCGGTTACCGGCTGCTCGGTGCAACGCTGGTGGTGATCGGCATCGTCGGCGCGTTCCTGCCCTTGCTCCCTTCCACCATCTTCTTCATCGGCGCCACCGCCTGTTTTGCCCGCTCCTCGCCGGCGCTCGAGGCCTGGCTGCTGGAGCATCCGCAGTTCGGCCCCGGTATCCGCGCCTGGCGCGATGAACGGGCGATCCGCCCGCGTGCCAAGATCGCCGCACTCAGCGGCATGGCCTTCGGCTATGCGGTCTTTCTGCTGTCGGCCAAGCCGACGCTGCAGCTGGCGGTCTTCGTCGGCGTCTTCATGATGGGATGCGCGACCTATGTCGCCTCGCGCCCGTCCGGCTCGGAGCCGGACTGAAGAAGCCTGATGCCTCTTCCTCACCAGTGGTTTACCATCGTGTGACAAGGCGTCGCACCATGTGATGCCGATCACGGCGAGAGGACAACCGCGCGCGCAGACTTGCCTCATCCCGTCATCCGATCCCGCCAGGACTGGCCGACGGTCAAACCAGAGAATGCGAGGATTTGGCAATGACCAAGAGATCACATGCCTTTGCGGGCGCGACCTGCGCCGACCCGCCACTCCTGGCCGCAAGCGTGAGGGGCGCCGTCTGGTTGCTGATGGCGATGACGCTGGCGTTTTTCGCCCTGCTGCAGACCCAGGCTGCTGCCCAGCCGCTGGACCTTGGTCGCGACAGGCCCATCGTCCTGCCCGAACGGCCGATCCTGTGCGCCCCGCCGCGGGTGATGCAGAACGGACGCTGCGTCCGTCCCGACCGGCCGGTCCTCTGCCCGCCGCCGCGCGTCATGCGCGGGGGGCGCTGCGAGATGCCTGAGCGTCCCGCCGTCTGCCTGCCGCCGAGGGTCATGCGCAACGGTCGGTGCGTGCTGCCGGCCCCGGTGATCTGCGCACCTCCGCGGGTCATGCAGAACGGCCGCTGCATCATGCCGCCCATCGTCTGCCCGCCGCCGCAGGTCCGCCGCGGCAATCGCTGCGTCATGCCGGAGCGTCCCGAGGTGTGCCGTCCGCCGCGTGTCATGCGCGCAGGCCGCTGCGTGCTGCCCCCGGTTGTCTGCCGCCCGCCGGAAGTGCGCCGCGGCGACCGTTGCGTAATGCCGGACCGCCCGCCGGTCTGCCGTCTGCCCTACATCTACTCCGCCCGCGAGCGCCGCTGCATCCTGCCGGTTCCGGTCCCGCCGATCGTCACCCCGCCGGCCTGCGTCGCTCCCTGGCAGTATTCGCGGTCCGCAGGCGGCTGCATCTGCCCGAGCGGCTATGTGGTCGACCGCGGCGAATGCGTGCGCCGCGACAGCCAGGCCTGCACGTTCCCGTTCGTCTATTCCTCGAACCAGAACCGCTGCGTCTGCGCGCAGGGCTATCGCCCCTTCGGCGTAGGCTGCGCACCGGAGCGTCCGGCACCGACCCCGCAGGAGAACATCTCCTGGATCCAGGCCTGCCTGAACTCGGCCGGTTACGATGCCGGCCCGGTCGACGGCCTGACCGGCCGCCGCACCCGCGATGCCTGGGCCAGCTTCCGTGAGGACAGCGATCTTGGCACCGAGGAAGCTCCGTATACCGACCCCGAGACGCTGGCCAAGCTCTTTGCCGCCTGCAACCCGGCCGGTGAGAACGGAAGCGGCGGAACCGAACCCGACACGGGCACCGGCGAGGATACGGATGCGGGCGGCACCGAGACCGGCGATGCCGGTGAGGTTCCCTCGGCCGGCCCGTTTGCCGCGGCCCCCGCCCTTTGCGCCAGCGGCCGGCTCTACAGCCTGCTCAGCGCGGAGGACGAAAGCCTGGAGCCCTGCGGCCGCAGCTGCATCCCGGCGCCGGAAGGCATGAGCGAGGAGGAACTGCTGGAGCAGCAGGAGCGTCAGGGCATCACCTGGTGCCGCTCCTGCGTCACCGTCGGGGCGCTGGGCATGCTCTGCCCTGCCGCAAACGACGACGAGGCTGCAACGGACGAGCAGAAGCCGGCGAACTGATCGCCCCTCCACGCCCGCAAAGACAAGGCCGCCCGGAGGATCTCCGGGCGGCCTTTTCGCTTCAGATCGAAAATACGAACGATTGCCGCTTATTCCACCGTCACGGATTTCGCGAGATTGCGCGGCTGGTCCACGTCCGTGCCCATGAAGACGGCGGTGTGATAGGCCAGCAACTGCACCGGCAGGGCGAAGACGATCGGCGCGATGAACTCCGGCACATCCGGCACCACGACCGTGCGCCAAGTCGGCGCCCCGCAGGCCGCAGCTCCCTTCTCGTCGGTGATCAGCACCACCTTGCCGCCGCGTGCCGCAACTTCCTCCATGTTCGAGACGGTCTTCTCGAACACCTGGTCGAACGGTGCGATGACGATGACCGGAACATCCTCGTCGATCAGCGCGATCGGGCCATGCTTCAGCTCTCCGGCCGGATAGCCTTCCGCGTGGATATACGAGATTTCCTTGAGCTTGAGCGCACCTTCCATGGCAAGCGGGAAGCTGGTGCCGCGCCCCAGATAGAGCACGTCGCGGGCCCGCGACAGCGGCTGCGCCAGCGCTTCCACCTCGGCCTCGAGCGACAGCGCGCGATTGACCGTGCCCGGCACCTCGGCAAGGGCGCGGACCAACCCGGCGGCCTCGTCGGCGGACAGATGACCGCGCTGCACACCCGCATGCACCGCGAGCGAGGCAAGGACAGCGAGCTGGCAGGTGAAGGCCTTGGTCGAGGCAACGCCGATCTCGCGACCCGCAATCGTCGGAAACACGAGATCCGCCTCGCGGGCGATGGTCGATTCCGGCACGTTGACCACCGCCGCGACCTTGATGCCCTGCGACTTGCAGTAGCGAAGGCCCGCCAGCGTGTCCGCCGTCTCGCCGGACTGCGAGATGAACAGCGCCATGTCGCCCTTGCGGATCGGCATTTCGCGGTAGCGGAACTCGGACGCCACGTCGATGTCGACGGGCAGCCTTGCGTAGCGCTCGAACCAGTACTTCGCCACGAGGCCCGCGTAATAGGCGGTCCCGCAAGCGGAGATGATCAGACGGTCGAGCGGTGCGAAGTCGATCGACGTGCCGTTGGCAAAGGTCGTCTGCATCTTCGACAGGTCGAGATAGCGCGACAGCGTATGGCCGATGACCTCCGGCTGCTCGTGGATCTCCTTGGCCATGAAGTGGCGATAGTTGCCCTTGTCGATGGTGAGGGAGACGGCCTGCGAGGCGATCACCGGCCGCTCGACCGGCGTATTCGAGGCATCCATGATCTCGCAGCTGTGACGGGTGAGGACCACCCAGTCGCCTTCCTCCAGATACGAGATGCGGTCGGTAAAGGGCGACAGTGCGATGGCGTCCGAGCCGAGGAACATCTCGCCCTCGCCATAGCCGACGGCGAGCGGCGATCCGCGCCTTGCGCCGATCAGCAGGTCGCCCTGCCCCTCGAAGAGAAACGCCAGCGCGAATGCTCCCTTGAGCTTGGGCAGCGTCACGGCCACTGCATCGCGCGGGCTGGCGCCGCGGGCAAGCTCCCGCGAGACCATATGCGCGACGACTTCCGTATCCGTGTCGCTGGAAAGTTGCGCGCCATCCGCCTGCAGTTCGCCGCGCAGCTCCAGATAATTCTCGATGATGCCGTTATGAACGACTGTCACGCCCGGCGCCGAATGCGGATGGGCATTGGCCTCGGTCGCCGCGCCGTGCGTCGCCCACCGGGTGTGGCCGATGCCGGCAAGGCCGGCGAGCGGTGCGCGCTCCAGCTTTTCCTGAAGGTTGCGCAGCTTGCCGGGCGCACGGCAGCGGAGCAGCCGGCCGTCATCGAGCGTTGCAACGCCGGCCGAATCGTAGCCACGATATTCCAGCCGCTTCAGCGCATCGACAAGCAGGCTTGCGACCGGCTGCTTTCCCAAGATACCGACGATTCCGCACATATGTGAGTGTCTCCAAAGGCCGCTGCAGGTGCGCGCCGTTTTGGCATCGCGCCCGTGGTGTCTGGCCACACCCTTAGCGAACGCAGCCTCTTTCCGCACAATCAAAACCTGTTTCAATTCGTGACACGGATTTGCAAACAAAGACAAAACACCTGCCACGCGATCTGGGCAAAGTTGCCCAAAAGCCTTTGTGTCGACAGAAACTTCAGGCCTTGTTAACCATGTTCGGCGTTCTCTGGTGAGAGACGAGGCAGGCGCAGGATACGCGGCGTGAAACCGCTGAAGGCGAGCAAGGGAAAAAGGCCGGTTCGGATATCCGGCGACACGCGATCGGTTGCCCTGTGGGGCGGCGGCGCGATGCTTTTTGCCGTTGTTGGCGCTGCATCGGTTTTCCTCGCACAGGAATCGCCCTTTGACGGCCGCCATGCCGGCGCGACGTTGTTGCCCCCGCCAGGTGAGGTCGGGCGGACCGCCTCGATCACCCCGCGCAAGCCCGGCGAGATCGAGGTCTACCCGTCGGACGGTGGTGTCGAGAGCGCACAAGCACGCCGCCTGATGCAGGCCGAACTCGAGACGCTGCGCCGCGAGGTCGCCGCGTTGCGCCGCGCCATGTCCATCATGCACGAACGCGGCGAAATCCTTGCCGAGCGCAGGGAGGATGCGGAGACGAACACGTCCTCCCGCAACTTCCGCCAGGACATGGATGCGGCGGTCGACGCCCGCGCCGGAGCGGCAACGCCGGTCGAGACAGTGCCGGCACCAAACGCACGGCTGGCCGAGCCGCAGCCCTCCGCCCCCGTCGCGGATGCTTTGCCGGCAAATAAGGATGCTGAATCCAAAAATCTGATTGAAGCGGCGCTGCCCGAAACCTTGCGCGAGCCGGTTCGCATCGTCGCCTTGCCGGTACCCGGCGAAGCGGTTACCACCGCATCCATTCCCGCTCCCGAAGAACAGGCTCCCGCCGCCGAGGAACCCGGTCTTTCGGTGCGGAACGCGGCCGGTCACATCGCCTCCGACAGCGGAGACCGGATCCAGCGCACGGATTTCGGCATAGATCTCGGCCTGCATGCCTCGCAGAGCGCGGCCGAGGAAGCCTGGACGGGCCTGCGCGCGGCGCGCAAGGATCTGCCGGCGCAGCTGGTCAGCCGGATCGTGCCCGAAGAGGACGGCAAGGGCGTAAGGCTTTATGTCGGTCCCTACCCCAACGCCGCCGATGCAGCGGCGACTTGCGTCCACATCGCTGACGAGGGTATCAGTTGCCGGCCCGTGCCGTTCCCACAGGACCGCGCCGAGCAACGCTAGAGACGTGCCTGCGGCGCGTTTCGAGCGGCTGCCCCTCCCCAGCTCAGGCTTTCCATGTTTGATCCCACGAATGTCCGGCAGCGGGCTTTTGCCCTGCTTCTCGTCATGCCGCTGTTCTTCGCGTCCAACATCGTCATCGGCCGCGCCGCCGCCGATACGGTGGAGCCGTGGACGCTCGCCTTCCTTCGCTGGCTCGTCGCCCTTTTGATCCTCCTGCCCTTCGCATGGCCCGGCCTCAAGACACATGGCCGCGACATCGTCAGGAACTGGGACCTGATCGGCCTGATGGGCCTGCTCGGGATGTGGTTTTGCGGTGCCGGCGTCTATTTCGCGCTACGCTACACCAGCGCCACCAACGGAACGCTGATCTACACCTCGTCACCGATTCTGATCCTGGTGCTGGAGTGGCTGTTTCGCGGTCGCGCCATCGGTCGGCGCGAAGCCATCGGCATTGTCCTCGCCATCCTCGGCGTCGTCGCCATCGTGGTGAAGGGATCTCTGGCCCAGCTGTTCGCCCTCCGCTTCAATGCGGGCGATGTGATCTTCGCCATCGCAGCCCTGAGCTGGGCGATCTATTCGGTGCTGCTGAAGCGCAGCACGCTCTCCTCCATCCCGACGATGTCGCTGTTCGCGGCCCTGGCTTTCGCAGGCGTCGTGACGCTTGCTCCCTTCACGCTGGTCGAGATCGCCGACACCGGGCATTTCCCCGCCTCTTTCGACGCCTGGCTGTCAATTTTCGGCCTCGCCTCCATCTCCTCCGTGCTGGCCTTCTACTGTTTCCAGCATGGCATCGCGGTGGTCGGCCCCTCGACCGCTGGACTGTTCATGTACCTGCTGCCCCCCTACGGTGTGCTCATGGCCGTGATCTTCCTTGGAGAGGAGCTGCACGGCTATCATTTTGCCGGCTTTCTTTTGGTGATGGCCGGTCTTCTGCTCGCAACCGCGCCCGCCGCGTTGTGGCGGAAGATCGCCGCCTTGCTCCCCGCATCGACCCTGCGCCTGTTGCCGCATAAACGGCTTCCCGGCGCCGAATAACCGGCTGGACTGAAACGAAAAAGCCGCCGGGCTTTCGGCCCGGCGGCTGAAGCTTCCCTGACTGCAAGCACTCGAGGCTCAGCCGAACATGTCGGCGGTGATACCCTCGTACCAGCCGACCGATTCCTCGTAGGTCGTTTTCCTCAAAGCCGCATCCTCGCCGGTCTGGCTGATGAAGCTGTCGACCGAGGCGATCTTGTCTTCGCCGGCTTCGTATCTCGCGCCCACCTTCACGCCGTCGTCGGTCGCAATGAGGCTCCAGCACGTGTTGGAGAACCGCGGCGGGAACTTGCTCGATCCGGTCAGGTCCGCCCGGATCGCCATGGCCGCGACCTTCGCCTGGCTGTTGGCGGAGAAGGCGGACTTGGGCATGTCGCCGGCGATGCAGGCATCGCCGATCACATGGATGTTCGGGTCCACCTTGCTCTGCAGCGTCGCCGGTTCGATGGCGCAGAAACCATTCTCGTTGGTTAGACCCGCCGCCTCGGCAATCCGTCCGGCCTTTTGCGCCGGAATGACGTTGGCCACATCCGCCTTGATCGTATCGAGGCCGGTGACGATCTCGCCCGTTTCCGGATTGACGCTCTCGATGCCGCCATGGATGGACGCGGGCAGCCACTCCACCATGCCGGGATAGTGCTTCTCCCAGCCCTCCATGAACAGCGCCTGCTTGGAGAACGCCTCCTTGGGATCGATCACCACGATCTTTGCCGTCGGATTGGAAGTCTTGAGCAGGTGCGCAACCATGGAGATGCGCTCATACGGCCCGGGCGGACAGCGATAGGGATTGGGCGGTGCCACCATGGCGAAGGTTCCCCCCTCGCGCATCGCCGCGATCTTGTTCTTCAAGAGCGCGGTCTGGGTTCCCGCCTTCCAGGCGTGAGGCATCAGCGAAGCGGCTTCCAGCGAATAGCCCGGCACGCTGTCGTAGATGAGGTCGATACCCGGCGCGACCACCAGCTTGTCGTAGGGAACGGTGCCCCCGCCGGCGAGCGACACGGTCTTCGCGTCGCGGTCGATACCGACGGCCCAGTCATGAACGACATTCACGCCGAAGTCGGAGGCCAGCTTGTCGTAGGTGTGGCCGATGGACTCAAGCGAACGGAAGCCGCCGAGATAGAGATTGGAGAAGAAGCAGGTGTAATAGGCTTTGGTCGGCTCGATCAGAGTGACATCGATGGCCCCCTTGCTGTCCTTCGCCAGATAGCGGGCTGTCGTCGCGCCGCCGGCGCCGCCGCCGATCACCACGACCTTGGGCCGCGCCTGGCCATAGGCCGCACGCCCTATTCCCGTCAGCAGCCCCGCACCGGCAATCGCCGCAGTCCCTTTCGCAAACCCTCGCCGTGTGATCCCCATGTCTTGCTCCTCCCGTTCCCGCTTTGCGGGCTTCCCTTGAATTTTCAACCCAAAGTTACCCTCGTCCTTGCTCCTCACTCAAGCGTTTCGAAATAGACCGCAAGCGAGGCGATTTCCTCGTCCGTCAGGCTCGCGGCCACGGAGCGCATCACCGGGTTTTCCCGGTGCTTCGACCTGTAGGAATGCAGGACCGTCACGAAGCGGCGCACCGGCCAGCCGGTGATGGAGGGAATGCCCTTGTCCTCGCCGCTCGCCTGGTGGCAGGTCACGCACTCGCTGGACAGGTATTCGCCATAGGCGGGATCGCCCGCGATCGACAGGATGTGCTCGGGCAGGTCGGGATCGCCTGCCGAAGCATGAACAGGCGCGGTCGGCGGCGTTTCGGGAATGTTGGAGGGGCCCGGCGAATGCTGCCGGATGAAAGCAACGAGCGCCTTCCGGTCGGCCTCGTCCTTGAGGCCGCGGAACTTCATCCGCGTCCCCTTCACCACGCCGGACGGATCGGCGATGAAACGGGACAGGGCGCCCTCGTCCCAGACGAGACCGCCCTGTCCGGCCTGTTCCATGGCGTCGGAATAGCGGAACCCTTCGAGGGTGCCGGCCCGGCGACCGAAGATATTGTTGAGATAGGGGCCGACCGCGTGCCGGGCCTTCGGCCCGACCTGATGGCAGGACTGGCATTGGCGGAACAGCTTGCTTCCCTGCACCACCAACTCGTCTCGGGCCTGCGCCAAAAGCTGGCTCCCCGCCCAGGCAACCGCCAGCGCAATGCCGAGCATGCACAGCCGAACGCCGCTCATTCCCATTCTCGCACTCCCCCTCCCAAGGTGACGAGAAATACGCGTGGCCCGCCGCCCGGGCAGACCGTCTAGTCGACGGACATGCCGGCGGCCTCTTCGTCCTCCGGTGTCACGTCGATGATGCGGGCCCGCTTGGTGACCTTCACATCCGTCTTGCAATCCGTCATGCACAGCTCGGCTGTCGCCTTCATCGGCTCTTCCGAACGCGTATCGTCGATGAACCCATCCTCGTTGGGCATCTTGATCGAGCTGAAATTCTCCTTCGAGAGCTCGAACTCCTCATCCGTCACGACGTCGTTCAGATAGAGAAGATACGCAACGATAGCATAGGTTTCGTCGGGCGAAAGGCTCTGCGCATTCCCGAAGGGCATGGCCCGGTAGATGTAGTCGTAGACGGTCGACAGATACGGCCAGTAGGAACCGATCGTCTTCACCGGATCGTGCGACGACAGCGACCCGTTGCCGCCAGCCAGAACCGGCCAACGGCCCGCTCCCTCGCCGAAATCGCCATGGCAGACCGCGCATTGCTCGGAGAAGATGGCCTCGCCCTCGGCAACGGTTCCCCGTCCCTCCGGCAGCCCCTGCCCGTCCGGGCGCACGTCGATGTCCCAGCCGGCGACCTCTTCGGGAGTGGCCGGCGTTCCAAGGCCGAGCTTCCCGGCGCTCGCAGGCATCGCTCCCGCAAGAACAAGCGACAGGATCAGAGCGGCGGACTTAAGAGATCTCGACATTTTCAACGCTCCCGTTGGCCTTGACCTCCCAGGTCTGGATACCATTGTTGTGATAGATGGAGTTGGTTCCGCGCGCCGCGCGCAGTTCGTCCTTGGTCGGCTGTACGAAGCCTGCATCGTCATAGGCGCGCGACTGCAGCAGCAGCGGCGACCCGTCCCAATCGAACTCGTAGTAGAAGCGATGCAGCGCCTTCGGCAGGCTCGGCCCGTCGATCCGTGCCTGGTGCCAGTTGCGCCCGCCGTCGGTGGTCACATCCACCCGGGTGATCCGTCCGTTGCCCGACCAGGCAAGGCCCGTCAGGACCGTCTGGCCGCGGCCGTGCAGGATCGGCGCCTGGGGGCTCGGATTGGTGATCACCGACTTGGTGTCCATCACCCAGGTAAAGCGCCGCGCCTTGCCGCTTTCCAGCAGGTCCGTGTATTTCGACGTCTCCTCGCGAGCATGCCACGGCTCGTCGCCCACCTCGATGCGGCGCAGCCACTTGACCCACATGTTGCCTTCCCAGCCCGGCACCACCAGGCGTGCGGGATAGCCCTGTTCGGGGCGCAGCGCCTCGCCGTTCATCTTGAACGCGACCATGCAGTCGTCGAGCGCCTTTTCCATCGGGATCGAGCGGTTCATACCGGCGGAATCTCCGCCCTCCGGCATGATCCAGCGGCCGTTGGTCTTCACCCCCGCCTCTTCCAGCAGGTATTTCAGCGGCACGCCCGTATACATGACGCAATGGACCATGCCGTGGGTGAACTGGCAGCCGTTCAGCTGGGCACCGCGCCACTCCATGCCGGAATTGGCAGCGCATTCCAGGAAGTACAGCCGGTTCTCGCGCGGGAAGCGCTTCAGGTCGTCGAGCGTGAAGACCAGCGGCGTATCGACCAGACCGTTGATCATCAGCCGGTAGTCGGTCGGATTGACATCGGCCACGCCGCCGTGATGACGCTCGAAGCACAGGCCGTTCGGAGTGATGATGCCGTCCAGCTCGTGCAGCGGCGTGAAGTTCACCGAACTCTCGCGCGAGGCCGTCAGCCATTCGACGCTGCGACGCACGACATGCGCCTCATGCTCGGAAGGCATGCCGTAGGGAGCCGCATCCACGCCCGCGCCCAGATAGCGGCTCCAGTCGGCGACATTCGGCGGCAGGTTGTCGGGATTGACCTCCGAGGCCCGGGCAAGACCGCCTGTCGCGACCAGCCCGCCGGCGGCAAGGCCCGCCTTCAGAAGCGACCGGCGGCCCGGGCTTGCCAGCGCGCCCTCAGGTCCTGGTGTTTTTTTCATCTCGTCCTCCGCAGGCATCTTTTCAGATACGCGATTTCATATGATTGAACATTAAGGGCGGAACTGTGCCCCGTATTCGTTCTCTCAGATTCCGGTGACGCGCACGGCGCGGTTCGGCTCCAGCGTGACCGTGCCGCGATCCTTCAGATGGGCCTCGACCACATCCCAGATCGCGGGGCCTTCCGTCCCCTCGTTCACGCTGGCCCAGCCGGTCACCATATAGCTCTTGCCGGCCTCGACGGCTGAGCCGTCGGCGATGATCGTCATGTCGGAAATCCGGCTGCCGATCTCCTTGGTGGGATCGATCGAATAAGCCATGCCGCCGACGCGCACCATGTCGCCGCCCTGCTGGTAGTAGGGATCGGCATTGAAGAGATTGTCGGCCACGTCCTCGAGAATGTCCTTCAGCATCGCGCCGGTCATCTCAGAGCGGTAGGCCGCCGGATAGGTCATCGAGGTTGCGTTGTGCAGGTCCTCGACGGTGATCGGCTTGCCGGCCGGCACCGACGTGCCCCACCGGAAGCCCGGCGACAGGGCGATCTGCGCCTCGCGCTGCTCCAGCAAGGCATCGCAGATGAGATCGTCGAACGTGCCGTTGAAGTTGCCGCGCCGGTAGAGCAGCGTTTCGGTCGTCGCCAGTTCGCGCGCCAGCTCGTCCGCATAGGGTGCGCGGACCTTTTCCACCAGCGCCGCCATCTCCGCGTCCGGCGCGATGACGTCCGAGAAGATCGGGATCAGCCGGTAGCGGAAGTCCTTCACCTCGCCGCCCTGCACATCGAGATCGAGGCGCGAGACGAACTTGCCGTTGGAACCGGTGGCGACCAGGAGCGTCTTGCCCACCTTCACCGGCTCGGGCAGCGCATCATGCGTGTGGCCGGTGAGGATCACGTCGAGGCCGGTGACCCGGCTCGCCAGCTTGCGGTCGACGTCGAAGCCGTTATGCGACAGCAGGACGACGAGCTCCGCGCCTTCCGCGCGCACCGCGTCGATATTGGCCTGAACCTCCTCCTCGCGAATGCCGAACGACCAGTCGGGCATCATCCAGCGCGGATTGGCGACCGGCGTGTAGGGGAAGGCCTGGCCGATTACGGCGACCTTGATCCCGCCGCGCTCGAAGATGCGATAGGGCTCGAAGACCGCCTCGTCCCATTCGGTGTCGCGGATATTGCTGCCGAGGAAGGCATAGGGAAGTCCCTCGACCAGTTCCTTGACGCGCTCCGCGCCATAGGTGAACTCCCAATGGCCGGTCATGGCGTCCGGCGCCAGCGCGTTCATGACCTCGATCATGTCCATGCCGCCGGTCTTCAGCGAGGTATAGCTGCCCTGCCAGGTGTCGCCGCCGTCGAGGAACAGCATCCGGTCTTCGCGCTCGGCGCGGATCGACTTCAGCACGGTGGCGATACGGTCGACACCGCCCATCCGGCCATAGGCACGCGACAGGGAATCGAAGTCGACCGAACTCAGCGCATAGGCTTCCGGAGAGCCCGGCTGCAGGTTGTAGAGCTTTAGGAAATCCTCGCCGGTCACATGCGGCGGCAGGCCCTTCACCTCGCCGACGCCCAGATTGGTCGACGGCTCGCGGAAATAGACCGGCATCAGCTGGGCATGGATGTCCGTCAGATGCACGAGGGTGACATTGCCGAGCGGCCGGAACGATAGGAGGTCGTCCTGGCTCAGGCTCTGCTGGGCCGCCAGCCGCGCCCACTGGCCGAAGCCGGAACCGCTGGTCAGGGCACCGGCGGCCACCGCCGCCATCAGGAACTCACGCCGCGAAATCATGCTCGCTCATCCACTCCGGGTCGTTCGCCGCTGTCGCCCGGCTGCGGGCAAAGCGGAGCCGTTGCGCCGCAGGGGCGCGAACGGTACATGTCTGTTTTCGGCACTGATCGGGGCGGCACGCGCCGCCCCGGATCCGGGTTGCGCCTAGTTGCGCACCGCGGGCGTCTCGACCGAAAGGCCCGTCCCGCGCCAGGCGAGATAGGTCTCCAGCGCGACAAACTCGTCCGACCCCACGTCGTAAGGCTCGGCACGGACATCCGCCATGCAGCCCTTGAGACGACGATGCAGCGAGCCCATCTTCTGCCACTTCAGCCGGTAGGTCGGGAAGCCGTTGGACTGCCCCTGGCTGAGGTGGTCGGCGCGGATATAGTTGCCGTAGTTGCTTTCGTGGCAACTGGCGCAGGCGAGATCCAACTGACCGCTGCGGGTGTAGTAGATCTCCTTGCCCTTGTCCCACCAGCTCTGCATGTCGCCCGCCTTGAGGTCGAGCGCGACAGGCATGCCGCGGGACTGCAGGCCGACATAAGCCGTCATGCCCAGCATCTGGTCGGATTCCCATTTCCAGGCATCCGCGCCCATGCGCTCGGTCCGACAGGCGTTGACATACTGCTCCAGCGCCATCGGCTTGCCGGCAGCCTCGCTCCACTTCGGCATGGAGGCGCGCACGCCCTTCATGCTTTCGGAGGCATCGCCATGGCAGCTTTCGCAGGACTTGCCTGCGCTGCCCTCGACCGTCGACCAGAGCGCCTCGCCCTGCTCGACCATCAGGAAGCCGGGGTTGTTGAAGTCGTCGAGCTCGAGGTCCTGGGTTTCCTTGGTCCTGAACTCGAAGCCGGAGATCACCTCGCTCAGGGGGTGTCCCTCGGGCGGCGCCACCCGCGTGACGATGGTCGTACCGTCGATGCTCGGCATCTCGGTCTCGTCACCGATCGCGGCTCCCGTCGCCAGGACCGCGATAGCGGCCGTGCCGGCGATAAGTGTGCCCGCAAGTTTCTTCATATGCCTCCCCCTGTGATGCGAGCTGCCAACCCGCCTTCTGCCGTTCGAATGTCCACCGGCGACCCCCATCGCCGGCAGGGGCCGCCTTACTCGACGGTGATCTTGGATTCGCTGGAATAGACCGAGCCGTCATCGTCCACCCAGGTGAACTTGAACGTGCCCGTCTCCGGCACCTTGGCGCTGAATTCCAGGTAAGGATTGGCCGAGATCGCAGGCTCGAGATCGCAGGAGAAGACGGTCTTCCCGTTGAACTCGCAGGTGAATTTGTTGATGATCGACCGCGGAATGACATTCCCCTGGTCGTCCTTGCGCTGGCCGGACTCCATCTTGTGGGAAATGAGGGTCTTGATCTGGATGACCTCGTCCTTGGACGCCGTCTTCGGCACCTTGACGCGGGGCTTGGAACTGGACATCTCGCGCTCCTGCTGGCGATGAATGTAGAAGAATGGACGCAGGCCGGCGGGCTTAGCCGCCGCAGCCGCCGATCGTCACCTTGACGGTCTTGCGGTCCATGAAGACCTTGCCCGTAGACGTCTTGGCCAGCGCGATCACGTCCTGCGTCTTGGCAAGCCGCATGCGGGTGGTGGCATCCGCCGAACCCGACATGGACGTGAAGTGGAACGTCGCCACGCCCGGCTGCGGGTTGCCGGCCGCCAGCAGCATGACGGAGGTCACGTGGTCGGCCTCGGTCATCGGGCTGTCGACGGAAACGCCGATCGGCACGGTGTTGCCGTTCTCGGCGATCTCCGGCGCGGACAGCGAAACGGTGCCCGTCTCGATGGAGGCACCGCCGGCAAAGGCGTCGATAGCCGCCTGCACCTTGGCGTCTTCCGCCGATGCGAAGCGCGGCAGCCCGGTCATTCCGAGAACGGCGGCTCCCGCACCCAGGGCCAGCGCCTGGCGTCGTGTCATGTTCATCTTGAGTTCCTCGCGAAAGATCGACTGGTCGCGGCAGCCCGTCCGGCGTCCGCGGCTCAATCCTTGAGCGTCATCAGATAGGCGACCACATCCTCGACCTGCTGCGCGGTCATGATGGTCTTTCCGGCGAATTTTTCCGCCACCCGGTGGAAACCGTCATTGCGATAAAAGGCCGGCATCACGGTGCCCTCATAGACCATCTTCGGGTTGACGATGATCATGCGCAGGGTAGCTTCGTCCCAGCGATCGGCCACGCCGTCGAGCGGCGGGCCGACCTCGCCGTGGAATTGCTGGTCGGACAGTTCCGTCGCCGTATGGCAGGCGACGCAATTGCCGAGCCGGCGGTCAATCACCGCCTTGCGGCCGGCGGCCGGATCACCGGGAACGCCTGTCAGCGATTTCGGAATGGTTCCGTCGACAACTTCGTAGGACACGATGTCTTCGGCAGCAGCCGCTGCAACGCCTGCAAGCAGGACGCACGCGGCCGTCATACCCCTACGAAAGAGGCTCATGGGCTGTTTTCCTTCCCTCTGACCGGCTTGCGCCAGCGTCAGGCCGCGTTCCCGGCCTTGTCTTCTTGGCGGTCGATTCAACCGACCTGATGAAACCGTAGCACCATCGGGAAAGGCAATCAATTCACATATTCATTTATGAGAATACATTGATGCGACCGCATTCCCCCCAGGATGCGGCACCAGCTTAGCCGATGACGGCAAGAGCGGGAAACGTTTCGAGCAGCCAGAAGGAAAAACGGGCCATCTGGCCGGTCATGAAGGCAACGCCGGTGACGATCATGAACACGCCCATCACCCGCTCCACCGTCACCATATGCTTGCGGAAGCGGCGCATGAACCGCATGAACGGGCCGGCAAACAGGCCCGCAATCAGGAACGGCACGCCGATCCCCAAGGCATAGGACCCGAGCAGGACGGCTCCCTGCAATACGGATTCCTCGGTGCCGGCAACGAACAGGATCGCCGCCAGGATCGGCCCGACGCAGGGCGTCCAGCCGAAGGCGAAGGCAAGGCCGATCACATAGGCGCCGAGCAAGCCGGCGGGCTTTCGCTCCACATGCACCCGCGCCTCCCGGTACAGCAGGCCGATGCGGAAGACGCCTAGGAAGTGAAGGCCCATCACGATGATCGCCGCGCCCGCGACATAGCCCAGCACCTGGATGTGTTGCGTAACGAACTGGCCGATGAAGGAGGCGCTGGCCCCCATCGCCACGAAGACCGTCGAGAAGCCCAGGACGAAAGCAAGCGATGCAAAGAACACCTTGCGCGGATCCGCCTTTTCCTCCTCGCCCTCGCCCGTCAGCTCGTCGAGGGAGACGCCGGCGAGAAAGCCGAGATAGGGCGGAACCAGCGGCAGCACGCAGGGAGAGACGAAGGAGAGGAGGCCTGCGAAAAACGCGCCGATGACTGTGACGTCCTGAAACATGAGCCTACCTGCTTGCTGTCTGGGACCGGGTGGGACGCCGAGGTGAGCGGCGAACTGATATCGCCCGGCATAACGGATACACGCTACACGGCAATGTGACCCCTTGCCTCAACTCGTATTCCCCTTTTCGCATATGATCCACTTGTTTTGGTATAGGCTCGCGGGATAGACGTGTCCCCTCACCTTTTGGCGAGCAGGAAGAATGACGATGCGCTGGCCGGCCATGAAACTGACCCTGATGCTGGTGACGGCCCTTGCCGTTTTCGCCGCTCCGCAGGCGCGCGCGGCCGAACTCGTCATGTTCGAGCAGAAGGGCTGCGAATGGTGCGCCCGCTGGCACGCGGAGATCGGGCCGATCTACCCGAAGACCGAGGAAGGCCGGCAGGCGCCACTTCGTCGCGTCGACATCCACGAACCGATGCCCGATGATCTGGCGTGGATGAAGGGCGAGCGGTTCACACCGAGCTTCGCGTTGATCGAGGACGGACGCGAGATCGGCCGCATTCGCGGCTATCCGGGAGAAGACTTCTTCTGGGGCCTTCTCGGCCGGATGATCGAGGAGTTGCGACCGTCCGCACACGATACGCAGGAGCGGCCAGCCGCCGGCTGACCTGCGAGCGGATGCGATACGCACCCGAGCCCTGTATACTGAGCAGCACAACTTTTCCGCCCGCGCCACGCGCGAGCGGGCCGACGACAAGGGACACGCATTTGGCACTTCCGGGAATCAAGGACCTCGAGTGTTCGGACGATCTCGACAGGATCGTTGATCGCGCGAAGACCGCGAGCGACTTCCTGAAGGCGATCGCTCACGAGAGCCGCTTGCTCATCCTGTGCATCCTGGCGGAGGGGGAAAAATCCGTCACGGAGCTGGAGGCCCTGCTCTCGCTGCGTCAGCCGACCGTTTCCCAGCAGCTTGCGCGGCTGAGAATGGACAAGCTGGTGACCACCCGGCGCGAGGGAAAGACCGTCTACTACCGTCTGGCAAACGACGATGCCCGCCAGATCATCGAGGCGGTCTACACCGTCTTCTGCCGGGACTGATCCGGGCCGAACGGCCTTCGGCGGGCGACGGGCCGCCGGGGGAAAGCAATCGATAAATCCAGTCGTACGCGAAGGGGAGGCGCGGCCGATGGAGATGCAGACATCCTTGGTCATGGCGCTGTGCGGCTTTGCTGGCGGCGTGGTGCTGGGCCTTGCTGCGCGTGTGGGCCGGTTCTGCACCATGGGCGCGCTCGAGGACGCGTTTCTCGGCGGCGACTTGCGCCGGCTGCGCAGCTGGGCGCTGGCAATAGCCGTCGCGCTGGCGCTGACCCAGATCGCCATCGCCTTCGGTCATATCGATCCGGCACGCTCGATCTACCTTCCCTCCACCCTCCCCTGGCTCGGCGCGATTGCCGGCGGCTTGATGTTCGGCATCGGCATGGCGCTCGTCGGCACCTGCGGGTTCGGCACCCTCGCCCGCATCGGTGGCGGCGACCTGCGCTCCGTCGTGACGTTTCTCGTCATGGCGGTCTCCGCCTACATGGCGATGCGCGGGGTCACCGGCGTGCTGCGACAGATCCTGATCGATCCGTTCACGCTGTCGCTGGCCTCGCTGGGCGGCACGGCGCTGGATGATATCCTCGACACGATGCTCGGCATCGAGACGGGCGCGGCGCTGGGGCTCGTCGTCGCCGGCCTCCTGGCGGCCTGGGCCCTGCGCGATGGCACCTTCCGGTCCGAAACGCGTCTGGTCGTCAGCGGCATCGCCGTCGGCCTTGCGGTCACCGGCGGATGGCTCGCCACCGGCCTGCTCGGCAGCAATCCGTTCGAGCCGCAGAAACTGGAATCCTTCACCTTCGTGCGTCCGCTAGGCGACGCGCTGGTTTACGTGATGACCTACAGCGGCGCGACGCTAACCTTCGGCATCGGCTCGGTTTTCGGTGTCACCTTCGGCGCGCTTGCCGGCGCCCTGTTCAAGCGCGAATTCCGCTGGGAGGCATGCGACGATGTGCGCGAACTGCGGCGCCACATGGTCGGCGCGTTCCTGATGGGAACCGGCGGCATTCTCGCCTTCGGCTGCACCATCGGTCAGGGCATCACCGCCGCTTCGGTGCTGGCCCTCTCCGCGCCCCTGGTGCTGATTTCCATCGCAATCGGCGCCCGCCTCGGCCTCGCCTGGCTGATCGAGGGCAGCATCATGGGCCTGTTCGGCCAGCGCGGCTCGCACGGCACCTGACGCCTAATGTGGCGAGGCGGCACGCGTGACCGCGCACCGCCCTATGCCTTCCTACTCCGTGCGTTCGCCTTGGCCGCGCCTCAGCGCTCGCGCACGACCAGCACCGACACCTGCGCGTGGCGAACCACGCGTGCCGCATTCGGACCCAGCAGATAGTCCTTCAGTTCCGGCCGGTGCGATCCGATGACGATGAGGTCGGCCCCCACCTTGTCAGCGGCAACGAGGATCTCCTCGTAGATGTTTCCGTGGCCGATCACCGCCTGCACCCGCGTGCCTTTAGGCACATGCGTATCGATGAAGCCGTGCAGCGCGTCGCGCGTCTTCTGGATCGCCGACTTCTCGTAGTCGTCCGGGAAGAACGAGCCGACGATGCTGCGGCCGAAATCCGGCACGGCGGTGAAGACATGCAGCGTGTCGTCCGCCCCCACCGTCTCCATCGCCGCGGTGATTACCTTGGCCGAAGTCGGCACGTCGCCGAGATCGATACAGGCAAGAATGTGCTTGAATATCGAGCTCATGCGGTCGCCTCCTTGCCGGCCTTCTGCCGCTTGTCTTCCATCTGATGCCGCTTGCGGCCGCGCTGAAGCATATAGACCAGGCCCAGCAGCAGCAGCGCCGGGATGTAGAACAGCTCGCGCGGCGGCTGGTTATTGGGCATGTCGAGCGTCTGGAACACCTGATCGAAGTCGAAGCCGGCCTGCTGGGCGGGCGAATCGTAGGTCGCACCGTCGACGATCAGCTTGCCGTCCTGCTCCAGCACCTGCAGCCCGAAGGCATCGAGCCGGTCGATCCCTGTCGGCTGATCGCCGACCGGGATCATCATCGTCAGAGTGATCGGGTCGCCGACATCGTTCATGCCCGCCACGGTCGCACGCAGCTCCGTGCCTGGCGCTGCCCGCTCGAGCGTCTCGACAAGGCTCGTCGGATTGACCGATTCATAGGGCGCGACGGTGAGATCCATCCAGAAGCCGGGACGGAACAGCGTGAACGCCACCAGGATCAGCACCGCCGATTCCCAAAGCCGCGAGCGGACGATGAAATACCCCTGCGCTCCGGCCGTGAATATCAGGATCGCGGCGGTTGCAACGATGAAGACGATGACGCCCTCCAGCGGCGTCACGTCGATCAGCAGGATGTCGGTGTTGAAGATGAACAGGAACGGCAGCAGCGCGGTGCGCAGCGAATAGAAGAACGCCACGAAACCGGTGCGGATTGGATCGCCGCCCGAGACCGCCGCCGCCGCGAATGAGGCAAGCCCCACCGGCGGCGTCACATCCGCCATGATGCCGAAATAGAACACGAACAGATGCACCGCCACCAGCGGCACGATCAGCCCGTTCTGCTGCCCCAGCGCGACGATAACCGGCGCCAGCAGCGAGGAAACGACGATGTAGTTCGCCGTCGTCGGCAGGCCCATGCCCAGGATCAGGCTGAGGATCGCGGTAAAGATCAGGATCAGCAGGATCTGCCCCTGGCTGAGGAACTCCACCAGCGCCGCCAGCACCGCGCCGACGCCCGTCTGCGACACCGCACCGACGATGATGCCCGCCGCCGCCGTGGCGATGCCGATGCCGATCATGTTCCGCGCGCCGGCAATCATGCCGTCGATCAGCTCCGACCAGCCGCGCGCCACCGTTCCTTCCGTCGGCTCCTTGCGGAAATAGGCGAAGAGCGGGCGCTGGGTGAGCAGGATGAAGATCATCAGCATCGCCGCCCAGAACGCCGAGAGCGACGGCGACAGCCGCTCCACCATCAGGCACCAGATCAGCACGAAGACCGGCAGCAGGAAGTGCAGGCCAGACTTGACCGTCGGCCCCGGCTCCGGCAGCCGCACCACCGGCACGTTCGGATCGTCCATCTCCAGGTCGGGAAACTGCGCACAATACCGCACGAGCCCCACATAGACGGCCAGGAGGAGCACCGCGACCGCCCATTGGGTCGCATCGCCGGCCAGTCGCGACAGCACGTCCATGAAGAAGAACAGGCCGAAGGACGCGATGGCGGCAACGCCGATCACCAGCGCCCCGGTCGACAGGACGCGCATGCGCGTGTCCTCGCCGGCCCGCGAACGCAGCAGGGCCAGAACGCAGGCAATGAGCCCGAGGACGATCAGAATCGCGAACAGACGGTTCTGCGAACTGCCGAGCGCCTCGAAGGCGGCGAACAGGTAGTAGATGCCTCCCGCGATCGCCAGCATCACCGAAATCGTCACGCCGAAGGAGATCAACGCCCATTTCAGCGGCTTGGGCTCGCTCGCCCGCGGCAGCCCCTCCATGCCCTTCCGCATCGCTTCCAGGTGCACGATGTAGACCAGAGCGATGTAGGAGATGATCGCCGGGATGAAGGCGTGCTTGACCACCTCGAAATACGAGATGCCGATATACTCGACCATAAGGAAGGCGGCGGCGCCCATCACCGGCGGCATGATCTGGCCGTTGACCGACGAAGCCACCTCGACGGCGCCGGCCTTTTCCGGCGAGAAGCCGACACGGCGCATCATGGGGATCGTGAAGGTGCCGGTGGTCACCACATTGGCGATGGACGAGCCGGAAATGAGGCCTGTCATGCCGGAAGCGACGACCGCAGCCTTTGCCGGACCGCCGCTGAAATGGCCCATCAGCGAGAACGCCACCTTGATGAAGTAGTTGCCCGCTCCCGCCTTGTCGAGCAAGGCGCCGAACAGCACGAACAGGAAGACGAGATCGGTGGAAACGCCGAGCGCGATGCCGAAGACGCCCTCCGTCGACAGCCACTGGTGGAAGGCGACAGCGTTGAAGCTCGCGCCCTTCCAGGCAAGCAGACCGGGCGCATAGGGCCCCAGGAACGTGTAGCCGAGGAAAACGATCGCGACGATCATCAGGGGCGGACCGAGAGCGCGGCGCGTCGCCTCCAGCAGGAACAGGATGCCCAGCACGGCGACGACGACGTCGGTGCTGTTCGGATTGTTCGGGCGGTCGGCGAGCCGCGAGCCCATCAGGCTCTTGATCAGCGCGGTGTCGAAAACGAAGAGATACAGCGCACAGGCCGTGGCGCCGATGGCCAGCGCCCAGTCGGCGATCGGCACGGAGCGCCGCGGAGAATTGCGAAAGGCGGGAAAGACGAGATAGGCGAGGAACAGCGCGAAGGCGAGATGGATCGGCCGCGCCTCGCGGCTCGAGAACACGCCGATGCCCAGACTGTAGGGCAGCGGCGAGGCAATCCAGATCTGGAACAGCGACCAGGCCAGCGCGACGCCGGCAATCAGCATCGCCACCTGCCGGTTGGCCGGATTGCGTCCGCCCGTATCGGTCGAGGCAACCAGGTCCTCAAGCTCGGACGCGCTCAGTTGTCCCTTGTTCGTGCCTTCGCTCATGAGCCCCCCACAGGTTCGACCTTTACCTTGACGCATCAGGCGGAGTTGCCCGAGCGCAATCCGGAAGAAAATGGGCCGGCGCGAAGGAACCGCGCCGGCCCGGAACCTGGATTACATCCAGCCGCGCTCCTTGTAGTAGCGCTCTGCCCCCTCGTGCAGCGGTGCCGAGAGGTTGTTCTTGATCATGTCCTCTTCCTTCAGGTTCTCGAAGGCGGGATGCATCTGCTTGAAGCGACCGAAGTTCTCGAACACCGCCTTGGTCACCGCGTAGATGACGTCCGGCGAGGTCTTCGTCGAGGAGACGAAGGTCGCGCCCACGCCGAAGGTCGTGGTGTCCTCGTCGGTGCCCGCATACATGCCGGCCGGAATGGTCGCCATGGAGTAGAACGGGTTGTCGTCGACGAGCTTGCGGATGACGTCATTGTCGACGTTGATCAGGCGCGAGTCGCAGGAGGTGGTGGCCTCCTTGATCGTTCCCGCCGGGTGGCCGACGGTGAAAACGATGGCGTCGATCTTGTTGTCGCACAGCGCGGCCGACTGCTCGGCCGACTTCAGCTCGGCGGCGAGCGAGAAGTCCGAGGCGCTCCAGCCCATCTTGTCCATCACCACCTCGAAGGTGGCGCGGGCGCCCGAGCCCGGATCGCCCATGTTGACGCGCTTGCCCTTCAGGTCGTCGAAGGTCTTGATGCCGGAATCGGCGCGCGCCACCACGGTGAACGGCTCCGGATGCACGGAGAAGACCGCGCGCAGCTCCTCGAACTTGCCATCCGGGAACGTGTCGGGGGCCGTGCCGTTATAGGCGTGGTACTGCCAGTCCGACTGGGCGACGCCCATGTCGAGGTCGCCAGCGCGGATGCCGTTGATGTTGGATACCGAGCCGCCGGTCGTGTGCGTGCACTTGATGTCGTGCTCGGCCGAACCACGGTTGACCAAGCGGCAGATAGCGCCACCGACCTGGTAGTAGACGCCGGTCTGGCCGCCGGTGCCGATGGTGATGAAGGTCTCGGCCTGGGCCGTGCCGGACAGCGCCATGGCGCCGGCGAGCATCGTACCAAGGGTCAATGACTTGAAGAGTTTCATATGGTGCCTCCCGTGATAGGCAGCGGTTTCGTGCGACACGCAGGGAAAAGCCGTCAGGACGGGCCTCCCGTTTCGAAGCGGTTCAGGAAGATCGTGGGCCCGTTACACGGGACCGGCATTCGCGCACAGGGCTCGATCCTGCATGGGATCGCGCCGCCTGCCGGCAGTCTCGAAAGCTGCCTTCGCACGAACAACCGCCTCCTCTCCTCGCTTCTGGCGCGTGAGCTGGACAGGACTGCCACAGCCTTCCCGCGAAAATGCGGAAAGTCAGGTTAGACCGAAAGTGGACGGTCTTCCAACCCCCTGTAGAGGTTCTGGAAAAAATGGAGAGAGGCCGTCTGGAAGATTGCAGGACATTCTTGCGATATCTTGCAGACAATCGGCGCGTCCGCGCATCGGCCGCGGCGGCACTAGTGCGGCAAGACTTCAGTCGCCGCTTTTGCCGCCGGAGATCACTTCGAGGAAATTGCGACGCAGCTGCGCCTCGTCCTGCCCCTCGCGAAGGCCCTGGCGCCACTGATCTATGACCAGACGCAAGGCAAGCGTTTCGCGCGTGTGCGGCAGACGGCTGAGGTAATCGGTAAAGTAGTCGTCGAGCGCCTGACGGTCGAGCGCACCTTGCGCGATCAGCCCATGGATGAGTGCCATGGTCGCAGCGATGTGCCCCCTCAGGAACTCATACTCTGCCGTGCTGTTTCCGCCGGAGGTGTCAGACATCGTCTCGTGCGTCCGTTCCGTCGTTGTGATGATCACTTGCCCCTGCCAACAGTTGTACACAGCATCGGCAGGATGGTCGATAGACGATGCGCGTGGCCGGTCCGGACAAGGCCGGCGCCGGGACATCGCTCCCGTCATTCCCAAGCGTAACTCTACATCATGAAGGAAGGGTTTTCCAATCGAGCCGATGAGCAAACGCTCAACAAGCCCCGCATCCAGCATGTCGGATCCGAGTCAGATGGCGGCAAGGCGCTTGGAAAGAGAGGAAATGCCGAGGCGGCACAGCAAGACCGGCGGCAATGGTGCCCACCAGAATTCCCCCGCGCGTTTGGCGGTCTCGACCGTTTCTCGAGGCCGCCGCGCTGCGGAAGATTTTGGTGAGCCCGCAGGGGCTCGAACCCTGGACCTACTGATTAAAAGTCAGTTGCTCTACCAACTGAGCTACAGGCTCACACGCGCGTTCCTGTAACAATGTGCGCCCGGCGTGACAAGAGGCGAATTGGCGAGGGTGGATAACCGCCCTCGCCTTGCCGCTCACGCAGGCTTGGTCTCGTCCCTCGCGGCATCGGCCCCGGCATAGATCCCCTTGAGCCGTTCGCGCAGGATCTGCATGACCACATAGAGCACGGGGATCAGCACAACGCCCAAGGTCGTGGCGAACAGCATGCCGCCGAACACGGCGAATCCGATGGCCTTCTGGCTGGCCGCACCGGCGCCGCTCGCGGTGACCAGCGGAACGACGCCCAACAGGAAGGCCAGCGCCGTCATCATCACCGCACGGAACCGCAGATGCGCAGCCTCGCGAGCCGCGGCAATGATCGACTTGCCCTTTTCCCGCTCCTCCATCGCGAACTCGACGATCAGGATGGCGTTCTTGGCACCAAGGCCGACAAGCATGATCATGCCGATCTGGGTGTAGAGATTGACGTCGCTTCCCGTGGCCGCCACCGCGGCGAAGGCGCCAAGCAGCGCCACCGTCACCGACATCAGAATCGCCAGCGGCATCGACCAGCTCTCGTACTGGGCAACCAGGAAGAGATAGGCGAAGAGGATCGACAGCATCAGCACGATGACCACCACGGCCCCTGCCCCCTGCTGCTGCAGCGCCGAGCCGGTCCATTCGTAGGTGTAGCCGGACGGCAGCGCTTCGGCCGCGCCCCGCTCCATTTCCGTGATCGTGTCGCCGGTGGACATGCCGGCTTTGGGAGCTGCATTGACGGAGGCGGAGCGGAACATGTTGTAGCGGTTGAGAATCTGCGGACCGAGCACGTTCTCAACGCTGACGATCGAGCGCAGCGGGACCATCTCTCCCGTCTCGTTGCGCACATGCAGTTGCGCGATATCGTCGGCCCGGTCGCGAAGCGCGCCCTCCGCCTGAATCATCACGCGATAAACACGGCCGAACAGGTTGAAATCGTTGACGTAGTATCCGCCGAGATAGGCCTGAAGCGTCTGGAAGACATCCGAGATTCTGATGCCGAGCAGCTTCGCCCGCTCGCGGTCGAGATTGACGAAGAGCTGCGGCACGTTCGCCCGGAAGGTGGAATAGGCCTGGGCGATGGAGGGCTGCTGGTTAGCGGTGTAGACGAGCGAGCCGACCGCCGAGGACAGGTCCTGCGGCGTGCCGCCGCCGGTCTGCTGGACTTTCATCTCGACGCCGGCGGTGGTGCCGAGCCCGGGAATCGGCGGCGCGTTAAAAGCGATGATATTGGCCCCTGGAATCGTCGCGAACGTCGCCCAGAGCCTGGCGAGGATCCCGTCGGCGCTCAGCTCAGGCGTCGTGCGCTCGCCCCAGGGCTTCAGCTTGACGATGACCATACCCGCATTCGGCGAAAGGCCCGAATTGAGGATCGAGAAGCCGTTGACCATGATGATGTGCTGGATGCCGTCGACACCTTCCAGCATCTCCTCCATCCGGTCGGTGATCTCCGTGGTGCGCGGCAGCGCAGCACCGTCCGGCAGCTGCACATCGACCATCAGGTAGCCCTGGTCCTCCAGCGGCAGGAAGCCCTGCGGCAGGCGGCCGCTCATCACCACGATCAGCGCAATGGCACCGGCAACGCCGACAAGACCGAGGAACGATCGGGGAAGCAGGCGCGACACGACGCCGACATAGCCGTCGCGGGCGTGGCCGATTCCCTTTTCGAAGACTGCCAGCAGCCCGCGCGGCGGGCCGGAGCGCGCCTTCAGCACCAGGCCGCACAGGGCCGGTGACAGGGTCAGCGCGTTGATCGAGGAAATCACCACCGAGACCGAGATCGTCACGGCGAACTGCGAATAGAGCCGTCCGGTGATGCCGGGCATGAAGATCGTCGGCACGAACACGGCGAGCAGCACCAGGGTGGTCGCGATCACCGGCGTGGTGATCTGCGCCATCGCCTTCTCGGTCGCTTCCTTGGCCGACAGGCCCTCTTCCGCGATGATGCGCTCGACATTCTCCACCACGATGATGGCGTCGTCGACGACGATGCCGATGGCCAGCACCAGCGCGAACAGGCTGATCGTGTTGAGGGACATACCCGCCAGCAGCAGCACCGCGAATGTGCCGATCAGCGAGACGGGAATGGCGACGGTCGGGATGATCGTCGCCCGCCAGTTGCCGAGGAACACGAAGACCACCGCGACCACGAGCGCGAAGGTCATCATCAAGGTCATGACCACATCGTCGAGCGAGCGCTCGACGAATTCGGTCGTGTCGAAGGGAATGTCGTAGGCGACATCCTCCGGGAAGGCCTTGGACAGTTCCTCCAGCCGCGCCCTGACGCCCTCGGCGACGGCAAGCGCGTTGGCGCCCGGCGCCTGGTAGACCGCAAGCACGGTCGCCGGATTGCCGTCATAGCGTCCGCTCGCCGCGTAGAACTGCGACCCGAGCTCGACCCGGGCCACATCGCCGATGCGCACCAGGGCCCCGTCGTCGCCGGTCCGCAGCACGATGTTGCGGAACTCCTCGACCGTCGACAGGCGCCCCTGCGCCCGCACGGTGTACTGGAACTGCTGCCCGTCGGGCGCCGGCGGCGCGCCGATCTGGCCGGCCGCGACCTGGAGGTTCTGGTCCTGGATCGCCGCGATGAAGTCCGACGGCGTCATCGACAGGGCAGCGAGCCGGTTCGGATCGAGCCAGATCCGCATGCCATAGGCAAAGTCGGTCAGCACGTCGGCCTTGCCCACGCCCTTCACGCGGGCAAGCGAATCCTTGAGGTTGATCGAGGCGTAGTTGGCGAGAAACAGCTCGTCATAGGTGCGGTTGGGCGAATACAGCGTCACGACCAGCAGCATGTTGGTGCTGGCCTTCTGCACGGTCACGCCGCTGCGGGTGACGTCGGCCGGCAGCACGCTGGTTGCCTGCGAGACGCGGTTCTGCACGTTGACCGCAGCGATGTCCGGATCCGTGCCGACATCGAAGACGATGTTCAGCGAGTAGCTGCCGTTGTCGGAGCTGTTCGACGACATGTAGAGCATGTTGTCGACGCCGTTCACCTCGGCCTCGATGGGCGCGGCGACGGTCTCTTCCAGCACCTGCGCGCTGGCGCCCGTATAGCTGGCGGAGACGTTGACCACCGGCGGGGTGATGTTGGGGAACTGCTCGACCGGCAGCGACATGTAGCCAAGCGCGCCGGCGATCGTGATGACGATCGAGATGACCAGCGCGAATTTCGGCCGGTTGATGAAGATCCGCGAGAACATCGGCGTTACTCCGCCGAGCCGGCGGCGAGCGCGGCGTTGACCGGGACGCCCGGCCGGACCTTCTGCAGGCCGAGCGTGATCACCCGCTCACCCTCCTGCAGGCCTTTCTTGACGGTGAAGTCCGTGTCGACCTGCGGGCCGAGCTCGACATAGCGCTGTTCGACCGTCTCGTTGCTGCCGACCACCAGAACGAAGGGCCCGCGCTGGTCCCGCTGCACCGCCGATTGCGGAATGACGATTTCCTTCATCGACACCGGCGCCTCGATCACCGCCTCGACGAAGGTGCCGGCGACCAGCAGGCGGTTCGGATTGCGGAAGCGGCCACGCACGGCGATGGTCCCGGTCTTCGGATCGACGACATTGTCGATGAAGACGATCTCGCCGTCCTGCTCGTAGCGCTGGCCGTTCGGCAGAATCACATGGATGCCCGGCAGCTGGCGCTTGTCGCCGACCGCATCGGCCGGATTGGCGCCGCGCACCGCGTCGAGATAGTCCTTCTCGCTGATCGCGAAATTCACATACATCGGATCGGTGCGAACCAGACGCGCAATGGCTCCGGTCGAAGGACCGACCACGTCGCCGACGCTGAAGTTGGTCTTGCCGATCTGGCCGGCGAAGGGCGCCGTGATGTCGGTGTAGCCGAGGTTGAGTTCGGCCTGGGTGATCGCGGCATTGGCGGCTGCGACCGACGCATCAGCCTGCTCCTTGGCGGCCAGCGTCGCCTGATACTTGGCCTGGGAGACATGCCCCTTGTCGAGCAGGTCCTTGTCGCGCTCCAGGTCCGAGGCCTTCAGCGCCGCATCGGCGGCCGCGCGGGCCGCATCCGCCTTGGCGGAAGCAAGGGCCGCCTCGTACGGCGCGCGCTCGATGGTGAAGAGCAGCTGGCCGTCCTGGACGGTGGCGCCGTCGTCCACATTCTTCGAGCTGAGGAAGCCTGAGACGCGGGCGATCAGGTTCACGTCGTCGACGGCCTGCACGCGCCCGACGAATCGCGCGGACTGGCGCACATCCTTGGAAACGGCTGCGGCGACGGTGACGGAGGGCGGCGGGGCTTCCTGGGTCGAGCTCTCCTGCGACGGATTGCAGGCGGCCAGCGCGACGGCAAGACCAGGAACGAGGCTCACGCGCAGGAACGAACGCAGTTGGGCCATGATTGTAACCTCCCCCCGGGTCCTGGAAACAGGGCACCCGTCTAACCGACCAACGAGAAGAGGCGATGACACCTCCCCAGCAAAGCCGGATTTTTTGCAAGTTCGGAAAGGTTACGCAGGCAATTCAATCAAAGACAAGCGCCAATCCGAAGTGGTCCCCGGCCGGGAGAACCAGTCCTTCGGGGGCCTCGACAGCCTCCAGCGAGGCCTCGCGCAACATCTGCGCAACATGAGCGCGGTCGCGAGTCCGCAGGCCGAGCGCGGCGATCGCCGAACCGCCCGGAGCGATCTGCGGCGCCTCGATGCCGTAGAGCGAGGCGAAGGCCGCCGGGGGCATCAGGTGCAGCCGGCCGCGCGGCGTCTCGATGGTGATCCCGAGGCTGGTCGCCCTCATCTCCCGGCGCCCGGTGAAGGCGGCGTAGAAGATGTGCTGCTCGGCCGGTTCGTCGCAGACGATCACCACCGATTCGAGCGCGGTCGTGCCATTTGGATGGACCTGGTACTCGGCCGACCAGAAGTTCTCCGGATAGCGGTTGAGGCAGGTGAAGAAGCCGTGCGCGGGATCGCTGTCGTTACGCACGAAGGTCAGGTCGAAGCCGACCTTGCGAATGCCGCCGTCGGGCAGCTTCGCCTCGCGGCCGAAGGAGAACGGCTCGTAGACGTGAAGGCCGGCCTGCTCGAAATCGGCACGGTCCGAGGCCGGATCCCGGCTTTCCATCACCAGCATCGAGACGCCCTCGCGCGACTTCACGAAATCGCGGTTGAAGGCGCCGAAGGAGAAGCTGTTGCCCGACGCTTCCGGGATCAGCGTCTCGTCGCCGATCCCGAGGATCTCGATGAAGAACCCGTCGAGCTGGACCAGATGGTTTTCCGTCCCCCAGGGATGACGGGCGCGCGGCGTGACGCGAAAGCCCGCCTGCTCCATGAAACGGGCGGCGGCAGCGAGATCGCGCACCGTCCAGACCACGTGATCGAAACCGCGTGCGGTCATAGTTCTCTCCCCTGCCCCAATGCGTCCGGCCCGTCCCGTGCGGAACGGCCGGCCCGGTCCCGATCAGACCAGACGGCTCTGCTCGATTGCCGCGGCCACGAAGGACGCGAAGAGCGGATGCGGCTCGAACGGGCGCGACTTCAGTTCCGGATGGTACTGCACGCCGATGAACCAGGGGTGGTCGTCGATCTCCACCGTCTCCGGCAGAAGGCCGTCCGGCGAGGTACCGGCAAAGCGAAGGCCCGCCTGCTCCAGCCGTTCGCGGTAGGAGATGTTCACCTCGTAGCGGTGGCGGTGGCGCTCGGAAATCATCTCCGAACCGTAGATGTCGGAGATGCGCGAGCCCTTCTGCAGCCGCGCCGGATAGGCGCCGAGACGCATGGTGCCGCCGAGCTCGCCGTCCGCACGCCGGACCTCGATCTGGTTGCCCTTCGACCATTCGGTCATCAGGCCGACAACCGGCTCGGCCGCTTCGCCGAACTCGGTCGAATTGGCGTCCGCGATGCCCGCGAGATTGCGTGCGGCCTCGATGACCGCCATCTGCATGCCGAAGCAGATGCCGAAATACGGCACCTTGTGCAGCCGAGCGAAGCGGGCCGCTGCGATCTTGCCTTCCGCACCGCGCTCGCCGAAGCCGCCCGGCACCAGAATGCCGTGCACGCTTTCCAGCCACGGGGTCGGGTCTTCCTTCTCGAAGATCTCCGACTCGATCCACTCGATGTTGACGCGCACATTGTTGGCGATGCCGCCATGCACCAGGGCCTCGATCAGCGACTTGTACGCATCCTTGAGGACCGTGTACTTGCCGATGATGGCGATGGTCACCTCGCCTTCCGGGTTGGCGAGCGTCTCGGAAATGCCGGTCCAGCGGGACAGGTCGAGCGCCGGCGCGCCGGTGATGCCGAACGCCGCCAGCACCTCGTCGTCCAGGCCTTCCTTGTGATAGGCGATCGGCACGTCGTAGATCGACTTGACGTCGTAGGCCGGGATGACGGCGCCTTCGCGCACATTGCAGAACAGCGACAGCTTGCGCCGCTCGCTGTCCGGAATCTTGCGGTCGCAGCGGACCATCAGGATGTCCGGCTGGATGCCGATGGAGCGCAGCTCCTTGACCGAGTGCTGGGTCGGCTTGGTCTTCAGCTCGCCGGCCGTTGCGATGAACGGCATCAGGGTCAGGTGAATATAGACCGCATGCCCGCGCGGCAGCTCGTTGCCGAGCTGGCGGATCGCCTCGAAGAACGGCAGGCCCTCGATGTCGCCGACAGTGCCGCCGATCTCGCACAGCACGAAATCGTAGTCGTCGTTGCCGTCCAGCACGAAGGCCTTGATCGCGTCGGTGACGTGCGGAATCACCTGGACCGTGCCGCCGAGATAGTCGCCGCGGCGCTCCTTGGCGATGATGTCCTGATAGATCCGGCCGGTGGTGATGTTGTCCATCTTGTTGGCCGGACGACCGGTGAACCGCTCGTAGTGGCCAAGGTCGAGGTCGGTTTCGGCACCGTCGTCGGTGACGAAGCACTCGCCGTGCTGGTAGGGGCTCATGGTCCCCGGGTCGACGTTGAGATAGGGGTCGAGCTTGCGAAGCCGGACCCGGTATCCACGCGCCTGCAGGAGGGCTCCGAGAGCCGCGGAGGCGAGTCCCTTGCCAAGGGAAGAAACCACGCCGCCGGTGATGAAGATGTATCGCGCCATGGACAAATACCATATCGCTGCGGGCGCTGATTCGAACGCCCGACACGGAGTTAACACACAAGAAAATGCCCCGCGACGGGTATCGCGGGGCATTGGATGAAGACGCCTGCCGCCCTGGGCTTACTGCGCCGCCGGAACCTGCGGTCCGGCGGGCGTCTCGGGCGGACGCAACTGGTCGAGAATGCCGTTGCCGGAGCCCGACGTTCCCTCGCCTGCCGGCGCGGTCTGCGTGCCCGGCACGGTATCAAGGATCGAGGCCGGGCGATCGCTGTTCTTGGCCAGAAGCGCAAGACCCAGCGAGGTCGCGAAGAAGACCGCAGCGAGGATGCCGGTGGCGCGGGTCAGCACATTGCCGCTGCCGCGGCTGGACATCATCCCGCCTCCGCCGCCGCCGATGCCGAGGGCACCGCCCTCGGAGCGCTGCAGGAGAACCACCAGGACGAGCGCCAGCACGACCATCAGATGAATAACGATGACAACGGTTTCCATCGACAACCAGTCTTTCGTGTTCGGATTGCAGCGGGTTCTACACCAATGCCGTCACGGTTTCCACCCTTGATCGGCCCTGCTCCCGCTCATGGCTGCCACCTGCTGGCCGCATGACGGAAACTGAGCCGGCAGATCAACCGGCGGCCTTTGCGATCGCAAGGAAATCCGAGGCCTTCAGGCTGGCCCCGCCGACCAGCGCGCCGTCGACATTGTCCACCGACAGCAGCTCGCCCGCATTGCCCGGCTTCACCGAGCCGCCATAAAGCAGCCGGATCGACGCGGCCGAAGGCCCGAACCGTCCCTGCAGTTCCTTGCGCATATAGGAATGCATCTCGGCAACGTCATCCACCGTCGGCGTCAGGCCCGTGCCGATGGCCCAGACCGGCTCGTAGGCGACGACCAGCCGCGCGCCGTCGGCCTCGTCCGGCACCGAGCCGGCAAGCTGTGCGCCGACGACCTCGAGGGCCTTGCCGGCCTTGCGCTCGGCTTCCGTCTCGCCGACGCAGACGATGGCGATGAGGCCCGCGCGCCAAGCCGCTTCCGCCTTGGCCCGAACCAGCGCGTCGCTCTCGCCGTGGTCGGCCCGGCGCTCGGAATGGCCGACGATGACCCAGCGCGCCCCGGAATCGGCCAGCATCTCGGCCGAAATGTCGCCGGTATGGGCGCCGCTCGCGGCGGTGTGGCAGTCCTGTCCGCCGATGCTGAGGCCGCTGTCGCCGGCGGCAGCCGCCGCCGCCGCGACCAGCGTCGCGGGTGGGCAGATCGCCAGATCGACCGAAGCGGCCAGACCGCCGGCCGCCGCCTCCGCCATCGCGCGCAGCTCGCCGAGTGCGGTCGCCAGCCCGTTCATCTTCCAGTTTCCGGCGATCAGCGGCGTGTTCTTCTCGGTCATGTCGGCATCCTCGGCTGGCATTCGGTCGGCGGTTGGCGTCTGCGCGAAAGGCAGGTTCAGCGCCGGTGCTACCAGAATTTGCGCCCCGTTCAAGACGATACGGCGCAAGCTGCCGCCCAACCCTTTGCCAGTGCCTTGCTCCGCCGGGCCCGCGTCTCTATGATCCGGCCGCTCTCGCTCGGATCTTACCCAAGGTCCGGGCCGTATCCTGTTGCCCCGGTAACGCCCCAGAAACGACGGAACCTGCAATGCTCGACACTCTGCGCAGCGGCGCAAAGTCATGGATTTCCAAACTCCTGATCGGTCTTCTCGTGATCAGCTTCGCGATCTGGGGCATTTCGGGCGATCTTCTCAATGTCGGGGGCGACCAGGTCGCGACGGTGGGCGACCGCAAGATCTCGATCGTCGAGTTCGACAATGCCTATCGGCGCGAGCTCGACACGATCGGCCGCAACATCGGCCGGCCGCTGTCCACCGTCGAGGGCGCGTCGCTCGGCATTCCCGCGCAGGTGCTCGGTCGCCTGATCGCGGAAGCTGCGCTGAACGAGACCGCCGACCAGTACAATCTCGGCGTTTCCGACCAGGAGCTGGTCCGCCTGATTCAGGAGGCTCCGGCCTTCCAGGCGCCGGGCGGCGGCTTCGACCGCGCCCTGCTCGCCCGCGTGCTGATGGCCAACGGCCTGACCGAAGATGCCTTCGTTGCCGAGCGGCGCCTGCTCGAGGAGCGCCGGCAGATCGCCGACGCGATCAGCGGCGGCCTTGCGACCCCGGCGGCGATGCTGGAGGCCTTCAACCAGCACGCCAACGAGGAGCGCAGCGTCGACTACGTGGAATTCGGCGCCGATCAGGCCGGCGAGATTCCCGCTCCGACGGACAGCGAGCTGACCACCTATTTCGAGGCCAACCAGGACACGTTCCGCGCGCCCGAGTACCGCAAGGTCGCGCTGCTGTCGCTGACGCCCGAGCGCCTGGCACGCCCGGACGAGGTCAGCGAAGACGACGTGCGCCAGGAATATGAAGCCTCCGGCGACCGTTTCGGCGAGCCGGAGCGCCGCCGTATCCTGCAGATCCCGCTGGGCGATGCTGCCGCGGTCGAGGCGGCCCGCACAGCCCTTTCCGAAGGCAAGACCTTCGACGACATCCTCGCCGAGCGCGGCCTGACGGAAGCGCAGGTCGAGCTGGGCAACATGGCCCGCACCGATCTGCTCGACCCGACCATCGCCGAGGCGGCGTTCTCGCTCGCCGAGGGCCAGACCTCCGACATCGTCGAGGGTCGCCTGACGTCCGTGCTGCTCAAGATCGCCGAGATCACCCCGGCGCACCAGTCGCCGCTGGAAGAGGTCGCGCCGGAGCTGCGCAAGGAAATCGCCCTGCGCCAGGCGCAGCGCGAGGTGCTGGACTTGCATGACGAGATCGAGGACGCGCGCGCCGGCGGTGCGACGCTGCAGGAGGTCGCCGAGCGGTTCTCCCTGACCCTCGACACGCCGGCCGCCTTCGACAGCGCCGGCAAGGACGAAGCAGGCAACGCAGTTTCGCTGCCGGAGGTGAACGACCTGATCTCCGACGTGTTCGAGAGCGATGTCGGTATCGAGGCCGACATGCTGCAGCTCGGCCGCGACGGGTTCCTCTGGTTCGAGGTGCGCGAAGTCGTGCCGGCCCGCGACCGCACGCTGGACGAAGTGCGCCAGCAGGTGGTCGACGCCTGGACCGCCGAGCAGCGCAAGGCGCGTCTCGACGATCTGGCCGCGTCCATCGTCGAAGAGGTCCGCGGCGGCAAGTCGCTGCAGGATGTCGCCACCGAGCGCGGCCTGACGGTCGCCTCGGCCAGCGGCATCAAGCGCAACGGCGCCAACGGCCCCCTGCCCGCCGCCGCCATTCCGGCCGTGTTCTCCGGCCCCGTCGGCACGCTCGGCACCGCCGCCCGCGAGGGCGACCGCCGTCTCGTCTTCCGCGTGACCGGCGCCACTGCCCCGGCCTTCTTCCGCGAGGCCGGCGAGATCGCCGCGCTCGACCAGCGGCTGGCCGACGCGCTGCAGAACTCGGTCATCGGCCAGTATGTCGGCGAACGCGAGGCGCGGCTCGGCGTCAGCGTGAACCAGGCCAACATCAACCGGGTGCTCGGCCAGGGCGGCAGCTGATGCCGCCCCGGGTCCCTTTCCGGAGGACGTCGATTTGAGCAACCTCAAGACCCTGATCGCCAAGGCGGCCGATGGACACGCCCTGTCGCGCGCCGAGGCGCAGTCCGCCTTCGACATCATCATGTCGGGCGCAGCGACCCCGGCGCAGATCGGCGGCTTCCTGATGGCGCTGCGGGTGCGCGGCGAGACCGTCGACGAGATCGCCGGCGCCGTCGCGACCATGCGCTCCAAGATGGTCCCGGTCTCCGCCCCCGCCGATGCGGTCGACGTGGTGGGCACCGGCGGCGATGCCTCGGGCAGCTACAACATCTCCACCTGCTCGGCCTTCGTGGTCGCCGGCTGCGGCGTCCATGTCGCCAAGCACGGCAACCGCTCGCTGTCGTCGAAGTCGGGCGCTGCCGACGTGCTGGCCGCGCTCGGCGTCGACATCGACATCAGCCCGGCCCACATCTCCCGCTGCATCCGCGAGGCGGGCCTCGGCTTCATGTTCGCGCCGAACCACCATTCGGCGATGAAGCATGTCGGCCCGGCCCGTACCGAGCTCGGCACCCGCACGATCTTCAACCTGCTGGGCCCGCTGTCCAACCCGGCCGGCGTCAAGCGCCAGATGGTCGGCGTCTTCGCCCCGCAATGGGTGGAGCCGATCGCCCATGTGCTGGCCGCCCTCGGCTCCGAATCGGCCTGGGTGGTGCACGGCTCCGACGGTCTCGACGAGATCACCACGACCGGCCCGACCCGCGTCGCCGCGCTGGAAAACGGCGAGATCCGCCTGTTCGAGATCTCGCCGCAGGATGTCGGCCTCGCGTTCCACGAGCCCGCCGACCTGAAGGGCGGCGAGGCGCCGGAAAACGCCGTCGCGCTCAAGGCCGTGCTGGAAGGCGAGAAGTCCGCCTATCGCGATACCGTCCTGATGAATGCCGGCGCGACGCTGATGGTCGCCGGCCGTGCTCCGACCCTTGCCGAGGGCGTCGCGATGGCCGCGGGCGCCATCGACAGCGGCAATGCGCTGGCGCGCCTGTCGCGCCTCGTCGAAGTGTCGAACGAGGTGCGCGGCGATGGCTGACATCCTGGAAAAGATCGGCGCCTACAAGCGCCAGGAGATCGCCGCTGCCAAGGCCGCGGTGCCGCAGGCCGAGATCGAGCGACGCGCCGCCGGAGCCGACGCGCCGCGCGGCTTCCTGAATGCGCTGCGCGCCCGCAAGGAGGCCGGCGAGTTCGGCCTGATCGCCGAGGTCAAGAAGGCGAGCCCCTCCAAGGGGCTGATCCGTGCCGATTTCGACCCGCCGGCGCTGGCCCGCGCCTATGAGGCGGGCGGTGCGGCCTGCCTTTCCGTGCTGACCGACACCCCGTCCTTCCAGGGCGCGCCGGAGTTCCTGGTCGCGGCCCGCGCCGCCACCTCGCTGCCGGCCCTGCGCAAGGATTTCCTCTACGACACCTATCAGGTGTTCGAGGCCCGGGCGTGGAACGCGGACTGCATCCTGATCATCATGGCCGCCGTCGACGATGCGCTGGCCGCCGACCTGGAGGCGACCGCCTTCGGTCTCGGCATGGACGTGCTGGTCGAGGTGCACGATGCGGACGAACTGGAGCGGGCGCTGCGGCTCTCCTCGCCGATGATCGGCATCAACAACCGCAACCTGAAGACCTTCGAGACGCGGCTGGAAACCAGCGAGGACCTGGCCGGGATGATCCCGGACGACCGCCTGGTCGTCGGCGAATCGGGCCTCTTCACCCCGCAGGACCTTGCCCGGATGGAGCGCTGCGGCATCTCAACCTTCCTGATCGGCGAGAGCCTGATGCGCCAGGACGATGTGGCCGGTGCGACGCGCGCGCTGCTGGCGCGCCCCGGACTTGCGGCGGAGTAGGATATGGCCGGCACCCCTTCTGGAGACGCGTCCCCACGCTTGACCCATCTGGACGAGAGCGGCGCGGCCAACATGGTCGACGTCTCGACCAAGGCGGTCACCTCCCGCGAAGCGCAGGCCGAAGGCCATGTGCGCATGAAGCCGGAAACGCTGGCGCTGATCCTGTCCGGTTCGGCGAAGAAGGGCGACGTCATCGCCACCGCCCGCATCGCCGGCATCATGGCTGCCAAGCGCACCCACGAGCTGGTGCCGCTCTGCCATCCCCTGCTGCTGTCCAAGGTCGCCGTCGACATCGTGCCGGACGAGGCGCTTCCAGGCCTGCGCGTCACCGCGATGGCCCGCGTTTCGGGCCAGACCGGCGTCGAGATGGAGGCGCTGACCGCCTGCTCGGTCACCTGCCTGACGATCTACGACATGGCCAAGGCCGTTGACCGCGGCATGACCATCGAGGGCATCCGCGTCGTCGCCAAGTCCGGCGGCAAGTCCGGCGACTGGACCGCGGCGAGCGAAACGACCCCCGCCTGACACGAGGCCAACGGACATGAGGCACGGCTGACATGGCGCTGATCTCGGTCGACGAAGCCCTGTCGCGACTTCTCGGCGGCGTCGAGCCTGTCGGGTCCGAGACCGTGCCGCTCGCCCGCGCCAACGGCCGCATCCTCGCCGCCGACCTTGCCGCGACCCGCACCCAGCCGCCCTTTGCCGCCTCCGCCATGGACGGCTATGCCGTGCGCGCGGCCGATATCGCCACCGTTCCGGCCGTGCTCAAGCTGATCGGCGAAGCCCCCGCGGGCCGCGCCTTCACCGGCGCCATCGGGGCGGGCGAGACCGTGCGCATCTTCACCGGCGCTCCGCTTCCCGAAGGCAGCGACACAATCCTGATCCAGGAAAACGCGACACGCGACGGCGAGCGCGTCACCGCGCTGGAAAGCGCGCCGTCGGGCAAGTTCGTGCGGCCCGCCGGGCTTGATTTCAAGGTTGGCGAGGTGCTGCTCACCGCCGGAACGCGGCTCGACTATCGCCGCCTTGCGCTGGCGGCGGCCATGAACCATCCCGTGCTGGAGCTGCGCCGTCGGCCGAAGGTGGCGATCCTCGCCACCGGCGACGAACTGGTCGAGCCGGGCGAGCAGCCGGGGCCGGATCAGATCATCGCTTCCAACCATGCCGGCATTGCCGCCCTGGTCGAGGATTGCGGCGGCGAGCCGCTGCAGCTCGGCATCGCCTCCGACCGGCGCGAGCATATCGCGGAGAAGATCGCCGAGGCGCGAGCCGCCGGGGCCGAAATCCTTGTTACGCTTGGCGGGGCCTCCGTCGGCGACCACGACCTGGTGCAGGAAGTGCTTGCCGCCTCCGGCATGGAACTCGGCTTCTGGCGCATCGCCATGCGGCCGGGCAAGCCGCTGATGGCCGGCCGCATCGAGGGCATGCGCGTACTCGGCCTGCCGGGCAATCCGGTCTCAAGCCTCGTCTGCGGCGTGCTTTTCCTGCGTCCGCTGATCGACGCCCTGCTTGGCCGCCCGCCGCGCCGGCGCGATGCCGAACTGCTGCCGCTGACCGCCGATATCGGCGACAACGACCAGCGCGAGGACTATCTGCGGGCGCGCATCCTGCGCCAGGACGACGGCACGGAGCGTGTCGCCCCGTTCGAGCGGCAGGACTCCTCCATGCTGGCAACGCTCACCCGCGCCGATGCGCTGGTGGTGCGCCCGCCCCATGCGCCCCCCCTGCCCGCCGGCACGCCGGTGCCGGTCCTGCGCCTGCCGCAGGGCTGAGCCGCCCCCGCGCCCTACCGCTTCCCGTTTCGTTCCCTATGGGCATTGTGGAACAAGGCAGGAACGGTTAGACTATGTTCATGATTTGTACATAACCTGAGTCGCAGGCAGCGATCGGCAGCAGCCGGCCGATATCGGCCAGGCCTTGCGAGCCAGAGCGGGGGACCCAAGCGCATGTTGACGCGCAAGCAGCACGAATTGCTCCTGTTCATCCACGAACGGCTGAAGGAAACCGGTGTTCCTCCCTCGTTCGACGAGATGAAGGACGCGCTCGATCTGCGGTCCAAGTCCGGCATCCACCGGCTGATCACCGCGCTGGAAGAGCGCGGGTTCATTCGCCGCCTGCCGAACCGCGCCCGGGCGCTGGAGATCGTCAAGCTGCCGGAATCGGTTGCGCTCGGCCTTGCCTCGCAGCGCGGCCTGGGCTTCTCGCCCTCCGTCATCGAAGGATCTCTCGGCAAGACGCCGCCGGTGGAAACGGCCCCTGCCCCACCGCCCGCGGCCAATGACAGCGTCGAGATCCCGGTCATGGGCCGCATCGCCGCCGGCGTACCGATCGAGGCGATCCAGTCCCACAGCCACACCATCGCCATGCCTGCCGACCTGCTCGGCAACGGCGAGCACTACGCACTGGAAGTCCGCGGCGATTCCATGATCGAGGCCGGCATTCTCGACGGCGACACCGTGGTGATCCGCCGTTCCGACAGCGCCGACAGCGGCGACATCGTCGTCGCCCTGATCGACGACGAGGAAGCGACGTTGAAGCGCCTGCGCAAGAAGGGCGCGTCCGTTGCGCTGGAGGCCGCAAACCCGGCCTACGAAACCCGCATCTTCGGTCCAGGACGCGTGCGCATCCAGGGCAAGCTCGTCTCGCTGTTCCGCCGCTACTGACGGCTATGGCATACGCCTGACGGGTTTTCGCCGGCAAGCTATCTCGGCGTCCAGGGCCTGCGAGACCCGTAGCTCGGACGTACTGTGACGGCGAGCGTGCCACCTGCCATCGATGAGGGCGGCGCGGTCGACGGCGGCAGTGCGGGCGTTGATCGAGATGCGGCCGAGGCGCCTGGCGCACTGAAATAGAGCGCGACAGCACCGTCCCGGGCAAGTCGCGCCCCATCGAACACCTGCCTTGCCCGGCAATCGGGCGGGGCAATCAGCGCCGAGACGATGATGTCGGCCTTGCGGCAATCCTCTTCGAAGGCGGCGCTGTCGCGCACCAGCGAGACCAGCAGTGCAGGCGGGCCTTGCCCCGCTGCAACGGGCTCCGGTCCCGGCCCTGCCACCAGTCCCGGCGGTGCATTTGCGGAGGCACCGTGCCCGGCACCCGCCCCCGGCGGACCATGCGCGCGCACCAGACAGGCCAGCTTGTCGCAGCGAAGGTCGCCGGCCGCGATACGCCGGTTCCCGTGGTGCTGCACACTGATGCCTTCCGCCCGCAACCAGACCTCCGGCAGGAACCCGCTCGGGCGCGATGAAACGCGCAAGGCCCCGACCGCATCGCGCACGGCAATGGTCGTGCCGGTGGCCGAGATCAGCATGTCCGGCTGCCGGTGCAGGGCATAAAGCAGGACGGAGGCGGCGAGCGGCAGCAGGGCGACTGGGCGATATCCCCGCGGCGCGAGGCAGGCGACAAGCCCTGCCGCCACCACCAGTAGCGTTCCGCCAAGCGAGGGCGCGCCGATCACCCCGTCCTCCGGCGTCAGGTTGCTGACCCAACTCGCCATCGCCACCACGAGATCGATGCCAGCGCCCATCGCCGCGAGCGGCAAGGCCTCCAGCCCGAAGGGCAGCAGGGCCAGCGCCAGCACCGCGAACGGCATGACCACGAGTGTCACCACCGGCATTGCCAGCAGATTGCCGAGCGTACCGAGCGGCGAGATTCGGTGGAAGTGATAGGCGCCGATGGCACCTGTCGCCAGGCCCGCGATCAGCGAGGTCAAGAGAAGCCCCCAGAACCAGCCCGCAGCGCCCGATGTCGCGGCCTGCAGCAGCCCCCCACGACCCGGCGGCGCCATCGGCCCCTGGCGCTCGCGCGCTGCGCGCCGCCGGGTTATTTCCTCATAGGCGGCGATCAGGGCAATCACGGCGGCGAAGGACATCTGGAAACCGGGATCGAGCAGCGCTTCCGGCAGCATCGCAAGGATCAGCAGGACGGCAATCGCGACATTGCGCAGCGTCAGGGCCCGCCGCGAGAAGATGCGCCCCGAAAACACCAGAACGATCATCAGGAAGGCGCGCTGCGTTGCGATGGAGGCACCGGAAATGCCGAGATAGAAGACGGCGGCCGACATCGCCGCAACGGCGGCCCAGGCATCGATCCGCCGCTCATGCACCAGATGCGGGGACAGCGCCAGAAGCGCCCGCACGACAAAGAACACCGAGCCGGCGAACAGCGCCATATGCAGGCCGGAAATCGCCAGGATATGGGCCAAACCGGCGGTCCTCAGCGCCTCCGTCACCTGCTCTGGGATCCGAGAGCGGTCGCCGGTGATCAGCGCAATGGCAAGCGCGGCAGCCGTCGTCTCGCCAAGCGCGGCGATGATCCGGGCGGCAATCGCCTGACGCAGACCGGCGATCCCCGCTTTCAGCCGTAGCGACAGCGGTGCCGGCCCCAGATCGATACGGCTCGGCGCGCCGAAGGCAAAACCGGTGGCGCCGATGCCGTCGAAGAAGGCACGAAAGGCGAAGTCGTAGCCGCCGGGCATCACGGCAGCCGACGGCGGCATCAGCCTCGCGCGCAGCCGTACAGCCTCGCCGACAGAGATCCTCTCGCCTTCGGGGTCGCCGCGCAGCGACACGCGGACCCGGTAGGGTATTGCTGACGCTTGCAGCCGCTCTATCCCCGCAACGCGCAGCAGCAACCGCGTGCCGCGGTCGGTGCGCTCGACCTCCTCCGCAAAGCCGGTCAGTGTCACGCTCCGCGCCCGATCGATCACCGGGGCGGCAACAAGTGCGGTGCGCAATGCCCCGGCGAAAAGTCCCGACAGCACCAGCGCCAGAGCCAGCAACACAAGGCCCCGCACGCCGCGGCGCGCCGCGAAAAACCAGCCGGCCCAGGCAAGAATGGCGGCAAGCGCGAGAACGGGGACCAACGGCTCGGACGGCAGGCGGAAATAGACAGCGATGCCGAAGGTGAAGGCGAGCGCGGCGAAGGCGAGCCCGCGCCCCTGCGCAAGGCTTTCGGCACAGGCAGCTGCAAACCTTGTCCCCGCCCCTTGCGTTTCGTGCCATCCTGCGCGGGCTCGCCGACGACGGGCAAGCAGATCGGCAAGCGGCAAGGGGGCGAGCGCAAGCCAGCGGCGTTCCCCGCTGCCGCTGCCCGTTCGCCCCGGCGCCGCTGCCGGCACCGCCCTTGGCGCCGCATCCGGCAGCGCCCGCCTGTCGTCGTCGTCCTCGCCCGCCCGGGACACCTGGCCGCCCCTTCCCCTCGCCGGCGCGCGCGTGCCCCTCGCTCGGGCATTGGTGGCGCGGCGCCGCTGTGTTACACGGTCGCCGACCGTGCCAGGACCGAAGCGTTGCATTGCAACCCGGGTTCGCGCAAGACGCGAAACGGCACCGGATATTCCCGAAGGCACGCCGGACGCTCTGCGCTGGTGCCGCCACCGATCACGAGGCCTTTTGAATGAGCTCTCCCGTCGTCACGCGCTTTGCGCCCTCCCCGACCGGCTACCTGCATATCGGCGGCGCCCGCACGGCGCTGTTCAACTGGCTTTATGCCCGGCGTTTTGGCGGCAAGATGCTGCTGCGGATCGAGGACACCGACCGCGAGCGCAGCACCGATGCGGCCATCTCCGCGATCCTCGACGGGCTGACCTGGCTCGGTCTCGACTGGGAGGGCGAGGCGATCTCGCAGTTCGCCCGCGCCGCGCGCCACCGCGAGGTGGCCGAGAGCCTGATCGAGAAGGGCATGGCCTATCGCTGCTACGCGACGCCGGAAGAGCTGACGGCGATGCGCGAGGAGCAGCGCGCCAACGGCCTGCCGCCGCGCTATGACGGGCGCTGGCGCGACCGCGATCCGTCCGAGGCCCCGGCCGGCGTCAAGCCGGCGATCCGCCTCAAGGCGCCGGTCGACGGCGAGACGGTGATCGAGGACAAGGTGCAGGGCCGCGTCGTCTTCCCGAACAAGGATCTGGACGATCTCGTCCTGCTGCGCTCCGACGGCACGCCGACCTACATGCTGGCCGTCGTCGTCGACGACCACGACATGGGCGTCACCCACATCGTGCGCGGCGACGATCACCTGACCAATGCCGCCCGCCAGACGCTGATCTATCAGGCGCTCGGCTGGGACGTGCCGGTGATGGCCCATATCCCGCTGATCCACGGTCCGGACGGCGCCAAGCTGTCGAAGCGCCACGGCGCGCTCGGCGTCGAGGCCTACCGGGCCATGGGCTATCTGCCAGCCGCCATGCGCAACTATCTGGCGCGCCTCGGCTGGAGCCATGGCGACGACGAGATCTTCTCGACGCAGGAGATGACCGGCTGGTTCGATCTCGACGCCATCGGCAAGTCGCCCTCACGCTTCGACTTCAAGAAGCTGGAGAACCTCAACGGCCACTATATGCGTGCGGCCGGTACGGACGAGTTGCTGGCCGACTTCACCAGCTTCCTGCCCCATGCGGAGAACGCCGAAGGCCTGCGCGGCTGGCTCCAGGATCCGGCGCATGTCGAGATGTTCCGCGCCGCCCTGCCGGGGCTGAAGGAGCGTGCCAAGACCCTGGTGGAGCTGGCCGACAGCGCCGAGTACCTGTGGGTGCAGCGCCCGCTCGCGATGGACGAGAAGGCGGAAAAGCTGCTGGAGGCGGACGACGCGCGCAAGGTGCTCGCCGACCTGCACGCACGCCTTTCCGCGCTCGAAACCTGGAGCGCGGAAGCGACCGAGGAGGCCGTGCGCGCCTATGCCGAGGAGACCGATCTCAAGCTCGGCAAGGCGGCGCAGCCGCTGCGCGCGGCGCTGACCGGCCGGGGCACCTCGCCCGGCATCTTCGACGTTCTGGCCGTGCTCGGCCGCGAGGAATCGCTCGCCCGTATCGCCGATCAGGCCGCCGGCTGAGGCAAGGCCGGGCCCGCCCGGCCAAAGGTACCAATCAAGGCGGCGGCCCGATCCCCGGCCGCCGCCCGCAGTTCACATGAATCCCCCGTCACCCTGTGACGAAAGCGTTAGGGAGGTGCGCTTGCGGGGAGCGGACAAATGGGATACGCAACATTCGACCTTTCCTCCCGCCGTGTGTCCGGCACGCCCCAGCCTCTCCTGGAAGCCGGCCCGGACGATCCTGCGGCGCGCTTCATACAAGGGGGTAGCCTGAATGAGCGACAACACTGCCAAGCTGACGATGGGTGACAAGTCCTGGGACTTGAAGGTGCGTCCGGGGTCCATCGGACCCGATGTGGTCGACATTGCCTCGCTCTATGCGCAGACCGGCTGTTTCACCTACGACCCCGGCTTCACCTCGACCGCCTCGTGCGAATCCGCCATCACCTATATCGATGGCGACGAGGGTACCCTGCTGTATCGCGGCTATCCGATCGAGCAGCTGGCCGAGCACGGTGACTTCCTGGAGAGCTGCTACCTGCTGCTCTACGGCGAGCTGCCGACCAAGGCCCAGAAGGACGACTTCGTGCATCGCGTGACCTATCACACGATGATCCACGAGCAGATGAGCCGCTTCTTCACCGGCTTCCGCCGCGACGCCCACCCGATGGCGATCATGGTCGGCACCGTCGGCGCGCTCTCCGCCTTCTACCACGACTCGACCGACATCTCGGACCCGCACCAGCGCATGGTGGCGAGCCTGCGCATGATCGCGAAGATGCCGACGCTTGCGGCCATGGCCTACAAGTATCACGTCGGCCAGCCCTTCGTTTATCCGCGCAACGACCTCGACTACGCGTCGAACTTCCTGCACATGTGCTTCGCGGTGCCTTGCGAGGAATACAAGGTCAACCCCGTTCTCGCCCGCGCCATGGACCGGATCTTCATCCTCCATGCCGACCACGAGCAGAACGCCTCGACCTCGACCGTGCGTCTCGCCGGTTCCTCGGGCGCCAACCCGTTCGCCTGCATCGCGGCCGGCATCGCCTGCCTGTGGGGCCCGGCGCATGGCGGCGCCAACGAGGCAGCGCTCAACATGCTGTCGGAGATCGGCTCGGTCGACCGGATCCCGGAATACATCGCCCGCGCCAAGGACAAGAACGATCCGTTCCGTCTGATGGGCTTCGGCCACCGGGTCTACAAGAACTACGACCCGCGCGCCCGCATCATGCAGAAGACCACGCATGAAGTGCTGGCCGAGCTCGGCATCCGGGACGATCCGCTTCTCGACGTCGCCATGGAGCTGGAGAAGATCGCTCTCAACGACGACTACTTCATCGAGAAGAAGCTCTACCCGAACATCGACTTCTACTCCGGCATCACCCTGCGTGCGCTCGGCTTCCCGACCACCATGTTCACCGTGCTGTTCGCCCTCGCGCGGACCGTCGGCTGGATCGCCCAGTGGAAGGAGATGGTCGAGGATCCGTCCCAGAAGATCGGCCGCCCGCGCCAGCTCTACACCGGCGCCGCGCAGCGCGACTATCTGCCGGTCTCCCAGCGTCGCTGAGCGGGATCGACACATCCAAGCTGAGAAAAGGCCGCCTCCGGGCGGCCTTTTTGCGTTTGGGGCGACCTGCGGGGGCGAGGCAGGAGGCGGAGGTGCGCTTAGCGGGCGTTGTTTTGCTGCAGCCTCTCCTTGCGTCTTCCCGGACGAGGCCGAAGGCCGATGATCCGGGACCGGAGAGGCACGGCGGTCGTGGCATGGTTCTGGAGCGCAACTCATACGCCCTCGGCTCTCCGATCCCGCATCTCCGCTTACGCTTCGTGCGGGATGACGAGAGGAAAGGTCCGGGTGATTTTCACCGCCGCTCTGGAAGCCAATAGGCCCCGGGTCGCGCTGCGCTTGCCCGGGGTGACGGCAGAGGGGATGCGAGGTCGCTGCCAGTCTCTCCGGCTGTCATCCCGGGTGCAGGCGAAGCCGGAGAGCCGGGACCCAGAGGTGCCCTTAGCGGGTGTGGGGCGGGCGGCGCACGTTCCGCACGCCAGTGCGGCAAACGGGGACAAGAGCACGCGGCGCTGACGGCGGCAGCGGGGATAAGTGGCCGGAGACGGGCCCACGCGGTTTGCGCAGGCCGTCGCAAAATTCATCCAAGAGATTGAAAATACTGCAATATTTTCGAGACGGATTTTGCAAAATTTCAGCGCAAATTTGCATCTGGCGTCTCAATTCACGCCAAACGCCGGTTGTCCGCCCATCTAGGCAGTCCGGCCGCGAACCTCTTCCAGAACGATGCGCGCGGCGGCGCCCGCCTGGCTCTCGTTCCCCTCCAGCCGCATCACCGCATCGAGCCGGGCGAAGGCATCGACTTGCCGCTTTCGGGCCGGAGTGTCGGCCAGCAGCGGGGCGACCGCATCGGCGAGCGCGCGCGGATTGGCGTCGTCGTCCAGGAACTCCGGCACGACATTCTCGCCGATGATGATGTTGGGCAGGACCATGGAGCTGACGCGGGCGACCGGCACGATGCGGTGGATGTCCTTGAGCCGGCGAAAGAACCAGTCGAGCTTGTAGGCAACGACCAGCGGCACGCCCGAGATCGCCAGCTCCAGCGAGACGGTGCCCGAGGCGGCGAGAGCGGCATGCGCCCGGCGGAAGGCAGCGAGCTTGGTCGCCTCGCCCGTCACCACCTGCGGCGGATGCGGCCAGTCGGCAAGCTGTTCCTCGATCATCTGCCTCAAGCGCGGCACCGCCGGCAGCACCACCTCGAGATCCGGATGCGCCTGCCGCAGGATCTCGACCGCGCCGCGGAAGTCCTGCAGCAGCCGGGTGACCTCGCTGCGCCGGCTGCCCGGCAGCATCAGCAGCACCGGCCGCCCCTCGTCCAGCGCCCTCCTCTCGCCGGCGGCGGGACGGAAGTCGCCGACCCGCTCGATCAGCGAGTGGCCGACATAGCTGGTCGGCGGGCCGCCGAGCTTTTCGTGCACGCCGGGTTCGAAGGGCAGGATCGCCAGCAGCCGGTCGACATAGGCGGCCATGCGGCGCGCGCGGCCCGGCCGCCAGGCCCAGACCGACGGCGAGACGTAATCGACGATGGGAATGGAGGGCGCGCGCTTGCGCACCCGCTTGGCAACGTTATGCGTGAAATCGGGACTGTCGACGATGATCAGGACATCGGGCGCCGCGGCGACCACATCGTCGACGGTCTGGTAGACCCGGCGGACGATGGAGGGCAGTCGCGCCAGAACGGCGGAAAGGCCCATCACCGCGATATCCTCGATGGGAAAGAGGCTCTTTAGCCCCTGCGCTTCCATGCGCTCGCCGCCGACGCCCATGAACTCGACCGGCCGGCCGGCCTGCGCGGCAATGGCCGCCATCATCGGCGCGGCCAGCTGGTCGCCGGACTCCTCGCCCGCCACCACATAGACCCGCAGCGGGCGAACAGCACCTTCGGTCATCGCGCGGTCTCCGCCTGCGCCTCGGCCGTCTTGCCGGAAATGCCGAAGAGAAAGACGCCCGAGCGCGCGGCGAGCGCGACGGTCTCGGCCCGCTCGGCAATCAGCACCCGCCCCGCCTCGATGGCGATGCCGGAAAGTCCGGCGTCCCGCACGCGCTGCACGGTGCCCGGACCGATGGTCGGCAGGTCGACGCGAAGGTCCTGGCCGGGCTTGGCGCATTTCACCAGCACACCGCCCTTGCCGCGCACCCGGCCGCGCTCGCGCAGCTCGCGGCAGCGCTCGAGCATGGAATCGGTGCCCTCTGCCCCCTCGACGGCAATGATGCGGCCGTGGAAGCAGACAGCGGCCTGGCCGATGTCGAGGCGGCCGAGCTCGGCGACGGTGGCCGCGCCCAGCTCCAGATCGGCGAGCACCTCGCCCTTCGGCGGGGTGCCGGCCATGCAGCCGGGCTGGGCCAGAAGCTGCGGCGCAACCTCATGGGCCCCGACGACCCGGAAGCCCTCGGCCTCGAAAAAGCGGATGACCTTCTTGAGCAGGGAATCGTCGCCGCCGGCAAGCGAGGCGATGATCTTCGGCAACCGGCGCATGGTGCCGAGATCGCTGACGATTTCGCGCAGCTCCGGCCGGCGGGTGATGCTGCCGATCATCACCAGATCGCGCACCTTTTCGCGCTCCAGATGGCTGGCAAGCTTGCCGATCTGGCCCCAGCCGAGATGCACGGGAGAGAAAGCCTCGACGGATGGATCCGCCTCGCCCTTGATGGCGATGGCGACGACGCGGCGACCGCGGTCGCTGGCCGCGCGCAGCACCTCTGCCGGCAGCTTGCCGCCGCCGCAGATGACCGCGACAGCGCCGTCGCTACCGTTCGTCGTGGCTGTGTCGGATGCGTCGTTCATGGCCCCGTCCCCGGCCGGCGCCGACAGGCGGATCACCCGTCCTGGGCCGGCGTGCAGAAGCGGCGGTCGGTTTCGACCAGGATGAAATCCGTGACGCGGCGGACAAGGGCAACGCTCTCGTAGGCGGCCGCCACCTTTTCCGCGCGCTGGCGCAGCGTGCCTTCGGAGCTCTCGAACAGGTCCTTGTAGGCATTGCGCAGGGCGTGGATGTCCTCGCGGGAGAACCCATGCCGCTTGAGCCCGACAAGGTTCAAGCCCATCAGCCGGGCGCGGTTGCCCATCACCATGCCGAAGGGAATGAGGTCGTTCTCAAGGCCCGCAAGACCGCCGACAAAGGCATGGTCGCCGACGCGGGTGAACTGGATCGCCGCCGCGCCGCCGCCGAAAATGACATTGTTGCCGACGGTGACATGGCCGGCGATCATCACGTTGTTCGACAGGATCACGCCGTCGCCGAGACGGGAATCATGGCCGACATGCGAGTTGGCGAGAAAGGCGCAGCGATTGCCGATCACCGTCTCCAGGCCGCCGCCCTCCGTCCCCGGATTGAGCGTCACGCCCTCGCGGATGATGCAGTCGGTGCCGACGGTGAGCGTCGCTTCCTCGCCGCGATACTTGAGATCCTGCGCCTGGTGCCCGACGGAGGCGAAGGGAAAGATCTGCGTCCGCGCCCCGACGCTCGTGCGGCCTGCAACAACCACATGTGACTTCAGCACGACGCCGTCGCCCAGCACGGCCTGCGGCCCGACATGGCAGAACGGCCCGATGGACACGCCCTCGCCGAGCCTGGCGCCGTCCTCGATGACCGCGGAAGGGTGGATTGCGGAGTGAGCTGCCATCATGCGTGCCTCAGTGGTCGACCAGCATGGCGCTGATCTCGGCCTCGGCGACCTTGACGCCGTCGACCGTCGCAATGCCTTCGAACTTCCAGATGTTCGTGCGGTTGCGGATCTTGGTCATCTGATAGCGAAGCTGATCGCCCGGCAGCACCGGCTTGCGGAACTTCACCTTGTCGATTGTCATGAAGTAGACGAGCTTCGGCGTGTCCGACTGGCCGCGCGAATAGACGCAGAGCGCGCCCGCCGTCTGGGCCATGCCCTCGATGATGAGGACGCCCGGCATGACCGGTTGGTTGGGGAAATGCCCCATGAAATGCGGCTCGTTGGCCGTCACGTTCTTGATGCCGACGGCGGAGTTGTCCCCATCCATGTCGACGATACGGTCCACCATCAGGAAGGGGTAGCGGTGGGGCAACAGCTCCAGGATCCGCATGATATCGGCGCTACCCAGTTCTTTCTTTTCGCCTTCGCTCATTCTTCTGTCCCCAGGCAACCAAAACCAGTCCGGTTCAAAATCTCAGTCCTTGTCCCGCGCGGAACCGGCTCCACGCTCGGCAAGCTTCGCCAGCGTCATGATCTCGCGGAACCATACCTTCACCGGCTTGGCCGGAACACCGCCATAGCGCGCGCCGGCCGGCACGTCCGCCTCGACCACGCTGACGGCGGCAATCTGTGCGCCCATGCCGATGGTGACATGGCCGCGAACGCCGGTCTGGCCGCCGAGAGCGACGTAATCCTCGAGCGTCGCGCTACCGGAAATGCCGACCTGCGAGACGATCACACAGTGACGTCCGATCACCACGTTGTGGCCGATCTGGACCTGGTTGTCGATCTTGGTGCCCTCGCCGATGATCGTGTCGCGGTTGGCCCCGCGATCGACCGTCGTGTTGGCGCCGATCTCCACATCGTTCTGGATGATCACGCGGCCGATCTGCGGCACCTTGAGGTGGCCGCCCGGCCCCATCGCGAAGCCAAAACCGTCCTGCCCCGTGCACACGCCCGGATGCAGGATCACCCGGTCGCCGACCAGGGTGTGCTGCAGCACCGCATTGGCGCCGACCGTGCAGTCGCGCCCGATGCGCACCCCCGCACCGATCACCGCATTGGACTGGATGCGCGTACCGCTGCCGATCTCCGCATCCGGCCCGACGACCGCACCGGCCTCCACAATGACGCCGGCCTCAAGCCGGGCCGAGGCATCGATGCGCGCATGCGGCGAGACGCCCGAGGCCGTGCCGTCGAGTGCGACGGGACGCATGGAAGCGGGATAGAGACGCGCGAGCAGCTGGGCCCAGGCCTTGTAGGGCTGGTCGGCCACGACCGGCACGACGCCGTCCGGCACCTTGTCCGCATGCTTGCGGGCAACGATGCAGGCGGTCGCCGCGGTGGTGGCGAGAACCGGCAGATACTTGGGATTGTCGAAGAAGACGATATCGCCAGTCGAGGCATCCTCGAGCGGCGCGACGCCGGACACCTGCACCTCCCCGCCGCCGCGCGGCAGGTCTCCCGTCACCCATTCGGCCACGGTCGCAAGGGCTACGGGCTCGAACGGGGCAAAGAAACAGGGGTCGCTCATCGTCTTCCCATAATGAATCCGGCCGCCGAATGTCGGCGGCCGGTCGTTAATTCGTGAAGTGTCCGCCGGATCAGAAGCGCGTGCCGCCACCGATGCGGAAGAACTGGGTCCGGTCGCCGGTTTCCTTGATGATCGGCCAGGCGAAGTCGGCGCGGATCGGACCGAAGGGCGAGGCCCACTTGATGCCGAAACCGGCCGAGAGGCGCGGCGCGAAGCCGTTCGACTGGACGGTGGCAGCCGTAGCGGGGCCGCAGCCGGCGACGACGCAGTTGTTGATCGCCGAGTCCGAATCCCACAGGGCACCGAAATCCGTGAAGACCGCGCCGGACAGGCCGAGCTCGCGCGGCAGACCGAGGATCGGGAACTCCGCTTCCGCATTGGCGTGGACATACCAGCGGCCGCCCAGGGAATCGCCGGTGCGCGAGTCGCGCGGGCCGATGCCCTGCATCTCGAAGCCGCGCAGCCAGGTGTCGCTGTGCTGGAACTGCTCGGACGAGCGCAGCTCGTCGCCGAGACCGTTCAGGTAACCACCGCCGGTGCGCAGGATACCGATGACACCCCACTCCGGCAGGAGCTCCTTGTAGGCGCGGGCATCGATCGTGGTCGACAGGTAGCGGCTGTCGCCGCCGACGCCTGCGAACTCCTGGCTGAACGCGATGTACAGGCCATCGCGCGGATCGCGCTTGCTGTCACGGGTGTCATAGACCAGAGAGTAGCCGATGGACGACGTCAGGTTGCGGCCCAGCGAGGACTGCAGACCGCCGGAGAGGTCCTGCGGGCGCTTCCACGACAGGTCCTCGTCGAAGATCCGGTAGATCAGGTTCAGGCGCAGCTCGTCGTCGCGCAGCGGCAGGCCGAAGGCAATGGAGCCGCCGGTCGTCTTGCTGTCATAGCTGCGGTAGTCGTTCGCCTCGAAATTGCGGCGATAGACGTCGAGCGACAGCGAGATGCGGCGGCCGAGGAAATACGGCTCGGTGAACGCGAACTCGTAAACCTGGTTCGAGGCGCCGGCACCGACCTTGGCGCGGACGAACTGGCCGCGACCGAGGAAGTTGCGCTCCTGCAGCGTGATGTCGCCAATGACGCCATCGGCGGTCGAGTAACCGACGCCGAAGCCGATCTCGCCGGTCGGCTGCTCCTCGATGTCCACATTGACCACGATGCGGTCCGGCGAGCTGCCGCGCGAGGTGGTGATGCGGACGTCCTTGAAGAACTGCAGGTCCTTCAGCCGGCGCTCGGCCTTGTCGAGCAGCACGCGGTTGAAGGCATCGCCCTCGGCGATGTCGAACTCGCGGCGAATGACATATTCGCGGGTGCGGTCGTTGCCGCGGATGTTGATCCGCTCGACATAGACGCGCGGGCCTTCCTCGATGAAGTAGGTCAGCGAGATCGTGCGATTCTCGTAATCGCGGGTGGCGCGCGGACGGATCTGCGCGAAGGCATAGCCCTGGCGCGAGACGTCGAGCGTCATGTCCTCGAGGGTCTTCTCGACCTCGAGCGAGGAATAGGTGTCGCCGGCGCTGGTGCGGATCTTGCGGCGCAGCTCCTCCGGATCGACATCGGTCAGCGTGGTCTGCAGGTCGATGTCGCCATAGGTGTACTGCTCGCCCTCTTCCACCGTGAAGGTGACGTAGAAGACGTTCTCCTCGCGGTCGAGGTCGGCAACGGCCGACACGATGCGGAAGTCCGCATAGCCGTGACGGTAGTAGAACTGGCGCAGCAGCTCCTGATCCGCGTCGAGACGGTCGGGATCGAAGGAATCGGTGGTGCGCAGGAAGCTCAGCAGACCGCTCTCGCGGGTGCGGATCACGTCGGCAAGACGGCCGTCGCTGAACTTGGTGTTGCCGATGAAGGTGATGCGCTCGATGCCGGTACGGTCGCCCTCGTTGATCTCGAACACGAGATCGACGCGGTTGCTCGAACGGCTGATGATCTTGGGCTCGACGGTCGCACGATAGCGACCGGAGCGCCGATAGGCCTCGAGCACGTTCTGGACGTCGGACTGAACCTTGGCGCGGGTCAGCATCGACCGCTCCTCGGTCCGCACGACGCCGGCCAGCGTCTTGTCGTCGAGACGGCGATTGCCCTCGAACGAAATGCGGTTGACCATCGGGTTCTCGGTCACGGTCACCACCAGGGACCCGCCCTGCTGGTTGATCGCCACGTCCTCGAACAGGCCGGTCGCGTAAAGGGTCTTGAGCGACTCGTCGATCTCAGCCGGCCCGAAAGCGCGGCCAGGGCGGATCGTCAGGTAGCTCTCGACGGTCGAGGCCTCGATACGGGTGTTGCCGCGGACGACAATCCGGCTGACCACCGCAGCGGACGCCTGATCGGCACCCAGGCCGGCAAAGCTCCACGGCATGATCGGCGCGACACCGCTCATCACGGCCGCCACCAGGATCGTTCTCGTCAGGTTCTGCACACGCTGCATAAGGACGTTTCGCCTTCGCTTTTCCGCCAAGCCCTTGATATGTCGCCCGTGGCAACGGACATGGCAGTCGAGATTCTCTATATCCGTCAGTCGTTTTACAGGCTTTTGGACCGGACGCAACCGCCCAAACTCGCCAAAACCCGTTTCCCGCCGGATCGTTGCACCTTCGACACGCTTCTTCCCCGCCCCGCTACAGGGATGTCAGGTGAAGCACGTCGTTCCAAGTCGCGAACACCATCAGGAAGAGCACGATGGCGATCCCGATGCGGAAACCGTATTCCTGCGCCCGCTCGCTGAGCGGCTTACCCCGCAAGGCCTCGGCGGCGTAGAACAGCAGGTGTCCGCCGTCGAGCATGGGGATGGGAAGCAGGTTCAAGAGGCCGATGCTGACCGACAGCACGGCCGTCAGGTTGAGCAAAGCGCCGAAACCGAGCGTCGCGACCTGCCCGGAAATCTGCGCCACGCGGATCGGCCCGCCGAGCTGGTCGGCGGATTCGCGGCCCGTGACGATGCCGGCGAGATAGCCGGCGGTGCGCGTGACCACGAACCAGGTCTCGCGGCTGCCCTCCACGACGGCCTCCACCGGACCGAAGGTGCGCGTCACCACGTCTTCCTTGCTGGCGCTGCGGCTGACGCCGAGCAGGCCGACCGACTGGACGTTGCCGAACGGGTCGGTGATCTCGCGCCGCTGCGGCGTCACCTCTATGGTCAGCTGCTGGCCGCCGCGATCCACCAGCATGGAGAGCGGCTGATCGGCGCTGACGCTGACGATGCGCTGCATGTCGGAAAAGGTCTGGATCGGCTGCCCGTCGATGGCCAGCACCATGTCGCCCGCCATCAGGCCGGCGGCCTGGGCCGCGCTGTCGGGCTGGATCGTGTCGACGCGCGGCGAGATCTCCTGCCGTCCGAACAGGCCGAACAGCAGCGCGAAGATGACGATGGCGAGAATGAAATTGGCGATGGGACCCGCCGCGACGATGGCCGCGCGGCGCGAGACCGGCTTGGTCTGGAAGGCGCCAGCGCGCTCTTCCGCGCTCATGCGGGAAAGCGCCTCCTGATCGGGAACGCTGGCCTCGTTCTCGTCGCCCGCGAACTTGACATAGCCGCCGAGCGGAATGGCCGAAAGCTTCCAGCGCGTGCCGTGGCGGTCGTTGCGGCCGAACAGCTCCGGCCCGAATCCGACCGAAAAGGCCTGCACCCGCACGCCGCACCAGCGCGCCACCAGGAAGTGGCCGAGCTCGTGGAAGAACACGACCACGGTGAGCACGAACAGGAACGGCAGGGCATAGCCTGCGAAAGACCCAAACAGCGATCCGATCAGTTCCATGTCATCTCCTTGCCGGACCGGCAGTTTCGTCCCTGCATATTAACAAGCCGTTCGCGGGGCTCAGCCCGCCTGTGCGAGGATCGCCTCGCGTGCCATTGCACGAGCGATGCCGTCGATGCGCAACACGTCGTCGACGCAGCCCGGCTCAACGAGATCGCCGGACGCGGCCATGCGCTCCAGCACCCTCTCCACCGTCGCCGCGATCCCGAGAAATCCGATCCCGCGATCCAGAAAGGCCCTGACGGCAATTTCGTCTGCAGCATTGAGAGCGGCCGTCGCGGCCGTGCCCGCGATCATCGCCTCGCGGGCGATGCGCAGGGCCGGGAACCGCACCGGGTCCGGTGCCTCGAAGCTGAGCGTTGCCAATGCGGCGAGATCAAGGCGTTGTGCCGGCGTTGCCATGCGGCGCGGCCAGGCAAGACAGTGCGCGATGGGCGTTCGCATGTCCGGCGCGCCGAGCTGGGCGAGCAGCGAACCGTCGCGATACTGCACCATGCCATGGACGACGGATTGCGGATGGACCAGCACGTCGAGCTGGTCCGGCCCCAGCGGAAACAGATGGAAGGCCTCGATGATCTCGAAGCCCTTGTTCATCATAGTGGCGCTGTCGATGGAAATGCGCGCGCCCATGCTCCAGTTGGGATGGCGCAGCGCCGCCTCGGGCGACACATGGCGCATCTCCTCCAGCGACAGGGTGCGGAACGGGCCGCCGGACGCGGTCAGCGTCAGCTTTTCCACCTGATCGATATTGCCGCGCTCCAGCACCTGGAACACGGCATTGTGTTCGGAATCGACCGGCAGGATCGTGGCCGATGCCGCCCGCGCCGCCGCCATGAAAAGATCGCCGGCGCACACAAGGCATTCCTTGTTGGCAAGGCCGATGGTGGTGCCGCGCGCAGCCGCCGCGATGGTCGGCTCCAGCCCCGCCGCCCCGACGATGGCCGCGATCACCATGTCCGCCGGGCGCGAGGAGGCCTCGCGCACCGCCTGCGGTCCGGCCGCGGCGGTGATGCCGGTGCCGGCGAGCGCGTCCTTCAGCCGCGGGTAGGCGGCCGGATCTGCGACCACCGCGTGCTCGGCGCCGACCTCGATGGCGGCACGCGCCAGCTCTTCCGCCCGGTCGTTGGCGGTGAGCGCGACCACATGGAAACGCTCGCGATTGCGGGAGACGAGATCGAGCGTCGAGCCGCCGATGGAGCCGGTCGCGCCGAGCACGGTCAGGCGCAGCGGGTCCGTGCCCGCGCCCACGCCTGCCCCCTGCCCGCCCGTCGCGGTCTCCATGCTTCCCACTTGCATCTTCAAGATCTCAATACCCTTGCAGGGCGATCACCGCACCGACCGGATCGACCAGCGAGCCGGCGAGGACGGCCGCCACCAGGTAGCCGACCACGCCGGCGCCCGTCAGGCCGTCGACCCGGTCCATGACACCGCCATGGCCGGGAATGATATGGCCGGAATCCTTCACGCCGAAATGACGCTTCAGCGCCGATTCCAGCAGGTCGCCGGCCTGGGAGAAGACCGACAGGACGCCGGCCGAGACGATCCAGAGCGACACCGGCACGCGCCCGACCAGGGCACCCATCGCGGCGCCGACGACAAGTGCGGCAGCCAGCCCGCCGAGCGCACCGCTCCAGGTCTTCTTCGGCGACACGCGCGGCCACAGCTTCGGTCCGCCGAGCCGCCGGCCGACGAAATAGGCCAGGATGTCGGTTGCCCATACGACGGCAAACAAGAACAGGATCATCACGAAACCTTCCGACCCCAGCCGGAAGGCGATGAGCGCAACGCCGGTAAGGCCGGCATAGAGCACGCCGGTGCCCATCCAGCCGACGGGCGCCTCGCCCGACACCTGTCCCCACACCCAGAGCAGCGCGGCAAAGGCGAAGGCAAGTCCCAGCGCCAGCGGGGTCAGCGAGAGCGCCGATGCGACCAGCATCAGGGCGATGCCGACGACGGCAACGACAATGGCCGCACGCTGGCGCGTCGCCCGGACGATGACCGTCCACTCCTGCAGGAGGATCATGGAGCAGAGTGCGGCGCCGGCGGCAAAGAACCAGCCGCCAAGCCAGACGATCGCAAGCACGGCCGGAGCCAGCAGCAGGGCCGAAATCACCCGCAGCTTCAGCTCGCTCGCCTTGGGCCTGCCTCCCCCCGCGGCCCCGCCGGTCATCTGGCGGCTTTCGCCGAAAGGCCTCCGAACCTGCGCTCGCGGGCCGAATAGGCTTCGAGCGCGCGGTCGAAGGCCGCCTCGTCGAAGTCCGGCCAGTGCAGGTCGGGAAAGTAGAATTCGCTGTAGGCGGACTGCCACAACAGGAAGTTGGACAGCCGCTGCTCGCCGCTGGTGCGGATGACGAGATCGGGATCCGGCAGGCTGGCCGTATCGAGCCGCGCGGACACTGCCGCCTCGTCGATGTCGCCGGGCGCTATGAGGCCGGCAGCAACATCCGAGGCCAGGGCGCGCATGGCGCGCACCATCTCGTTGCGGGCGCCGTAGTTGAAGGCGACGACGAGGACCATGCCGGTATTGTCGCGGGTGAGCTGCTCGCCCTCCTCGATCAGCGACAGGATCGAGGACGACAGGCCGCTGCGCTCGCCGATCATCCGCACCCGCACGTTCTCGCGGTGGATCTCGGCAAGGTCGCGCCGCACGAAGCGCTCCAGAAGCGCCATCAGGAAGCCGACCTCGGCGGCCGGCCGGCTCCAGTTCTCCGAGGAAAAGGAGAAGATCGTCAGCACCTCGACGCCGCGCCGGGCGGCGTGCTTGACGGTGCGCCGCAGGGCCGAGACGCCGGCCCGATGCCCTTCGGTGCGGGGCAGTCCGCGAGAGACCGCCCAGCGACCGTTTCCGTCCATGATCACGGCGACATGCCGCGGCACAACGATCCGCTCCCCGGCTTCGGCCGGGGCGGACACGTCAAGGCCAGCCGTCACCGTCATCTCATGCTCCCCGCCACTTGGATCGAACCGGATCCTGGGGTCAGATCTGGGAGATTTCTTGTTCCTTTTTCGCCAGCATGGAATCGATTTCCGCGATCATCTCGTCGGTCATCTTCTGGACCTTGTCGGCGTGAACGCGGCTGTCGTCCTCGCTGATCGAGCCGTCCTTTTCCAGCTTCTTCAGCGTGTCCATGCCATCGCGGCGCACATGGCGCACGGCGACCTTGGACTGCTCGGCATACTTGTGCGCGATCTTGATGAGGTCCTTGCGGCGCTCCTCGTTGAGCTCCGGGATCGGCAGACGCAGCGTCGTGCCGTCGACCACCGGGTTCAGGCCGAGGTTGGATTCGCGGATGGCGCGCTCAACGGCGCCGACCATCGACTTGTCCCACACCTGCACGGAGATCATGCGCGGCTCGGGCACGCTCACCGTCGCCACCTGGTTGATCGGCATTTCGGACCCGTAGGCGTTCACCGTGATCGGATCCATCATGTTGGCAGAGGCGCGGCCGGTGCGAAGGCCGGCGAGATCCGTCTTCAGCACGCCGATGGCGCCGTTCATACGACGCTCGAGGTCGCCAAAATCGATACCCTGGTCCGCCATCTTGTCCTCTCTTGTCGAAGCAACGCCCCGGACAAATCCTCGGGGCGCGAAACCGTCGCGTCTTATTTCCATGACGGTGGCCACAAAGGCAAGGCCCTGCACGCGCTTTTGCAAGAAGGGCCCGCAGGCGCAACCGCCTGCGGGCCCTCACAGGGCGTGCTTCGGGCTGCCGCGATGCGGCGCCGCCGGTCCTGCTAGTCGGCGATGACCGTGTAGCGGCCGGAGCCGTTCATCACGTCGACCAGCGCGCCGGGCGTGCGAATCGAGAACACGATGACCGGAATGGCATTGTCGCGGGCCAGCGCGATGGCGGTCGCGTCCATCACCTTGAGGTCGCGGCCGAGCACCTCGCCGGGCGTGAGCGTGTCGTAGCGCTCGGCGTCCGGCACCTTCTTGGGGTCGTCGGAATAGACGCCGTCGACGCTGGTGCCCTTCAGGAAGGCATCGCAGCGCATCTCGGCCGCGCGCAGTGCCGCGCCGCTGTCGGTGGTGAAGAACGGATTGCCCGTGCCGCCGGCGAAGACGATCACGTCGCCGTCTTCCATGTAGCGCTCGGCGCCGCGCTGGGTGAAGGTCTCGCAGATCGAGGGCACCGGCACGGCGGACAGAACGCGCGCCGGAACGCCGAGGCGCCGCAGGGCGTCGGCCAGCGTCAGCGAGTTCATGACCGTGGCCAGCATGCCCATGTGGTCGCCGGTGACCCGGTTGCCGCCCTTGGCGGCGATGGCCACGCCGCGAAAGATGTTGCCGCCGCCGACGACGACGCCGACCTGGGCGCCGAGCGACACCGCCTCGGCAATTTCCTTTGCCACCCGGCCGACCGTCTCAGGGTCGATGCCGAAGTCCTGCGAGCCCATCAGTGCCTCGCCCGAGAGCTTGACCAGCACGCGTCGCCAGCGGAGTTTTCCCGTCATTGTTCTTCTCGTCGTGATCAGGGCAGTGTGTCTTCACTAGACACGAAAACGCAAGCCGATCGGACGGACCGGCTTGCGCGCATAGAAGAAGGGCGCCGGAATGACCGGCGCCCCTCTGGACTTAGTTGCCGACGGCCGCCGCGACTTCCGCGGCGAAATCGGTCTCTTCTTTCTCGATGCCTTCGCCGAGCGCATAGCGCACGAAGCCGACCAGCTTCACCGGCTTGCCCAGCTCCTTGCCGCACGCCTCGACGGCCTGCTCGACGGTCTTGTCCGGATCGATCACGAAGGCCTGCTTCACGAGGGTGACTTCCTCGTAGAACTTGCGCAGACGGCCCTCGACCATCTTCTCGATGATGTTCTCCGGCTTGCCCGACTCACGCGCCTGCTCGGCGAAGATCTGACGCTCGCGCTCCACGACCTCCGGATCGAGGTCCTCGACGCTCAGCGACAGCGGGTTGGTCGCTGCAACGTGCATGGCGACCTTGCGGCCGAACGCGGCGAGCTCGGCGGCATCAGCCTCCGACTCGAGCGCCACCAGCACGCCGATCTTGCCGAGGTTGTCGGCGATCGCGCTGTGGACATAGGTCGCAACGACGCCGGCCGAAACCGACAGGACGGCGGCGCGGCGCAGCGACATGTTCTCGCCGATGGTCGCGATGGCGTCCTTGATCGAATCGGAGACGGACTTGGACGAGCCCGGGAAGGTCGCGTTGCCGAGAGCCTCGACATCGCCGCCGACCGACAGGGCCGCCTTGGCGGTGCCGGAGACCAGCGCCTGGAACGCATCGTTACGGGCGACGAAGTCGGTCTCGGAGTTCAGCTCGACGACAGCGGCCTTGGTGCCTTCGGCGGCGACGCCGACCAGACCCTCGGCGGCCACGCGGCCGGCCTTCTTGGCGGCCTTGGCCAGACCCTTGGTCCGCAGCCAGTCGATGGCCGCTTCCATGTCGCCGTTGTTCTCGGTGAGGGCTGCCTTGCAGTCCATCATGCCCGCGCCGGTCTTCTCGCGGAGCTCCTTCACCATCGCAGCGGTAATGCTCATAGATTGCCTCGTTGACGGGTTGTCACCCCGGCAGCTGTAGCCGAGGCCATACTTAAGAATGATGACAGGCGCCGCCGGAAAGGCGGCAGCCGGCGGATGGTTTCCGCCGGCCCGGGTCTATCCCGTCAGGCCTGAGCTTCTGCGGACGCTTCCGCGGGAGCCGCCTCGGCAGCTTCCAGAGCCGGCTCCACCGGAGCCTCCTCGGCCGCGCCGACGTCGATGCCCATGCCGCCCTGGGCACGGGAAATGCCGTCGATGGCAGCGCGTGCGATCAGGTCGCAGTACAGGGTGATCGCACGACCGGCGTCGTCATTGCCCGGAACCGGGTAGTCGATGCCGTCCGGATCGCAGTTGCTGTCGACGATCGCGGCGACCGGGATGCCAAGACGCTTGGCTTCCTGGATGGCGATGGCCTCGCGGTTGGTGTCGATCACGAAGATCAGGTCCGGCAGGCCACCCATGTCCTTGATGCCGCCCAGGTTCCGCTCGAGCTTCTCGCGCTCGCGGTCCATGAACAGGCGCTCCTTCTTGGTGAGGCCGCTCGGGTTGCCGAGGGTCTCTTCAAGCTTGCGCAGACGCTGGATCGACTGGGAGATGGTCTTCCAGTTGGTCAGCATGCCGCCGAGCCAGCGGGCGTTGACATGGTACTGGGCCGAACGGCGGGCCGCGTCGGCAACCGACTCCTGGGCCTGACGCTTGGTGCCGACCAGCAGCACGCGACCGCCGGCGGCAACCGTGTCGGACACGGTCTTCAGCGCCTGGTGCAGCAGCGGCACGGTCTGGGCGAGATCCAGGATGTGGATGTTGTTGCGCACGCCGAAAATGTAGTTCCCCATCTTGGGGTTCCAGCGGTGCTTCTGGTGGCCGAAGTGGACACCGGCTTCCAGCAGCTGGCGCATCGTGAAATCGGGCAGGGCCATGGCCTTGCAACTCCTTGATTTTCCGGTTGTACCTCCGCAGGGTGTGGCAGTGCTCAAGCACCGACACCGGATGGACCCCGTCCGTGACGAAAACCGACCCTGCGTGTGGAATGCGCGCCTTATACTGACACGCGCGCAACAAGACAAGCCCTGCCGGCCCGCCTTTTGCCTCGCCTGCCGCAGAAAGATGCGGTTGGCGGGAGGGTGTGGTGCTGTCGCGAAGGCGCGTGAGTCGCGGCGGGCGCGCATCCCAAAGGCCTTCGGCTCTCCGGTCCCGGGTCGCGCAATGCTTGCCCGGGATGACGAAGGAGAAGGGCTGGCGGGCAGCAGGTGCGGAGGAGAGAGCCGTTCGCATCTCGAGGGCGCGCCATTGTCTCGGGCTGTCATACCTGCGAAGGCAGGTATCCAGTATCCGCCTGGGCGTGTAGTGGCACGAAGGCGGCAGCCTCCGGCCTTGCTGCAGCAACGTCGAGGATTCAGTCGCGACCGCTCGTGGTTACTGGATCCCGGTCTTCGGCTACGCCGAAACCGGGACGACAGGCGGGGCGTGAGCGCGAGTCGGAGCACCCTCGCTACCGCTCTGGCAGCCAATAGGCCCCGGATCTCGCGATGCTCGTCCGGGGTGACGGCCGAGGGGATGCGAGGCGGCTGCCGGTCTCCCCGGCCGAGGGGATGAGGGCGCGCGCGCCCTTTCGGACGTCACACCCCCTGCCCGGCCGGATCAGGCCAGCTGCACCTCGACGACGCCGGGGATGGTCTTGACCGCGCCGGCCATCTGCGGCGTCAGGCGATACCCGCCCGGCAGCTTGACCTCGACCTCGCGGTTGCCGTCGCCGCACAGCACCACGACGCTGACCTCGCCGTCGCCCCGGTCGCCCAGGTGCCGCGACAGGCGCGACACAGCCTGCTCGTTGCGCAGGAAGACGGTCAGGCTCTTCTGCACGCGCGAGGCCTCCTCCTCCAGCGGGCGCACCGACTGGATTCGCAGGCTCGGCTCGTCGTCGCGCATGTCCGCCCCGACCAGAAGCACCACCGAGACGCCCGGCTCCAGCGCATCGCGGAACTGCGCCAGCGCCTCGGAAAACAGCAGTGCCTCGAACTGGCCGGAAGGATCGGACAGGCGGACGATGCCCATGCGGTTGCCCGAGCGGGTCTTGCGCTCCTGGCGCGCCAGCACCGTGCCGGCGAGACGGCCGGCGGAGGCGCCCTGCTTCACCGCCTGCGAGAACTCGCTCCACATCTGCACGCGCATGCGCTCCAGAAGCGGGCGATAGGCATCGAGCGGATGGGCGGAGAGATAAAAGCCGATGGCCGCCTGCTCGCGCTGCAATTGCTCCTCCGGCAGCCAGGCCTGCGCGTCGGGCAGATGCACCTCCTCGCCCTCCTCGCCGCCGCCGAACATGTCGTTCTGGCCGCTGCTCTTTTCCTCGTCGGTCCGCTGGGCAACGCCGATGATGCGGTCGAGGCCGGCAACGAGCCGCGCGCGGTTGGGTTCCAGCTCGTCGAAGGCGCCGGCATTGACGAGGCTTTCCAGCGTCCGCTTGTTGAGCTGGCGCGCGTTCACCCGCGAGGAGAAATTGCCGAGGCTCGAGAACGGGCGTTCCTCGCGCATGGCGATGATGTGCTCCATCACCCCCTCGCCCACGCCCTTGATCGCGCCCATGGCGTAGCGGATCTTCTCGCCCTCGACGGTGAAATGCACGCCGGAACGGTTGATCGAGGGCGGCAGCACCTTGATGCCCATGCGCCGCGCCTCGACGCAGAAATCGCTGAGCTTGTCCGTGTTGCCGAGATCGAGCGTCATCGACGCGGCCATGAACTCGACCGGGTGGTTCGCCTTCAGCCAGGCCGTCTGGTAGGAGACGAGCGCATAGGCGGCGGCGTGCGACTTGTTGAAGCCGTAGTTCGCGAACTTGGCGACGAGGTCGAAGATCGTACCCGCCTGCCCCTTGTCGACGCCGCGCTCAACCGCGCCCTCGACGAAGCGGGCGCGCTGCACCTCCATCTCCGAGGCGATCTTCTTGCCCATGGCGCGGCGCAGCAGGTCGGCTTCGCCGAGCGAGTAGCCCGAGAGCACCTGGGCGATCTGCATCACCTGCTCCTGGTAGACGATGATGCCGTTCGTCTCTTTCAGGATCGGCTCGAGCAGCGGATGCAGATAGTCCGGCTCCTGCTCGCCATGCTTGACCGCATTGTAGACCGGGATGTTGTCCATCGGGCCGGGACGGTACAGCGCCACCAGCGCGATGATGTCCTCGAACCGGTCCGGCTTCATGCCGGCGATGGCCCGGCGCATGCCCTGGCTTTCCAGCTGGAACACGCCGACCGTCTCGCCGGCCGCAAGCAGCCGGTAGGTGGCCGGGTCGTCCATCGGCAGGCCCGCCATGTCGACGGTGATGCCCTTGTCGGCGATCAGCTTCACCGCCGTGTCGATCACCGTCAGCGTCTTCAGGCCGAGGAAGTCGAACTTCACCAGGCCGGCCTGCTCGACCCACTTCATGTTGAACTGGGCGACCGGCATGTCGGAGCGCGGGTCGCGGTAGAGCGGCACCAGCTGCTCCAGCGGCCGGTCGCCGATGACGACGCCGGCGGCGTGGGTCGAGGCGTGGCGGTAGAGGCCCTCAAGCTTCTGCGCCATGGCGAGCAGCCGCGCCACCGTCTCCTCCTCGCGCTGCGCCTCCTGCAGGCGCGGCTCGTCGCGGATCGCCTGTTCCAGCGTGATGGGCTGGCCCGGCACCGCCGGCACCATCTTCGACAGGCGGTCGACCTGGCCGTAGGGCATCTGCAGCACGCGGCCGACGTCGCGCAGCACCGCGCGCGCCTGCAGCGTACCGAAGGTGATGATCTGCGCCACCTGCTCGCGCCCGTACTTGCGCTGCACGTAGCGGATGACCTCTTCGCGCCGGTTCTGGCAGAAGTCGATGTCGAAGTCCGGCATCGACACGCGCTCGGGATTAAGAAATCTCTCGAACAGAAGCGCGTAACGCATTGGATCAAGGTCGGTAATGGTCAGCGACCAAGCGACCAGAGAGCCCGCACCAGAACCACGGCCCGGCCCGACCGGGATATCCTGCGCCTTCGCCCATTTGATGAAGTCGGCAACGATCAGGAAGTAGCCGGGAAAGCGCATGCGCTCGATGACGCCGAGCTCATAGTCGAGCCGGTCCCAGTAGTCCTGCTCGCTGACACCGTCGGCAAGGCCATGCGCCTCGAGGCGGCCGGTCAGGCCTTCGCGCGCCTGGCGGCGCAGCTCCTCGACCTCGGCGATGAAGGCGGCTTCCGGATCGGCGGAGGCGCCGGCGAACTGCGGCAGGATCGGCGAGCGCTTCATCGGCCGGGCATGGCAGCGCCGGGCAATCTCCACCGTGTTGGCGGTTGCCTCCGGCAAATCCGCAAACAGTTCAATCATTTCCGCGCGCGTCTTAAAGCGATGCTCCGGCGTCAGCCGGCGGCGATCGTCCTCGATGATCACCCGGCCTTCGGAAATCGCGATCAGCGCGTCATGCGCCTCGTAATCGTCGGCGGTGGCGAAGAACGGCTCGTTGGTAGCGACCAGCGGCAGGCCGAGATCATAGGCCAGCCGGATGGTTTCGGCCTCGCTGGCGATCTCCTCCGGCATGTCGTGGCGCTGCAGCTCCACATAAAGGCGGTCGCCGAAGGCTGCCGCCAGCCGCTCCAGCCGCGCACGCGCCTTGTCCGGCTCGCCGGCGACCAGCGCCTGGCCGACCGGCCCGCCGACGCCGCCGGTGAGCAGGATGACGCCGGCCGAGCGATCCTCCAGCCGCGAGATCGGGATGTGGGCGCGCATGGACGGGTCGGTGTCGAGATAGGCGCGGCTGACCACGTCCATCAGGTTGCCGTAGCCCTCGTCCGTCGCGGCCAGCAAAACCACGTCGCCGAGATGTTCGGTGCCCCGCCCCTTGCGCACACCGCCATCGCCGAAATCGACGGCAAGCTGCACGCCGGTGATCGGCTGGATGCCGGCGCCCCAGGCCTTGTCGGAGAATTCCAGCGCGCCGAAGAGATTGGAGGTGTCGGTAATGGCGAGCGCCGGCTGGCCGTCGCCACTGGCAAGCCCGACGAGCTTGCCGATCGGCAGCGCGCCTTCCAGAAGCGAATAGGCCGAATGGACCCTGAGATGGACGAAGCCGGGATCGCTCATCTTTTTGCCCGCCGTTGCTGCCTGCCGAAAATGACAGGCGGCGCGCACGCGATCAGGGCTGTTGCGCGATCGGGAAAGGCGGCCGCCTGTGGTCGAGCGGACAGTGTTTCCCGTCCGCTCCCCGATGTCGACCCGCCCTGCCCGCCGATCCCCAGATATGGGCACGCCATGCACCGCCAATTGACGGGACCGGCGAGAACCGCCGGCGGACGGCAAGCCTGTCAGATGGTCAGGCGGTCAGCAGCTCGGCAATAGCGCTGCTCCAGAGCAGCATCGTGGTGCCGAACAGGGTCAGCGCCGCCAATGCGGCCAGATCCTGAAAACTGTCGCGGAACTCATCGAACATGGTAGCCTCCCTTGCCCAGGAACTCTCGGTGAACTCTCGATAATTCGAGTATGTTCACGTTTTGTTCTTTTCGCAACCCCCGTCATTCTGGCGGCACGACTCATGGTTAGCGCACGGTTAAACCGGGTGCAGGATCGAGAGTGAGGGCGCGGGACAAACTCGGCCGGCATGAGGCGGGATGCCTCTCCTGGCGTCTTCCCGGACGAGGCCGAAGGCCGACGATCCGGGACCGGCGAGCCACGACGCTCGTGGCATGGTTCCGGAGCGCACCTCATACACCCTCGGCTCTCCGATCCCGGCTCGGCGCTGACGCGCCGTCCGGGATGACGAAAGGAGAGTCCGTGCGTGCGGGATGACGAAGGAGAGGTTTCGGTATCATCGCCGCCGCTCTGGAAGCCAATAGGCCCCGGATCTCGCGATGCTCGTCCGGGGTGACGGCAGAGGGATCCGGTTGACGGCAGAGGGGATGCGGGGTCGCGCCTCTCTCTCAGGTTGTCATCCCGGGCAAGCGAAGCGCAGAACCGGACCCATTGGCACCCTCGGCGGGCATGAGGCGGGATGCATCTGCCTGGCGTCTTCCCGGACGGCGCGTCAGCACCGAGCCGGGATCAGGGAGCCAGAACCGTGTTGTTCGGGAGTGCCTTCGACGGGCCCTCGGCTCGCCGGTCCCGGGTCGCGGCTTCGCCTTGCCCGGGATGACGAAAGGAAAGGCTGTGCGTCCGGGAGGATGAAAGAGAGGCGAGTGCCGGATGCAACCGGGATAGGCGCGGGAGAGGCTCGGGTCGCACGATCTGGGGTTACTGGGTCCCGGTCTTCGGCTTTGCCGAAACCGGGACGACAGGCCGAGTGTGGGTGCGCGTCGACGTGTCCTCACCACCGCTCTGGAAACGAATGGACCCCGGCACGCGCTTCGCTTGGCCGGAGTGACGGCCGAGGGGACGGGGTGACCGCGGAGGGATCTGGGTAACGGGCGTCAGAGTTCGATGATCTGCTGGTCGCGCAGGGTGATGCGGCGGTCCATGCGGCCCGCCAGCTCCATGTTGTGGGTGGCGATCAGCGCGGCAAGGCCGGAGGCGCGCACCAGCGCCACCAGCGCATCGAACACATAGCTGGAGGTGCCCGGATCGAGGTTGCCGGTCGGCTCGTCGGCCAGCAGAACGCGCGGCGCATTGGCGACGGCGCGGGCAATGGCAACGCGCTGCTGCTCGCCGCCCGAAAGCTCGGACGGGCGATGGCTCGCCCGGTTGCCGAGGCGCATGTAGTCGAGCAGCTGGCTCGCCCGCTCCTCGGCCTCGCGCTTGTCGAGCCCGCGGATCAACTGCGGGATGACGAGGTTTTCCAGCGCCGTAAACTCGGGCAGCAGGTGGTGGAACTGGTAGACGAAGCCGAGCTCGGTGCGGCGCATGCGCGTGCGGTCGGCGTCTTCCATGCTGCCGCAGGGCCGCCCGCCGACATAGACCTCGCCGCTGTCGGGCCGCTCCAGCAGCCCGGCGATGTGCAGCAGGGTCGACTTGCCGGCGCCCGACGGCGCGACCAGCGCAACGAGTTCGCCCGGATGAAGCGCAAGGTTGGCGTCGATCAGAATATCCAGCTGGCCCTCGCCCTCGCGAAAGCTGCGGTTGATGCCGGCAAGCACCAGCGGCAGGTCGCCGAGTGCGTCGATCTGGGCCTGTTCCTGTTCGGGAGCCATGGTCATTCGTATCTCAGCGCCTCGACCGGGTCGAGCCTGGCAGCCCGCCAGGCGGGATAGAGGGTCGCCAGCAGCGACAGCACCATCGCCATCACCACGACGGTGAAGGTCTCGCCCGTGTCCATGTCGGCCGGCAGGCGGCTGAGGAAATAGAGCTCGGGCGAAAACAGCTCGGTGCTGGTCAGCCAGGAAATGCCCTGGCGGATGCTCTCGACATTCAGGCAGACGACGAAGCCGAGCAGGAAGCCGGCCAGCGTGCCGACGATGCCGATGCTGGCGCCGGTGATCAGGAACACGCGCAGGATGGTGCCGCGCGTCGCGCCCATCGTGCGCAGGATGGCGATATCGCGGCCCTTGTCCTTCACCAGCATGGTCATGCCGGATATGATGTTGAGCGCCGCCACCAGCACGATCAGCGTGAGGATCAGGAACATCACGTTGCGCTCGACCTCGAGCGCGGAGAAGAAAGTCATGTTGCGCGCGCGCCAGTCGCTGACGAAGGCGGGCCGTCCCGCCCCCTCCTCGACGGCGGTCCGCATCGGCCCGACGCTGTCGGGATCGTCGGTGAAGACCTCGATACCGGTGACGATGCCCTCCTGGTTGAAGAAGAGCTGCGCTTCCTCCAGCGGCATGAAGGCGATGGTGCCGTCGTATTCCGACATGCCGATCTCGAAGATCGCGCGCACCGGATAGCCTTTCACCCGCGGGGTGACGCCGAGCGCGGTGACATTGCCGCGCGGCACGACCAGAGTGACGGTGTCGCCAACGGTGACGCCGAGCTGGCGGGCCATGCGCGTGCCGATGGCAAGGCCGCCCGCCGTGTCGAAGCCTTCCAGCGTGCCGACGCTGACCGTGCTGGCGACCAGTGGCAGCTTGACCATGTCGGCCTCGCGCACGCCGCGCACCAAGGCGCCGAACGCGCCCGAAGGACCGGAAATCAGCGCCTGCCCCTCGACGAAGGGCAGCGTGAAGGTGACGCCCTCGAGATTCTCGATCCGGGCGGCGACCGCATCATAGTCGTCGAGCTCGCTGCCGATGGGCTGCACCAGCAGATGACCGTTGATGCCGAGGATCTTGGACAGGAGCTCGCCGCGGAAGCCGTTCATCACCGCCATGACGATGATCAGCGTCGCAACGCCCAGCATGATGCCGAGAAAGGAGAAACCGGCGATAACAGAAATGAACGTCTCGCGGCGCCGCGAGCGGAGATACCGCCCTGCCAGCATCCATTCGAACCGGGCGAAGGCCGGCGTGTCGACGGACTTCGCCGACCCGGCCCCAGGCTTTGCGGCTGCGTTCATTCCGATTCCCTGTGCCAGTCACAACCGAGCGGTCTTGCCCGGGCAGTCTCGTCCGGCGGCGGAGCGCCCGCCACCTGAGGGGATGCCGGCCCCGCAGGGCCGGCCCCTGGTCAGGACGCCAGCTCGCCGACGAGACGAGTGACAGCCTCCTGTGGCGAAACCGTGCTGCGCTCGCCGCTTGCCCGGTTCTTGAGCTCGACCACGCCTTCCTTGAGGCCGCGCGGTCCGACAATAAGCTGCCACGGCAGGCCGATGAGGTCCATTGTCGCGAACTTCGCACCCGCCCGGGTGTCGACGTCATCCACAAGCACCTCGATGCCGGCGGCCGTCAGCTGGCGCTCCAGATCGGCGCAGGCCGCATCGGACTCCGCATCGCCCGGCTTCAGGTTGATCAGACCCACATGATACGGGGCGACCGAGGCCGGCCACTTGATTCCCGCCTCGTCGTGATGCGCCTCGATGATCGCGCCCAGCAGACGCGACACGCCGACGCCGTAGGAGCCCATGTGCACCGGCACCTCGACACCGTCGGGCCCGGCGACCTTGGCGCCCATCGGCTCGGAATACTTGGTGCCGAAATAGAAGATGTGGCCGACCTCGATGCCCCGCGCCGACATGCGCGCATCTTCCGCGATCGCCTCGTAGGCGCTGGCGTCGTGCATCTCGTCGGTCGCCGCATAGGGCGTGGTCCAGGCATCGATGACCGGGCTCAGATCGCTGTCGAAGTCGGTGTCCTCGCCCGGAATCGGCAGGTCGAGGATCGCCTTGTCGCAGAACACCTCGCTCTCGCCGGTGGAGGCCAGGATGATGAACTCGTGGCTCATGTCGCCGCCGATGGGGCCGGTATCGGCGCGCATCGGGATCGCCTGCAGGCCCATGCGGGCGAAGGTGCGCAGATAGGCGACGAACATGCGGTTGTAGGCATGGCGCGCGCCTTCCTTGTCCAGATCGAAGGAATAGGCGTCCTTCATCAGGAACTCGCGGCCGCGCATGATGCCGAAGCGCGGGCGCACCTCGTCGCGGAACTTCCACTGGATGTGGTAGAGGTTCATCGGCAGGTCTTTGTAGGAGCGCACCGAGGCCCGGAAGATGTCGGTAATCATCTCCTCGTTGGTCGGCCCGTACAGCATCTCGCGCTCGTGCCGGTCGGCGATGCGCAGCATCTCCTTGCCATAGGCATCATAGCGCCCGCTTTCGCGCCACAGGTCGGCCGGTTGGATCGTCGGCATCAGGAGTTCCTGGGCACCGGCCCGGTTCTGCTCCTCGCGCACGATCTGCTCGATCTTGCGCAGGACCCGCAGGCCGAACGGCAGCCAGGCGTAGATGCCGGCCGCTTCCTGACGGATCAGACCCGCGCGCAGCATCAGCCGGTGCGAGACGATCTCCGCCTCCTTCGGCGTTTCCTTGAGAATGGGAAGAAAGGTGCGGGACAGGCGCATCGGCGTGCTTCTCGGACTTCTTTGGCTGGCAGGAACGGCGCGCGAGTGCAACGCCTGAAGTTTGCGCAGTGAAAGCGCATGCGCCCGGAAAACACAAGTCCCGCCGGCGCGGAAGATGGCGCGAAACCGCGAAAATCGCGCGACCCGTTTTCAGCCGCGCGACTTCAACCCCCACCCCGCAAAAAAATTGGGCTGCTCTTGCACAAAATGGTGACAAGAGGATAACGATGCGTTATGGTCCGTCCTCATAAGAAGGCAAGAAGCCGTAAGGCTTACTTTGCCAAAAAACAGACATCGCGGTCTGAGTCTTGGGAGGAAGAGCCTTCTGGCGCGTCGTAACTGACTGCTGCCCGCCGAAACAGATCTTTTTTGCCTTTGGCGAACGAAGGTGCGATACGCGAAACCTGAAAAGCAAGGCCTAGTGCCTTGCTTTTTTTCTTTTCCGAACCTGTTTGACCTCAAAACATGCTTGCGCCTTACTCACGACACGCAAGCTGGAGGTCGCTTTCGCCTGGAAAAAAGCGAAAGCGACTGCCTGCAGATCTTGCAAGGTCCCTTTGCGGAAACTGGTCCCGGTGCCCTGCGGAAAATCGGGAGGGCGGCGTCAGCTGCGCTCGGCGAACCAGGCATCGAGCGGCATGACCACCGGCTTGATGCCGTTTGCCTCCGGCCAGGAATCGACCGCGAAGGCCGCACCGCCCCTGGTCTCGCGCACCACCGCGGTTGCATGCGGATAACGGCCGTCGAGGAAGAAGCCGCGCGCCACCGGACTCGCCACCTGATGGTGAGCGAGATAGCCGGCGCGGGCCAACACGCTCAGCACGCTGGTCGTGTTGGTCGCCTCGTCGATGCAGTCCATCTGCCCCGGCACGCCGGCATTGTGCAGATCGTAGCCGCCGACATCCTTGTCCGAGCCGACGACCGGGCCGATGGTCCGTTCCGACCAGGCGATGGCCTCGGCAATGGCGGCGCGCTCGGCCGCGGGCGACTTGCGCCCCTTGGCCAGGATCGCCTTGAACCGGCGCATATGGGCGGGCGAGAAATCGAACGGCGTCTTCCGCGCGCAGCCGAAGGCATGGCAGACATAGATGCGGGTGCCCGACGGGGCGACGGCCCCGCGTGCCGAGTACCAGCCGCCGATATTGCCGGAGGCCTGTCCGGCACAGCCGGCCAGCAGCAGGCCGGCGAGCGCCAGCAGCACCTTGCCGCGCGGCGCCATGCCCCGCCGTTTCGCGTCCGCATCCCGAATCATTGCGCTCCCCTGACCGTTGTCCCCTCTGTTATCCTTCCTGCGTTTGCCTGATGGAAGGGGACGCGCTAAGTCAGCGCCTTGAAACGGACACGCCCGGCCGGCATTTGCGGCGGGAAACGACAGCGCGGAGAGTGAAGCGTGATGCAGCCAGTTCATGTCATCGGCGGTGGCCTTGCCGGTTCGGAGGCAGCCTGGCAGCTTGCCCGGCGCGGCGTGCCGGTGGTGCTGCACGAGATGCGCCCGGTGCGCGGCACCGATGCGCACAAGACGCAGGACCTTGCCGAGCTGGTCTGTTCCAACTCGTTCCGCTCGGACGATGCGGACTACAACGCCGTCGGCCTGCTGCATGCCGAGCTGCGCGCCGCCGGCTCGCTGATCATGGCCAGCGCCGATGCGCATCAGGTGCCGGCGGGCGGGGCGCTCGCGGTCGACCGCGACGGCTTTGCCGCCGCCGTCACCGCCGCGCTGGAGGCCCATCCCCTGATCACCATCCAGCGCGAGGAGATCGCCGGCCTGCCGCCCGCGGACTGGGACAGCGTCATCATCGCCACCGGACCGCTGACCTCGCCTGCCCTGTCGCAGGCGATCCTGGAGGCGACCGGCGAGGACGCCCTCGCCTTCTTCGACGCCATCGCACCGATCCTGCATTTCGACAGCGTCGACCTCGACACCTGCTGGTTCCAGTCGCGCTACGACAAGCCCGGCCCCGGCGGATCGGGCAAGGACTACATCAACTGCCCGATGGACAAGGCGCAGTACGAGGCCTTCATCGACGCCCTGATCGCCGCCCCCAAGGCGGAGTTCAAGGAGTGGGAGGAGAACACGCCCTATTTCGACGGCTGCCTGCCCATCGAGGTGATGGCCGAGCGCGGCCGCGAGACCCTGCGCCACGGGCCGATGAAGCCGATGGGCCTGACCAATGGCCCACAAGCCGGATCAAAAGCCCTACGCGGTCGTCCAGCTGCGCCAGGACAACGCGCTCGGCACGCTCTACAACATGGTCGGTTTCCAGACCAAGCTGAAGCACGGGGCCCAGCTCGAGGTGTTCCGGATGATTCCGGGGCTGGAAAACGCCGTCTTCGCGCGGCTCGGCGGCCTGCACCGCAACACGTTCCTCAACTCGCCGAAGCTGCTGGACGGCACGCTGCGGCTGAAGGCGCGGCCGGCGCTGCGCTTTGCCGGCCAGGTGACGGGCTGCGAGGGCTATGTGGAATCGGCGAGCGTCGGCTGCATGGCGGGCCTGTTTGCAGCCGCCGAACGGCTCGGCGAGGCCTGCACCCCGCCGCCGGCGACCACGGCGATGGGCGCCCTGATCGACCACATCACCGGCGGCCACATCCTGCGCGAGGAGCCGGGCCCGCGCTCGTTCCAGCCGATGAACGTGAATTTCGGCCTGTTCCCGCCCATCGAGGCGCCGAAGACCGACGAGGACGGCCGCCGGCTGAAGGGCAAGGACAAGACCAAGGCGAAGAAGCTGGCGATGACCCGCCGCGCGCGCGAGGACTTCGGCCGCTGGATTGCCGGCACCGTACCCGTGCGCGACGCCGCCGAGTAGGCGAAAGCGGCCGCGCACAAACAAGGCATGCCGCGCGACGCCGCCGAGTAAGCGGAAGCGGCGCGCAAAAGACGACGCATGTAGTACCAGACCGGCGACCGCTCAGGCCGCCGGGGCGGCCTGCATGCTGTCCTGCGCCGCCGGATCGCCCGAACGCGCCTCGGCCTTGGGCAGCCCGCCGTCGCGGCCGAAATAGGTCGTCGTCGAGGGGAATGCGAAATCGGAGCCGTGCGCCCGCACGATGGTGCCGATCTCAACCAGAAGCTCTTCCTGGATCGTGAGGAACTCGACCCGGTCGGCCGTCGAGATGTAGGTGAACAGCTCGATATCGAGCGAATAGGCGCCGAAGCCCACGAACGAGACCCGCAGCGCCACCTGGTCCATGACCCTCGGATGCCCCATCAGGTAGCTGCGGATCGCATCGATCACGGCAAGCATCGCCGTGGATTCGGTCTCGTAGCGCAGGCCGAGCGTGTGGCGGAACAGCAGACGGTCCCGCCGGCTGAAGTTGACGATCTTGCGCCTGGCGAGATCGGAGTTCGAGACCGTGATCAGCGTGCGGTCGAGCGCGCGAATGCGCGTGGAGCGGATGCCGATGGCCTCGACGGTGCCGGCAAGCCCCTCGAACTCGCAATATTCCCCCACCCGCACCATCCGGTCGGCGTAGAGGATGACGCCGCCGATGAGGTTTTCCAGCGTCGGCTGGGCGGCAAGCGCAACGGCCAGGCCGCCAACGCCGAGGCCGGCGATAACGCCGTAGACCGGAATGCCGATCCGGGTGGCGCCATAGCCGAGCAGTACGACGGCGAGCGCGAAGCCGACCAGCCGGAAGGCCGAGAGCAGCAGGCTGGAATCGAGGCTTGCGGCCGGCACGGCCGGGTTCTTCATCACCCAGCTCGCCAGCAGATCGACGGACTGATAGGCGAACCAGGCAACGCTCGCCCACTGCAACGCCTCGCAGACGGCGCCGACGACGATCATCGGATCACCGGTGATGTTCACCTGGACCTCGGCCAGATACCGGAAGGCGAGCGCCGTCAGGAACAGGCAGAGCGGATGCTGCATCCGCCGCAGGCGGCGGCGCACGTCGGAGAGAGGCACCGCCCGCCAGCGGTTCCAGCGCTGCAGCCCGAGCGGAACGGAAACGGCTACGGCAACAAGCAGCGCCAGCGCGATCCACTGCCAGACAGCCTGGTTGCCGAACTGGCCGCGAAGCCAGTCCGGCCCGGCAAGAATGAGATCGTACCAGCGCGGCGCTACGAGAGTGCCGGGCGTGTAAATGTAATAGGCATAAAGGTCCTCGCCGGAATCCGAGCGCGAGGGAAACAGCTTGACCGCCTCGTAGTCCTCGGGGATCCGGGCAACCGTCTGGCGGGAGACAAGGTAGCGGACCTCGCCCTTCTCGGTCCCCACCTGGGCGATGACGAGATCCGTGCCGGGCAGCGTCCAGCGGGCCGGCAGGTTGGCGGCCTCCTGTGCATCCAGGAAAGTGCCCGCCGCCTCTCCCGGAACGTTGTCGAGATCGGGCAGATAGATGCGGTCCAGGATCTCCTGGAACTGGAGCGTGATTTCCACGGCGGTGCTCGCACGCGCCGTCTGCGGGATATCCGAAAGGTCGAAGACCTCGCCCGCCTTGTCGATGAACATCCGCACGACGGCGAGCTGCCGGTGCTGCTGTTCGGAGAGGAAGAAGTTGCCGCTGCCCTGGAAATCGTCGCGCACTTCGATCCAGAGCCGGCTGGCCTCGTGCATGAGCAGGAGGAAACTCTCCAGCGCAGCGCGCGGGCTGGATGTGTCCGGCGGGGCGATGGGATAGTCGCGGAACAGGCGCTGAAGATCGGGAATGCGGCTCCTGATCTCGCTCTCCACCTCCAGGGAGGAGCTCTCGCCGGCCTCGCTCGGAGCGCCCTGCTGCTGCAGCGGGGCCTGCTGGGCCGGGGCTTGAAGCCCGGCATCCTGTGCCCCTGCAGGACCGGCAAGCGGCCCCACGACGACCAGCAGAAGCGCCAGGGCGCCAAGCCAGGCAAACCGGCGTCCGCATGCCGACCGACATCCGTCTGTACCGCTTCGCAAAATATTGTCCCCGCCCAAGCCGGCTGCCGCCGATTTCCGAACCCGGCGGAGAGCCTGGAGGAGAAAGCTGAAGTCGATGTTAAGGGCGCCGGGCGCCGACCAGCCCTAGCCGATGGAGGTGCGACTGCCCTTGCACGCGCGGCGCCACGAGCGCCACAGGATCCAGTGCTTGGCCAGCGGCGACAGATCGACCACCGAGTTGAGCGGATCCTCGCCGCGCCGCTCGATACGCGACAGCAGCGGCTCGGCCAGACACACCGGCAGGAAGGCGGGGATCGCCTCGCGCGGCAGCTCGGCAATGCGCTCGCGCAGGGCGCCGAGATGCTGGCGGGCGATGGCGACCAGATCGGCGACGGCCGCCTTGAGCTCCGGTGTCGCCTCGCCCGCGAACACGCGCTCGCGGTCGACGCCATGCGCGTCGAGCAGGTCCCCCGGCAGGTAGAGCTGGCGGCGGCGGGCATGCCAGGGCAGCGCGCGCAAAAGGCCGGTGATGGCATAGGCGACGCCCGCATGGCCGGCCGCCTCCGCCGTGCCCGGATCGCGCCCCTGGCACAGGATCATCGCGGCCAGCTGGATCAGCACCGACGAGGTTTCCCCCGCATAGCCTTCCAGATCGCCGAGCGTCGGCATCGGATCGTCGTAGAGATCGAAGACCCGCGCATCGATCAGGTTGATGAAGGGTGCGAGCGGCAGGGAATTGGCGGCAATGGTCTGCCGGATGGCGCCCGCGACCGGATGCTGGTCGACATCGGCGCCCGCCGGCGCCTCCAGCGTGTCCCGCCACCACTGGAAGCGGATCTCGCCGGGCATGGGATCGGAGACGATCTCACGCGCCCGCGCGATCTCCATGTTGAACGCATAGAGCGCGGCAAGCCCGTCCCGCGACGCTCCACCGGTGTAGAGCAGCGACAGGTAACGGTCGAAGTCGAACTTGCGCACGAGAGAGAGGCAATGGCCGTCCCCCGTGCCATCCTTGGCCCACATTCAGGGACACCTAGCGCGCGAACGGGAAATGGGGAGGCCGGAACCGGCAGAAGAGAGCAGAACGGCAGCCGGCCGGAGCCGGTCAGTCGACCGCAAGCAGGACCGCGGCGACCGCCCGGTCCTCGGAAAGAAGCACATTGTAGGTCCTGACTGCCGCGCCGGTGGACATCGGATCGGCCATGATGCCGGCTTCCCGCACGGCCGCGCGCAGGTCGGCGGTCAGCGGCACGAGATCCGCCCCGGTGCCGACCAGCAGCACCTCGATATCCGCGACCTCCTGGAAGACGCGCTCCAGCGCCTGCCGGTCGAGCTGCTTCGGCGGCAGGTCGGCAAAGCCGTATATGCCGCTGGGAACGCACAGGATCGAGCCGCGATGCGACATGCCGGCAAAGCGGAAGCCGCCATTGCCATAGGCCTCGATGGGAGCCCGGCCGGGAAAATGCGCGTCGCGAATGACGATGCCCTGTCCACGGCCGGCCATGTGCGGAACTCCCTCGCCTGCGGTCAGGCGGAGGCGGCGGAGCCGCCCGCCGAGGCCTTGCCCTCGCCGCCGTCCGGCGTATCCCCGCCCTCGCCCGCGACGCTCGTCGGACGCAGGTTCAGCAGGATCAGGAACGGCGCGGCCAGGAAGACCGACGAATAGGTGCCGATCACGACGCCGAAGATCATCGCCAGCGTGAACGAGCGGATCACCTCGCCGCCGAAGAAGTACAGCGCAGCGAGCGCCAGCAGCGTGGTCAGCGAGGTCATCACGGTACGCGACAGCATCTCGTTGATCGAGCGGTCGAGGAGCTCGGGCAGCGGCTGCTTCTTGTACTTGCGCAGGTTCTCGCGCACCCGGTCGTAGACGACGACCGTGTCGTTCAGCGAATAGCCGATGATCGTCAGGATGGCCGCGATGCTCGACAGCGAGAAGTCGAGCTGCAGCACCACGAACAATCCTATCGTGACGACGATGTCGTTGATCGTCGTCAGGATCGCGCCGACGGCGAAATGCCACTCGAAGCGGAACCAGATGTAGAACAGGATGACGAGCAGCGAGGCGACGACGGCGATCAGGCCGGCCTGGGCGAGTTCGCCGGACACGCGCGGGCCGACGACCTCGACTCGGCGGAACTCGACGCTCTCGGCGAAGCTCTCGCGCACCAGCGACACGACCGCCTGCTGCGCCATCTCGCCGCCTTCCGGCTGCTGTACGCGCACCAGGACCTCATCCGGGCCGCCGAACTGCTGCACCTGGACGTCGCCGAGGTTGAGCGTGCCGAGCTGGGTGCGGATCGAGGCGATGTCGGCGGGCGATTCCATCGTCTTCATCTCGAAAACGGTGCCGCCGCGGAAGTCGATGCCGAAGTTCAGGCCGACCGAGAAGAACAGCGCGATCGAGGCGAGGAACATGACCGCCGACAGCGGATAGGACACCGTCCTGAACCGCATGAAGGCGATGTGGGTGTTTTCCGGGACAATCTTCAAGAGCATGGTCTTTTCTCCCGGCGCTCAGAGCGTCAGTTTGCTCGGGCGCTTCCAGCGCACCCACAAGGACACGAGCAGGCGCGACACCGTGAAGGCCGAGAAGACCGTCGTGAAGATGCCGATGGCCAGCGTCACGGCGAAGCCGCGGATCGGGCCGGAGCCGAGCTGGAAGAGGATGAGCGCCGCAATGAGCGTCGTGATGTTGGCGTCGAGGATGGTCCCCAGCGCCCGCGAATAGCCCGCGTCGATGGCGCTGATGGCGGACCGGCCGGCCCGCAATTCCTCACGGATACGCTCGAAGATGAGCACGTTGGCGTCGACCGCCATGCCGATGGTCAGCACGATGCCGGCGATGCCGGGCAGCGTCAGCGTCGCCTGCAGCGTGGTCAGGGCGCCGAAGATCATCACGATGTTCGTCACCAGCGCGATGTCGGCGATGACGCCGAACCGGCCATAGGCGAGGATCATGAAGACGATCACCAGCGCGCCGCCGATGAGCGCGGCGATGCGGCCGGCATCGACCGAATCCTGGCCGAGGCCCGGACCGATGGAGCGTTCCTCCACCACCGACAGCTTGGCCGGCAGCGCGCCGGCCCGCAGCAGGACGGCGAGGTCGTTGGCGCTCTCGACGGTGAAGTTGCCGGAAATCTGGCCCGAACCGCCGGTGATCGGCTCGCGGATGACCGGCGCCGAGATCACCTCGTTGTCGAGCACGATGGCGAAGGGCCGGCCGACATTGCGCTGCGTGGCGACCGAGAAGGTGCGCGCGCCAGAGGTGTTGAAGCGGAAATTGACCACCGGCTCGTTGTTGCGCGAATCGAAGGTCACCTGCGCGTCCACCAGGTCCTCGCCCGACAGAAGCGGGGCTTCCTCGAGGAGATACGGGAACGGCGGATCGTCCATCGAGTACATGACGACGGTCCCGACCGGCGGGCGGCTCTGCAGCGCCTGCTCCGGCGACATCGACTGGTCGACCATGTGGAAGGTCAGCTGCGCGGTCTGGCCGATCAGCTCCTTCAGGCGCTGGGGATCGCCCTCGCCCGGCGCTTCCACGAGGATGCGGTCCTCGCCCTGGCGCTGGATGCTCGGCTCCGTCGTTCCGAACTCGTCGAGGCGCAGTCGAATCACCTCGATCGACTGCTGCACGATGGTGCTGATGCGCTGCGTCAGCCCGTCCTCGGTATAGGTGAAGCGCACCAGGCCGTCGTCGGCCACGTCGATGGCGAACTCGTTGACGGTCTGGCCGCCGAACAGGTTGGTCACCAGCGGGTTGGTCAGCTCGCTCAGCCGGGTGCGGGCATCGGCCAGCCGAGCGGTGTCGCGGATGCGCACCTGCACGCCGTTGCCCTGCACGCCGAGGCCCGTATAGCCGATGCGCGGCTCGTCGCGCAGCTTCTGGCGGATGTCCCCTTCCAGCGTCTTCAGCCGCTTCTGGACATAATCGGCGCGGTCCACCTCGTAGAGGAGATAGGCGCCGCCCTGAAGGTCCAGACCCAGGACGATCTGGCGGGAGGGCAACCAGTCCGGCAACGCGCGCAAGGCCGCAGGCGACAGGAAGTTCGGCAGGGTTGTGAGCGCCCCGGCGAGAATGACGAGGACGATCAGCGTGACCTTCCAGCGTGCGAAATAGAGCATGACGTTGCCGTTTCTGGTGTTACGGCGGGCCGCCCGATGACGCCCCGCCGAACTGGGAAAAGGTTAGACCCGAAAGGTCAGCCGTTGTCCTTGACGGGCTCGGACTTGGACCGGACTTCCGTGATCATGCTGCGCACGGCGCGCACCTTGAGCCCTTCGGCGAGTTCCAGCTGCACTTCGCCGTCGTCCACCACCTTGGAGACCTTGCCGATCAGCCCGCCGGCAGTCACGACCGTGTCGCCGCGGCGCAGGTTCGAGACCATCTCCTGGTGCTGCTTCATGCGCTGGCGCTGCGGACGGATGATCAGGAAATACATGATCACGAAGATCAGAACGAACGGCAGCAGCGACATCAGAATATCGGTCGAGCCGGCGCCGCCGGCTCCCTGCGCATAGGCGGGCGAAATCAGCATGTACATCTCCCTTAGCCGCCCGTGTATCGCGTTTTCGCGATTACTCCACGAGGCCGGCTCCTGAATGAAAGTCGCGCGGACTATACAAGTCGCGCCGGTCTTTGCAAGACGAACCGAGCGGTTCGCGGCCAGCTTCCGCCGGTGTTTTCCCGGCTTTGGCGCGGCCTTCGACCGTGCTAGGAAATCCTCCCGCACTTCTGCTGCCGGTCATCTTGACCCGGCGGCCCCCATCACAAAAGACCCACGGCACAGATATGGATCCCGCACAGCAGTACAAGACCCAGGTCGACCAACTGGCCAGCCGCCTCGACACGTTGATCGAGCTGATCTCCCGCGCGGTGCCGCCGGCCCGCCCCGCCCCGGACTTCACCGCCGCAGACGCCTTCGTCTGGCAGGCCGACACGGGCTCGCTCGAGCCGGTGGAGAAGGTGAACCGGGTGGATATCGGCCTGCTGCAGGGCGTCGACCGGGCGCGCGACCAGCTCGTCGACAACACGATGCGCTTCGCCAGCGGCTTTGCCGCCAACAACGTCCTGCTGTGGGGCGCGCGCGGCATGGGCAAGTCGTCGCTGGTCAAGGCGACCCACGCCCATGTCAACGCCGAGCTGGCGCGCCGCGGCGTGCCCGAGCGGCTGAAACTGATCGAGATCCACCGCGAGGACATCGAGAGCCTGCCGGCCCTGATGAAGCTGGTGAAGGCTGGCGGCCACCGCACCATCGTCTATTGCGACGATCTCAGCTTCGACAGCGGCGATGCCTCCTACAAGTCGCTGAAGGCAGCGCTCGACGGCGGCATCGAGGGCCGGCCCGACGCGGTGCTGTTCTACGCCACCTCCAACCGCCGCCACCTGTTGCCGCGCGACATGATCGAGAACGAGCGCTCGACAGCGATCAATCCGGGCGAGGCGGTGGAGGAAAAGGTCTCCCTCTCCGACCGTTTCGGCCTGTGGCTCGGCTTCCACAAGTGCAGCCAGGACGAGTTCCTGGCGATGATCGACGGCTACGTGACGCATTACGGCCTCGACTACGACCCGGCGACCTTGCGCGCCGAGGCGCTGGAATGGTCGACCACCCGCGGCAGCCGCTCGGGCCGCGTCGCCTTCCAGTTCATCCAGGACCTGGCCGGCCGGCTGGGCCGCAGCCTCGCCTGACGGCAGCCTTGCGCAAAACCGCAGGTTGAACAGAAGTCATCCCGTCCCCACCTGCCCGACACGGACGGCGGAACCAATGGGGACGGGATGCAAAAGCCGGCAAGAACGAACCGCAGGCGCATCGTGGTCGCGATGCTCGCCCTTCTCGCCCTCGTTGCCGCTGGCCTCGCCCTCGTTTCGGGCCTTTCGGACTTCGATCTGGACGGGCGCAGCCAGCGGGAGCTGACGTTCACGAGTGCCGGCGCAACGCTGTCCGGCACCCTGGTCCTGCCGGACGGCGCGGGAGAGCGCCCGCAGGCGGTGGCCCTGCTGGTGCATGGCGACGGGCCGCAGGACCGCTGGTCGAACGGCGGCTATCTCCCCCTGATCAACGCGCTGCTCGATCGTGGCATCGCCGTCTACACCTGGGACAAGCCGGGCATCGGCGCCAGCACAGGCGACTGGCTGGGCCAGTCGATGCAGGACCGCAGCGAGGAAGCGCGCGCCGCGTGGGCGGCGGTTGCGCAGACGCTGCCACAGGCGCGCGGGCGCATCGGCTTTCTCGGCTTCTCGCAGGCAGGATGGGTGCTGCCGGCCTTGGCCGCGCAAGAAGGCCCCAAACCGGCATTCTTCGTGCTGGTGGGCGGGGCGGTCAGCTGGCAGCGGCAGGGCGACTATTTCACCGCGCGCCGGCTGGAGGCCGAAGGGCGGACGCCGGAGCAGATCGCCGGGCAGCTGATCGAGACCGAACGCAGGGAGGAAGAGATGTTCTCCGCCCTCACCGCCGGCACACTACCCGAGGCCGAGGCCGCAAGGGCGATGGGCATGACGGTGGAGCGCATCGCCTTCATCCGGCGCAACCGCCATGCGGACGCGAGCGACGCCATCGCGCAAGTGGATGCACCGTTCCTGGCCGTGTGGGGAAATGAGGACCTCAATGTCGACCCGCAGGCGAATGCGGGCGACTACAGGCGGCTGCTTCCCCCCTCGCCGCACCACCGCGTGGAGGTGCTGCCCGGCGCGACGCACGGGCTGCTTAAGGCAAGCCTTTTCGGCTACCAGCTTGCCGACCAGATGCCCTGGTACACCAAGGGCGCCTTCCTTCTGCTCGGCCGAAAAGCCTATGCTGACGGCGCCATTCCCCTCATCGGTGACTGGATCGAAAAGACGGTGAAAGGCGCAAGCTGAAGCCCCTGAGGCCTTCGTCAGCGCCCTTCCCTCACATCGGTGGCTTGAGCCGCGGAAGCACCTGTTCGGGGCCAAGCTCCGGCTTGGTGCCGGCCAACGGATCCTCGCCGGCCGCCGCCTCCGCCGAGATCGGCGGGCCGCTGTAGTTGGGCGGCGGGGCAACGGTGGAGGACTGCTTGCAGTCGGTCAGCCACACGTCATAGACGGCGTGCTCGACCGCATGCAGGCCCGGGCTCGCCGCAAACATCCACCCGGTAAAGATCCGCCGAACCTCGTTGTTCAGCGTGATCTCGTCCACCTCGACGAAGGCCGTCGTCTGCGGCGCCTCGGTCTCGGGCCGGGTGTTGCACTCGCGCGGGGTCACCTGCAGCGCGCCGAACTGCACCGTCTCGCCGATATAGACATCGAAGCTGATGATGCGGCCGGTGATCTTGTCGAGGCCCGAGAACACGGCGACCGGGTTCTCGATCTTTTCGGCAAGGGCCGGCGACAGGCCCGTCATCAGCACCATCGCCGCGCCCGCCACACCGGGCAGGAAGCTTCGCAACTCCGCAGCCAGCTTCATCCGCACTTCCCTCGCTCAGCTTGCCGGATCACGCATGCGACAGATCGGCAAGACGCTTGCGCGCATCGACCACCTTGTCGCGCAACTCGACGAGTTCCGCCCGCTTTTCCTGTTCCGCGACAACGATCTCTTCCGGCGCCTTGGCGACGAAAGCCGGATTGCCGAGCTTCTTGTCGATCCGGGCGATCTCGCCGTCCAGCCTGGCTTCTTCCTTGGCAAGCCGGGCCGCCTCGGCACCAAGATCGATGAAATCGGCAAGAGGAAGGCAGAAAACCGCCTCTCCACTGACAATCTGCACCGAACCGCGCGGCGGGGCATCGGCAAGCGAAACGCTCTCGGCCCGCGCCAGCCGCAGGATCGCCGCCTCGTGGGTGGCAAGCCGCTGGCGGGTGACCTCGTTGGCACCGGTAACGACCAGCGGCACGCGGGCGCCGGCCGGCACGTTCATCTCCGCCCGCACCGAGCGGATCGAGGTGATCAGATCCACCAGCCAGTTGATCTCGGAGGCCGAGGACTGGTCGCCGCCGGCGGAAACCGGCCAGCGGGTGTGGACGAGCAGCCGCTCGCGGGTAGCCTCAGCGTCGCCCTCGACGGCACGCGCCCACAGCTCCTCGGTCATGAACGGCATGAACGGGTGCAGGACCTTGAGGACCTCGTCGAGAACCCAGGCGGCCGTGGCGCGGGTTTCCTCGCGGGCCTCCTCGCTGCCCTCGCCGAAGATCGGCTTGGCCAGTTCCAGATACCAGTCGCAATAGGTGTTCCAGACGAAGCGATAGGCCGCGCCCGCCGCCTCGTTGAAGCGGAAGCCCTCGAGCGCCTCGGTCACCTCGGCGATGCAGCGCCCGGTTTCGGTGACGATCCAGCGGTTGACCGTCTCGCGCACCGCGACCGGATCGAAGCCGGCGGGACGCTTGCCGCCGTTCATCTCCACGAAGCGGGCAGCGTTCCACAGCTTGGTGACGAAGTTGCGGTAGCCGGCAACGCGGCCCGTCGCCAGCTTGATGTCGCGGCCCTGGGCTGCCATCGCTGCCAGCGTGAAGCGCAGCGCATCGGCACCGTACTCGTCGATCAGGGCGAGCGGGTCGATGACGTTGCCCTTCGACTTAGACATCTTCTGGCCCTTCTCGTCGCGGACCAGGGCATGGATGTAGACCGTGTGGAAGGGCTCGGTCTTCATGTAGTGATCGCCGAGCATCATCATCCGGGCGACCCAGAAGAAGATGATGTCGAAGCCGGTGATCAGCACGCTCGTCGGGTAGTAGTTGGCCAGTTCCGGGGTCTTGTCCGGCCAGCCGAGCGTGGAGAACGGCCACAGCGCCGAGGAGAACCAGGTGTCGAGCACGTCCTCGTCGCGGTAGAGCGCAACCGCGCCCTCCCCGCCGGCATCCCAGCGGGCAAGCGCCGCTTCCATGTCGATCACCTCGACATCGCGGGCGTAATGGCTGCGCGCGGCCGCCATCGCCTCGTCCTCGCTGCGCTCGACGAAGATCTTGCCGTCCGGGCCGTACCAGGCCGGGATGCGGTGCCCCCACCACAGCTGGCGCGAGATGCACCAGGGCTGGATGTTCTCCATCCACTCGTAATAGGTCTTGTCCCAGTTGCGCGGGACGAAGTTGGTCCGCCCCTCGCGCACGCTGGCGATCGCCGGCTGGGCCAGCGTCTTGGCATCGACATACCACTGGTCGGTCAGGAGCGGCTCGATCGGCACGCCGCCGCGGTCGCCATGCGGGACCATGTGCGTGTGCGGCTCGATCTGGTCGAGCAGGCCAAGCTCCTCCATCCGCGCAACCAGACGCTTGCGCACGTCGAAGCGGTCGCAGCCCTCGTAGGCCGAGATCGTCTCGGACAGCTCGGCGCTTTGCGCGACGCCCTCCAGGAACTCCGGGTTCTCGGCAAGGCGGACCTTCGCCTCGCGATCCAGGACGGAGATCATCGGCAGGTCGTGGCGACGGCCGACCTCGAAGTCGTTGAAATCATGCGCCGGGGTAATCTTGACCGCACCCGAGCCGGCATCCGGATCGGCATAGTCGTCGGCGACGATGGGAATGCGGCGGCCGACCAGCGGCAGCACCACATGCTTGCCGATCAGGCCCTTGTAGCGCGGGTCCTCCGGGTTCACGGCAACCGCCGTGTCGCCGAGCATGGTCTCGGGCCGGGTCGTGGCAACAGTGATGTAGTCGCGCGTCTCGAACTCGGTCGGGTTGCCATCCTCGTCCCAGGCGACCGGCGCCTGGAACGTCTCGCCGCCTTCCAGCGGATAACGGAAGTGCCAGAGATTGCCCTTGATCTCGATCTGCTCGACCTCGAGGTCCGAGATCGCGGTCAGCAGCTTCGGGTCCCAGTTGACCAGCCGCTTGTCCTTGTAGATCAGCCCCTCGCTGTAGAGACCGACGAAAACCTCCAGCACGGCGCGGGACAGGCCCTCGTCCATGGTGAAACGCTCGCGCGACCAGTCGCACGAGGCCCCCAGTCGCTTGAGCTGGTTGATGATCATGCCGCCGGATTCGGCCTTCCAGTCCCACACGCGCTCGACGAAGGCCTCGCGGCCCATGTCGCGGCGGCCCGGCTCCTGGCGCTCGGCCAGCTGGCGCTCGACGACCATCTGCGTGGCGATGCCGGCATGGTCCATGCCCGGCTGCCACAGCACGTCGCGCCCGCGCATGCGCTCGAAGCGGATGAGAATGTCCTGCAGCGTGTTGTTGAGCGCGTGGCCCATGTGCAGGGAGCCCGTCACGTTGGGCGGCGGGATGACGATCGAATAGGACGCTGCGCCCGGCTCGGCGCCGGCTCCCGCCTTGAAGGCATCCGCCTCGTCCCAGGTCTTGGCGATCCTGGGTTCGACTGTGGCAGCGTCGTAGGTCTTGTCGAGCATCGGTTTTCCCGGGGATTTGAGAACTGATCGCGTGGTTACTCGCTGGCGCGGCGCCAAGTCAACCATCGCGCGGCGGCAGGTGCGCCACCGGAAACGAAAACGCCGCCCGGTGGGCGGCGTTTCGAGCGGTCAGGGACGCGGCGTCAACGCCCGCGCGATACCCGCTCGATCTCCTGGCGTACGAGCCGCTCGACCAGCGGAGGCAGGTTCTCGTCGAGCCAGCCCTTCAGCATCGGCCGAAGCATCTCCTTGACGAGATCCTCCAGCGTGCGCGCGTTGTTGGACAGGATGGTTCCGGCAAGATTGTGGAAGGCCGCCTGAACCGCCTGGTTGGCATCCGGCGACAACAGGTCGTCGCCCTCCGGCGCAGCCGAAGCACGGGGGGCCGCGCGCGGGGCGGCCTTGGGCGCCGGTGCCGGATCGGGCTCCTGATCGACGAAGGCGACGTCGCCCGCTTCGTCTTCATCGGTTCCCAGTCCCTCGACCATGTCGAAGGCGTCGATCTCGTCATCGGCCTCGACGGCCTGGTCCTCGGTCAGCTCCAGCACGTCGTCGGTATCGACGTCGATGTCGGCCTCGGCCTCCATCTCGACCTTCGCGGACACAGGCTCCTCGATCTCGACCTCGATGTCGTCGTCGCCGGCGGAATCGAACAGCTTGTCGAGATCGTCCTGGGACATCTCCTCGCCGGCAGCAGGCATCGCCTCCTCCGGCTCGGCTGCCGCCTTTCCGCCTGCGGGCGTATCTTCATCGGAGATGATCCGGCGGATGGACGCCAGGATTTCTTCCATTGAAGGTTCTTGAGCTTGACTGGCGTTAGCCATACCGATCCCCGCACTCGAAAACTCTGCGTCCGGCGTCGAGGCCGGAAAGCTTCTGACCGTCTGCAGCCCTTGGCGGAACTACCGAGTCGATCACGGAAAACTATAACGTGTTAAGCCGCTGGGGGAAACGCACCACCGCGCCGCCATGACCCAAGCCGACCCGAACGGGCCAACAATTCCCCGATTCGGGCTGTTTTGCACGAAAAACCGCCCCTGAACCCTCAGGAGCGGCCTTTCAAGTTGCAGTCGAGGCCGAACGGACAGCGCCCGTCTGCCTGCGCTCAGCGGCCGTCCGGCGTCTTCAGACCGTACCAGCTGTTGCGCACCTTCTTGTAATGCGCGGTCTCGTCGTAGCGGGCCACGGCAAGTCCGATCTGGTCGGAGGTCAGGCGTCCGATTGCCGAAATCAGGGTGTAGGCGGCAACCGTGCGGTTGCGCTGCGCGCTGATCAGGCTGACGCGGCTGTTGACCAGGTCGAACTGGGCGTTGAGCACGTCCAGCGTGGTGCGCTGGCCAACGCGCTGTTCCTCGATGACGCCTTCCAGCGCCAGCTGGTTGGCGGAAACGGCATCCTCGCCAGCCTGGATCGAGGCCAGCGCCGCCTGGTACTGGCCCCAGGCGGAGACGACATTGGCGCGGATCTGGTCGCGCGCCACGTCGAGCTGGATCTGGGTCTGGCCGAGTTCTTCCTTCGCCTGACGCACGCGGGACGACACCGCGCCGCCCTGATAGAGCGGGATCGACACGCGGCCGAAGATGCTGGCGCTGTCCACCGTGTCGGTGTTCCGCGAGGACGGCGGGCGCCACTGGCGCTGCAGGTCGGCCTCGACGGTGACGGTCGGCAGCAGTTCGCCCTCGATGGTCTTGACGCCGAACGTGCCGGCATCGACGAGATGCTGTGCGGCAAGAATCGACGGATGGTTGGCCGCGCTGAGGTTCAGCGCCTCATCCAGCGAGCGCGGCATGCGGCCATAGATCGAGGTGCGTGCGGACAGGGACTTCGGATCCGCCCCCACCACCTGGCGATAGATGGCCCGCGCGGTGTTCACGTTGGCCATCGCCAGGTTGAGGTCCGACTGGGCCTCCGAGTAGCGCGCCCGTGCCTGCGAGACGTCGGTCCGCGTGCCCTCGCCCACCTCGAAGCGGTCCTGCGCGGCGCGCACCTGCTCCGAAAGGAAGGCGAGGCTGCTGCGCCGCAGCGAGACGATGGCCGTGGTGCTGATCACGTCCATATAGGCGGTCGCGGCATCCAGCATCACCGACTGCTCGGTCGCCCGCAGGCTCTCGCGCTCGGCCCGAACCACGGCCTCGGCCTGGCGAACCGAGTTCACCGTGCGGAAGCCGCGGAAGAGCGCCTGCGACAGCGACAGGCCGACCGAGGCCGTGTTGCCGTAGTTCGAACGACCCGGATCGGTCCTGGAATATTGCGAGCCCACATCGATGCGGCCGAAGATCTGCGGGCGCCAGCCCGACAGAGCCTGCGGCACCGACTCATTCACCGAGCGCAGCGCCGCGCGGGCCGCGTTCAGCGTGGGATTGTCGGAATAGGCCTGCGCCAGCGCCTGGTCGATAGACTGCGCGCGTCCCGTCGCGGGCACGCCAGCGACCGCCACCGCAAGCGCGGTCGCAAAGAGCCATGAACCCGTCCGCTTCACCTTGAACACCCCTGTACAACTCCGGAGCAGCCGCGACGGCAGAATCACCGGCGGCCGACTTCTGTTTGACGCGGGTCCCTGTGACCCATGATCCTTCCTGTGCGGATCTGCGGTTTTCCGGTCCGCCCCAGGGGCGCCCGCCGCTTTTTGATCCTCGGAAAGCGCTGCAGTCTTGGCCGCTGCGCCATGCCGGTTGCCCGCCCTCCGTCGGACAGTCCACGGCATGCGTACTGTTATCCCCCACCGGTCGCGACACAACCTTTCAAAGGTAACGGCGCTCGCATTCGGGAGGGGCTGCGACCTCTCGGCAACACCTGTGTCCGAAAGTCACGTCGCGGAACATGAAAAGGGCCGCGCAGACACTCGTCCGGCGCGGCCCTGAACCTTGCAAAAAACCTTGGAAAACCGTCAGAAGACGAATTCCTTCGGGCGCTCGAAGCCTGGCAGCAGATGCGCCGCCGCGTTGAACGCGAAGCGCCCGGAAACCGCATCGCCCGAGCGCACGTAGAGCTCGGCCTGACCTGCCCCGCCAAGGCCGCGTACGACGACCAGCCGGCCGCCGTCCTTGAGCTGCGCGGTCAGCGTCGACGGCAGCTCCTCGACGGCGCCATCGACGAAGATCACGTCATAGGGACCTTCCGACGCCCCGCCCTTGGCGAGATCGCCCTCGATCACGGCCGCGTTCTCGATGCCGAGTTCCACCAGCAGTTCGGAAGCGGCCGCAGCGATCTGCGCATCCGACTCGATGCCGACGACCGATCCGGCCAGCCGCGCGAACACCGCCACGCTGTAGCCGGTGCCGCAGCCCACGCACAGAACCACCTCGCCCGGCTTGACGGAGGCCAGCTGCACCAGCTTGCCGAAGACATGCGGCTTCATCAGGTAGCGGCTGGTCTCGCCGCCGGCCACAAGGATGTCCTGGTCGCTATAGGCGATGCAGCGCTTGGAGGTCGGCACGAACCGCTCGCGCGGCACGCTTTCCATCGCGTCCAGCACCCTCAGGTCCGTGACGTCGTTGGTCCGCAGCTGGTTGTCCACCATGTGGGTGCGGACCTGCTCGTAATCGCCCATTGCACGCCTCTTTGCATTCTTGCGCCGGTCCGGCAGCATCCGGCCCGGCCTCGCGCCGGCCCGCCGGAGCGGACCTGCAAACCCTCATCCGGTTCCTTACCGGGGTCCGGCCCGCCTGACAAGCCGCACGCACGCGCAAGAGCTTGCAAGGCCCGCACTGCGAGATAACGATGCAATCACGGCGTGCATTCGAGGATGGCAACGGGGGTGGACAGTATGGCAGGCTGTTTCCGATGCAACCACGCAAGATCCCGGTGAAACAACGTCACCGGCGACGCGTCGTTGCGGCACCAGCCCGCCGAGGGAGTGCGTAATGCTGTTTGGCGATCCGAATGACAAGACGCCCGCCCAGTCGGGCTGGTCTGTCGACTGGCGCTTCGACCAGCTCCTGATGAAGCTGGGACGCTACGACCAGATGCCGCTGGCGCGCGGACTTGCCGGGCGCCGGTTCGGTTGCGACGACCTGTCTCTCCTCACCGGAGAGCAGAAGGCGCAATTCATCTCCGACTGCGAGCAGGAGCTGGCGATCGCCATCGCCCTGGACGGATCTGCGAAGGAGGGGCGGACGGGCAAGCGCCTGTCGCGCCTGCGTCCCCGCCGCCGTCAGCGGCTGCTGGGCGGCTTCAGGGGCAGGTCGTCGAGGGTCAGCCCGGAATAGACCTTCAGCCAATAGACCCCGGCAAAGACCACCGCCGCCACCACGGTGGTGATCAAGGCCTTCTTCAGCAGCTGCGGCCGCTGGGGCGCGCTGGATTCGGTGCCCGGAACCACCTCCCCGCCTTCTTCCTGCGTTACCACGCCGATCGGCAGGATCGCGAAGAGGATGATCCACCAGATGACGAAATAGATCGCGAGCGAGGAGACCAGAGACACCGCTTTGCCTTTTTAACGAGAACGTTGCACGCAGGTCGTCAGACCTGCTCCAGCTCCACCAGGGTGCCGTTGAAATCCTTCGGGTGCAGGAACAGCACCGGCTTGCCGTGCGCGCCGATCTTCGGCTCGCCCGTTCCCAGCACCCTCGCCCCCTTTTCCACCAGCCGGTCGCGGGCGGCGAGAATATCCTCCACCTCGTAACAGACATGATGGATGCCGCCGGAGGGATTGCGCTCCAGGAAGGCATTGATCGGCGAATTCTCGCCGAGCGCTTCCAGCAGCTCGATCTTGGTGTTGGGCAGTTCGATGAAGACGACGGTGACGCCATGGTCCGGCTCGGGCTGCGGCTGCGAAACCCGCGCCCCCAGCGTATCGCGATAGGTCGCCGTCGCGGCCTCAAGGTCCGGCACGGCGATGGCCACATGGTTCAGGCGTCCGATCATCAGCTTCCCTCCACAAGAGACGACGGCCGGGCCGCAGCGCCCGGCCCGCCCGTCATGACGCAACAGTCATGACGCATGGCGGGCGCGCCCGCCACCCGTCAATTGGTCACACGCGCTGGACCAGCGCCTCGGTCAGAGGCTTCTTGCCCCAGCAATCGCGCACGGCCGCACGCGCCGCGCGGCGGGCCGCCTCGGCGACGACGTCGTCGTCCTTGCGCCGGTTCTTGGGAATGCTTTCCAGCGCGGAGATCACCTCGTCGATGACGATGTCCTCCAGGTCGTCGCCCTCGCGGTCGGTTTCCGGCAGGCCGAACAGCGACGCCATCGGCTCTCCGATCAGCGCTCCCTTGGCGTCGATGACGACGCACACGGTCACCGCGCCGGCGAAGGAGAGCTTGCGCCGCTCGTTGACGCCCATCTCCTCCAGATCGCCGTAGAGCAGCCCGTCCTTGACGGTGATGCCGGTCGGCACCTCGTCGACCACCGTCAACTTGCCCGTCCCCAGCCGCACAACGTCGCCATTGCGGGCGATCAGCGTGTCCTTGATGCCGTGGCGCACCGCAAGGTCGCGATGCGCCTTCAGGTGCATCGCCTCGCCATGGGCGGGAATCAGCGCCTTCGGCTTCACCAGCTCGTAAAGCTGCACCAGCTCGTCCTGGCGCGGGTGGCCCGACACATGCACGAGTGCGTCGCGGTCAGTGACGATCTCGACTTCGGACTCGGCCAGCTTGTTGATGATGCTGCCGACCGCCTTCTCGTTGCCGGGGATCGTGCGGGAGGAAAAGATCACCATGTCGCCCTTCGACAGCGCGACATTCCGGTGGTCGCCGGACGCGATGCGCGCCAGCGCCGCCCTCTCCTCGCCCTGGCTGCCGGTCAGCAGCAGCACCACGCGCTCCGGCGGCAGGTAGCCATAGGCATCCTCGGACAGGAACGCGGGAAGGTCGTCGAGATAGCCGAGCTCGCGGGCGACCTCGATGGTCCGCTGCATGGAACGGCCCATCACCACCACATCGCGCTCGGCCTCCTGCGCGGCCAGAGCGACCGAGCGGATACGTGCCACGTTGGAGGCGAAGGTGGTCACCGCGACGCGGCGCTTGGCCTTGCGGATGACCTTGGCGAGCCCGGTGGAAACGTCCGCCTCGCTGGGGCTGGAGCCCTCGCGCGGGGCATTGGTGCTGTCGCAGATCAGGGCGAGGACGCCCTCGTCGCCGATCTCGGCCAGACGCTGGGTGTCGATCGGCTTGCCGATGCCCGGCGTCGGGTCGATCTTCCAGTCGCCCGAATGCAGCACCGTGCCGGCCGGGCTGCGGATCGCCAGCGCACACGGCTCGGGGATCGAATGCGACATGGCGACGAACTCGACCTCGAACGGGCCGATCTCGACGCGGGCGCCCTGCTCCACCACGGTGACCGGGATCTTGCCGACGCCCGGCTCGCCGGCGGCCTTGGCCTCCAGCAGCGCCGCCGTGAACGGCGTCATGTAGAGCGGCGCCTTGAGCCGCGGCCACAGATGCACGATGGCGCCGTAATGGTCCTCGTGCGCGTGGGTGATGACGATGCCGTCGAGCCGGTCTAGCTCTTCCTCGATGAAACGGATGTCGGGAACGACGATGTCGACGCCGGGAAGGTCCGGCCCGGCGAAGGTCACGCCGCAATCGACCATCAGCCAGCGGCGATCATGCTCCGGGCCGTAGCCGTAGAGCGCCATGTTCATGCCGATCTCGCCGAGGCCGCCGAGCGCGACGAACACGAGCTCGTTCTCGCCCGTGCCCTTGCCGCCGGCTCTTTTTCTGGTGGCCATTGAATGCTCCTGTATGGACCGACCAGGCGGCAGCGATCCTTGCGGATCCCGTCCCGGGCCGGTCGTCTCGAATGCCAATATGGGCCGTCCGCCGCATGCGGACAGCCTCGCGTCGCGTTTGTGGTCACCGGCAGGGCATCCGCGACATGCCCGCCTGCAATCTCGTCGTCAGCCGGCCGTATGGCCGGCAGCAGGTGTCCCCAGGGCCGCGCCATCGAAGAAGACATCGCCCGCGGCGATGGTCTGCCTCGTGTCGCCGGTCTCCAGCACCAGCCGTCCCTCCGGGTCGAGCCCGGCGAAAATCCCGTTCAGTTCGCGGTTCTCCAGCCGCACCCGGATCGGCGCACCGATGCCGACGGCGCGGCTGCGCCAGTCGTCGAGACAGCTCGAGAACGGCGCCTCGCGCCAGCGCTGCATGTGCCGCGCAAGGCTGGCGGCAAGCGCCGTGAAGGCCTGCTCCGGGCTGATCTGATAGCCGAGCCCGGCAAGGTCGGCCGCCTTGTAATCCGGCAGTTCCGGATGATGCGAAAGATTGAGCCCGAAGCCGCATACCACCGCCCGCCGTCCATCGGCAAGCATGGTGGCCTCCAGCAGGATGCCGGAAATCTTGGCGCCATCCACCAGGAGGTCGTTCGGCCACTTGAGCCGGACAAGTCCGTAGGAGCCGGTCATCGTGTCGACGGCATCGGCAAGGGCAAGCGCGGCGATCAGCGGGAACTGTCCGATCCGGGCGGGCGGCACCGGATCGATGGTCAACAAGGATGTATATAGGTTGCCCGGCTCGGAAACCCAAGGGCGGGCGCGCCGACCGCGCCCAGAGGTCTGGCGGCCGGCGACGATCCATAGATTGCCGGGATCTCCCTCGGCAGCCGCGGCAAGGGCGGCGCTGTTGGTCGACCCCAGTTCCGCGTGGGCGGCAACGCGGTATCCAGCGACGCCGGGAACCTTGCGGACCCGGCCGTCGAAGGCGAAGGTGCTCAGAACAGCGTCCCCGCTGCCGTGCCGGCCATCTCGACGATGGACCCGGCGAAGACCACGAAGAACACCACGAAGGCCGAGGACAGGCCGAGGGTGAACTTCAGCTCCACCGGCATCGGCAGGAACTGGCGTGCCGGCTCGTCGAAGAACATCACCTTGCAGATGCGCAGGTAATAGTAGGCACCGACCACCGAGGCCAGCATGCCGATCACCGCCAGCGGATAGAGACCCGCCTCGACCGCCGCCAGGAACACGTAGAACTTGGCGAAGAAGCCGACGAAGGGCGGAATGCCGGCCAGCGAGAACATCAGGATGCCGAGCAGCACCGCCATCGGCAGGTTGGTGCGCGACAGACCGGCGAGATCCGAGATCTCCTCGACCATGCCGTCCTTGCGGCGCATCGACAGGATGCAGGCGAAGGCACCCAGCGTCATCGCCAGATAGGCGGTCATGTAGATCATGACGCCTTCGACACCGGCCTTCGAGCCGGCGGCAAGGCCGACCAGCGCAAAGCCCATGTGGCCGATGGACGAATAGGCCATCAGGCGCTTGATGTTCTTCTGTCCGATCGCGGCGAAGGCGCCAAGCGCCATCGAGGCGATGGAGATGAACACGACGATCTGCTGCCAGTCGTGGGTCACCGGCTCGAACGCCTCGATGACGACACGGGTCATCAGACCCATGGCCGCGATCTTCGGCGCGGCGGCGAAGAAGGCCGTCACCGGGGTCGGCGCGCCCTCATAGACGTCCGGCGTCCACATGTGGAACGGCACGGCCGAGATCTTGAAGGCAAGGCCGGCGAGGATGAACACGAGGCCGAAGATCAGGCCGAGCGAAGACCCGCCCTGCGCGGTGACCGCCGCGGCGATGGCCGCAAAGCCGGTCTGGCCGGTGAAGCCGTAGACCAGCGACATGCCGTAGAGCAGCATGCCGGAGGACACCGAGCCGAGGACGAAATATTTCAGGCCCGCCTCGGTGGAGCGCACGCTGTCGCGGTTGAACGCCGCGATGACGTAGAGCGCCAGAGAGGACAGCTCGAGGCCGAGATAGAGCGTGATCAGATCGTTGGCCGACAGCATCAGGAGCATGCCGAGCGTCGACAGCACGATCAGCACCGGATACTCGAACCGCTCGAAATTCTCGTTGCGGGCGAAGGCGACCGACATGGCGATGGCGAAGCCAGAGCCGATCAGCGTCAGCAGCTTGAGATAGCGGGCAAAGCCGTCGAGCACGAAGGCGCCGTGGAAGCTCAGCGTTTCGGTGATACCGAACTGCGCGGGCAGCAGCAGCGGCAGCGCCGCCACCGCCAGCAGCGCGACCGACAGCGCGGTCACGTAGGGCGTGATCTTGCGGCCGCCGAACACGCCGATCATCAGCAGCGCCAGCGCGCCGATGGCGAGAAACAGCTCCGGCAGCGCGGGCGAGAGATCCGGGAGTTGGGAATAGGCGTTCATGGCGTCTTTCGTCCTCGGGACCTTACTGCGCCAGCATGGCGGTCGACTGGGCCGCCTCGATCGCGGCCTGGTATTGCGTGACCAGCGCGCCCACGGAGGCGGCTGTGGCATCCAGGATCGGCGCCGGATAGAAGCCGAACAGGATGGTCAGGATGATCATCGGAACCAGGATCACCTTCTCGCGGAGCGTCAGGTCGGTGATCGACTTAAGGCTCTCCTTGTCGAGCACGCCGAACACGACGCGCCGGTAGAGGAAGAGCGCATAGGCGGCCGACAGGATGACGCCCGAGGTCGCGATCAGGGCCACCCAGGTGTTCACCTGGAACGCGCCCATCAGCGTCAGGAACTCGCCGACGAAGCCGCTGGTGCCCGGAAGGCCGACATTGGCCATGGTGAAGATCAGGAAGGCCACCGCATAGAACGGCATCCGGTTCACCAGACCGCCATAGGCGGCGATGTCGCGGGTGTGCATGCGGTCATAGATCACGCCGACGCACAGGAACAGCGCGCCGGAGACGATGCCGTGCGAAAGCATCTGGAACAGCGCACCCTGCACGCCCTGCTCCGTCATGGTGAAGATGCCCATGGTCACGTAGCCCATGTGCGCCACCGAGGAGTAGGCGATCAGCTTCTTGATGTCTTCCTGGGCGAGCGCCACCAGCGAGGTGTAGACGATGGCCACCACCGAGAGGGTGAAGATCAGCGGCGCGAACATCTCGCTCGCCAGCGGGAACATCGGCAGCGAGAAGCGCAGGAAGCCGTAGCCGCCCATCTTCAGCAGGATCGCCGCCAGGATGACCGAGCCGGCCGTCGGCGCCTCGACGTGCGCATCCGGCAGCCAGGTATGCACCGGCCACATCGGCATCTTCACCGCGAAGGAGGCGAAGAAGGCCAGCCACAGCCAGGTCTGCATGTTCTCAGGGAAGCCGTGCGACATCAGTGTCGGGATGTCGGTGGTGCCCGCGTTCCAGTACATCGCCATCAGCGCGATCAGCATCAGGAGCGAGCCGAGCAGCGTGTAGAGGAAGAACTTGTAGCTGGCATAGACGCGCCGCTTGCCGCCCCACACGCCGATGATCAGGAACATCGGGATCAGGCTGGCCTCGAAGAACACGTAGAACATGACCAGGTCCAGCGCGCAGAACACGCCGATCATCAGCGTTTCCAGCACCAGGAAGGCGATCATGTATTCCTTCACCCGCAGCTGCACGCTCTGCCAGCTGGCGAGGATGCAGAAGGGCATCAGGAACGTGGTCAGGATGACGAACAGCATGGAGATGCCGTCGACGCCCATCCGGTAGCCCATGTTCGCACCCAGCCACTCCCCGCTTTCCTGGAACTGGAAGCCGGGATTTGCCGCATCGAAGCCGCCCCAGATGAAGAGCGACACGATGAAGGTGAACACCGTGGTGATCAGCGCCACGCGGCGCATGTTCTCCTTCGCCCCCTCGTCCTCGCCGCGGACCAGCAGGATGAAGAAGACGCCGACCAGCGGAAGGAAGGTCGTGATCGAAAGAAGCGGCCAGTTGCTCATCAGTGAGCGCCCCCGACGGAGAACATGGACCAGGTGATCAGCGCGGCGACGCCGATCAGCATGGCGAATGCGTAGTGATAGAGATATCCGGTCTGCAGACGCACGGCCCAGGAGCTGACGTCCTGGACGCGGGCGGCGATGCCGTCCGGTCCGAGCCGGTCGATGGTCGCCCCGTCGCCCTTCTTCCAGAGTTGGCGGCCGAGCCACATGGCGGGCCGGACGAAGATCGCGTCATACAGCTCGTCGAAGTACCACTTGTTCAACAGGAAGCGGTACAGGCCGTCGTGACGCTCCGCCAGGCGGCGCGGGATCTCGGGCGAGCGGATGTAGAACAGCCAGGCGAACGCGAAGCCGAGCACCATCATCACGAAGGGCGATGCCTTCACCCACAGCGGCACCTCGTGGATGTCGTGCAGGATATGGTTCTCCTCGGAGGTGAACAGCGCCCCCTTCCAGAAGCCCTCGTAGCCCTCGCCCATGAACACGCCGGCAAAAGCGAGACCCGCGAACAGCGCGCCGACCGACAGGATCATCAGGGGCACGGTCATCACCAGCGGGCTCTCGTGCACATGCTTCATCACGTCGACGGAGGCACGCGGCTTGCCGTGGAAGGTCATGAAGGCAAGGCGCCAGGAGTAGAACGAGGTCAGGCCGGCAGCCGCCACGGTCAGCCAGAAGCCGTACATGGCGAAGGCGTTGTGGCCGACATAGGCCGCCTCGATCACACCGTCCTTGGAGAAGAAGCCGGCGGTCAGCGGGAAGCCGGTCAGAGCCAGCGTGCCGATCACCATCATCCAGTAGGTCAGCGGGATATGCTTGCGCAGCCCGCCCATCTTGCGCATGTCCTGCTCGTTCGACACGGCATGGATCACCGAGCCGGCGCCGAGGAACAAGAGCGCCTTGAAGAAGGCGTGCGTGAACAGGTGGAAGATCGCGATTGAGTAGCCGCCGACGCCGAGCGCGACGAACATGTAGCCGAGCTGCGAGCAGGTCGAGTAGGCGATGACGCGCTTGATGTCGTTCTGGACGAGGCCGACGGTCGCGGCAAAGAACGCCGTCGTCGCGCCGAAGAACGTCACCACGGTCAGCGCGGTGTGCGACAGCTCGAAGACCGGCGACAGACGCGCGACCATGAACACGCCCGCGGTCACCATGGTGGCGGCGTGGATCAGCGCGGAGACCGGCGTCGGGCCTTCCATCGCGTCCGGCAGCCAGGTGTGCAGCAGAAACTGCGCCGACTTGCCCATGGCGCCCATGAAAAGCAGCAGGCAGGTCACGGTCAGCGCCGCGTCCTGAGTCAGCTGGTAGCCGAGGAAGTCGAGCACGACCTTCGGCTCGCCTTCCGCGAAGGCCTGGGCATTGGCGAAGATCGCGTCGTAGTCGGCCGAGCCGAACAGCACGAAGATGCCGAAGATGCCGAGGATGAAGCCGAAGTCGCCGACGCGGTTGACCACGAAGGCCTTCATCGCCGCGGCGTTCGCCGAGGGCTTCTGGTACCAGAAGCCGATCAGCAGATACGAGGCGAGACCGACGCCCTCCCAGCCGAAGAACATCTGCAGCAGGTTGTCGGAGGTCACCAGCGTCAGCATGGCGAAGGTGAACAGCGACAGATAGGCAAAGAAGCGCGGCCGGTGCGGATCGTGGTGCATGTAGCCGATGGAGTAGACATGCACGAGCGCGGACACGGAGTTGACCACCACCAGCATGACGGCGGTCAGCGTGTCGACACGGATCGTCCACTCGACATCGAACGTGCCGGACGTGATCCAGCGCATCACCGGCTCCTTGACCACGGCAGTGTCGCCGAAGCCGATGGAGAAGAACCCGATCCACGACAGGATGGCCGCCACGATCAGCAGGCCGGAGGTGACGTATTCGCTCGCCTTGGCGCCGATCACCCGGCCGAAGAGGCCGGCGATCAGGAAGCCGATCAGGGGCAGAAAGACGATAAGCTGGTACATCCTGCCCTTACCCCTTCATCATGTTGACGTCTTCAACCGCGATCGAGCCGCGGTTGCGGTAGAACACCACCAGGATCGCAAGGCCGATGGCCGCCTCGGCAGCCGCGACGGTCAGCACCAGAAGCGCGAAGACCTGCCCGACCAGATCGCCGAGGAACGCCGAGAAGGCGACCAGGTTGATGTTGACGGAGAGCAGCAAGAGCTCCACCGACATCAGGATGACGATCACGTTCTTGCGGTTCAGGAAGATGCCGAAGATTCCGATGGTGAACAGAATCGCGGCGACCGCCAGATAGTGTGACAGACCGATTTCCATGGGCGCCTCGTGATGCTCCCCCGAGTGAGACCTTGCGGCGCGCGGCCCGGGCGGGCGCGCACCTGTCATGTGAATGGCGGGATCCTCAGATACCCTTGCCGGTTTCGACCTTGCGCACCTCGACCGACGCTTCGCGCGTGCGGCCGACCTGCTCAGAGATGTTCTGCCGCCGCACGCCTTCCTTGTGGCGCAGCGTCAGCACGATGGCGCCGATCATCGCCACCAGCAGGACGAGGCCGGCCGTCTGAAAGAACAGGATGTAGCGGGTGTAGACGAGCTCGCCGAGCGCGCGGATGTTCGACATGTCCGCAGGCAGCGGTGCGGGCGCGGCCGTCGTTCCGGCGATCTCTGGCGATATCACCCAGGCGCCGAGCACGAACAGCAGCTCGACCAGGAGGATCAGGCCGATCAGGCCGCCCACCGGCATGTACTGCAGGAAGCCCTGGCGCATCTCGACGAAGTCGACGTCGAGCATCATCACCACGAACAGGAACAGCACCATCACCGCGCCGACATAGACGACGACGAGCAGCATCGCCAGGAACTCCGCCCCAAGCAGGATGAACAGGCCCGCGGCGTTGAAGAAGGCGAGAATCAGGAACAGGACGGAGTGCACCGGATTGCGGGACGCGATGACCATGAAGGCCGACGCGACCGCAACAGCGGCGAAGAGATAGAAGAAGATGGCTTGCAGGACCATGTCGCGGTGTGCCCCCGTCGTCCCCGTTTAAGTCGCAGCCGCGTCGCGGCTCCAGATGAATTGGGCGCTTCCGGCGCGCAGCGGCCTCGTCTTAGACCACGGGCCGCGCGCCGTCCACTCCCGCCGCCTCAGCGATAAGGCGCGTCCATGGCGATGTTGCTGGCGATCTCCCGCTCCCAACGGTCGCCGTTCGCCAGCAGCTTTTCCTTGTCGTAGTACAGCTCCTCGCGCGTCTCGGTGGCGAACTCGAAGTTCGGGCCCTCGACGATCGCGTCCACCGGGCACGCCTCCTGGCAGAAGCCGCAGTAGATGCACTTGACCATGTCGATGTCGTAACGGGTCGTGCGCCGCGTGCCGTCGTTGCGGCGCGGGCCGGCCTCGATGGTGATCGCCTGAGCCGGACAGATCGCCTCGCACAGCTTGCACGCGATGCAGCGCTCCTCGCCGTTCGGATAACGGCGCAGCGCGTGCTCGCCGCGGAAGCGCGGGCTCACCGGCCCCTTCTCGAAGGGGTAGTTGATGGTCGGCTTCGGCTTGAAGAAGTAGCGCATCGCCAGGAAGAAGGCGGAGACGAACTCCTTCAGCAGAAGCGATTTTGCCGCCTGTTGCAGTGCCATGGCGTCTAGCCCCGTGGTTACGTTTTCCTCTGGCCCGCCCGCCGGTCCCGCAAGCCCCGACAAGAGCGCGGACCGCGAGCGGCCAAATCCTTGAACTGTACCGGCATGCCGCCCGTCGGCCGCCGACCCGGAATTCCCCGCCCGCCTAACCGGCGAGCGAACTGCCTGCCAGGTACCCGACCACCGGAAACCCGACCAGCGAGAAGGCCATCACCAGGATCTGGAGCTGGCCCATGTATCGCCCGAGCAGGCTTTCACGCCCGCTCTGCTTCTTTTGCCGTTCCGCCGCCGCCCTCAGGACGCCGACGACGATCTTGTAGTCGATCCAGCCCACATAGAGGCCGATGGCGGCACCGATCAGTCCTGCAATCGAGACCGACATGCCGCCCTCTCCTTATGTGCCCGGCTCTCGCCCGCCCGGCCCTTACGCGCCGGTCGGCGCCCAGCCCATGGCCATCAGCACGGCCGCCACGACGAACACCATGGCCAGCGACAGCGGCAGGAACACCTTCCAGCCGAGGCGCATCAGCTGGTCGTACCGGTAGCGCGGGACCATCGCCTTGACCATCGCGAACATGAAGAACACCAGCAGCGACTTCAGCAGGAACCAGACGAAGCCCGGGACCCAGGTGAAGGGTGCGACGTCCAGCGGCGGCAGCCAGCCACCCATGAACAGGATGGTCGTCAGCGCACACATCAGCGCGATCGACACATACTCGCCGAGCATGAACATCATGTAGGGCGTGGAGCCGTACTCGACCATGAAACCGGCGACCAGCTCGGACTCGGCCTCGGCCAGATCGAACGGAGGACGGTTGGTCTCCGCCAGCGCCGAGATGAAGAAGATCACGAACATCGGGAACAGCGGCAGCCAGTACCAGTTCAGGAAGGCCAGCCACGGAAGCCCAAGCGCGCTGGCAAGGCCGGTCTTCTGCGCCAGGACGATGTCCGTGAGGTTCAGCGAGCCGACGCACAAGAGCACCGTCACGATGACGAAGCCGATGGACACCTCGTAGGAGACCATCTGCGCCGCCGAGCGCAGCGCAGACAGGAACGGATACTTCGAGTTCGAGGCCCAACCGCCGATGATGATGCCGTAGACGCCGAGCGAGGAGATCGCGAGGATGAACAGGATGCCGACATTGATGTCGGCGATCACCCACCCGTCGGCGACCGGAACCACCGCCCAGGCGGTCAGCGCCAGCGTCACGGTGACCAGCGGCGCCAGTAGGAACAGGCCCTTGTTGGCGCCGGCCGGGATCACCGGCTCCTTCAGCACGAATTTCAGAAGGTCGGCAAAGGACTGCAGCAGGCCCCAGGGCCCGACGACGTTCGGGCCGCGACGGATCTGCACCGCCGCCCAGACCTTGCGGTCCGCGTACAGGATGTAGGCCACGATCAGCAGCAGTGCGACCAGCAGCAGCACGCTCTGTGCCACCATGATGATCAGCGGGAAGAGATAATCCGCCCAGAAGTCCGCCATCATTGCCCCCGTTTACTCCGCGGCCTCTGCCGCGCGTGCCTTGGCGAGGGCCGAACACTCGGCCATCGTCGCGGAGGCCCGCGCGATCGGATTGGTCAGGTAGAAGTCGGTGATCGCCGGCTGGAACGCCTCGCCGGCCATCTTGCCGCCGAGGTCGGCCGCCTTCGCGGTGCCCTCGCCGCCGTCGTTCTCAATGGCATCGATGCGCGCCATCAGCGGATGCGCCGCATAGAGCGCCTTGCGCAGGTCCTCAAGCGAGTCGAACGCCAGCGCCGATCCCAGCTGCGCGGAGAGCGCACGCAGGATCGCCCAGTCCTCGCGGGCCTCGCCCGGAGGGAATGCGGCCCGGTCGCCGAGCTGCACGCGGCCCTCGGTGTTGACCCAGGTGCCCGACTTCTCGGTATAGGCAGCACCCGGCAGGATCACGTCGGCGCGGTGTGCGCCGCGGTCGCCATGGGTGCCGACATAGACCACGAAGGCCGAGCCGAAGGCGCCCATGTCCATCTCGTCGGCGCCGAGCAGGAACACGACGTCCATCGCGCCCTCGCCTGCCGCCTGCTGGATCTCGGCCGTGCCCTTGCCGCCCTCGCCCGGCACGAAGCCGATGTCGAGGCCGCCGACGCGCGAGGCCGCAGTGTGCAGCACCGAGAAGCCGTTCCAGTCGGAACCGACCGCACCGACCGAACGGGCCAGCGCAGCAGCAGCCGACAGGACGGCCGCGCCATCGGCGCGCGACAGCGCGCCCTGGCCGACGATGATCAACGGGCGCTCGGCGTTCTTCAGAACGTCGGCGAAGCCGTGCTTGCCGGCGGCAAGATCCGCCAGCGTCTCGGCGCCAGCGCCCAGATACGTCGCCGGGTAGGTCAGGTCGGCCTGCTGGCCGATGACGCCAACGGGAAGCGGGCCCATGCGCATGCGCTTGCGGATGCGCGCGTTCAGCACCGGAGCCTCGAGACGCGGGTTGGAGCCGATGATCAGCACCGCATCCGCGTCCTCGATCCCCTCGATGGTCGCGTTGAACAGATAGGAGGAGCGGCCGAGCGCCGGATCGAGCGCGGCCCCGTCCTGGCGGCAGTCGATGTTCGCCGAGCCGAGGGCCGTCATCAGGCTCTTCAGCGCGAACATTTCCTCAACGCTCGCCAGATCGCCGGCGATCGCCGCCAGCTTCTCCGGGCTCGACGCCTTGACCTTGGAGGCGATGGCGGCGAACGCCTCGCCCCAGCTGGCCGGGCGCAGCTTGCCATCGACGCGCACATAGGGGCGGTCGAGGCGCTGGGTCTTCAGGCCGTCCCAGATGTAGCGGGTCTTGTCGGAGATCCACTCCTCGTTGACCGCCTCGTTGAGACGCGGCAGCACGCGCATGACCTCGCGGCCGCGGGTGTCGACGCGGATCGCCGAGCCGACCGCGTCCATCACGTCGATGGTCTCGGTCTTCTTCAGCTCCCACGGACGGGCCTGGAAGGCATAGGGCTTGTGGGTCAGCGCACCGACCGGGCACAGGTCAACGACGTTGCCCTGCATCTCGGAGGACAGCGCGTTCTCCAGATAGGAGGTGATCTCGGCATCCTCGCCACGGCCGATCAGGCCGAGGTCGGCGACGCCGCAGACTTCCGTGGTGAAGCGGACGCAGCGCGTGCAGTGGATGCAGCGCGTCATGATCGTCTTCACCAGCGGGCCGATATACTTGTCCTCGACGGCGCGCTTGTTCTCCGCATAGCGGGACGCGTCGACGCCATAGGCCATGGCCTGGTCCTGCAGATCGCACTCGCCGCCCTGATCGCAGATCGGGCAGTCGAGCGGATGGTTGATCAGCAGGAACTCCATCACGCCCTCGCGGGCCTTCTTGACCATCGGGGTCTTGGTGAAGACCTCCGGCGGCTCGCCGTTCGGGCCCGGGCGCAGGTCGCGCACGTTCATGGCGCAGGAGGCCACCGGCTTCGGCGGTCCGCCCTTCACCTCGACGAGGCACATGCGGCAGTTGCCGGCAATCGACAGCCGGTCGTGGAAACAGAAGCGCGGCACCTCGGCCCCCGCCGCCTCGCAAGCCTGCAGCAGCGTGTAGTCCTGCGGAACCTCGATCTCCTTGCCGTCGACAAAGATCGTCTTGTTCATGCCTTGCTGCCCTCGCGGCTTGCCCGCAGCGCCCTTTTCGCGCGCGAACGTGTCGTCCTGTTTCCTGCGACCATCTCTGCGGCCGCCTTACTGTGCCGCTGCCAGCGACTGCGCCGGCTTGCGGCTCTTGGCCACGTACTGGTCGATGCGTTCCTCGATCACCGGCCGGAAGTTGCGGATCAGGCCCTGGATCGGCCATGCGGCCGCGTCGCCGAGGGCGCAGATCGTGTGGCCTTCCACCTGCTTGGTGACGTCGAAGAGCATGTCGATCTCTTCCTTGGAGGCGTTGCCCGCCACCATGCGCTCCATCACGCGCCACATCCAGCCCGTGCCCTCGCGGCACGGCGTGCACTGTCCGCAGCTCTCGTGCTTGTAGAAGTACGACAGGCGGGCAATGGCCTTGATGATATCGGTGGAGCGATCCATCACGATCACCGCCGCCGTGCCGAGGCCCGAGCCCAGCCCGCGCAGGCTGTCGAAGTCCATCGGACAGTCGATGATGTTCTCCGCCGTCACGCACGGCACGGACGAGCCGCCCGGGATCACGGCGAGCAGGTTGTCCCAGCCGCCGCGGATGCCGCCGCAATGGCGGTCGATCAGCTCGCGGAAGGGAATGCCCATCTCTTCCTCGACCGTGCAGGGACGGTTCACGTGGCCGGAAACGCAGAACAGCTTGGTGCCCGCATTGTTCGGCTTGCCGAGGCCCGAGAACCACGCAGCGCCCCGGCGCAGGATGGTCGGGGCAACAGCGATGGACTCCACGTTGTTCACCGTCGTCGGGCAACCGTAGAGGCCGACATTCGCCGGGAACGGCGGCTTCAGCCGCGGCTGGCCCTTCTTGCCTTCCAGGCTCTCCAGCAGCGCGGTTTCCTCGCCGCAGATATAGGCGCCGGCGCCGTGGTGGACATAGATGTCGAAGTCGTAGCCGTTCTTGTTGTTCTTGCCGATCAGCCCGGCCTCATAGGCCTGGTCGATGGCCGCCTGCAGGCGCTCGCGCTCGCGGATGAATTCGCCGCGCACATAGATGTAGGCAGCGATCGCGCCCATCGCGTAACCGGCGATCAGGCAGCCCTCGACCAGCGTGTGCGGGTCATGGCGCAGTATCTCGCGGTCCTTGCAGGTGCCCGGCTCGGACTCGTCCGCATTCACGACGAGATAGGCCGGACGACCGTCCGACTCCTTCGGCATGAACGACCACTTGAGGCCGGTCGGGAAGCCCGCACCGCCGCGCCCGCGCAGGCCCGACGTCTTCATCTCGTTGATGATCCAGTCGCGGCCCTTGTCGATGAGGCCCTTGGTGCCGTCCCAATGGCCGCGCTGACGCGCGCCATCCAGGCCCCAGTCGTGCAGGCCGTAGATATTGGTGAAGATCCGGTCCTGATCCTGCAGCATCGCGATCCCCTTCCCTTAGGACTTGCTCGTGGGCACGTCGCCACCGTCGACGCGCCTGGAGAAATCGGTTTCGCCGCCGGACGCCAGCACCTTGGCCTGTGCGATCCAGTCTTCGCGATCGATACGCCCCTTGAACTTCAGCCGGGTGTCGACCCAGGCCTTGTTCTCGTCGGTCCAGGAGGCGATCTGGTCGAAATGGTAGACGCCGAGCTCGTTGAGGATGCCCTCGAGCTTCGGGCCGACGCCCTTGATCCGCTTGAGGTCGTCCGCCTTGCCGCCGCGCGCGCCGGTCAGCAGCTCGGGCTCGCTCTCCTCGGCCGAAGTATCGGCCGCGGCAAGATCAAGGCTCGCCTGGGCGCTTTCCTTGGTCCGCTTGGGAGCGGCCGGCTTTGCAGCCTCGGTCGGCGCCGGGCCGGCCTCGTCCTTGGCGGCAGCGGCCTTGGCGGCAGCAGCGGGAGCTGCGCTCGCGGCCTTCGGCTTGGCCTCGGCCTTGGGGGCCGCCGTCTTGGCGGCACCGGCCGCAGCCGCGCCCGGAACGCCGTTGTAGTCGTTGCCACCGGCATTGATCGAGGCGCCGGCAAAGGCATGCGAGGCCGCTTCCGCACCGTTGACCACTGTGGGAAGCGGATCGCCGCCGCGGGTCTTGTCGGACAGGCCGGTCAGCGTGGTCGGACCGCCTTCCGGCGCGCCGAAGCGACGGCCGTTCTGCGGGCCCGGGGTCACTTCGCGCCCGGCGGAAATGTCGTCGATGAGCTTTTCCAGGCTCTCCGGCGTCAGGTCCTCGTAGGTGTCCTTGAAGATCTGCACCATCGGCGCGTTGACGCAGGCGCCAAGGCACTCGACCTCTTCCCACGAAAAGTCGCCATCGGCCGACAGCTCATGCGCATGGGCCGCGATCTTCGACTTGCAGACCCGGATCAGGTCTTCCGAGCCGCGCAGCTGGCAGGGCGTGGTGCCGCAGACCTGGATATGCGCCTTCTTGCCGACCGGAGCCAGCTGGAACATCGTGTAGAAGGTCGCGACCTCCAGCACGCGGATATCCGGCATGCCGAGCATTTCGGCGACATAGCGGATCGCCGGCTCGGGCAGCCAGCCCTCGTGCTGTTCCTGCGCCCGCCACAGAAGCGGGATCACCGCGGAGGCCTGGCGGCCTTCCGGGTAGCGCGAGATGACCTTGTTTGCCCAGTCCAGATTGGCCGCCGTGAAGGCGAAGCTTTCGGGCTGCTCAGGGTGAAGGCGACGAACGGCCATTACCGGTCCACCTCTCCGAACACGATATCGAGGGAGCCGAGAACCGCCGACACGTCGGCCAGCTGATGTCCACGGCACATGAAATCCATCGCCTGCAGATGGGCAAAGCCGGGGGCCTTGATCTTGCAGCGATAGGGCTTGTTGCTGCCATCGGCGACGAGATAGACGCCGAATTCGCCCTTCGGCGCCTCGACGGCCGCATAGACCTCGCCTTCCGGCACGCGATAACCTTCGGTGTAGAGCTTGAAGTGGTGGATGAGCGCTTCCATCGAGCGCTTCATCTCGCCGCGCTTGGGCGGAACCACCTTGCCGTCCATCGACGAGACCGGGCCCGTCTCCACCGTCAGCTTCTCCAGGCACTGCTTCATCAGGCGCACCGACTGGCGCATCTCTTCCATGCGGATGAGATAGCGGTCGTAGCAGTCGCCGTTCTTGCCGATCGGGATGTCGAAATCGAGTTCGGCATAGCACTCATAGGGCTGCGACTTGCGCAGGTCCCAGGCAGCGCCCGAGCCGCGCACCATGACGCCGGAGAAGCCCCGCGCCCAGGCGTCTTCCAGCGACACCACGCCGATATCGACGTTGCGCTGCTTGAAGATGCGGTTGTCGGTCAAGAGACCCTCGATGTCGTCCAGCGTCTGCAGGAACGGATCGCAGAAGTCCCAGATGTCGTCGAGCAGTTCCTTCGGCAGGTCCTGGTGCACGCCGCCCGGCCGCACATAGGCGGCATGCATGCGCGCGCCGCAGGCCCGCTCGTAGAAGACCATCAGCTCTTCGCGCGGCTCGAAGCCCCACAGCGGCGGGGTCAGCGCGCCGACGTCCATCGCCTGCGTCGTCACGTTCAGCAGGTGCGACAGGATCCGGCCGATCTCCGAGTAGAGCACGCGGATCAGCTGGCCGCGCTTGGGCACGGTGATGCCGAGCATCTTCTCGACCGCCAGCGCGAAGGCATGCTCCTGATTCATCGGCGCGACATAGTCGAGCCGGTCGAAATAGGGCACCGCCTGCAGGTAGGTCTTGTGCTCGATCAGCTTTTCGGTGCCGCGATGCAGCAGGCCGATATGCGGATCGACACGCGTCACCACCTCGCCGTCCAGCTCCAGCACCAGGCGCAGCACGCCGTGCGCCGCCGGATGCTGCGGGCCGAAATTGATGTTGAAGTTGCGGACCTGAGCCTCTGCCATCGGCTGCCTCAATTGGTCTTGGCTTTTTCGTCGCCGGGCAGGATGTATTCCGCACCCTCCCAAGGCGACATGAAGTCGAAGTCACGGAATTCCTGGTTGAGCCGGACCGGCTCATAGACCACCCGCTTCTTCTCGTCGTCGTAGCGAACCTCGACATATCCCGTCAGCGGGAAGTCCTTGCGCAGCGGATAGCCGTCGAAGCCGTAGTCGGTCAGGATGCGGCGCAGGTCCGGATGACCGGAGAACAGCACGCCGTACATGTCGTAGGTCTCGCGCTCGAACCACTCCGCACCGGCGAACACGTCGATGATGGAGGGAACCGGCGTTTCCTCGTCGGTGGCCACCTTCACGCGGATGCGCAGGTTCTGCTTCGGCGACAGGAAGTGGTAGACCACGTCGAAGCGGTTGTCCCGCTTCGGCCAGTCGACGCCGCACAGATCCGTCAGGTTGACGAACTGGCAGCTGGAGTCGTCGCGCAGGAACCGCACCACCTGGACGATTTCCGAGGCCCGCGCGAGAAGCGTCAGCTCCCCGTACTCGACCTTGTAGCCGTCGAGGGCATCGCCCAGATGCGCCTGAATGTGTTCGCCAAGCTCGGCGAGCGTCTCGTCCATGATCCTGACCCGTCTAGTCGCTTGCGTGAGGCGTGCCGGCCGGGCCGGCACGCCGCGGGCGGCGTTCAGCGTTCGATCGTTCCGGTGCGGCGGATCTTCTTCTGAAGCAGAAGAACGCCGTAAAGCAGCGCCTCGGCCGTCGGGGGACAGCCGGGAACGTAGATATCGACCGGAACGACCCGGTCGCAGCCGCGCACCACCGAATAGGAGTAGTGGTAGTAGCCGCCGCCATTGGCGCAAGAGCCCATGGAGATGACGTAGCGCGGCTCCGGCATCTGGTCGTAGACCTTGCGCAGGGCCGGAGCCATCTTGTTGGTCAGCGTGCCGGCGACGATCATCACGTCCGACTGGCGCGGTGAGGCGCGCGGCGCGAAGCCGAAGCGCTCGGCGTCGTAACGCGGCATCGACATCTGCATCATCTCGACCGCGCAGCAGGCGAGACCGAAGGTCATCCACATGAGCGAACCGGTGCGCGCCCACTGGATCAGATTGTCGGTCGCGGTGACGACGAAGCCCTTGTCGGCCAGCTCGTCGTTGATTTCCATGAAGAACGGATCATTGGCGCCGACCGGCTTGCCGGTGGCCGGATCCAGGATGCCCTTCGGAGCCTGGGCGATGAGCGGCTGCTGCGACGTCAGTCCCATTCCAGGGCCCCCTTCTTCCATTCGTAGATGAAGCCGACGGTCAGAACGCCGAGGAAGGCCATCATCGACCAGAAGCCGTACCAGCCGAGGTCGCCGAACGCGACCGCCCAGGGGAACAGGAAGGCCACTTCGAGATCGAAGATGATGAACAGCAGCGCGACCAGATAGAAGCGGATGTCGAACTTCATGCGCGCATCGTCGAAGGCGTTGAAGCCGCACTCATAGGCCGACAGCTTTTCCGAATCGGGATTCTTGTAGGCGAGCAGGAACGGCGAAATCAAAAGCGCGAGGCCGATGACGAGCGATACCCCGATGAAGACGAGGATCGGAACGTAATCTCTCAGGAGCTCTTCCATGTCCTAATGTCCTTCCGCCGGGCCATTTCCGCTGCGGAGCCCTGTGCCCCATGCAACGCGTCCGGCCGCGCAAAGCGCAGCCGGTCCCTCTTTCCCGGCGATTGCGGCGGATGCGCGTGGAGGCACGCTCCCGCCAGTGCCCATGGGGCACGCTTAGCCCACGCACAAACGCAACGCAAGTCCGACGACGGTGTAATCGAAAGCGGTTTTTTGCAGGCGCGAAAGGCCCCTGCGTCAGTTTTTGCCCGAAAGCGGCGGACCGTCGGCGGGCAGGCGCTTTGCGATGGCGGGCCATTCCTCCAGGAAGGCCGCCCGGGCGCGCCGCCCCGGCGAGCCGCGCTGGCGCGTCTCGTCCTGCACCAGCCGCACGAAGACGAGCCGCTGGCCCTCGCGGCTCCCTTTCGCCTCGGCCCAGCCGACGAACCAGCCGAAGCCGCGCGAGCGGTCGAAACTGCCGTCCGCAAGGCGCGGATACGCTCCGCCCGTCTTTCCGCTCAGCGTCCAGCCCTCGCCCGCCTCGAGCGCCGGCAGCAGGGCCTCGGCCTGCGCCTGCGCGCTTTCCGACAGCGGCAGCGTGCGATTGAGCAATCCTGTCAGAAACAGCGCCTGCTCGCGGGCAGAGACCGTCATGGAGGACGCGATCCAGGCGCGCTCCAGTCCGTTGTCCTCGCCCGGGTCGCCGGAAAAGTCGGCATTGCCGAAGCCGAGCGCGCTCGTTCGCTGCTCCAGCAGCGGACGGCCGAGCTTCCTGGCCATGCGCTGCGAATACCAGACGACGGAATGTTTCATCCAGTGCATGGGGTCGACGTCGCCGCGCCAGGGATCGCCGCCCCAGTCGACCTCGCCCTTGGCCCAGGTCCAGACCGGGGAATGCGGGCCGCTCAGCACGCCTTCCTCATAGCCGATGGCCGCGAGCGGCACCTTGAAGGTGGAGGCCGGTGTCACGCGGCGCGTGCAGTCGCCTTCCTCCAGGAGTACCGAGCGGCTCGCCGATTCGATCACCATCGTGCACATCACGCCCGCCTGCGCCGGCGCTGCGCCCCCTGGGGCCAATGTCCCCAGAACCAGAATCGCCAGCGCCCCGCCCGTGATCCGTGCCATCGATGTCCCCTCCCCGGATGAAACGCGCCGACCGGTCATGCAACCGCACGCAGGCGAAGAACCCGCCATGCAATTGGTGCGACAATGTGTCGGTGCAGGGCTTTTGCACAGGAGACGCACGGCGCGGCCGGCGGCGAACGGAAGACGAGGCCCGAAGGCCCGTCCGTCGCCTCGGCGTCCGGTCTGGAAAGTCTGAACTCGAGGAGAAAGAAGTTTGGGCGAGTGGCGCGAGTGACGGGGCTCGAACCCGCGACCTCCGGCGTGACAGGCCGGCACTCTAACCAACTGAGCTACACCCGCTCGCCCGCTTCGCATTGCTGCGAAAGGCTCCCGTAAAGGTGAGTGGCGCGAGTGACGGGGCTCGAACCCGCGACCTCCGGCGTGACAGGCCGGCACTCTAACCAACTGAGCTACACCCGCTCACCTCATGGCGACGCTTGGCCGCCGGGAGTGGCGGTGATGTACGGCGAGCCGCGCGTCAAGTCAAGCGCAAGCGGCCGCTCATGTGACGATTGTGCAAAGAGACTTTGCCTGCCGCCGCCGTTGCTTGTGGAAAACGAAAACGGACGCGCCGGGTGGGCGCGTCCGCTGCAAGGTTCCTGCCCGCCCGAAAGGCGCGCGGAAGGCGAAACCCCTTACAGGCTCGCGAGATACTTCATCGGGTCGACCGGCTTGTTGCCGCGGCGCAGCTCGAAATGAAGCTGCGGCTGGCTCACCGAGCCGCTGGAGCCGGCCTTGGCGATGGTCTGGCCACGCTGCACCGCATCGCCGCGCTTCACCAGCAGCGAGCTGTTATGGGCATAGGCGGACACCCAGCCGTCGTCGTGGCGCACCAGGACCAGGTTGCCGAAGCCCTTCAGCTCGTTGCCCGAGTAGATCACCGTGCCGTCCTCGACCGCCTTGATCTCGGTGCCTTCCGGCAGGGCCAGGTTGATTCCATCGTTGTGCGCGCCGCCCGGCTTGGGGCCGAACTCGGAGATGATCCGTCCGCGCGCCGGCCAGCGGAAGCGCCGGTCTCCGGTTGCCGCAGGCTCCGGAGTGGTGTCGCGGGACACGGCGATCGGTGCGGTCGGCGCCGTCTCGCCGCGGGCGATCGCGGGCCGTGCCGGGCTCGTCGCGACCGGGGTCGCGGGCTGGCTCGGGCGGCTGGACAGGGCCGCGGGCTTGCTCTTGGGCGAGGTGACGACACCCCTGCCCGGCTGCGGCGTGGTCAGGGAAGCGAGTCGCGTCTGGGCACCCGGCTTTGCCTGCGGCCGCGGCGCGCTGGCAAGTCCGGCTCCGGCCGGGATCGAACCGGTCACGCTCGGCGAGCCGCCAGCATCCGGCAGGCGCGTCGTCGGCTGCGACGGCGCGGCGGACGCGATGTTGGGGGCGCCATGCGAATAGGTCGGGATCGTCACGCGCTGGCCGGCCGTGAAGCTGCCATTGGCGTCGGTGCCGTTGATCTCGCCGAGCACATGCTGCGGGATGCCGTAGCGCCGCGACAGGCCGGCGACGGTGTCGCCCTGGCGTGCGGTGATCTGGGTCGCCCCGGCCGTGGTCCATCCGCGCACCGTGCGCACCTGGCCGGAAGCTGCCGCCGAAGCGCTCGCCGCTGCCGGCACGCCGGCATAGGTGCCGGAGGCAGGCGGCGTGCTGGTCCGCGCATTGCCGATGGAACCGGTCGACACGGGCCTGTTGGCGGCGGTCGGCGGCGGCAGCGTCGAGCGCTGCACGGCACCCGTCGTCTGGCGCGGCCCGGCCGCGACACTGTCGAAGCTCGGCTGGGACTTCCCGCCAAGCATCGCACGCTGATTGTCAGTATTGCCGGTGAAGATGGGGTCCTCGAACCGCTCGACGCCGCCGCTGCAGGCTCCTGCGAGCGCGGCGAGCACGATCACGACGGCAGTCTGCGTAAGCAGTCGGGAGGAAGGGCGAAGAACCTGCATTGTCATGGCGCTACTCGGACTGAAGACACCTGAAATCATGATGTCGATTAAATGCCGGTAACGTTGATAAAGACTTAAAGTCGCGGCCCGCCCGTAAACCAATTTGCGTTTTCGTGCCGAAAATCTCCGGCCGGTCTGCATCTGCCCCTTGCGCCGGGCGCAAGGCTACAACCGGCTCGCCGTTCCCTCGACCAGCGGCACGAATCGCACCTCCGCCAGCACCTTCTCCGAAAAGCGCCCGCCCTGCTTTTCCATCAGCACCAGCTGCTGGAGGCTGCCTTTGGGCCCGCGCGGCATGATCAGCTTGCCGCCATCCGCCAGTTGGTCGAGCAGGTCCTTGGGCACCTCGGGTGCGGCGGCGGTGACGATGATGCGGTCGTAGGGGGCGCTTTCGGCAAAGCCTTCCAGGCCGTCGCCGTGATGCACGCGCACGCTCGTGATGCGCAGCGACGCCAGCCGCTCGCGCGCCAGATCCACAAGGGTACGGTAACGCTCGATGCTGTGCACCTCCCCCGCCGTCAGGCCGAGGATGGCCGCCTGGAACCCGGAGCCGGTGCCCACTTCCAGCACCTTGTGCTTGGGGCCGATGTCCAGCGCGTCGGTCATCCTGACGACGAGGCTCGGCTGGGAGATGGTCTGGCCGCACTCGATGGGCAGCGCCGTGTCCTCGCCCGCATGCCTCTGCAGCGCGGCGGACAGGAACATGCGCCGCGGCACCCGCTCGATCGCCGAGAGCAGCCGTGTGTTGCGAATGCCTTGCGAGCGCAGCCGAAGGATCAGCGCAGCCGTCGCCTCGCGGTCGGCCTCGGCCTGCCGTTCGGCGGCACTGCGCATGTCCTCGCCGTCGGCCGGCCAGCTATCGTCTCGGCCCTTGCCGTTCTCGCTCACCAGCCCCTCCCCCGGCCATCGCTGGCCGAAGACGCAAAATGCATCGTCAGCCCAGCAGGTCTTTCAGTTCGCCGAGCAGGTCGTGCGCCGTCAAGTCCAGCTTCAGCGGCGTCACCGAAATGCGGTTGTGCACCAGCGCCGACAGGTCGGTGTCGCGCGGCGGATCCTCGTCCGCATTGCGGAAGCCGAGCCAGTAATAGGGCACGCCGCGCCCGTCGGTGCGCGCATCGACGCCCAGCTCGCTCACCTTGCGCTTGCCCTGGCGCGTCACCTCGATGCCCTCGACCTCGTCCGGCGCGCAAGGAGGGAAGTTGAGGTTGAGCAGCGTGTCCGGCGGGAAGCTGAAATCCAGCAGGCGCTGGATCAGCTTCGGCGCATGGGTGATCGCGCAGGAATAGTCGGCCCGCGCACCTTTCGACCAGGCAACGCCCTGGGACAACGCGATGGAGCGGATGCCCATCAGCGTGCCTTCCATCGCGCCGGCGATGGTGCCGGAATAGGTCACGTCGTCGGCCGCGTTCTGGCCCCGGTTGACGCCCGACAGGATCAGGTCCGGCCGCTTGTCGGTCAGGATCTCGCGCACGCCCATGATGACGCAGTCGGTCGGCGTGCCGCGCACGGAGTAGCGGCGCTCGCCCATGTCGCGCAGGCGCAGCGGGTCGTGCAGGGTCAGCGAGTGGGCCACGCCGCTCTGGTCGGTCTCGGGCGCCACCACCCACACATCGTCGCTCAGTTCCCGGGCGATCTGCTCCAGCGCGGCAAAGCCGGCTGCGTGGATACCGTCGTCATTCGTCAGCAGGATGCGCATCAAAGCCCCTCGATCGTCTCGATGCCGCCCATATAGGGCCTCAGCGCCTCGGGCACCGTGATGCTGCCGTCCGCGTTCTGGTAGTTTTCAAGGACCGCAATCAGCGCGCGGCCGACCGCAATGCCCGAGCCGTTCAGCGTGTGGACGAACTTCAGGCCCTTCTCGCCCTGCGGGCGGAAGCGCGCGTTCATGCGCCGCGCCTGGAAGTCGCCGCAGACGGAGCAGCTGGAAATCTCGCGATAGGCGTTCTGCCCCGGCAGCCAGACCTCGATGTCGTAGGTCTTGCGCGCACCGAAGCCCATGTCGCCGGTCGACAGCGCCATCACCCGGTACGGCAGGGCGAGCCGCTTCAGCACTTCCTCGGCGCAGCCGGTCATCCGCTCCAGCTCGTCGAGCGATGCGTCCGGATGCGTCACCGACACCAGCTCGCATTTCCAGAACTGGTGCTGGCGCAGCATGCCGCGCACGTCGCGTCCGGCAGACCCCGCTTCCGAGCGGAAGCACGGGGTCAGCGCCGTCACGCGCAAGGGCAGCTCCGCCTCGTCCAGCGTCTCGCCGGCCACCATGTTGGTCAGCGGCACCTCGGCGGTCGGGATCAGCCAGCGTCCGTCGGTGGTCTTGAACAGGTCTTCGGCGAATTTCGGCAGCTGCGAGGTGCCGTAGAGCGCCTCGTCGCGCACCATGAGCGGCGGCGACACTTCCATGTAGCCGTGCTCGCCGGTCTGCAGGTCCATCATGAACTGGCCGAGCGCCCGCTCCAGCCGGGCCAGACGCCCCTGCAGCATGACGAAGCGCGCGCCGGCAATGCGCGCGGCCCGCTCGAAGGCAAGGCCCGGCAGCGCGCCGGCGATCTCGAAATGCTCTTTCGGGGTGAAGTCGAGGCTGCGCGGCGTGCCGACGCGGCGCACTTCGACATTGTCGCTCTCGTCCTTGCCGTCCGGCACGTCGTCATGCGGCATGTTGGGCAGCACCGACAGGGCGGCCTGCAGCTCGGCATCGATCTGCCGCTCCTGCTCCTCGCCCTGCTGGATACGGGACTTGAGGCTCGCGACCTCGTCGATCACCGCCTGCGCGGCCTGCTCGTCACCCGAGGCCTTGGCCTTCCCGATCTCGCGCGAGGCGGCGTTGCGGCGCTCCTGCGCCTGCTGCAGCTCGGCGACGAGCGCCCGCCGCCGGTCGTCGATGGCGATCAGCCGCGCCGCCTGCGGCTCCAGTCCGCGCCGGTCCATGGCGCGGTCGAAAGCCGCGGCATTGTCGCGGATCCACTTGATGTCGAACATGAGAAACCCCGGGATTGCTGCCGGCGCGCCGGAATGGCGGATCGTCGGTCGCGGCCCGGATCAGGTCTCCGCCTCGGCGGCCTCCCGCTCGGCCCGCTTCTTCTCGACCAGCCTGACGCAGATGATCGACACTTCGTAGAGAAGCAGTGTGGGAAGTGCAAGGCCGATCTGGCTGATCGGGTCCGGCGGCGTCAGCACCGCCGCCGCGATGAAGGCGATGACGATGGCGTATTTGCGCTTCGTCCGCAGCCCCTCGGCCGTGACCAGCCCGACCCGGCCGAGCAGCGTCAAAAGCACCGGCAGCTGGAACACCAGGCCGAAGGCGAAGATCAGCGTCATGATGAGGCCGAGATACTCGCTCACCCGCGCCATCAGCTGGATCTTGGCCGTCCCGCCCGTCCCGTCCTGTTCCATCGACAGGAAGAAGCCCATGGCCAGCGGCATCACCAGGAAGAAGACCAGCGAGGCGCCGAGGGCGAACAGCACCGGCGTCGCGAACAGGAACGGCAGGAACGCCCCGCGCTCATGCTTGTAGAGCCCCGGCGCCACGAACATGTAGAGCTGTCCGGCGATCACCGGGAAGGCGATGAACAGCGCGCCGAAAAAGGCGAGCTTCAGCTGGGTGAAGAACAGCTCCTGCGGCGCGGTGTAGATCATCTCCACCGGGTGTCCGGCGGCATTCTCGTAAGGGATGACGAGGATGTTGTAGATGTCCTGCGCGAAGTAGAAGCACACGATGAACGCAAGGAGCGTCGCCACCACCGATTTCAGCAATCGGCTGCGCAGTTCGATCAAGTGTTCGATGAGCGGCGCCTTCGAGGCGTCGATGTCTTCCTGGCTCATGCCGTCCTGTCACTCGCCGTGTTGGCCGTGCCGCTCTCGCCCGGCGTTGCGGAACCCGGCGTCGCCGGGGTCTTCGATGCCGGAGTTCCCGTCGCAGGAGCTCCCGCCGGCGCAGCCTGGGTCGCCTGCGCGGCCGGCCCTGTGCCCGTCTCGGATGCTCCCGCCGGCGTCGTGCCTTTTCCGCCCGCCTCATCCGCCGGCTTGGCCGCCGCCGTGTCGGCGGGCTTGGCCTCGGCCGGCTTCGGCGGTTTGCGGTCCGTCTCGATGGATTTCTTGAGGTCGCCGAGCGGATCGAAATTCGCCGCCTTCTCGACCTGCTTCTTCATGTCGGCGATGTCGGCCTGCTGTTCGGCCTCGCGCAGCGCCTCGTTGAAGGTCGACTGGAACTCGCCCGCCATCCGCCGCACCTTGCCGATCGTCTGGCCGAAGGTGCGCAGCATCCGCGGCAGGTCCTTCGGCCCGACGACAAGGATCATGACGACCGCGACAACAAGCAGTTCCGTCCAGCCGATATCGAACATGTCGATCCGTCTTCCGCGTTCGAAGGGTCAGTGTCCGCATCCGCACGCCGCCCGCGAAGGGGCGGCATGGCGCAGGCGTCCGGCTCGTCCGGCGCTCAGCCCGCCTGGGACTTGTCCTCGGACTTGCTGGTGACCACGGTCTCGTCGGCCTTGTGATCGATCGTCTTGCGGCTGGCGGAGGTGTCCGTCTCGCTCTCGTCGTCCTCGTTGAGCCCCTTCTTGAAGCTCTTGATGCCCTTGGCGACATCGCCCATGAGCTCGGAGATCTTGCCGCGGCCGAACAGCAGAACAACGATCACCGCGATGATCAGGATCTGCCAAATGCTGATACCCATACGCCCAACTCCCTGGTCTTCCGGTGCACGCGCTCCGGCGCGGCACTATTGCAACAAAGCGGTCGCCACCGCAACCGGACCCTTGCGGCCCTATTCCCCGCTTTCGCGCGGGAAGGCGATCACGTCCCGGGCATCGAGGCGCACCCCGACATCCATGCCGACGGCGAAGCGTCCGCCATCGCGAATCCTTGCATGGAGCGGCAGGTCCAGCCCCTCCACCGCCACCTCGACGAGATCGACCTCGCCGATGAACCTGCGGCGCATCACACGCCCGCGCTGGCCCTCGCCCTCCTCGCCGAGGAGAATGCCTTGCGGGCGCACGCAAACGTCGATGTCCATGCCCCTGACGATGCCGGGGGCGGCAAAACGCCCGAACACGGTCTCCACCTCGTTGTCGCCCGCGCTCGCCTCCAGCTCGTTGAGCTCTGAGAAGAACCGCGCCGCGAACATGTCGACGGGCCGGTTGTAGAGATCGTCGGCACTGCCCAGCTGCACCAGGCGGCCCTTGCGCATCAGGGCGATGCGGTCGCCCATTCGCATTGCCTCTTCCGGGTCGTGGGTGACCATCACGCAGGTCGCCCGCGTCTCGCGCAGCACCGCCAGCGTCTCATCGCGCACCGTATCGCGCAGCCGCCGGTCGAGACCGGAGAACGGCTCGTCCATCAGCAGCACACCCGGCCGCGGCGCAATGGCCCGGGCCAGCGCCACACGCTGCTGCTCGCCGCCCGACAGGGCATGCGGATGATCGCCCGCATGCGAGGCGAGCCCCACCCGCGTCAGCGCCGTCAGCGCGGTCTGGCGTGCTTCATTGCGGCCCATATGCGTCAGCCCGAAGGCGACGTTCTCGGCAATCGTCAGATGCGGGAACAGCGCATAATCCTGGAACATCAGGCCGACGCCGCGCCGCTCCGGCGGCAGGAACACCTGCGGCCCCGCCACCTCGCGCTCGTTGATCAGCACGCGCCCGGAGCTCTGGCGCTCCACGCCGGCGGCGATGCGCAGCAAGGTGGTCTTGCCGCAGCCCGAATGGCCCAGCAGGCACAGCACCTCGCCCGGCTCCACCGTCAGCGAGACGGAGCGCACGGCTGCCAGCTGTCCGTAGGAATGGCTCACCGCCTCGAAGCTCAGCCGCGCCGCGATGGTCGCGCCGGCCGTGCCGCGCGTGCCCCAGCGCCGGACCGGCGCATCCGCCGGCCTTGCGTCAATCGTCGCGGTCATGGCGCGGCTCGTCGTCGTCTTGCATCAAATCGAACAATTCAGCCTCGTCGATCGGGTCTTCCTCGTCCCTGAGGTCGGAGGAATCGTCAGGCACCGGCACGGTGAACCCCGCAGGTACGGCGCTGTCGAGCAGGCCGGAGCCCTTGAGTTCCTCAAGCCCCGGCAGATCGCCGACCGAAGTCAGCATGAAATGCTCCAGGAAGCCTTCCGTGGTGCCATAGGTCACCGGCCGTCCCGGTGTCCGGCGTCGTCCGCGCATGCGGATCCAGCCGGTTTCCAGCAGCACGTCGAGCGTGCCCTTCGAGGTCGAGACGCCGCGGATCTCCTCGATCTCCGCCCGCGTCACCGGCTGGTGATAGGCGATGATCGCCAGCGTCTCCAGCGCGGCGCGCGAAAGCTTGCGCTCTTCCACCTGCTCGCGCGCCAGCAGATAGGCGAGATCTTCCGCCGTGCGAAAGCCGAATTTTCCGCCGATTTCCACAACATTCACGCCGCGGGTCGCATAGGCGCGGCGAAGCGTGTCTATCAGGGCGGGAACATTGGTTCCGGCCGGCAACCTGGCCGCGATCTCCTCGACGCTGAGCAGGTCCCGCGAAGCGAACAGCAATGCCTCCGCCATGCGCAGCCCACTTTCGGGCGACGGTTCCGGCATTGCCTGCAGGTCGTCGAGCGGCAGCTCGCCGTCCGTTCCGTCCTGCACCCCGCCTTCGCCCTGTGCTGCCTGCTCCCGGCCGCTCGTCACGTTACGCCTCGTCCTTTTCGCCGGTTTCCGGCGCTGGCGAACCCTCAACGGGTCCGCGATCGCCCGGATCGGGCCTGCGCCTCAGATAGAGCGGGGCGAACGGCTCTGCCTGGCGCAATTCCAGCTCGCCCTCGCGCACGAGTTCGAGACTTGCCGAAAAGGTGCTGGCCAGCACGGTGCTCGCCTTGCTGCCATCACCGATATACTTCGACAGATAGGCATCCAGCGGCATCCAGTCCATATGCAATCCGACAATCCGCGTCAGCAGGTCGCGCGCTTCCTGCAGCGACCAGACGGTGCGCCGGCGCACCTGCACGGATGTGACCGAGGTCCGCTGGCGCTGCGCCGCATAGGCGATGAGTAGGTCGTAGAGCGTCGCCGACCATGCGCTGCGCCGGGCAATCGATACCGCCTCGGGCCGTCCCCTTGCAAAGATATCCCGCCCCAGGCGGTTGCGGTTCATCAGCTTTTCGGCCGCCTGGCGCATCGCCTCCAGCCGCCGCAGACGGAAGGCGAGCGCTGCCGCCATCTCCTCGCCCGAGAGCTGATCCTCTTCCTTCTGCTCGGGGATCAGCAAGCGCGATTTCAGATAGGCGAGCCAGGCGGCCATCACCAGATAGTCGGCGGCCAGTTCCAGCCGCAGCCGCCGCGCCTCGGCGACGAATTCCAGATACTGCTCGACCAATGCCAGGATCGAGATCCGGGCCAGATCCACCTTCTGCTTGCGGGCGAGCGTCAGCAGCAGGTCGAGCGGCCCTTCGAAGCCGTCGACATCCACCACCAGCGCCGGGTCCGTCGTCGCGCGGTCAGACGCAACGCTTGCCGGATCCGGATCCTCGAAAAAGGTGTCTTGCACCCTTGCCCCCAACGGCCCTCGCCCGAGCCTCCGCAACAGACATTGCCAAGGGTTCCTTTTAGGACAGAGCGCGCGCCTCCGCCAGCAAGGCATCGAATTCCGCGCGTGCGGCCTGCCGGTCGAGCGGCGCCGGCTGCGGCCTTGCCCGCAGCGCCGCCTGCGCCCGCTCCAGCGCCTTGCCCGACAGGTCCGGGCTCGCGCCGGCGACAGAGACCATCTCCGCCATCTCGCCGTTGCAGTGGAGCGCCATGTCGCACCCGGAGGCAAACAGCAGCTCCACCCGCTCGCCGACCTCGCCGCCGAGCGCCTTCATCGACAGGTCGTCGCTCATGAGCAGCCCGTCGAAGCCGATGGCCCCGCGCACGATCTCCTCGATCACCCGCGCCGACTGGGTGGCCGGGTGCGCGGGATCGACCGCGGTGAAGATGACATGCGCGCTCATGCCGAGTGGCAGGTCGGCAAGGGCGCGGAACGGCGCAAAATCCGTCTCCTCCAGCTCGGCAAGCCCCGTCTCCACCACGGGCAGATGATAGTGGCTGTCCACCGTCGCCCGGCCATGGCCGGGCATGTGCTTGATCACCGGCAGCACGCCGGCGGCCAGCAGCCCGTCGGCGAAGGCCCGGCCGATGGCCGCGACGCCCTCGGGGCTTGCGGCATAGGCGCGGTCGCCGATCGCCTCACTCGTCCCGGCCACCGGAACATCGAGGATCGGCGCGCAGTCGACGGTGATGCCCATGTCGAGCAGATCCGTGCCGATCAGCTGCCCCCCGAGAAACGCGGCCCTGAGGCCCGCCTCGCGGTCGATGGCCAGCAACTGGCCGTAGACCGCGCCGGCCGGATAGTCGCCGACCAGCGGCGGGCGCAGGCGGCGCACCCGTCCGCCCTCCTGATCGATCAGCACCGGCGCGTCCGGCTGGCCGACGCAATCGCGGAAGTCGGCACAAAGCGCGGCGATCTGCTCGCGGGACTGGCAGTTGCGGCCGAACAGGATCAGCCCCCAGGGCTGCTCGCGCGCCAGGAACGCCCGCTCCTCCTCGCTCAAGGAGAGGCCGGAACACCCGGTGATGAAGGCCTTGGTCATCGGCTGGAAATCCCGTGTCGCCCCGGCCGTCTCGTCGGGCCGGTCATGATGTGGAAGGCTTGTATGTCGCGAAAACGGGCGGCCCGTCGTCCGGTCCGCCCGTTTGCATGTCTTGTCTGTCGCCGCAAGGCGGGTCCGTCAGTTCCGGCGCACGAAGCAGTCGCCGCCGGCCGACTTCAGCCGCTCGCAGAGCGAGATCGCATCGTCGCGCGAGGACGTGGGGATGCGCACCCGGTAGAAGGTGCCGCGATCGCCGAGATCCGCGCGCTCGATCACCGGCGACACGCCGCCGAGCACCGAGCCGTAGCGCCGCTGCAGATCGCCGAAGGCCGCCTGTGCCTGTTCCTGGGTCCGCTGCGAGGACACCTGCACGATATAGGTGCCGGCCGGGATGGTGCCGGTCGCCGGCGCGGAGGCCTGCGTTGCGGCCGGCTGCTGCGGCTGGGCCGGCGCTGCCGGTGCGGGCGTCGTGCGCGGGGCCTGTGCCGTCAGGTCGAGCGGCGCCTGCGGGCTGCGGACGGGCTCCGCCTGACGCGGCGCGGTCGCGTTGGCCGCCAGCGTGTCGATGTCGCCCGGCTTGGTGCGCGGCACATTCGGGCCGGCCGGGTCGGTGCTGCCATTCGCAGCCGCCGGTGTCCCCGCCTGGGCCGACCTGTCGCCCGACAGCTGGTTCGCCGCACCCGCTGCCGCCTGTCCGGCCGCATCCAGCGTCGAGGTCAGCTGGTTCTGCGCGCCCTCGGCCGTTGCGCTGGTGATCGGCATCGTCGAGACCTGGCGCACGCCGTTCGCATCCGTCGTCGCCTGGCCGCTGGCTGCGGTCGGCTCCTCGGGTCCGGTGCCGGGAATGCGGGCGGTGTCGCCTGCCGGTGCGGCCGGAGCCGAATCCGGAGCAGCCGCCGGTGCATTCCGGCCCGGCGCATCGCCGGAAATGATCGTCCCGTCGGGACGCACGACGACCGTGCGGACCTTGCGCGGACCGGAGGAAACGCCCGGCGCGCCGTCCGTATCGTCGTTTCCGCTCAGCGGAGCCGGCGGAAGAGAGGCGACCGGTGTCTCGTCTTGCAGCACCAGGCGCTCGTCGCTGCCATTGTCGCTGCCGACGCGGTCGTAGATCAGCTTGTTCTGGCCGTCATTCGCGGAGGTCTGGCTGTCGGGATAGACCTTCAGCCCCTCGCCGTCGGCGGTGATCACCGGCGGCGGGCCGCTCATCTCATCGCCGCCCATGTTGGTGAGCGCGAAAACGCCGCCGCCCAGCACCACGACGCCGAGAACGGCCGCAGCCGCGTAGAGGCCACGCTTCGATCTAGCGGCCGGCTCGGCTGCTTCCTGCTCGCGCTCGGAATGGGCCGGCAGCACGCCGTGGCCGCCGAGCTGCGGATCGCCCTCGCGCATGGCCTGCGCCACCTCGTCGAGGTCGTAGCCGCCCGGCGGCGGCGGGGCTTCCGCCTCTCCAGCGAAGATGTCGTCGACCGCCTCGTCGAATTCATCGCGATACCCGGCCGCTCCAACCGCTGCGGCAGTGCCGTAGTGGCGCGCGCCGGGCGCGGCATCCAGGCCCAGCAGGTCGTCATCGTCGGCTTCGCCGGCCTGCCCGTAATCGTCGCGGGCATAGGTCTCGTCGGCGTAGTCCTCGTCGGCATAGTCGTCGCGTGCGGCCTGTGCGGGCTGCGCTGCCGCGCCCCAGGCCGGTTCGGCGGCACGCGGACCGCGCAGGGCCCCGAGAAGCTCGTCCTCCAGCGAGGCAAGCGGATCTGCGGCGGGAGCTGCAGCCGGCTCAGCACTCTCTTCGTCCGCGAAGTCATCGGCGAACTCTTCCGACGCGCCCTCGTCGTAATAGGCGGCCTCGTCCGTCCGCGTTGCCGAGCCCGCCCACAGCTGGGCGGGGGCATAGGCCGGCGCTGCACGCACCTCGCCCGCACGCTGGGCATAGGCGTCGAGCGGCTGTGCCTCTGCCGCTTCCGGCTCGGCATAGTCCTCGTCCGTGTAGCCGTCCTCGGCATAGGCCTGCTCGCCGTAGCCGCCAGCGGATTCGGTGGCGTAATCGTCCTCGGCATAGGCCTGCCGGGCGTAAGGATCATCATTCGGATCGGCCAGCCCCTCGTCGACCAGCGCGCGGTCGGCATAGACCTCGTCCACATAGGGCTGGGGCGCCAGCGCCTCCGCCTCGCGGCGATCCTGCGGGTAGCTGTCGTCGGCAAGGGCCTCCGCCTCGTCCTGCGGATAGGCCTCTCCCTGATCGTCGTATCCCTGGCCCTGATAGCCGTGAGTCGCCGGCTGCGGCGTCTCGTAGGCCTCGGGAGCATAGGTGCCGAAATCGTCGGAAAGCCCGGCCTCGAGCTCGCGGGCCCACGCCTCATGATCGATCAGGTCGCGGGAGGCGTCGTAGCTGCCGCGGGCAGCCGGCGCCTCGCCCTCGGTGCCGAGAGCAACCGGGCGGTAGCGGGCATTGCCTTCGCTGACGATACGGGCCAGCTCGACGAGCGGGTCCTCTTCGAACCCGGCATTGTCCCCGGACTGGCCAGTATTCTCCTGGTATCGATCGCCGCGCTGGTCCTGGACCGGATAGTTCGAGCGACTGGACATGGTGCTAGGGACTTCTCCGCTGACTGCGGCGCGCCTCGCGCACCGGCGATCCATCCCGCCCTATCGCATCTCCTCCGGGGCCTCCACGCCAAGAATGCCAAGGCCGGAGGCAAGAACCAGGGAGATTGCATGTACGAGACCCAGGCGGGCCAGTGTTGTTTGTCGATCTTCAGCGTTAATAAAACGTAATTGCGGCGAATCCTTGCCTTTATTCCATTGCGAATGCAGGGCACTGGCCAGTTCGTGCAGGTAGAACGACACCCGGTGCGGCTCGTGTGCTTCCGCTGCGCTTTCCACCAGACGCGGCCAGGCGGCCAGCTTGGCGGCGATGTCGCGCTCGCCCGAATCGGTGAGCAGCGAGAAGTCAGCCGCTTCAAGAGCTTGCGGCGAAACCGCCTCCGCGCCGAATTCCTCGCCGGCCTGGCGCAACACCGAGCGGCAACGGGCATGGCCGTACTGCACGTAGAAGACCGGGTTGTCCTTCGACTGCTCGGTGACCTTCTGGAAGTCGAAGTCGAGCGGCGCGTCGTTCTTGCGGTAGAGCATCATGAAGCGCACCGGGTCGCGGCCCACCTCTTCCACCACGTCGCGCAGGGTGACGAACTCGCCCGAGCGCTTCGACATGGTCACCTGCTCGCCGCCGCGGAACAGCTTCACCAGCTGGCACAGCCGCACGATCACCTTGGCCTCGCCCTTCGAGATGGCGCGCCCGACGGCCTCCAGCCGCTTGACGTAGCCGCCATGGTCGGCGCCCAGGATGAAGATCATTTCCTTGAAGCCGCGCTCGTATTTCGACAGGAAATACGCAACGTCCGCCGCGAAATACGTGTAGGACCCGTCGGACTTCTTCAACGCGCGGTCGATGTCGTCGCCGAACGCGGTCGCGCGGAACAGCGTCTGCTCGCGGTCTTCCCAGTCGTCCGGCAGCTGGCCCTTCGGCGGCGGCAGCGTGCCCTCGTAGACGAGGTCGCGCGAGCGCAGTTCTTCCAGCATCCGGTCGATCTGCGAGCTGTTGGCCCCGTCGCGGGCATGCAGCGTGCGCTCGGAGAAGAACACTTCGTGCCGCACGTTGAGCAGCGCCAGATCCGCGCGGATCAGATCCATCATCGCGTCGATGGTGGCGTCCTTGACCAGCACCATGCGCTCGCGCTCGTCCATCGCCAGCAGGCGGTCGGCATACTTCTCGACCAGCATCTGCCCGACCGGCACCAGATAGTCGCCCGGATACAGCCCTTCCGGAATCGCGCCGATATCCTCGCCGAGCGCCTCGCGGTAGCGCAGGAACGCGGAGCTCGCCAGCGTGTCGACCTGCGAGCCGGCATCGTTGATGTAGTATTCGCGGGTCACGTCGTAGCCGGCGAAGTCGAGCAGCGAGGCGAGCGCATCGCCCACCACCGCGCCTCGGCAATGGCCCACATGCATCGGCCCGGTCGGGTTGGCCGATACGTATTCGACATTGACCTTCAGCCCGCCGCCCATGGTCGAGCGGCCGTAATCCGTGCCCGCCGCCAGGATCCCGGCCACCACCTTCGCCCACACGCCCTCGGTGAGCCGCAGGTTGATGAAGCCCGGCCCCGCCACCTCGGCGCTGACGATATCGTCGTTTTCCGCCAGCCGTGCCGCCAGCTGTTCGGCGAGCGCGCGCGGGTTGGTCTTCAGCGGCTTGGCCAGCACCATCGCGGCATTGGTGGCCAGATCGCCATGGGCGCTGTCGCGCGGCGGCTCGACCACGCAGCGCTGCAGCAGCTCGGCGCTCACCTCGTCGCCCGGATGCAACTCGCGGATCGCCGTCCGGACGAGGTCGGCATAATGGCTGAAGATGTTCATGTCGGTCTTTCGGTGTCTTGGGCGCAAAACGGGCGAAACGGTCGGCGGCGACCTATCCCAAATCGGGAGTTCGGTCAAACAACCGCGCATGTTCCTCGATGGCGAAACGGTCGGTCATGCCGGCGATGAAGTCGCACACGCGCCGGGCCCGACGCGCCTCGTCGGCCTCGTCGAGGCCGCGTCGCCACTCCTCCGGCATCCGCGCAGGGTCCTCCATGTAGGCGGCGAACAGCTCGCGCACCACCGTCGCGACCTCCCGGCGCACCGCCAGCACCGACTCATGCCGGTAGAGATTCGCAAAGAGGAACGCCTTCACCTGCTTTTCGCGCGCCGTCATGGCAGGCGAGAACGTGACGACCGGCTCGCCCGCCCCGCGAATGTCCTCGACGCTTTGCGGGGCAAGCCGCTCCAGCCGCCGCACCGCCTCGCCGATCACGTCCTCGACCATGCGGGTGATCGAGCGGCGGACGATCTCGTGGATGCGCCGCGCCTCCTCCAGCCCCGGATAGCGTGCATCGACCTCGGCCAGGATGTCGGCGAAGAACGGCACCTCGCCGAGCTGGTCCAGCGACAGCAGTCCGGCGCGCAAGCCGTCGTCGAGATCGTGCGCATCATAGGCGATGTCGTCGGCGATCGCGGCGGCCTGCGCTTCCGCGCTCGGCCAGGTGTCGAGCCGCAGGTCCTGCTTCTGCGCATGCTGGCGGATGGCGAAGGGCAGCCCGGTTTCGGCGAACTTGCCGAGCGGTGTGCCGTCGGCACCCGTCAGCGGGCCGTTGTGCTTCACGAGGCCTTCCAGCGTCTCCCACGACAGGTTCAGCCCGTCGAACTCTGCGTAGCGCCGCTCCAGCAGCGTCACGATGCGCAGGGACTGGGCGTTGTGGTCGAAGCCGCCATAGGGCGCCATGCAGACGTCCATCACGTCCTCGCCCTCATGGCCGAACGGCGTGTGTCCGAGATCGTGCGCCAGCGCCAGGCACTCGGCCAGATCCTCGTCGAGCCGCAGCGCGCGCGCCAGCGAACGGGCGATCTGCGACACCTCGATCGTGTGCGTCAGCCGGGTCCGGAAGTGGTCGCCCTCGTGATAGACGAAGACCTGCGTCTTGTGCTTCAGCCGCCGGAACGCCGTCGAATGGATGATCCGGTCGCGGTCGCGCTGGAACGGCGTGCGCGTCGGGCTTTCCGGTTCGGGCACGAGCCGGCCGACGCTCTGGTCGGGATCGGTGGCGTAGGGCGCGCGCGGCTGGGCTCCATAGCCAAGCGGTGCGGTCATGAGGGCTCCCCGGGTCATTGCGCAGGCGCGTCGCAGGCTGTCCTGCCGGCATCCGGCGCGGGCTCGCGCTGCAGCGCCATCCATGCGAGAGTGTTGACGCATGCTCGCGCTGTTCATACCTATTCGGTAACGCCTTGCACAGGGCGGCATATGCAGCAGTTGCGGAATTTTGCGCGAAAGCCGGCAGGCTTGGCGCCCTTCCGCGCCGAATATGTCGACAGTGCGGGCCGGAATGCCGGGCCTCGACGCCCACGGCCTTCCGCAACCGCAAGCGCCGCCAGCGCTCCCGAGGGGAAGACGCGGCGGCACGAAAGAGAGTGACGACCATGGCCGATCACACTGCATCGACGGCACAGGACACGGCAGCACAGGCACCCGCAGCGCAAGGCGCCGCGGCGGCACAGGGAGTGGAGCTCAGCGACGCCGCCGTGCGCCGCATCGCCCGCATCCTGTCTTCCGAGCCGGCGGGCACCAGCCTGCGCATCTCGGTTGAAGGCGGCGGCTGCTCCGGCTTCCAGTACAAGTACGACCTCGTCACCGAGCAGGAAGAGGGCGACATCGTCCTTGCCCGCGACGGTGCCAGCGTGCTCATCGATCCTGTCTCGCTTCAATACATGGAAGGCGCGGTGATCGATTTCGTCGACGACCTGATGGGCCAGTCGTTCCAGATCCGCAATCCGCTCGCCACCGCCGGCTGCGGCTGCGGCACCAGCTTCGCCATCTGACGGCGATCCCTCTCGCCACGCATCACGGGACAACGCCGTTGAAAATCGCCACCTGGAACATCAACGGCGTCAAGGCGCGCCTGGACACCACGCTTGCCTGGCTGCGCGAGGCGTCGCCCGATGTCGCCTGCCTGCAGGAGATCAAGTCGGTCGACGAGGGTTTCCCGCGCGAGGCCTTCGAGGAGCTCGGCTACCATGTCGAGACCCACGGCCAGAAGGGCTTCAACGGCGTCGCCATTCTCTCGCGCACTCCGGTGAGCGAGGTCCTGCGCGGCCTTCCCGGCGACGACAGCGACGAGCAGGCCCGCTACATCGAGGCGCGGATCGAGACGGAAGACGGCGATGCCCGCCCCTTGCGCGTCGGCTGCCTCTACCTGCCGAACGGCAATCCGCTCGGCACGGAGAAGTTCCCCTACAAGCTCGCCTGGATGCAGCGGCTCATCGCCCATGCCCGTGCGCGCCTTGCCGACGAGGAGCGCTTCCTGCTGCTGGGCGACTACAACGTCATTCCCCAGCCGGTCGACGCACGCAATCCGCAGAACTGGGTAGATGACGCCCTGTTCCAGCCGGAAAGCCGCTCGGCCTTCCGCGCGCTTCTCGGCCTCGGCTTCACCGAGGCTGTGCGCTCGGTCAACACCGACAAGGACGTCTACACTTTCTGGGACTACCAGGCCGGCGCCTGGCAGAAGAACAACGGCATCCGCATCGACCATGTGCTGATGTCGCCGGAAGCGACCGACGCCTTCGAGGGCGCCGGGATCGACGTCCATGTCCGCGGCTGGGAAAAGCCCTCCGACCACGTTCCCGTCTGGGTCCGCCTTGCCGCTTGAGGGCGGCCCCCGCTGCCCGCCTCTCGCCGCGCCTTCCCGCACCCGAAATCTCTCCTTCGTCATCCCGGGCAAGCGAAGCGCGACCCGGGACCGGAGAGCCAAGGGCGTCTGCGGCGGCACTCCTCAACGCCACTCACGACAGCCTTGCGGCAACGCTCAGGCTGTCATCCCGGTTTCGGCGCAGCCGAAGACCGGGATCCAGTAACCTCGAACTGCCCTGCTCAGGCCTCAGCGTTGCCGCAAGCGCCCCTCCTCGGGGCCACCGCTTGCGCAACCCCACACACTCGGGCGGATACTGGATACCTGCCTTCGCAGGTATGACAGCGGTGAAGGTGGCGGTGGGCTTCCGCCTCACACCCGCTGAAGTTGCCAATGGGTCCCGGATCTTCGGCCTTGCGGCCTCGTCCGGGATGACCTTTCGAGAATGACGCGCCGCCTCACATCCCCTCTGCCGTCACCCCGGACGAGCATCGCGAGATCCGGGGCCTATTGGCTTCCAGAGCGGTGGCGACAACGCGCACCCTGAAACCCGCCCCTACCCGCCCGGCAGGCAGAGCGGGGCGGCGGCGAGCGTCAGCGGCGCGCGACCGGAGGTCGGGCACGACCGCTCGAGCGACTCCCATGTGGTGTTGTTGAGGAGCATCGAGCAGCGGGCAAGGCGCGGCCCTTCGGGTCCGCGCAGGCAGACGGTCTCGCCGAGCCTGTAGTTCACCCCGAAATAGCGGCAGGTGCAGTCCGGCCCGCCGTGGGCGCTGGTCTCGGCAACGGCAAGCACGCGTGCGCCCTGCGCCCTGTCGGAGGCGATCTCCACGGCAGAGGACGGGCCGGCAAACGCCAGCAGCAACAGCGCGGCCGATGCCACGCCCGACAAGACCAAACCTGGAAGAGGGAAAGAAGAAACGCGGCCAAACCGGTTTTTAGCGGCGGCTCCCGAAAGAGCCGGCGCCGCCCGCCCGTCACGGGCCCGTTTGATACGGATGCGGGGCAGCCATGTCCTGCGCATGCACCAGCCTAGCACGCAAGGCGGCCCTTCGCGAGCATTCCTTACCCAACGGCAGAGAAAGATTAACCAGGATTGCAGCCGGCGCGCCCCTGCAACCTCTTTTGCAACCATCGCCCTGCTACACTCGGCCCATTGCGACGATAGATATCGGGCCGGGCATGATTTCAGGTTTTTTCAGTCCGCGCGGGCGCATCGCCCGCCGTGAGTGGTGGTGGCGCTACGCAGTCGTGGTCTGCGCATCGGTGCCCTCCACCGTCGTCTACGTGACCTACAAGGATGGCCCGCTGGCCGACATTCCCCCCGCAGCACTGCTGCTCCTGATCGCCAGCTTCCCGTTTCTGTTCTGGACGTCTTTCTGCGTGACGGTTCGCCGCCTGCACGATCTGGGGCGCAGCGCCTGGTGGTGGCTCTGGCTGCTGGTTCCGGTGGTGGGCGGCCCGTTCATCTGGACGATCTGCGGCTTGTTCCCCGGCGAGGACGGACCCAATGCCTATGGGGATCCGCCCGGGGCCAAGGGCGAGGCGCGCGACCGCCAGGACGAGGCCCGGTCCCTGTCGGACGCGGATGTCGACGCGATCTTCGCCCGCCACGCCGCCGAGCGCGCGACCCCGGCTCCCGCGTTCCGCCTGCCGACGGTCGTGGAAAAACGCGCCGTCCCGCCCGCCGGCCTGCCGCGGCAACGGACCTTCGGCAAACGCGGCACCGTCTGACCGGCGGGTCCCTGCCGCAAACGACAACGGACAGGGAAAACCCCTGCCCGCTCTCAAGATGCTGCCGATGAAAGCCGCCGACCGGCGGTCCCGGCCGTTACTGCGTTCTGTCGGCCACCACCGCGCCGTTCTTCGACAGCCAGTTGTCGGCCAATGCGGCGGCCCGGCGACGGACCTTTTCGGAGGCAAGACCGAAGCTGCGCTCCTGCGCCTCGCCGATCCACACGGCATCATTGCCATGCGCCCGGCGCTGGGCGACCGTCAGCCACATCAGCCCGGCGGTGCGGTTCTCGTTTCCGCCGAACTCGCCGTTCGACAGCAGTTCGCCGAGCCGCGCCTGCGCCATCAGGTGGCCCTTCTGGGCGGCCAGCTTCAGCCAGCGCGCGGCCATGTGCGGGTCGCGCTCGGGCTCGTCGAGATACAGCATGCCGAGATGGAACTGGGCATCCGCGTCGCCGAAATAGGAAGCGGCATAGGTGAAGATCTCGCGCGCCCGGGCCACGTTGGGCTCGATCGCGCTGTTGTTGATGCCGGTGAGATAGTAGGAGCCGAGCTCGACAAAGGCGCTCGCGATGAACGGCGCACGCGGCGAACTCGGGCTGTCGTCGGCATATTTGGATGCGATCTGGCGGAAATACTCGAACGCCTTGACGTCGTCTTCCTGTACGCCGTCGCCGCGCGAATACATCCGCCCGAGCTTCCATGCGGCGAGCGGGTGGCCCTGCTCGGCCGCAAAGCGCAAGGAATCGAGCGCCCGCTCCTTCTCGCCGGCATAGTAGAACTGCGCGCCCACGCGCAGCGCCTCGCCGGGCGAGAGATCCTGCGAGGCAGGTGCCGCACCCGACAGCTTGGCGGCGGCTTCAGCGGCCGTTTCCTGGGACTGCGCCGCAAACGGCGCGGTCAGGATGACAGCACACACAAGGCCTGAACCGATGATCCGTATCATTGACCACCTCGCGCCCGCGCCGGGTCGCACGCCTTCATGAGCCGGCCGCAACCGCGGCCGTGTCGCATCGTGAAAGCCCGCCCTTCGCGCAAGCGTCCTGTCCTTTCTTCGCGGATCCGTCGACCGGTCGACCAAGGCTCCAACGCCTTTGCACCCGGGCGGGTCCGTCAGGTTGCGCGGCGCATTTCGGCGCCACGTCCCCCCTGTTGTTTTGCCCCTTGATCCTTGTCCGGAAGGTGACCCTCCCGGATTGCCCGCTTCCAGCCTGCGGCGAACCTGCCAGTCGCCAACTGCCGCCTTGCGGGCCAACTCTTCCCTGACTGTTGCGGAGCCTAAACCGGCAACTGGGCAAGAGTAGGACCGTGTCCGTCACCCCGTCGCCGCAATCGCGGTCTCTGGCATCGGGCACGCTCCACGGTGGCCGTCAAAAGATGGCCGAAACGCGGCATGAGCGCCCCGATTGAGCGCCCCTTGCACGAGTCCGGCAACACTGTTGCAGACTCGTCACAAACGACAAGGCCGGCCTCCGACACCGCTTTGCCCCTCACGCCACGAGAATGTTGAGCAGCGCCGAGACGAGCAGCGCTCCGGCTGCCACCAGGTCGGCCCGACGCGCTACATGACTGGACGAAATGATGTTCATGACGCTTTCCCTCGTGCATGGGCCAAGGCCCCGTGACGACCACGGTGCCCATCATGCCGGCGATCCGTTGAAAAACGGTTGTCTGCGGGGGCCTGAAGGCTTGATCCTTGGCCGAATCCATCGCACTTGGCAGAATCACAGTTGATTCGGGCGCAGCCTGGCGCCCCCGACCGGATAGAGCATGACCACCGAGAACGATCTCTTCGAAGCCGGCGGTGCGCCCGCCCCCGTCAGCAAGGGTCCGCAGGCCGACCCGGCTGGGCGCCCCGCCTCGAGCGCGCCGGCCGCCCGCCGCAGCGCGCCGGCCCGGGCCGAACGGGGCGACGGCTCCGACTACACGGCAGAGCATATCGAGGTGCTGGAAGGGCTGGAGCCGGTGCGCCGGCGGCCCGGCATGTATATCGGCGGCACCGACGAGCGCGCCCTGCACCATCTCTTTGCCGAGGTCATCGACAACTCGATGGACGAGGCGGTCGCCGGCCATGCCAGCTGGATCGAGGTGATGCTGGCAGCCGACGGCAGCCTGACCGTCGTCGACAACGGCCGCGGCATTCCGGTCGACCCGCACCCCAAGCATCGCGACAAGTCCGCGCTAGAGGTCATCATGACCACGCTGCACGCGGGCGGTAAGTTCGACAGCAAGGTCTACGAGACGTCCGGCGGCCTGCACGGCGTCGGCGTCTCCGTGGTCAACGCCCTGTCGCAAGAGCTGACCGTGGAGGTCGCCCGCGCCCGCAAACTCTACCGCCAGGTGTTCCGCCGCGGCGTGCCGGCCGGCCCGCTGGAATGCGTCGGCGACGTGCAGAACCGGCGCGGCACCCTGGTGCGCTTCGTTCCCGACGAGCAGATCTTCGGCAAGGGCGCGGCCTTCAAGGCGGCGCGCCTGTTCAAGATGGCGCGCTCCAAGGCTTATCTCTTCTCCGGCGTCGAGATCCGCTGGCGCTGCGATCCGGCGGTCGCCGAGCGGGAGGGCGTCGAGGCGGAAGCCACCTTCCACTTCCCCGGCGGGCTTCGCGACTATCTCCAGGACGCGCTCGGCAAGGAGCGCCGCGTCATCGACGACACCTTCGCCGGGCGCACCCGCGAGACCGGCCGCCACGGCGCCGTCGAGTGGGCCGTGACCTGGTTCGCCGGCGACGGTTTCATCAATTCCTACTGCAACACCGTGCCCACCCCCGAGGGCGGCACGCACGAGGCGGGCCTGCGCTATGCCCTGCTGCGCGGGCTCAAGGCCTATGCCGAGCTGACCGGCAACAAGAAGGCCGCCGTCATCACCGGCGACGACATCGTCACCTCGGCCGGCGCCATGCTGTCCGTCTTCATCCGCGAGCCGGAATTCGTCGGCCAGACCAAGGACAAGCTGGCGACCTCCGAGGCGACCCGCATCGTCGAGACGGCCGTGCGCGATGCCTTCGACCACTGGCTCACCGCCTCGCCGAACCAGGCCAACAAGCTGCTGGAATGGGTGATCGACCGCGCCGACGAGCGCCTGCGCCGCCGCCAGGAAAAGGACGTCGCCCGCAAGACCGCGGTGCGCAAGCTGCGCCTGCCGGGCAAGCTCGCCGACTGTGCCTCCAACCAGGCGGCCGGCTCGGAACTGTTCATCGTCGAGGGCGATTCGGCCGGCGGCTCCGCCAAGCAGGCCCGCAACCGGCTCAACCAGGCCGTCCTGCCCCTGCGCGGCAAGATCCTCAACGTCGCCAGCGCCGGGCGCGACAAGTTCGTCGCCAACCAGCAGCTCGCCGACCTGATCCAGGCGCTCGGCTGCGGCACGGGCAAGACCTATCGCGATGCCGACCTTCGCTACGAGAAGGTGGTGATCATGACCGACGCCGACGTCGACGGCGCCCATATCGCCTCGCTGCTGATCACCTTCTTCTACCGCGAGATGCCGGAGCTGATCCGCAACGGCCACCTGTACCTCGCCAACCCGCCGCTCTACCGGCTGACCCAGGGCGGGCGCACGCTCTATGCGCGCGACGATGCCCACAAGGACGCGCTGCTCGCCCGCGAGTTCAAGGGCAATGCCAAGGTCGACATCGGCCGCTTCAAGGGCCTCGGCGAGATGCTTCCCGCCCAGCTCAAGGAGACGACGATGGATCCGAAGAAGCGCAGCCTGCTGCGCGTCGAGATCGACAGTCTCGATCCGGAGGCGACCGGCTCGGCCGTGGAACGGCTGATGGGCAACAAGCCCGAGGCGCGTTTCCAGTTCATCCAGGAGAATGCGCGCTTCGCCGAGGAGCTCGACATCTAGGGTTGCAAGGTTCTAAAGGAGCTCTCGACCGTCCGAAAACGTAAAAAATCGTTTTTCGGCCATACAGCTCCTCCAGTATTGCTGGTGAAAGAGCAGCCCCGGCGAACCGCCGGCAGGTGCCCCGCAACCAGGCCCCTCGACGCCCCGGCGTTCCGGGGGCCCAGTCACAGGACGTCGCAGCAGTGCTGAAGGCGATCTTCCACGCCTATCTTCGCCGTCGCCGGCCGCTGCGGGATCACAATTTTCTCGTGCTTCCGCATCTGGGCCTGGCCTATGGCCGCTGCCCGAACTCGGCGAGCGAAGATATTCGCCACGCCCTTTTGCACCTGACATCGAACACCGCGCAGGACCCGTTCGAGGATGACGGGTTCGACGATGGCTTTGACGACGAGTTCGAGGACGATGGCTGCGAAGACGGCTGCCATGATGCGCAAGCCGGCGATGCCTCCGTCTATGCCACCGGCACCCTCGCCTCCTGGGCGGACGGGCTCAACCTCCTGTCCGGGCGTCAGCTCGTACGCCGTCATCCCGGCGCGCTGGTCTTTTCCGTGGTGCGCGATCCGCTGACCCGGCTTGCCGCCTGTTTCCACCGCATGCGAACCGAGACCGCGCCGCCCCCCGGCGCCGACCGCGCCTTCCGCCCCGGCGACGATTTCGCCGGCTTCGTTGCGCGCGTGTGCGCCATGCCGGACTGGAAGAGCCCCAACGCCTACCGCTCGCAGACCGCGATCCTCACCCACAAGGCCCGCCTGCTGCCCTCGCGCGTGCTGCGCCACGAGACCGGCGAGGCCGACTGGCAGGACCTGCGCTCCGAGCTGTCGCAGGCCTGCGGCGTCGACATCGGCCCGCTCCCGGGCATCCGCGATCCCCATGCCGGGGCGATTGCCGCCCTGGTGGCCGAGATCGAGCCGGCGCTACGCCTGTCCGTGCGCCGCCGCTATGCGGCCGACTATCGAAACTTCTATGAGGGCACGACGCTGGCCCTGCCGGTCGTTCCGGCGCACGCCTGACATCATGTGCCGCCCCGCATCCGCCAGGCCGCACGGCCGGACGTCAAACCGCAGGAGGACCCGACCATGACCGCACGTCTCGCCTTCGCTATTGCCGGCCTTGCCGCCTCGCTCATCGTCCTGCCCGCCCTTCCCGTGCGCGCCGACCCGGTGTCGGACATCGTCGCCGCCCTGCCGGGCGAGCTGCAGGGGCTGACCCGCCTGCCCGGGCCGGAGGGCGCGGGCACCTCTTTCGTCGTCGCCCGCGAGACCTCGCGCGACCGGCTTTTCGTGCTGCGCGAAGGCAAGGCTCCGGTCGAGGTTTCCGAGGCGGGCGAGCTGGCCGCGCGCGTGGCCGGACTGCGCAGCGAGGCGGACCCGCACGGCGTCGTCGCCTTCGTCGACATGGGCGACACCACTTATGAGCTGTTTCTGGAAAACGACGATACTGCTGGTTACCTGTTTCAACCGGCAAGTAACTGACCCGCGCCGCGTCGGGCGATCCTGAGCGAAATTCTTGGCAAGAACGGTGCTGCGACTGTGTGTCATTGACAATTTATTTTGAAACTGTAGTGTGCGCGCCAAAGTGCCAACCCTTCAGGACGCTGTCGGGGCCTGGCTTTCGTCCCTGTCATACCATCAAGGTCATATGTCCTTTTCCTCACTTGGACTGAGCGAGAAAGTGCTCGCTGCCGTTGAAGCGGCCGGCTACACCGAACCCACCGCCATTCAGGCTGCTGCCATCCCGCACGTGCTGCAGAAGCGCGACGTGTTGGGTCTCGCCCAGACCGGTACAGGCAAGACCGCCTCCTTCACCCTGCCGATGCTGACGCTGCTCGAAAAGGGCCGCGCCAGGGCTCGCATGCCGCGCACGCTCATTCTCGAGCCGACGCGCGAGCTCGCCGCCCAGGTGGAAGAGAACTTCAACAAGTACGGCATCAACCACAAGCTCAACGTGGCGCTCCTGATCGGCGGCACCTCGTTCGGCGACCAGGACAAGAAGCTGGACCGCGGCGTCGACGTGCTGATCGCCACGCCGGGCCGCCTGCTCGACCATACCGAGCGCGGCAAGCTGCTGCTGCAGGGCGTCGACATTCTCGTCATCGACGAGGCCGACCGCATGCTCGACATGGGCTTCATCCCGGACATCGAGCGGATCTGCAAGCTGATCCCCTTCACCCGCCAGACCCTGTTCTTCTCGGCCACCATGCCGCCGGAGATCCAGCGTCTCGTCGACACGTTCCTGCACAATCCGGCCCGCGTCGAGGTGGCCCGCGCCTCCTCCACCGCCGAGACCGTGACGCAGAACATCGTCGCCTCGGGCTCCAAGGACTTCGACAAGCGCGCCACGCTGCGCCGCATGATCGACCAGGCCGAGAACCTCACCAACGCGATCATCTTCTGCAACCGCAAGCGCGACGTGCAGACCGTGTTCCGTTCGCTGCAGCGGCACGAGTACTCGGTCGGCGCGCTGCATGGCGACATGGACCAGCGCTCGCGCATGGCAACGCTGGAGCAGTTCCGCAAGAACGAGCTGACCCTGCTGGTGGCCAGCGACGTGGCCGCCCGCGGCCTCGACATTCCCGCCGTCAGCCACGTCTACAACTACGACATTCCGACCCATGCGGAGGACTATGTCCACCGCATCGGCCGCACCGGCCGCGCCGGCCGCAGCGGCGTCGCCATCACCCTGGTGACGCCCGGCGACCAGAAGTACCTGCAGGCGATCGAGAAGCTGATCGAGCGCAAGATCCCCTGGCTCGACGAAGAGATCGACTTCTCCGCGGAGGCGGCCGATCGTCCGCGCCGCGGCGGCCGCTCCTCCTCTTCCGGCCGTGGCCGCAAGGCCGAGGCGGAAGCGTCGTCGGACGAGGCCGCCGCCGAGCGTCCCGCTCGCAAGCGTCGCAGCGCGGCGAAGAGCGAGACCAAGGACGACGCCAAGGCCGAGAGCAAGCCCGCACGCGGCGCCGACAAGGCCGAAGCCAAGACGGCCGAGGCGAAGCAGCCCGCTGCCGAGCCGGTGGCCGAGGCCAGGCCCGCAGCCGAAAAGCCCGTGTCCTCCGGTCGCTCCGGCGGCGGTGAGCAGCGCAATGCGCCGCGCGACCGCGCACCGCGCCGCGACCAGAATGCCGCTCCCTCGCGTGAGCGTTCCGGCGGCAAGGGCGGCTCCGACAACCGCCGTGGCGGCAACCGCCGCCGGCAGGACGACGACGAGCCGGTCATCGGCCTCGGCGATCACGTCCCGGCCTTCCTGCTGCGCGAGATCCGTCCCTCCAAGGGCTGATTCTGCAGCATCTTCTCCGCCGGACAGACACAGGGCAGGCCTCGCGCCTGCCCTTTTCTTTTGGCCCCGCCCTTTTTCTTGAGGCCTTGCCGGGGCCGCCCGCGTGCCGTCCATCCGGCACAAGATGCCGGGTCATTCTTTCCCACCACAGCAAAATGCAACCGAAAACCGGCAGAACGGCTCCGCGCATCCTGCCGCGCAACTTCGCGTGATTGGCGAAATTCTGCGCGTGAAAGTTGCGCCGGCCGTTTTTACGGAATAATCCGCCTTTCGACGCCGGATTCCGTTGACGGAACTTTAAGATAAGCTTAACCGTGCCTTAAGGCTTAAATGACAATTGTACAAACTACATTGAGTTTCGAGGTCGCGTGCATCCTCCTGGCACAAAACCGAGACGTGTGGAACATCGCATGGCCCAGGAAGACGATCACAAGCGCACCATCGTCTACGGTGACGCAGCCCTCAAATATATCCGCAAGAATGTCTTGCCGGCTTATCCGCGTTTCTATGAGCTCTGGTACACCTATGCGGCGGGTTTCAATCATTCGCTGAACCGCGCGGTCAACGAGATCGTCGGCGCCAAGGGCACCGTCACCACCGAACAATTGCAGCAGATCTACAACAGCTTCCTGTCGCCGACGAAACTTGGCGACCGCATCGACGAGGTCGGCGAGAAGCTGTCCGACGAGATCCGCGACATGGTCGACATGCTCGGCCAGAGCGTTGAGTCCGTCACCGAATACGGCCAGTCGCTGGAAGGCGCGCAAGCCCAGCTGGAGACGCTGCAGGACCCGCAACAGCTCAAGCAGCTGGTCGCCCATCTGCTGCTCGCCACCCGCAACACCGCCGGCTCGAACCGCCAGCTCGAAGGCCAGCTCATCGAGTCGCGGCGCCAGATCGAGGAGCTGCAGGAGAGCCTGGAGGCGATCCGCTACGAGTCGCTCACCGACGAGCTGACCACGCTCAGCAACCGCCGGCATTTCGATCACACGATCGAGCGGATGGTGAAGGACGCCTCGCAGAGCCAGGAGCCGCTGTCGCTGCTGCTCACCGACATCGACCATTTCAAGAAGTTCAACGACACCTACGGCCACCAGACCGGCGACCAGGTGCTCCGTCTTGTCGCCCTCGCGGTCAAGCAGAACGTCAAGGGCCATGACGTCGCCTGCCGCTATGGCGGCGAGGAATTCGCCATCCTGCTGCCGCACACCTCGCTGCGCCAGGCGGTCACCGTCGCCGAGCACATCCGCCGCGCGGTGCTGTCCAAGGAGCTGGTCAAGCGCTCCACCGGCGAGAATCTCGGCCGCATCACCATTTCCATCGGCGTCTCGACCTTCCGCGGCAACGACACCCCGCAGTCGATGATCGCACGCGCCGACACCGCGCTCTACGCGGCCAAGGACGCCGGGCGCAATCTGGTGCGCTGCGAGAGCGACCCCGACGTCGAGGCCGACGACACCCGCGTCGCCTGACTGATGTCGCCTGACTGACGGGGCCAGCGCCCCGCCAGCCCCCCTTCCGTCTCTGCCCTGCCCTCTCGTCCGCCTTGCTCAGCGGCCTTGGCGATTCCTCCGGACCTGCCGACGCACTGCCGCTATAACCGGCAGATCGACGGAAAACGGACGGATCGTCATGACCACAGGCCGGGATGCGCTGGACCGCAAGCTGATCGCCTTGCTGCAGATGAATGCTCGCATGCCGACGGCGGATATCGCCCGGCGGCTCGGCGTCGCCCGCTCCACCGTGCATGAGCGCATCGCCCGGCTGGAGCGCACCGGGGCGATTGCCGGCTATACGGCCGTCCTTGCCCGCCCCGACACCGGCACCACGGTCCGCGCCCTCGTCATGCTGGCGGTCGAGCAGCAGCAGATGCGCGAGACGATCCGCCGGTTGGCGAGTTTTCCCGAGATCCGCACCTGCCTGACCATTGCCGGCGAGTTCGACATCTTCCTGGTGGTGGAGGCGCCGCAGCTGGAGGATCTCGACGAGGCGCTAGACGAGATCGCCGTGGTGCCCGGCGTGCGCCGCTCGCAATCCTCCATCGTGCTCGCCTCGAAGTTCGACCGCAGCCCGGCGACGATGCCCCCGGGCGCGCCCGTCGCCGGCTAGCCGGCCGGCCTCAGCTCGCCTGGCCCACCCCGTCGCGGCGCATTTCTGCGGCCGCCACGCACAGGGCCATGGCAAGGCACAGCGTACCGGACAGCGAGCGGAAGGCGCCGAGGTCGGCCTCCGCCACCTCCACCACAACCTTTGCCGACTGGATCAGCGGCGAGAACGGCGAATCCGTCAGCGCCAGCACCGGCACGCCGCGCGCGGCCGCCGCATTGGCGACATCCACCGTCAGCGAGGCGTAGGGGGTGAAGCTCACCGCCACCATCAGGTCCTGCGGGCCGGCGGCCGAGGCCTGCTCGGGGCCGAGCGAGGCGAGATTGTCGACCAGCACCGCCGCCATGCCGAGCTTCGACAGCGCGTAAGCCATATAGGCGGAGACCGGGAAGGCGCGGCGCTGCGCCACCAGATAGATCACCCGGGCGCGCGCCATCGCGCGTGCCGCCTCGTCCATCACGTCCGGGGCGAGCGAGTTGCGCATGCGCAGCAGCGAGGCGACGGCCGTGTCGACGAAATCGCCGAACAGCGCGTGGGCGCCATGGCTGTCGCCGCTGCGCCGCCGCAGCACTTCCAACCGCTCGTCATAGTCCGGCCAGCGCTCGCGCAGCCGGGCGCGAAACACGTCCTGCAGCTCCGAAAAGCCCTGATAGCCGAGCGACTGGGCAAAGCGCACCAGCGTCGAGGGCTGCACGCCGGCCTGCTCGGCGATCACCGCCACCGTGCCGAAGGTCACGTCGTCCGGCCGGTCGACCGCAAAGGCCGCGACCTGGGCCAGGCGCTTGGGCATCGCCGGCTTCTTCTCGATCAAGAGCGCCCGCAATCCGTCGTAGTCGCGCGGCGGCACCGCCCCATCGGCCGCCTCGGCATCCTTGTCGCTCATCGGCGTCCTCCCTTGCTCGCCCCGGTCCCGGTTTTCCTCGCGCGCACGCCGCCTCGCGTCGTCTGACGCTGCGGCGCGGCCGATTTCAGCTTGACACCGTCAAACCATAAATGGAATAAAAATTCCATATGATGCGTTTTGGAATGCGTCATTCTGATTTTTCCGGAGGGCGCGCGGGAGGCGCGGACAGCCGGGAAACGCCTCGTGCGAGGCCGGCGACCGGTCGGCGGGCGGGAGCGGAAGAGGTCAGGAGCCCCGCATGCGGGGCAATGGGAGGAAGACACATGAAACGTTTCGTCGCTCGTCTGCTGACGGCTGCCGCCGTCGTCGGTCTGGCAGCCTCTGCCGGCACTGCGCCGGCAACGGCGCAGGATATCAACATTATCGTGGTTAGCCACGGCCAGGCGTCCGATCCGTTCTGGTCGGTGGTCAAGAACGGCGTCGCCAAGGCCGGCGAGGACATGGGCGTCACGGTCGATTACCGCGCGCCGGAGACCTTCGACATGGTGGCGATGGCCCAGCTCATCGATGCCGCCGTCAACCAGGAGCCGGCCGGGCTGATCGTCTCGATCCCTGACGGCGATGCGCTCGGCGATTCGATCCGCAAGGCGGTCTCCGCCGGCATTCCGGTCATCTCGATGAATTCCGGCTCCGACGTGTCGGCCTCGCTCGGCGCGGCGCTCCATGTCGGCCAGGAAGAATACGACGCAGGCAAGAAGGCCGGCGAGGCACTCGCCGAGATGGGCGGCAAGAAGGGCCTTTGCGTCAACCACGAGGTCGGCAACGTCTCGCTCGACCAGCGTTGCCAGGGCTTTGCCGACGGCTTCGGCGGCTCGGTCTCCGTGCTGCCGACCACCAACGACCCGGCCGAGATCCTCGCCAAGGTGAAGGCCGCGCTCGCCTCCGACGGCGATGTCGACACGGTGATCGCGCTCAGCGCCTCGCTCGGCGGCGAGCCCAGCCTGCAGGCGGTCAAGGACAGCGGCATGCTGGAGCAGGTCAAGGTCGCCACCTTCGACATGTCGGCGAACTTCCTGCAGGCGGTTGCCGATGGCGAGGCCGCCTTCGCCATCGACCAGCAGCAGTTCCTGCAGGGCTACCTGCCGGTGGTGTTCCTGGCCAACCATGCCCGCTTCGGCCTGATGCCGGGCGGCAATGTCGCCTCGGGCCCGAACCTGATCACCAAGGAAAAGGCCGGCCAGGTCGTCGAGCTGTCCGCCCAGGGCATTCGTTGATCCGGCGCTGATCCGGCATTCGCCGACGCAAGACCTTGCCGGTTCGCCCGGTGGGGCGCGGCCACCCGGCTGCGCCCTGCCTGGCCCGGCTGCGGCTTTCGATATCCGGCATCTTGAGGACAGGTTCGATGAGTGAAGCACAGGCGACCGCCCCTTCCGGCAACACCGGGGGCGAGAGCGCGGACGAGCGGCTGAGAAAGACGGGGCTGGCGACCAGGCTGTTGCGCCGGCCGGAGCTCGGCGCGCTGGCGGGTCTCGTTCTGGTCACCCTCTTCTTCGTCACGGTGGCCAATCCGGCGATGTTCTCGCTCGCCGGCGTCATGAACTTCATGGCCCCCGCCGCCCAGCTCGGCATTCTCGCCATCGGCGCGGCGCTGCTGATGGTCGGCGGCGAGTTCGACCTGTCGGTCGGCTCGATGGTCGCCTTTGCCGGCCTTGCCTTCGGTACGGTGCTGGTGGTGTGGGACATGCCGCTCATCGTCGCCATTGCCGCGACGCTGGCCTTTGCCGCCGGCATCGGCGCGATCAACGGCCAGATCGTGCTGCGCACCGGCCTGCCCTCCTTCATCGTCACGCTGGCCTTCCTGTTCATCCTGCGTGGCCTCACCCTGGTCGGGCTGAAATGGGCGACCGGCGGGTCCACCCAGCTGCGCGGCGTCAAGGAGGTGGCCGGCGACGGGCCGGTGCTGCAGCTGTTCTCGGGCGATGCCTTCGAAGGCCTGTTCGCCTGGCTCGCCGCCAACGACTATATCGAGACCTTCCGAAACGGCACGCCCAAGGTCACCGGCGTTCCGGTCGAGATCCTGTGGTTCGCGGCCATCGCGCTCGTGGCCACCTGGGTGCTGCTGCGCACCCGCTTCGGCAACTGGATCTTCGCCGCCGGCGGCGATGCGGCTGCCGCGCGCAATTCCGGCGTTCCGGTCACGCGGGTCAAGACCATCCTGTTCATGGTGACCGCCATGTGCGCGGCGCTGGTCGCCATCCTCACCGTGCTTGATGCCGGCTCCACCGATGCCCGCCGCGGCTTCCAGAAGGAGTTCGAGGCGATCATCGCGGCGGTGATCGGCGGCTGCCTGCTGACCGGCGGCTACGGCTCGGCCATCGGCGCCTTCTTCGGCGCCATCATCTTCGGCATGGTGCTGATCGGCCTCACCTATACCGACATCGACCAGGACTGGTACCTGGTGTTCCTCGGCGGGATGCTGCTGATCGCGGTGCTGTTCAACAATTACATCCGCAAGCGGGCAACGGGGGAGCGCTGACCATGGCCGCGACAGCTCTTGCACATTCGGACCCGGCACCGTCCGTTCCGCTGATCGAGGTGCGCGACCTCGTCAAGCATTTCGGCTCGGTCATCGCGCTCGGCGGCATCTCGATGAAGGTGCATGCCGGCGAGGTTCTGTGCCTGCTCGGCGACAACGGCGCCGGCAAGTCGACGCTGATCAAGACGCTCTCGGGCGTGCATCGGCCGACCGCGGGCACCTTCCTCGTCAGTGGCCGGGAGGTCGCCTTCGACAGCCCGCGCGACGCGCTCGATGCCGGCATCGCCACCGTCTACCAGGACCTGGCGATGATCCCGCTGATGTCGATCACCCGCAATTTCTTCATGGGCCGCGAGCCGCTCAAGGGCGTCTGGCCGTTCCGGCACATGGACATGGTCCATGCGGACACGGTGACGCGCGAGGAGATGCGGCGCATCGGCATCGACGTGCGCGACCCGCAGCAGGCGGTCGGCACCTTGTCGGGCGGCGAGCGGCAATGCGTGGCGATCGCCCGGGCAGTCTATTTCGGCGCCAAGGTGCTGATCCTCGACGAGCCGACCTCGGCGCTCGGCGTCGCCCAGACCTCGATGGTGCTGAAATACATCAATCAGGTGCGGGCCAAGGGGCTCGGGGTGATCTTCATCACCCACAATGTCCGCCACGCCCATGCGGTCGGCGACCGCTTCACCGTGCTCAACCGCGGGCGCACGCTCGGCACCCACACGCGCGGCGAGATCACCATCGACGAGCTGCAGAACCTGATGGCCGGCGGCAAGGAGCTGCAGGACCTCGGCGCCGATCTCGGCGGCACGGTCTGACGGAAGGGAGAGGCACGACCTCCCATCCCCTCTGCCGTCACCCCCGGCCAAGCGAAGCGCGAGCCGGGGCCCATTGGCTGCCAGAGCGGCAGCGTCCCTTGCACTGCCTTCGCCCCTCGTCATCAACTCGGCAAGGAATGCACGTCGTCCGTCCCACCCACAGGATGTCATCCCGGTTTCGGCGAAGCCGAAGACCGGGATCCAGTAACCCGAGCGGTTCGAGACAGACCTCGGCATTGCCGCCGGAACTTCAGCGGCTTCTGCCTTCGCGCCACCATCCGCCCCCGGCGGATACTGGATACCTGCCTTCGCAGGTATGACAGTCGTTGAGATGGCGCTTCCCTCCACCTCATACCCGCAGAGGGTACCAATGGATCCCGGCTCTCCGGCTTTGCCTGCGGCCGGGATGACGGCCTGAGCGAGTGGCACGGACTCCCATCCCCTCTGCCGTCACCCCCGGCCAAGCGAAGCGCGAGCCGGGGCCCATTGGCTGCCAGAGCGGTTGCGTCCCTTGCACCGCCTTCGCCGTCGTCATCCCGCACCGCCCTCTCCTTTCGTCATCCCGGCCGCAGAGCCGGGATCGGAGAGCCGAGGGCCCATCGACGGCACTCCGGCACGACCCCGCGACCACCTTGGCTCTCCGGTTCCGGGTCGCGCTTCGCTTGCCCGGAATGACGCGAGGAAAGGCATTCCCCCACGCCGACCGCAGTCAGCCGACCGAGCGCCCAAAACAAAAACGCCGGCCACGAAGGCCGGCGTTCTTTCAATTCGTTACGGCAGGATCTTCACCTGCTGCATGAAGCAATGTCAGCCTTCCGGCGTCCAGGCCTGGTAGTCGCCCGAAACCTTCGGCCGGCTCTCGGCCGTCAGGATCGAGCCCTTCGGACGGTAGGCCTCATGCGAGCCGGTGCGGTTTCCGTGATGCGGCGCCTCCCAGGCGCGGGCCGTGTAGTCGGCCTCGGTCGGCGGCGTGTCGGTGCGGTGGTGCATCCAGCCGTGCCAGCCGGGAGGAATCATCGAGGCCTCGGCCAGGCCGTTGTAGATCACCCAGCGGCGGTTGCCGCCGCGCTCGCGATAGTAGGCGTTGCCGAACTCGTCCTTGCCGACGAACTCGCCCTTGCGCCAGGTAAAGAAGCGCGTACCCCAGGTCGCGCTGTTCCACCAGGTGAAGAATTGCAGCAGCGTTTTCATCGAAGGCGGCGTCCCGGTTTGTCTGTCTGGCTTTCGCATAGCGCACCCTCGCCCGTTTCGCAATGCGGCGGCGCGTCCCGGGAAAGGGTTTCCTGCGCCCAAGGGCCCGGGCAGGCAGCTCAGGCGGCCGGCTGGGACCGCTTCGGGCGCACCGTAGCGAAGCCGTTGCGCGGCTTGGAGGCGGTGTCGCTCGTCTCCGCCGCCTGCACCGGCGCGGCAAGGTCCCGCCGGGGGCCGGACTTCGGCGCGACGATCTCGCGCTCGATGCCGATCTGCTGCCACTTGCGCGCCTTCTCGTCGAGCGTGTCGGCAACGCCTTCGATGACATAGCGCCCGCTGTCGCTCATCACCAGCTGGCGGTCGTCGCGCAGCGTCCACATCAGCCGGTCGTACAGGCCGGAGGGCGACAGCGGCTTGGCCACCACATGTTGCGCCCCGTCGCGCAGCACCCGGTCGATCAGCGTCCGCGTGCCATGGGCGGTGCACACCACCACCGGCAGGAAGCACAGCGGCGCCATCTTGCGCTGACGCAGCGTGCGCAGCAGCGCCAGGCCGCTCATCGGTTTCATCAGCCAGTCGGTGATCACGAAATTGGGCGGGTCGAGCCGCATCATCTCCAGCGCCGCTTCTGCGGTGTCGAAGGTCCGTACCCGGCGCACGCGGAACGAAAGCAGGGTCGAGCGCAGGATCGCCTGCATCGGCTTCGAATCGTCGACGACCACGACATCCAGGTCGTCCATATCCAGTCCGTATGCGTAGTGCCGCGTCATCCGGGCCAAAGCCGTCATCCTTCTCTCGCAGGATGCCAGTGAACCACGCCCGGATTTCCCCGCGATTGAGCGGGACAAGACGATTTTCGGACAAACTTCCTAAAATTGCGGCGAGTTCGGTGTTATTTTCTCGAAAATTGAGCCGATTCTACGCGAACTCGCGAAAATCGCCTCGCTGGAAATGGCGGTTTTCCGCCGTTTCTACCTGAGGGGGGAAAGAGGCTTGCAATCCCCGCCCCCGCTTTTGCGGGGATAACCGGCCCGGCGGGGCCTGCTGGCTGGCGGGGATAAGGCAAAGAGCCGCCCGCATTGCCCGTGCGCTGGCGGCGGGCCGCATTTGCCGGCAAAAGGCCGATTCGTCCCTCATCCTCGTTATCCACACGGACACACTACATTTTGCGTTCGGGCAAAAAGTGACCACAACAGGTTGCTCACAACGCTTGACGCTCACCAACGATTCACCCTACCTTTAGCGCGTCAGGTAATCGCAGCAAGGTTGGGGCCGGCGACAAGCCGTGCGTGCCCCGCGTCCTCATCAACTGCAGCAGCGTATCCGGGGTCTCCCGGTTTCGGCGTCACGACCGCGGCGGTTCGCGACGTCGGAAAATTGCGCCTCGCGTTGACGATATATCGTGACACAAAAGCGATGGCCTACTATATCTAGGCATCATCCAAGGATAACGACCGCGGCTACAGGTTGCGGCATTCAAACAGGCAGGCAGGCGACGGCCGGCGCATCGCAAGACGCGCAGGTTCGGCGGCGTGGCCGCCCTGCCCGCTCGCGGCCGATCCGCGACCGGTACCGACGCGGCCTGGCCGCGACATCAATTCATGCGGCCTGGCCGCGACAGACATGGCCGGCCCGATGGCCGGATACACGAAAGGGGCTTTTGGATGAAGATCGAGCGGCGCTACACGAGGGAGGGCCAGTCTCCCTATGCCGACATCGCGTTTCGCGTTGCCACCAGCGAGATTCGCAATCCGGACGGCTCGATCGTCTTCCGGCTTGAAAACATTGACGTTCCGGCCCAGTTCTCGCAGGTCGCAGCCGATATTCTGGCACAGAAGTACTTCCGCAAGGCCGGCGTCCCGGCCCGCCTGAAGCCGGTCGAGGAGAACACCGTTCCCTCCTGGCTGTGGCGCCAGGAAGCCGACCAGAAGGCGCTGAAGAAGCTGCCCGAGGAGGAGCGCTACGGCTCCGAGACCGACGCCCGCCAGGTGTTCGACCGTCTCGCCGGCACCTGGACCTACTGGGGCTGGAAGGGCGGCTACTTCGACAGCGAGGCCGACGCCCAGGCCTTCTACGACGAGCTGCGCTACATGCTGGCGACCCAGAAGGTCGCCCCCAACAGCCCGCAGTGGTTCAACACCGGCCTGCACTGGGCCTATGGCATCGACGGCCCGAGCCAGGGCCATTTCTATGTCGATTTCCAGACCGGCGAGCTGACCCGCTCGGCGACCGCCTATGAGCATCCGCAGCCGCATGCCTGCTTCATCCAGTCGGTCGAGGACGATCTCGTCAACGAGAACGGCATCATGGACCTGTGGGTCCGCGAGGCGCGCCTGTTCAAGTACGGCTCCGGCACCGGCTCCAACTTCTCCCGCGTTCGCGGCGAAGGCGAGAAGCTGTCGGGCGGCGGCAAGTCCTCCGGCCTGATGAGCTTCCTGAAGATCGGCGACCGCGCCGCCGGCGCCATCAAGTCGGGCGGCACCACGCGCCGCGCCGCCAAGATGGTGGTGGTCGACATCGACCATCCGGACATCGAGGACTACATCAACTGGAAGGTCCGCGAGGAGCAGAAGGTCGCCGCCCTCGTCACCGGCTCGAAGATCTGCCAGAAGCACCTGACCGCCATCATGAAGGCCTGCGTCAACTGCGAGGCGGACAACGGCGACTGCTTCGACCCGGCCAAGAACCCGGCGCTCAAGCGCGAGATCCGCGCCGCCAAGAAGATGATGGTGCCGGAAAACTACATCCAGCGCGTCATCCAGTTCGCGCGCCAGGGCTTCACCAAGATCGAGTTCCCGACCTACAACACCGACTGGGATTCGGAGGCCTACCTCACGGTTTCCGGCCAGAATTCCAACAATTCGGTGCGCGTGACGGACGGCTTCCTCACCGCCGTGATGGATGACGGCGACTGGAGCCTGACCGCCCGCAAGGACGGCCGCGTCACCAAGACGCTGAAGGCCCGCGAGCTGTGGGAGCAGATCGGCTATGCCGCCTGGGCCTCGGCCGATCCCGGCATCCAGTACCACACCACCATCAACGACTGGCACACCTGCCCGGCCTCCGGCGAGATCCGTGCGTCGAACCCGTGCTCCGAGTACATGTTCCTCGACGACACGGCCTGCAACCTCGCCTCGCTGAACCTGCTGCAGTTCCGTGAGGCCAACGGCAATTTCGACGTCGAGTCCTACGAGCACTGCGTCCGCCTGTGGACCGTCGTGCTCGAGGTGTCGGTGCTGATGGCGCAGTTCCCGTCCAAGGAGATCGCGGAACTCTCCTACCGTTACCGCACGCTCGGCCTCGGCTACGCCAATATCGGCGGCCTGCTGATGACCTCGGGCATTCCCTATGACAGCGACGAGGGCCGCGCGATCTGCGGTGCCCTGACCGCGATCATGACCGGCGTCGCCTACGCCACCTCGGCCGAGATGGCCGGCGAGCTCGGCCCCTTCCCGGGCTATGCGGACAATGCCCAGCACATGCTGCGCGTCATCCGCAACCATCGCCGCGCCGCCTACGGCGAGGCCTCCGGCTACGAGGGCCTGAGCACCCTGCCCGTGCCGCTCGACCATGCCTCCTGCACGCAGCCGATCCTGATCGAGCGGGCAAAGCTCGCCTGGGACCGCGCGCTGGAGCTCGGCGAAAAGCACGGCTACCGCAACGCCCAGTCGACGGTCATCGCGCCCACCGGCACGATCGGCCTCGTCATGGACTGCGACACGACCGGCATCGAGCCCGACTTCGCGCTGGTGAAGTTCAAGAAGCTGGCCGGCGGCGGCTACTTCAAGATCATCAACCGCGCGGTGCCGGAAGCCCTGCGCACCCTCGGCTATTCCGAGAGCGAGATCGCCGAGATCGAGGCCTATGCGGTCGGTCACGGCTCGCTCGACCAGGCGCCGGCGATCAACCCGTCGACGCTTCGCTCGCGCGGCTTCGACGATGAGGCGCTGGCCAAGGTCGCCGGTGCGCTCAAGTCCGCCTTCGACATCAAGTTCGTGTTCAACCGCTGGACGCTGGGCGACGACTTCCTAACCAAGGCGCTGAACGTGCCGGCCGAGAAGCTGGACGACCCGGACTTCGAGCTGCTGGCGCATCTCGGCTTCTCCCGCCAGGAGATCGAGGCCGCCAACACCCATGTCTGCGGTGCCATGACGCTGGAGGGCGCGCCCTTCCTGAAGACCGAGCACTATCCGGTCTTCGACTGCGCCAACCCGTGCGGGCGTCTGGGCAAGCGCTTCCTGTCGGTGGAGAGCCACATCCGCATGATGGCGGCGGCCCAGCCGTTCATCTCCGGCGCGATCTCCAAGACGATCAACATGCCGAACGACGCCACCGTCGCCGACTGCAAGGAGGCCTACCTGCTCTCCTGGCGCCTGGCGCTGAAGGCCAACGCCCTCTACCGCGACGGTTCCAAGCTGTCGCAGCCGCTGAACTCCCAGCTCCTGTCCGATGTGGACGAGGACGAGGAGGATGCGGTCGAGGCCCTGGTCGCCCAGCCGCAGGCTGCGCGCGCCGAGATCGTCGCCGAGAAGATCGTCGAGCGGATCGTCGAGCGTGTCGTTCGCCAGCAGGAGAAGCTGCCGACCCGCCGCAAGGGTTACACCCAGAAGGCCAAGATCGGCGGACACACGATCTTCCTGCGCACCGGCGAATACGATGACGGCCGCCTCGGCGAGATCTTCATCGACATGAACAAGGAAGGCTCGGCCCTGCGCGCCTTCATCAACAACTTCGCCATCTCGGTGTCGCTCGGCCTGCAATACGGCGTGCCGCTGGAGGAGTATGTCGACGCCTTCATCTTCACCAAGTTCGAGCCGGCGGGCATGGTGCAGGGCAACGACGCGATCAAGAACGCCACCTCGGTGCTCGACTACGTGTTCCGCGAGCTGGCCGTGTCCTATCTGGACCGCCACGAGCTGGCCCACGTCCCGCCGGAGGTCTTCGGCCAGTCGGCCAAGGCCTCGGCCGAGGCCGAGGAGCGCGGCGGCAAGGGTCACCAGGGCGTCGTCTCGCACGGCCTGATCCGCGGCCAGACCGAGCGCTTCCGCCTTGTCGGCGGCGGCGAGCCGGCCGGCAGCCTGACCAAGGCGATCGCCGCCGAGCTCGGCAATGCGCCGATCGCGCAGACGACGGCGGTGGCTGCCGCCTTCGCCCGCGGCTCGGAAGCGGCCGCCCGGGTCGAGATCAGCACGACCGCCCCTGCCCAGCAGGCGCCGAGCGCGGCCGAGCGGATCGCCCAGGCCCGCATGAAGGGCTACGAAGGCGAGAGCTGCCCGGAATGCGCCAACTTCACGATGGTGCGCAACGGCACCTGCCTGAAGTGCGACACCTGCGGCAGCACCAGCGGCTGCAGCTGAGGCAAGGGCCGGCTCGCCCGGCCCGACCAGACAACGAGGCCCCGGACATCACCCGATGTCCGGGGCCTTGTCGTTTCGGGAGAGGTTCCGCGCGCCCTCACTGCCTTCGCAAGGACACTGCCAGCGGCAGGACGAGCGCGGTGACGAAGGCGGCGGCCTGGATGGTGCCGTCGATCCGCGCGAAGCGAGCGAAATGGCGCGGCACGGGAATGCCGCACAGGAACACCGCCACCAGCGCATCGCTGACGACGAGCGCCAGTGCCGTCAGCACGGCGAGCGCGAGGGCACGGCGCGGCGTCAGCAGCCCCCAGGGCATCAATGCGGTGGCAAGCAGCCCGGCCGAGACCAGCCATATCGCCTCCAGCAGCGCGCCGGCCAGCGGGCCGGCAGCCGGATCGACCAGCACCGCGCGGGCCGAACCGGACAGAAGATAGGCGGCGAGCAGGATCGCGAAGAAGCGGCAGGCGGCAAGGCGCAGCGCGGCACAGGGCGTGATGGCCGGCAGCACGCGGATCGCATCGGAGTCACCGGTAGTGGCGGTCATGGCCGACGCACCGGCAGGCCCGGCCGCCACAGCAGCATGCGCGCATAGCCGGCGGCAAAGAGCAGATAGGCCAGCGCCCACAGCAGCGCGGCGCAGGCGAAGAGGTGCACCATCCAGTCGCCGCCCCAACCTGTCGCATAGGGCGCAAGCACCCGGGCCGCCGCGCCGAGCGCGACGAGCGCGTAGATCGCCACTTCCAGCCGACCGGCGGCCAGCGGATGGCCGGAATGGCCGCGGCTTGCCCGCGTCATCACCGCCAGCGTCATCATGCCGAACGTGCCGGTGGTCCAAACATGGGCGGCGGCGGAAGGCTCCAGCACGCCGGGAAGCAGGATCGACAGGCCCTCCAGCACGAAGCCGAGCGGCACCGTGGCAAAGCCCAGATGCAGGATCAGCAGCAGCGGATCGCTGCGCGTCGCCAGCCCGCACCAGCGCGACAGGCGCACCCCATTGGCCAGGCCCGCGGCCAGCATCAGCAGCGCGGTCACAAGATGATCGGGAACCGCGATCCAGACAGCTAGAGCTGCCGCGGAGACCAGCATGGTCGCCCCGTCGAGCCGCGAGAAACCGGCCGGAAGCGCGAGGGCGCGCCGCTGCATCAGCCAGTTGCGGGTGAAGGCGGGAATGATCCGCCCGCCGATCAGCATGACCAGAAGAAGCACCACGGAGATCCCGGCACGCGCGGCATGGTCGGCAAGGCCGGTCAGCGCAGCTTCCGTGTGGAAGGCTGCGTTGGCAAAGCCATAGAGCGCCACGATCGCGACGATGCGCAGGTTGCGCAGATTGCCGCCGGCGACCACCTCGCGGGCGAAGACGGCGACCAGTGCGAGCGGAAAGGCGAGATCAACGGCCATCGCCGCCCAGGCTCCCGTCAGCGCGGAGAGCGTGACGGCAATGCGCCCGGCGAGCCAGACAAGCACGAGCACGAGCAGCTCGCCGCCGGCGACGGGCGGGCGGCCGGTCCAGTTGGCGACCGCCGTCAGCGCAAAGCCGGCGATGATCGCCGAGACCCCGCCGAACAGCATGGTGTGGATGTGCCAGTCGCGGGGGGCGAAGGCGGACGGGAGGTCCAGATGACCGGAGAGGATCGGGATCCAGGCCAGCACCGACAGGGCCATCGACAGCGCGCCGAGGAAGAAAAAGGGGCGAAAGCCCCCGGTCAGCCAATAGGTGTCGCGAAGGGATCTGCTCATGTCCCGCCTCCTGATACCCCTCCCGTCAAGCGGACGGCGCGAGGGGGGAAATCGCGCGCCGTCCGGCCCGGCCGTACTTGCCGCCGGCAGCTCACAGGCCGCCGAGCAGCTCCGCGAAGACCTTCTTCGCCTTGCCCGGCGTCTTGACCGCCTTGGCGTCGTCGAGGTTCACCGGATCGCCGACGACGACGGCAGCGACCATGCCCATGGCGAAATGCGGCTTGCACTTGATCCCGTAGACGCCTTCCTGGGTGAAGGTCACGGAGACGTCCTTGTTCATCTTGCCGGCGAAGGCTTCAGCGCCCTCGGGCAGCATGCCCGGTACGGTCTCGGCGTTGTGGCTGGGATTGGTGGCGCGGAAATGCACGGTATCGCCGGGAGCGATCCTGATGAGATCCGGCTCGAACACCATGACGCCCTTGGCGCCCTTGTTGAGCATCTTCACCTCATGCTCTGCCGCCATGGCGACGGTCCCCGACAGGGCGGCGACGGTGGCAAGAGCAAGGGCGAACATCCGTGTGCGTTTCATCTCGGTCTCCATTGAGCGGACCACCGCGGTCCGTTGTCTGAAGGAATATTCGTCCTGCTGCGCTGCAACGTTGTGCCAGCGCAAAGTCGGAGAAACTTATGGAATCTTGAAGAAATCCGAGGCAGTGACGCTCTCCCCGCTGACCGGATCGGCAAGGCGGAACGTGATCGGCCCGGCAGCGGACGGCTCGGCCGCCACGGTCACGCGCAGCCGCCGGCTGCCCCGCTCGTCGAGCAGGACGGCAATCCCCTCGGCCTGCGGATCGAGATTGCCGGCCGTGCGCAGTTCGGCATGGCCGGCGGCCTCGCCCTCGATGCCGAGCAGCAAGGTGCCCCCTGCCCCGGCAACGTGCGAGACACGGATCTCGTAAGCGTTGCGCACCCGCCCGTCCGACAGCTCAACCGCCACCGGATTGCGCTCATGGGCCACGCTGAGCGACAGGGTCGCCCTGGTCGCCACCACCATCACGATGGCGACGGCCGTCGCAAGGCCGGCCAGCGCCAGCGCGGCGGTCTTCGCCCGCACCAGCTGCACCGGCACCCGAGCCTCGCCCTTGCGGCCGCGCTCGATATTGGTCCAGCTCTCGTAGTCGATCAGCCCGCGCGGCCGGTCGAGCTTCTGCATGGTCGTGTCGCAGGCATCGACGCACAGGCCGCAATTGATGCAGGCAAGGTTCGGCCCCTCGCGGATGTCGATGCCCATCGGGCAGACATTGACGCAGGCCATGCAGTCGACGCAGTCGCCGGCCGGCAGGCCGCTTGCGCGGGCGGCCGCCGCCTTCTTGGCCGACATGCGCGCCTCGCCGCGATAGTCGCGATAGGCGACGCCGAAGGCTTCCGCGTCCCAGACGGCGCCCTGCAGGCGCGGCCAGGGGCACATGTAGGTGCACATCTTCTCGCGGGCGAACCCGGCCAGCGCATAGGTCGTCAGCGTCAGGGTCAGCACCGCGCCATAGGCGACGCTGGAGGCATTGCCGGTGAAGATGTCTCGCAAAAGGGTCGGCGCATCGGCGAAATAGAGCGCGAAGGCCCCGCCCGTACCGGCGGCGATCGCCAGCCAAATCGCGTGCTTCACCCCGCGCCGGAGGACGCGCGCGGGCGTCATCGGCAGGTAGAGCTGGCGCAGCCGCTCGCGGCGGTCGCCCTCCAGCTGCCGCTCGACCCACAGGAAGAGATCCGTCCACACGGTCTGCGGGCAAAAGAAGCCGCACCAGATCCGGCCCGCAACCACATTGGAGAGGACCAGAACGATGGTCGCGAGCACCAGCAGGCCGGTCAGCAGGTAAAGCTCCTGCGGCCTGAGCTCCAGCCCAGCAAGATGGAAGCGCAGCTGCGCCAGATCGAACAGGATCGCCTGGCCGGGCTGGTCGGGCCCGCGGTCGTAGCGCAGAAACGGCAGCACGTAGTAGAGCGCAAGGCAGAGCCCGACGGCCGCCCATTTCAGCCGGCGGAACCGGCCGCTGACCGACTGCGGCACGACCGGCTGGCCGGGCCCGATAGCGGGCGCGGCGCCAATAGCGGGCTTGCGGTGCAAGGTGGTGGGGTGAAAAGTCATCGCCGGTCTCCGTCCGCCAGCAAGGGCAAGGGCGTCGCCGGAGCAACCGGTCAGCCCTCCCCTGGCTGCTGGCGACGCCTGACCCTAGGCACCGTGCGGCGAGCGCTCTTTGTGCCGGGACAAAGAACGAAGCGAATTGGCAAGGACCGCGCGAATGTCAGATCTGACCGCCGGCCTCCCCCTCGCCGGTGGCCTCCAGCCGTCCGGCCAGCATCTCCAGACAGGCCGCGCCCTCCGAGGCCGTACGGCCGATGGTGCGGAACGTGTCGGCGATCAGCAGGCAGTCGTCCGGACCGAGCTGCTCGCCCGTCCCCTCGCGCAGGTCGTCGAGATAGGCGATGAAGCCGGCAAGCCGCATCGCACGGGTGCGTGCGGCCTCCATCAGCCGCCGGCGCACGCGCCGCGCCTCCAGTTCGGCAAAGAGCGAGACCGCCCGCTCCACCTGGTCCTGGCAGTCGCAGGGCAGCCCCATTTCATGCAGCACATGGGCCAGCCGCGACAGCACGTCCTCGTCGCTGTCGCGAAGGGCCGGCCCGACGCCGCCTACAGGCCGATCCATGTCTTCAACCATTGCAGGGCGCCGGGTTCATCGCGCACCAGCCGAATGCCGAGATTGGCGGGCGGAATGCCGACCGAACAGGCGCCGGCCTTGGGATCGCGAAAGAAGGTGGTCATGTAGGCCCGGTGGCTGCCTTGCGCGATGCGGATGCCGCAGTTCTCGACGACACTTTCCGCATCCGTGACCGGATCGAAGCGATGGCGCAGGTAGCAGCTGTCGGTCCATTCCCAGACGTTGCCGCCCATATCCAGAAGGCCATGCTCGTTGCTGCCGAAGTGGCCGACCGGCCGGGGCGTCGGATCGACATCGGCGCCGCGTGCAGTCTCCGCCTCGTAGAGCGCGATCCAGCGCCGCGAGGGATCCTGGGCATCGGCAATGTCGGTCAAGGCGTCGTCGCGATAGCGCGATCCGGCAGCGAGCGACCATTCCCTGTCGGTCGGCAGGCGCCAGGTCTCTCCGGTTTCCCGGCTGAACCAGGCGGCGTAGGCGGCCGCGTCGTACCAGTTGATGCCGACGACCGGCATCTCCTCGTCCTGCGGCGTATCGAGAGCAAGACAGCCCCCGGCGGCGACGCAGCGCCCGTACTCGCCCGCCGTCACCTGACGGCGCATGATCTCGAAGGGACGCTTGAGCGAGATCGCCTCGAGCGGCGCGTTGGTCGCGGTCCGCCCGACGAGATATTCGCCCGGAAGACGGTAGGTGATGGTGCTTTCCTCGATCCGCACCACCTCCGGCAAGCCCATCGGTTCGGCGGCTCCCGGCAACGCGGCACCGGCCAGAAGTGGCAGCGACAAAACCGCAAAGAGCGGCAGGAGTGTCGTTTTCCGTTTCGCGAGCATGGCAGCGTCTCCCCGGTTGGCAAGGCGACAGCCCGCCGTGGCGGGCTGTCGGTTTCGGCTTTGCGGTTACTGGACCGCGATGGGAGCCGGAGCACTGACCTGCATCATCAGGTCGTTGTTCCACTCGCCCTCGACCTTGACGTGGCCGGTGGCGCCGAGCTCAGCCGCCTCGATGAGGTTGTGGTTCACGTAGGCGTAGATGCCCGGCTGCAGGAACTCGTAGATCGCCACCGCCGCGCTGCCGCCGCGCACGAACCAGGTCTCCAGGTCACGCTCGGGCGGGTTGGCGAACTTGCCGGTCTCCCAGACCAGGTCGCCGTGGCCGCCGATCAGATGCGGACGGGTGTCGCGATTGGCGGTGCTGTGGATGAACATCACCCGCTCGCCGACCTTCGCGGTCATGGCCTTGTCGCCGGTCAGCGAGTTCTTGGCACCGTTGAAGACCACATGGGTCGGGATCAGCCCGCGCATCACCTCCAGCGTATCGGCATACGATTCGCCGACGCTCTCGAAGGTCATGTAATTGCCGTTCTCGTCCTTCGGGATGTAGAGGTCGAACTCGCCGATCGTGTAGGCCGTGTCGTAGGTGACGGGGGTGCCCCGCTCGTCCTTCAGTCCGTCGCGCGGCAGCACCATCAGCGTGCCGCTCATGCCGGACACCACATGCCAGGGCACCATGCCCGGAGGTGCGCAGTGATAGACGAAGGTGCCGGTGCGGGTCGCCTTGAAGCGCAGCGTCGCCTGCTCGCCCGGATTGATCAGGGTCAGCGCGGCGCCGCCGAGTGCGCCGGTGGCGGCATGGAAGTCGATGTTGTGGGGCATCTCGTTGGTCTCGGGATTGACCAGCGTCAACTCCACGTAATCGCCCTCATGGACAACCATGGTCGGCCCGGGCATCGTGCCGTTGAAGGTCATCGCCTGGAACGTTGTTCCCTGATCATCAACGACGACCGTCTTCTCCTCGATGGTCATGGTGAATTCGACGATCTTCGGGGCGCCGGTGGCAACCCGGTCGTGGTCCATCACGGCGGGCGGCGCCACCAGGGTCGCCTGCACACGCTCCAGGTTCGCGGTCTGATCCGGCAGGTCCAGCGCATTCAGCGTCGGGTTTGCCGTTTCGTCAGCCAAGACCGGGACGACCGCCATCAGAGTGGCCATTGCGGTCCCGATCAGTGCGGTACGTCTCGTGATCATGATGTATTCCTTTCCTGTCGTGCGTCGTTTTCGACAAGTTCAGGAAACACCCGTTCGGAGGTTTTCTTTTTGCGAAAAGGCAAACAAGGCCGGCATCCAAGACCGGCACCCCTGCGACAAAATGGCATCTGAGGAGGGAACCACGGAATGCCGCCTGCACAACTTGACCGCTCCCTGATCCGGGACCTGACGATCTTCCAGTCGATGTCGGAAGAAGACCTCGATGCAGTGCTGGCCATGGCGGTCAGCCGCAGATACGCCATCGGCGCGACCGTCTTTGCGCAAGGAGAACCGGCGAGCGAGTTCTTCGCCCTTCTGCACGGCCGGCTGAAGGTGGTGCAGACGACGCCGGACGGGCAGCAGGTGGTGGTGCGCCATGTCAGCCCAGGCGATATTTTCGGCATCGCGCGGGCGATGCGGCGCACCGACTATCCGGCGACCGCCTCGGCCGTCGTCGACAGCCTGGCCCTCGTCTGGCCGTCCAGCCAATGGGACTCGTTCATCGCCCGCAGCCCCGTGCTGGCGATGAATGCGCTGCAGACCGTGGGCCAGCGCCTGCAGGACGCGCACACGCGCATCCGCGAACTGTCTACGGAGGAAGTGGAGCGGCGGGTGGCGCACGCCTTGCTGCGCCTCGTCAACCAGGCCGGCCGCAAGACCGAGGACGGCATCCTCATCGACTTTCCGGTGACCCGGCAGGACATCGCCGAGATGACCGGCACGACGCTCCACACGGTGAGCCGGGTGATGACCTCATGGGAAGCCCAGGGGCTGGTGTCCAGCGCCCGCAAGAAGGTGGTCGTGTGCAACGCCCACAAGCTGTTCATGCTCGCCGAGCGGTCGACCGACTGATCCCGCCGTCCGGCGGCAGGCGCATCTCGCGCGGCAGCGGCCGGTCGCCGAAGTCGACCAGCGACCGGCGGAGCGGGCGGCCTTCCTCATCGGTTATGACGGTCAGCCGGGCGTTGGCGTGGAAGGCTTCCAGCCGCCAAGTCCCGGCGTCCTCGTCGATGCCGCGATAGACCCTGCCCGTCACCGCGCCGGCACGAAGCCGTTCGCGGAAGTCCTCCGCCGACAGGCCGAACCCTTCGGCCAGCACGTCGGCATCGATGGCGAAGTCACCCGAGACGGCCGTATCCGTGCTGTCGGTCATGACGTCACCCGGCGCCGGTCATGGCGGCATCGAGCTCGCCAAGAAAGGCATCAAGCGCGATGCCGTGCTCGCGGCACGCTTCCTCGACATCGTGGATGCGCGCGACCGGACAGCCGATGCACATCATCTTGTGACGGATGAACACGGCGATGGTGGAGCGGTAGTCGCTCATCAAGTCCCCGACAAGCGTTTCCGGCCCGACCCGTCTGGCCGCTCCGGCGTTGGAACCCTGATAGCTGGACATGGGAGAACTCCCCTTGCAACGTCAGACAGAAGTCTAGGCCTCCCTTACGCCCGCGTCTTTGCGCGGGAACAACGAAGCAGGCGAATTCCGCGGCTAGTCCTGCAAGCGTCCCCCAACTTGCAAGGACGCCGGCAATGGCACCGCACACCCGTCCCCTTCCCACAAACGCCCTCTCCCTCGCGCGCAGCCCTGCCATGGGCGCCGCACCGAGGCGGATCACGGACGGCTGGTGGCTCGCCGTCGCCTTCCGCCCGCTGTTCCTCGCAGCCGCGCTGCAGGCGGCGGCAGCCGTGCCGCTATGGATCTGGATCTATACGTCCGGCATCGCCGAAGTCGCCGGCCTGCCGGCGATGACCTGGCACGCGCATGAAATGGTCTTCGGCTTCCTGCCGCCGATCATGGCCGGCTACCTGCTGTCGGCAACGCCGAACTGGTCGGGCCGCCTGCCGACTGCCGGCCGGCCGCTGGCCCTGCTGGTCGGTCTGTGGCTCGCCGGGCGCCTGGTGCCTCTTGCTGCCCCCTTGCCCCTCGCGCTTGCCGCCGATGCCGCCTTTCCGCTCGCCGTCTCGGCGCTGCTGATCCGCGAAATGCGGCTGGGGCGCAGCGGCCAGTCGCGGCATGGACTGATGCTGTTTCCCGTGCTGGCGGCCGCAGCCCTCGCCCATCGGCTGCTCGGCGACGATCCGGAAATGGCCGCGACCATGGCGCGCACCGGGATCGCCGTGGCGGCGCTGCTGATCTCCGCCGTCGGCGGGCGCCTCGTGCCCAGCCTGACGCGCAACGCCCTGGCCGGACGCGGTGCCGAGCGGGTGCCCGCCCCCTATGGCCGCTTCGACATCTTCGTGCTGCTGGCGACCAGCGTTGCCCTGCCGGCCTGGGTCCTGGCGCCGGGCGCGCTCGCGACCGGAGTGCTTCTGGCCGGTGCCGGCCTCCTGCAGCTTGCCCGCCTGCTGCGCTGGCGCGGATGGCTGCTGCGGCGCGGCGACATCCTCGCACTTCATGCCGGCTATGCCTGGCTGGTGGCCGGGCTGCTGCTGGCGGCCCTCTCGGCATTGCCGCACTTCGGCGTGCCGGCCGATAGCGCGCTTCACGCACTGACCGCCGGCGCGATCGGCAGCATGACGCTTGCGGTCATGAGCCGCCTGGCAACCACGCGCGGCCCCGGCGGCCATGCCGGACAGCGGCTTTGCGCGATTGCCTTGCTGCTCGTCAATGCCGGCGCGCTGCTGCGCGTGGCGGCTCCGCTGCTCCCCGAACACTACCTGCATCTGCTGGGTGCCGGCGCCGCGGTGTGGAGCCTCGCCTACCTGCTCTTCGCAAGCGCACAAGTCCAGCCGCTGCGCAGCAGCGGCTCGCGTTGAGCACGCGCAATATTCAAATATTAGATACAACAAAATGAAGGCTACCAATCTCGGAATTACGACGATTTTATGAAATAAAAATCTCATCAAAATTACCGGGACACGGCAAAAGTACGGATATTTATAGGTCAGCAACCTTCACTCAATTCCAGACTACGGAGTTTTGCGCATTGATAAGGCACTTTTTTATGATCAGACTACTTTTCAAGTCACGGCAACACCATCCGAAAGGACGCGTGTCGATATGACCGGATCGGGGGAGAATGGTGCCGGCACCGCGGATCGGCGGCGCTGGCGCACGGAATTGCTGGCCTTTCTGGTGCTGGCCTTCGGCGTCTGGCCTTTCGTGGCCGTCGCGGTAGTCGGCGCCTACGGCTTTGCCGTATGGATGCTGCAACTGCTGTTTGGCCCTCCCGGGCCGCCGACAGCGCTGCATTGAGGTGCGGACCATGACCCTGCCCTTCGATGCGTCAAGACGGCGTTTTCTCACCGGCCACCCACCTGAAGCAGAAACCCCGGACACGCTGCTCCCGCCCTGGCTGTCGGCCGGCGCACTGGCCCGCTGCACCGGATGCGGCGCCTGTGTCGATGCCTGCCCGACCGGCATTGTGGAGCTGGCGCGCGAGCGCCCGGCCCTGTCCTTCGCCTCAGGCGAATGCAACTTTTGCGGCGCCTGCGCCGAGGTCTGCCCGGAGAACCTGTTCGATCGCACGCGGGAAGCCCTGCCCTACAGGCCTCAGATCGCCGCGCACTGTCTGCCGCGCGCCGGCATCGACTGTCAGGCCTGCCGCGATGTCTGTCCGCAGGAGGCGATCCGCTTTCCTCCTCGCCGCGGCGGTCCGTTCCTGCCGCAGGTGACGGCCTCGCTGTGTACCGGCTGCGGCGCCTGCGTCGCGCCCTGTCCCGTCTCGGCAATCGCGCTCGCCCCCATGGCGGAGGCATGCGATGCCTGACACCCCCACCGTCGCCCTCGCCATTTCCAGTGCCGTCGTCTCGGTCCTTCCGGGCCGGCTGGACAGCATTGCCGCGACCCTTTCCGACCTTCCCGGGGTAGAGGTCCGCGCCGCCGAGGGCAGCAAGATCGTCATCGTCCTGGAGGCACCGCGCGGCGAGACCGGCAAGCAACTGGTCGAGATCGCCCTGCTCGACGGCGTGGTGTCCGCCAACATGGTTTTCGAACATATCGAGGAGGTCTGACGATGGAGCTTGAGCTCTCCAGACGCGACATGATCAAGGCGCAGGCCGCTGCCGTCGCGGCGGCAGCCGCCGGCATCGCCCTGCCCGCCGCCGCCCAGCCGGTCCCCGGCGGCATCGGCACACTCGACATCAAGTGGTCGAAGGCGCCCTGCCGTTTCTGCGGCACCGGCTGCGGCGTCATGGTCGGCGTGAAGGAAGGACAGGTCGTCGCCACCCATGGCGACATGCAGGCGGAGGTCAATCGCGGCCTCAACTGCATCAAGGGCTACTTCCTGTCGAAGATCATGTATGGCGAGGACCGCCTGACCACGCCCCTGATGCGCAAGCGCGGCGGCAGCTATCACAAGGACGGCGAATTCGAGCCGGTGTCCTGGGACGAGGCCTTCGACCTGATGGCGAAGAAGGCCAAGGAAACGCTGGCGGCCAAGGGCCCGACCGCGCTCGGCATGTTCGGCTCCGGCCAGTGGACGATCTTCGAGGGCTACGCCGCCACCAAGCTGATGCGGGCGGGCTTCCGCTCCAACAACCTCGATCCCAACGCCCGCCACTGCATGGCCTCCGCCGCCACCGCCTTCATGCGCGCCTTCGGCATGGACGAGCCGATGGGCTGCTACGACGATTTCGAGCATGCCGACGCCTTCGTGCTGTGGGGCTCGAACATGGCGGAGATGCACCCGATCCTGTGGACCCGGCTCGCCGACCGGCGGCTCGGCCACGAGCATGTCCGCGTCGCGGTGCTGTCGACCTTCACCCATCGCAGCATGGATCTTGCCGACATCCCGGTCGTGTTCAAGCCGGGCACCGATCTGGCGATCCTCAACTACATCGCCAACCACATCATCGAGACCGGCCGCGTGAACGAGGACTTCGTGCGCGACCATGCGGTGTTCATGACCGGCCAGACCGATATCGGCTACGGCCTGCGCCCGGACAACGAGCTGGAACTCAAGGCCACTGGAGCCGGCGATCCGGGCAAGATGGAGCCGGCCGACTTCGAGACCTTCCGCAAGCTGGTGTCGGAATACACGCTGGAGCGGGTGTCGGAACTGTCCGGCGTCGAGCCCGACTTCCTGCGCGAGCTCGCCGAGCTCTATGCCGACCCGGACCGCAAGGTCATGTCGCTGTGGACCATGGGCTTCAACCAGCATGTGCGCGGCGTGTGGGCCAACCACATGGTCTACAACCTGCATCTCCTGACCGGGAAGATCTCCGAGCCGGGCAACAGCCCGTTCTCGCTGACCGGCCAGCCCTCCGCCTGCGGCACGGCACGCGAGGTCGGCACCTTCGCCCACCGCCTGCCCGCCGACATGGTGGTGACCAACCCCGAGCACCGCAAGCATGCGGAGGAGATCTGGAAACTCCCCGAGGGCCTGCTGCCGGACAAGCCGGGCTACCATGCCGTCCTGCAGGACCGGATGCTGCGCGACGGCAAGCTCAACTGGTACTGGGTCCAGGTCAACAACAACGTCCAGGCCGCCCCCAACAGCAGCCAGGAGACCTATCCCGGCTATCGCAACCCGGACAATTTCATCGTCGTCTCCGATGCCTATCCGACGGTGACGGCGCTCGCCGCCGACGTCATCCTGCCGGCCGCCATGTGGGTGGAAAAGGAAGGCGCCTACGGCAATGCCGAGCGGCGCACCCATGTGTGGCACCAGCTGGTCACCGCCAAGGGCGAGGCCCGTTCGGACCTGTGGCAGCTCATGGAGTTCTCCAAGCGCTTCACCACGGACGAGGTGTGGCCCGCCGAGATGCTCGACGCCAACCCCGGCTATCGCGGCAAGACGTTGTTCGACGTGCTGTTTCGCAACGGCAATGTCGACCGCTTCCCCCTGTCGGAGATCCACCCCGATTACGAGAACCAGGAGGCGAAGGACTTCGGCTTCTACGTCCACAAGGGACTGTTCGAGGAATATGCCGAGTTCGGCCGCGGCCACGGCCACGACCTGGCGCCCTACGACCGCTACCACGAGGTGCGGGGCCTGCGCTGGCCGGTGGTCGACGGCGAGGAAACCCGCTGGCGCTACCGCGAGGGCTACGATCCGTACGTGAAGGCGGGCGAAGGCGTGCGCTTCTACGGCCGCAAGGATGGACGGGCGGTGATCCTCGCCGTGCCTTACGAGCCGCCGGCGGAAGTGCCGGACGAGGAGTTCGACCTGTGGCTGGTGACCGGGCGGGTGCTGGAGCACTGGCATTCCGGGTCCATGACCATGCGCGTGCCCGAGCTCTACAAGGCCTTCCCCGGCGCCCGCGTCTTCATGCACCCCGACGATGCCCGCGACCGCGGCCTGAACCAGGGCACCGAGGTGACGGTCACCTCCCGGCGCGGCGAGATCCGCTCGCGCATCGAGACGCGCGGGCGCAACCGCATGCCGCGCGGCGTGATCTTCGTGCCGTGGTTCGACGCCAGCCAGCTGATCAACAAGGTCACGCTCGACGCCACCGATCCCATCTCCAAGCAGACGGATTTCAAGAAATGCGCAGTCAAGGTCTCCACCGCGTAGCCGCGCCCGCGCTGCTTGCCGGCCTTCTCGTGTTCGCCGTCGGCCTTGCGCTGCCGGCCTTCTCCCAGGATGCCCCGCGCCTGCGCGGAGCGCCCCAGCCGATGGAAAACGCCGCAGCTCCCCCTGTCGCCAAATGGGTGACGGACGATGTCCGCAAGATGCGCGCCTATCCCGAGCAGCCGCCGGTCATTCCGCACTCGATCGAGGGCTACCAGCTCTCGGTCAACACCAATCGCTGCCTGTCCTGTCACAAGCGGGAATACACGCAAGGCTCCGGCGCGCCGATGATCAGCGTCACCCACTACATGGACCGCGAGGGCCAGATGCTCGCCGATGTGTCGCCCCGCCGCTACTTCTGCACCATGTGCCATGTGCCGCAGTCGGATGCCGCACCGCTGGTCTCCAACACGTTCCGCGACATGAGCGAGCTCGGCGCCAGGCCGGCCGGGAGCCAATAGGCCATGTGGAGCCGCGTAAAATCCCTCGCCCGCCAGGCCTGGGCCGTCTTCGCAAGGCCGAGCGTGCATTTCGGCCTGGGGTTCCTGACGCTCGGCGGCTTCATCGGCGGCGTCATCTTCTGGGGCGCGTTCAACACGGCGCTGGAGGTGACCAACACCGAGGCCTTCTGCATCAGCTGCCACGAGATGAAGGACAACGTCTATGAGGAGCTGACGCAGACGGTGCACTTCTCCAACCGCTCGGGCGTGCGCGCCTCCTGCCCCGACTGCCATGTGCCGCACAACTGGACGGACAAGATCGCCCGCAAGATGCAGGCCTCCAAGGAGGTCTGGGGCCACCTCTTCGGCACCATCAGCACGCGGCGCAAGTTCCTCGACCACCGGCTGGAACTGGCCAAGCACGAATGGGCGCGACTGAAGGCCAACGACAGCCTGGAGTGCCGCAACTGCCACTCCTCCGTCGCGATGGACTTCACCCGGCAGACCGACCGGGCGGCGGCGATCCACCAGCGCTATCTCGTCAGCGGCGAAGCCACCTGCATCGACTGCCACAAGGGAATCGCCCACCAGCTGCCGAACATGGAGAATGTCGAGCCCGGCTGGCGCATGCCGCCGGAGCTAACCAGTTCCGATGGCGGCGACCCAGCGGCCCTGCAGCATCTCTCGGGATACCTGTCCCAGGTTACTGATCGCCGGTAACTTTCATCACAAGCAGTGTGAACGGACCGTCACAATCGCGAAATTCCATGCTAGTCTTGCGCTGTTTGGTCCGGACGGGAAGATTGGTCCGGACCATTCCGGGGAGCGAGACCATGGACGCATCGGACAAGGTCGCGGGCACGGAATTCGTGCGGCTGGCGAAGCGAATGACGGCCAATCTGGCCATGCTTGGGGTGTTGCTCGTCGCAGAGCCCGCCGCCGCCGACGACCTTATGCCCGGAGAGCATATTGGCGCGAACATCAACGAGATCTCCAACACCCTGTCCGAGCACGGCTACATCACCCTGCGCTACGTCCACAAGAACGGCAGGATCGAGATCGTCGCGCGCAAGGATGGCGATGACGTCTTCCTGATGATCGACGCGGAAACCGGAATTTTGCAGACAGCCGTTCACAAGGACGGCGAACCGCTGCTTCACCACCCGCCGGCCGCAGTACCGCCTCCCAAGGAGGAGGAGGAACCTCAGCGTCCCGCCGGAAGAGCCCAGCACGGGGACCGTCTGTCCGCCTTGCTCGTGGCTGTGTCCGCGAGCTGATCGCCGGACACTCCGGCCAGCTGCCTCACAGATACTGTTCGATCAGCTCGGTGACCTGCCGGTCGCGCGCGCCCTCGCTCTCGCCGCCGAAGACGACGGCGATGACGCTGCGGCCTCCCCGATGCGCCGAAGCCGCCAGGTTGTAGCCGGAATCGCGGATATAGCCGGTCTTGATCCCATCGACGCCCGCAACGCGGCCAAGCAGGTTGTTGGTCGCCTGATAGGTGCGCCCCTCGTAGGTGAAGCTGCGCGCCGTGAAGGCGCTGGCGCGCGACGCATGCCGGCTCTTCAGCGCCCGCGACAGGATCGCCATGTCCCGGGCGGTCGTGACCTGCTGCGGATCGGGAAGGCCCGAGGCATTGACGAAACGGGTGTTCCGCATGCCAAGGCTCCGCGCCTTGGCGGTCATCTGCGCCGCAAAGGCCGCCTCGGATCCGCCGAGGTTTTCCGCAACCGCGATGGCGACGTCGTTGGCGGACTTCACGGCCAGCGCCTGGATCGCCTGCGACACGGTCAGCCGGCCACCCGCCTTCAGCCCGATGCGCGCCGGCGGCTGGCTTGCCGCCTTGGCCGAAATGATAAGCGGAGTGTCGACGTTCACCCGCCCTTCCGACAGCGCATCGAACAACAGATAGAGCGTCATCATCTTGGTGAGGGAGGCCGGGTAGCGCAGCGCGTCCGCATCCTCCTCATGCAGCACGGCACCGGTGGCCGCATCGACGACGATGGCCGCATGGGCCCGCCGCTGGGCGTTGCCCTGCGGCGCAAGCGCCAGCTCGGATCCCGGCATCGCGCCGACGGGCGCGGGCAAGGCGGGAAGCGCGGCAACCTGGACGGCGGCGGCCTGCGACCGCGAGGCCTGCTGAGACGTGGAGGCCGCGGTCTGGCATCCAGCCAGCGCCAGGGAAACGGCGATGGCGAGGACGGCGCGGCGCCAGCGAGGCGCGACAGAAACTGTCGCCGTGGTCAGAGCGTGCAAAGGTCCGGCTCCAGATGAGAAGGCTGATCGGCGCGCACCTTATCGGATCGCAGTCGCGCGCAAAAGGTCCCGGCGCATGCACGCCGCGCGCATCCGCTCCTCAGGCGACGAGAGCCTGGCCCATTCCTTCGGGCAGCGCGGACGCCCGCCCGCCGGACAGCGCCTGCGCCAGCTCGATGAACAGCTTGGCGGGCAAGGGCGGCGCGAAGATGTAGCCCTGGGCCGCCGACACGCCGAGTTCGCGCAGCCGCTCGATCTGTTCCATCGTCTCGACGCCCTCGGCAATGATGCCCATGCCCAGATTGTCGGCGAGCTCGACCATCGTATCGACGATGGTCGTCGAATTGTCGTCGGTCCCCAGGCTGTCGATAAACATCTTGTCGATCTTGATGATGTCGATGCCCAGCTTCTGGAGATAGGCGAAACCGCCATGGCCGGTGCCCACATCGTCCAGCGCCACGCGCACGCCGATCGCCTGCATCTCGGCGATGATCTTGCGGGCGGTGTCCATGTTGGACAACGGCTGTCGCTCGGTCACCTCCATCACGATCTGCTGGAAGGCGATCTTGGACCCCCCGTAGATCTCGGTGATGTCCTCGATGATCTGCCTGTCCTCGAAATGCCCGGCGAACAGGTTGATCGACAGCTTGCATTCCGGGTTCTGGAAATAGAGGTCGCCCACCTCGTCGCGGGTCTTGCGCATCACCTGCCGGGTCATCTCGAAGATGTGCCCCGAGGTTTCGGCAAAGGTCATGAAGGCGCCGGGCGAAATCACCGAACCGTCCGGTCGCTGCCAGCGCATCAGGACCTCGCAGCCGCGCAGGCGACCGGTCTCGATGTCCATGACGGGCTGATAATAGGGAATGAACTCCCCGCGCCGGATCGCCTGGACGAACTCGTCCTCCGCCTCGCTTTCGGGGCGCCAAGAGAACCAGACGCTGACGGCGACGAAGAGAATGGCGAAGCCGACACAGGCGATGGCCGCCACGACCTGCAGGTCGCGCACCAGATTGTCGGCGGCGGAGGCCGGCGCGGAGACGGTCGCAAGCATCGGATACTTCTCCGACGCCACTTCGACCACCAACTCGCTCTCGCCTTCACGGGCGTTGATGTTGCTGTATTCGCCCGAGCGCAGCCAGGTCACGCCGTCGCCGAGGCGCAGCTCCACATGCCGATAGGCGCGCAGGTATTCCGGTCCCGGATCGATGGCGATGGCGACCGGAGAAATCTCCGCCAGCAGGCGGTTTCCTGTGCCGATGCGCCAGCTGACCAGCGCGACCCGCGTGCCCTCGTAGACGCGATCGCGCATGCCGATGCCCACGAGAGGCGAATCCGCCTGCAGCACCGGCAGCACCTGCCGCCCCTGCCCCGACTGGTCGGGAACGTTGCAGATCATCACGCCATCGGAATTGACCACCCCGATCATCTGCACGAACGGAGCGTGGATCAGGCCGGAGTGGAAGGCCTGGCGGTCGGCGCCGGAACAGGTCACATGACCGTTCTGATGCAGGGTCTGAAGCACCGACACCGCGTCGCCGATCGCCTTTTCCGCCCGCAGGACATAGCGCTCGGCGATCGCCTTCATCTCGGTCCGGGCCTGTGTTACGGCGTAGTTCGCGAGGATGTAATTGGCCGCAATCAGGGGGGCGATCGCCAGACCGAGGGCAATCACCAGTGTCTTCAGGAAACGGGTATAACGATGCGGCACGCGAGGATCCGGCATTGAACAGCCGGACCAGTATCGGTTCCTTTGGTAAATGACCCCTGAAGGCGCCCTTCGAAAAGGCGAAAAATTCCGCAGGGGCCGAGACTTGAGAACACGAGACGAACCCGCCAGCAAGGAGCGCGCAGAAGCATGCAGGCCCTATTCATCGGTCAGGCCTATATCGACATCACCTTCCTCACCGACGCACTGCCGACGGGCGACGACAAGACGATCGCGCGCGACTACGCGGTGAGTTTCGGCGGCAATGCGGTCACTGCCGGCTTCGCCTGCGCAAGGCTGGGAATCGCGCCGGACATCCTGTGCTCGCAAGCCGACGACTGGCTCGCCCGCATGTTCCTGGACATGGCCGCCAAGTACGGCATCTCGATCCACGGGCGAAAGGTGCGGGAATCCTCCCTCTCCTTCATCATGCCCAAGGACGGCAAGCGCGCCATCGTCCGCTGCCGCGACAACGATTTCCTCCATCCCTTCCCCGAGCTCAACCTTACCGGCTGCAGGGCGCTGCACCTCGACGGCCACATGCCGGAGGCCGCTCTCCACTACGCAAAGGCCGCTCGCGCGGCCGGCATCCTGACCTCGCTTGACGGCGGCGCCGTGCGCGAGAACACGGACGAGCTGCTGCGTCACATCGACGTCGCAGTCGTCTCTGCAAGGTTCTGCGAACAGCTCGGCCTTGGCGTGGAGGAAACCCTCGACTACCTGCGCGAGCGCGGCTGCCCGGTCGCCGGCGTGACCGTCGGCGAGGACGGCATGTTCTGGTACGAGGACCGCGGCCCGACGCGCCGGCTGCCCGCGCTGGACGTACCCAAGGCGCGGATCGTCGACACGAACGGCGCCGGCGACGTGTTCCACGGCGCCTATGTCTATTCGTGGATGCGGGACGGGACCGCCGGATGGGAGCAGCATTTCCGCTTCGCCCGGGCCGCCTCCGCCCACGCGATCCAGCATCTGGGAAACGAGGAGAGTCTCCCCACCCTCGCCGATGTCGAGGCGGCCATGAGCGAATGGGCGGAAAAGCAGCCTGCCCGTGGTTGATCGTCCGGGTGAGAAATCACTCTGAACAATCTGTGCGCGTGCCTTGTTCTCGCGCCGCATTTGGAGCATCGTAGCGGTCCGCAGGCAGGGAGCGGACACCCAAACAACAGTCGGAGACGTCTGAATGACTAATCTTGCCCTTCGCCGTGCACGCGCCATCGCGCTCGCCTGCCCGCTCCTGATTGCCACACCGGCGCTTGCGTTCGACGCATCCGGCAACGAGGTGGCGGACACGTTCTTCGAGATCTTCGAGGCCGGCAAGGCGACCGTGACCGGCTACGACAGCGTCGAGGAGAACGGCGACACGGTAACGATCACCGGCCTGCGCGCTGCCATCGACGACAGCGATCGCAAGACCGAAATGACCATTGCCACGATGTCTTTCGAGGAAGGCGAAGTCGCCTCCGACGGCGGGCTGACCGCCAGCAACATGTCGATGAACGGCGTGGCCATCAAGAATCGGGAAAACGGTGAGGACGTCAGCATCACTGTCGCCCTGATCGATATCGACGATCCGGTCCTGCCCTCCGCGGCCACGGTGAAGGCAAAGGCCAGTACCGACGCGGTGGCGCCGTCCTACTCGCGCGCCGAGATCACCGGCATCGTCATCGACAGCGGAGACGAGGGCAAGATCCCGGTCGCCAGCGTGGTCGCCGAGATCGAGGAAATGGACGGCGAGTTGCCGACCGCCGGCTCGCTCACCGTCGAGGGCGTCGAGATTTCGGCCGAGAGCCTCGATGCGGACGAGCGCAAGACCTTGACCGATCTGGGCTACGAAAAGGTCGTGCTCGGCCTGTCGCTCGAAGCGGATTGGGATCCGGACACCGGCGCGTTGGACATCTCCGACCTGACGATTTCCGCCAACGAAGCCGCGACGCTGAACGCCTCGCTGAAGCTCAACGGCATGACCCGGGAGGTCTTCGCCAAGCTCGAGGCCGCGCAGGGCAAGCCGGAAGAAGCGATGGGCATCATGCAGGGCCTGCAGATGGTCGGTCTGAGCCTGCGGCTCGACAACGAATCGCTGGTCGACCGCCTGCTCGATGCGCAGGCCAAGGAGTCCGGGGCCACCCGCGAGCAGTTCGTCGGCCAGCTGAGCGCCGCGCTGCCGATGCTGCTTTCCGCAATCGGCAACCCCGACTTCCAGAAGAGCGTCTCGGGAGCGGCCACCACCTTCCTGAACGATCCGCAGTCGATCTCTGCGACCGCGGCTCCGGCTGCACCGGTTCCCTTTGCCCAGTTGCTGGGGACCGCGATGATGGCCCCGCAGACCTTGCCGACGATCCTCGGCGTGACGGTCACGGCCAATCAGGACTGATCTCGACGTCGGGCGGCCCGGGGGGCACCGCCCACGACATCGACGAACCGTCGGAACGGCGCAGCGCGGCTGCGCCCGTTTCGGCACGAACGCCCGCGCCTCGATGCGTGCCCGATTTCCATACACGATTACGGACAACGGATGATGCCCAGAAGCTCCCGATATACCACCACGGCAGGCGCCCTCCTCGTCACACTCGCCCTTGCCAATCCAGCAACCGCGAACCCCGCGCTTGATGCCGCCGATGCCTTCCTCAAGTGGGCGAAGGACCACGGCGCAACCATCGCCGAATACGGCAGCGTCACCGAGACCGGCACCGGCGATGCCATCGTGCGCGACGCCAAGTTCGGCTGGGACCTTGCCTTCAGCTTCGCCGGCGCTGACGTCGATCTCGACATCCGCATCAACAGCCCCGAGACCCGCCTGATCGGCGTCACCAAGACCGACAAGGGCTACCATCTCGAGCGCTACGAACAGCCCGGAGCACACGAGTTCGCGTTTTCCGGCGGCGTGACCGAGGACGGCACCCGCAACGCCTTCGACATCACCGTCGTTCAGTACGACCTCGTCGCGGAGGACTATCTGCAGGTGCCGTTCGTTGCGCCGGAGGATCCCGAACGTCCGGTTTCCCGCTTCCTGCCCGCCATTGTCGCAGGCCTCGACACCAAGCTTGGCAAGATGTCGGTCCGCCGCATGGAATCGACCTCGAAGATGCCCGACGGCACGTCGGGCAAGCAGTCCTACGAGGGAATGACCATCACCGGCTTCGCCAATGGTCGGATCGAGGAACAGCGGATCGAAAAGACCGTCTCGGAGACCACCATCAAGACGGAGCCCGACGCAACGGCCGAAACGATCGCAATGCGCGAGGAGACCGGCCCGCAGGTTGTCACCGGCACCGACGTCAAGCCGCTCCTACGTGTGTTCGGCGTGCTTCCTGCCGACCGGCTGACCGGCGACGAGATCATCGCCAGCGCCTCCGTCGACGGCATGAACTTCTCGTTCGCCGAAGGGTCCGCGGCCATCAACAGCCTGACGATGACGGGCCTGCGCGCCGATCCGCAGGCCCCGGCCTTCGACGTCGCCTCCATCGGCGACCTGGCAGTCCTCGGCAAGCTGCCGGAGGACGAGGCCTCCCTGACTGACTTGGGAGGTCAGGCGGCCGATGCGCTGGGAGCCATCTCGCTTGACAGCTTCGACCTTTCCGCACTGGCCATCACCTCGCCGGTCATCAACGGCGCCATCGGCAACATCCAGGCCAAGGACGCCTCCTACCGCGGCTTCAGCGACTTCTCCATGAGCGACCTGTCGATCACGGCGGAGGAGAACAACACGGCCGTTGACGCGAAGCTGTTCCGCATGAGCGAGCTGCGGTTGGCCTCGCTGTCGCGCTACCTCGACTTCTTCGTCGCCTCAAGCAACGGCGATCCGTCGCTTCCGGCAATCCTGTCGGTGGTTCCCACGCTCGGACTGCTGGAGTTGGAAGGGATCAAGGTCGCGTCCGACGACCTGCCCGCTCCCGTCTCCATCGACAGCTATCGCCTCACCATGAGCGACTTCATCAACCCGATCCCGACCCGGATCGAGGCCGTGACGAAGAACGCGTCCTTCCCCATCTCGCTGATCGAGGAAGATGATGCACGCGCCCTGTTTGAGGAGCTGGGTCTCGATGTCGTCAAATATTCGGACGAGACACGGATGAGCTGGGATGCCGACACCCAGACGCTCAGCATCGATCCCCTTGCCTTCACCATCGAGGGCGGCGGATCCATGGACCTGAGACTGGAGATCGGCGGCGTGCCGCGCGTGGTGTTCGAGAACCCCGAGCAGGCGCAGATGGTCTTGGCCACCGCCACGGTGAACAAGGCGAGCCTGACGGTGCGCGATGCCCGCCTCATCTCCGCTTTCATCAACCAGCAGGCGAAGCCCGCCGGCCTGTCTCCGGAAACGCTGGCACTCGGCCTTGCCGACCAGGCGGCGAACGAACTCGGCCCGCTCAAGGACACGCCCTTCGGCCAGAGCCTGCATGGCGCGCTGAAGAGCTTCCTGGTGTCGCCGGATGAGCTGGTGATCACCATCGAGCCCGAGACGCCGGTCCCCGCGATGCAGATCATGGGCGTTCTGGCCACCGCGCCGGACACCCTGCCGCAACTGCTCAACGCAACCGTGGCAGCGAACCCCGGTCGCTGACCGGATCGACCCGGCCGCAAAAAGAACCCCCGCCGCAGGGCCCTGCGGCGGGGTTTTTCATGTCCAGTGAAAGGAGATCGCTAAGCCCTCGGAGGCGTCCAAGGAAAGGGATCAGTCGCTCGACCCGCCCTCGGAGAACTGCAGGTCGCAAAGCCGCTTGTAGAGCCCCCCGCGGGCGAAGAGCTCCCGGTGGGTGCCGCTCTCGATGGCGCGGCCGCGATCCATCACGACGATCTGGTTCGCCTCACGCACGGTTGCAAGGCGATGGGCGATGACGAGCGTGGTGCGGCCCTTCATCAGCCGCGACAGGGCTTCCTGGATCTTGGCCTCGCTCTCGGAATCGAGCGCGGAGGTCGCCTCGTCGAGCAACAGGATCGGCGCGTCGCGCAGAATGGCACGGGCGATTGCCACGCGCTGGCGCTGGCCGCCGGACAGCCGGCCGCCGCCCTCGCCCACCCTCGTGTCGTAGCCCTGGTCCAGGGCGAGGATGAACTCCTCCGCATTGGCCTCGCGCGCTGCCTGACGAACGGCCTCTTCGCTCGCGCCGGGGCGCCCGAGCAAGATGTTGTCGCGCACGCTGAGATCGAACAGGAACGTGTCCTGGGAGACCAGCGCGATCTTCGCCCGCAAGGCGGCAAGACCCACCTCACGGATGTCCGTACCGTCGATCAGCACCCGCCCGGCATCCGGGTCATAGAAGCGCTCGAGCAGCGAGAAGACGGTGGACTTTCCCGCGCCCGAGGGGCCGACAAGCGCCGTCACCTCGCCGGGGCGGGCGTCGAGTGAAAGATGGTCGAGCGCCGGAGCCTCGCCATAGCGGAACACGACATCCTCGAGGGTGACGCGGCCCGCGCTCAGCGGCAAGGGCGCGCCGGGAACGAGATCGTGCTCGCCGGAGTCGCGGTCGAGCACCTCGTACATCAGCCGCACACCGACCAGATGGGCGGAAAGATTGACGTTGAGACGTGCAAGCCGCCGCGCCGGATCATAGGCCAGCAGCAGCGCCGCGATGAAGGACACGAAGGACCCCGGATCGCTGCCGAGCTCGATGACGGAGTAACCGCCATAGAGGATCACCAGGGCGATGGCGATGCCGCCGAGCGTCTCCATCACCGGTGAGGTGCGGGCCGAAAGGCGGGTGATCTTGTTCGCCTGCAGCTCGACATCGACCACCGCCCGGCCCATCTCGTCGCGCAGTCGCTCCTCGACCGCGAAGGCCTTGACGATGCGGATGCCGGAAATCGTCTCCTGGGAGATCGACAGGATGCGCGAGAGCGAAACGAACTGGGACTTCGCCACGCGCCGGACGCGGCGCACAAGCTTGCTCACCACGAATATCGCTGGCGGCGCGATGAACAGGGCGATGAGGCTCATCAACGGATCCTGCACCACCATGACGCCCACGAGCGCGATCACCGAGAGCAGGTCGCGGCCAAGCGCCGTGACGACGAGATCGAGGGCAGCACGCGCGGCATTCGCGTTGTGCGACAGGCGCGTGCCCAGGTCACCGATGCCCGAGCTTTCGAAGAAGGCGACGTCCTGTCGCGTGATGGCGTTGAACAGCCGCTTCTGGATCGACGCAACGATGGCGTTGCCGATGCGCCCCAGAATGACGAGCTGACCGTAGGCGGCCGCTCCCTTGATCAGGAACACCACGAACACGAAGGCGGCGATGGCGATCACCATCGCCCCGTCACGCGCTACGAAGATCTCGTTGATGATATCCTTGAGGATCCAGGCGCTTGCAGCCGTCGTGGCGGCGACAAGGCCCATGCACAGGAAGGCCAGCGCGTAAGGCAGCACAAAGGCCCGCGCATTCTCGCTGACCAGCCGGCGAATGAGCGCAGGCGCCCCGTCGGCATCGGCAAAGAGCCAGGCTTCCAGACGCTTGCGCAAGAGATGTCACTCCACCGCGGCGCGAGCCCGCGGATCAGCCCTTTTCGGGCAGGTTGAGCCGGATGTGCAGCTCGCGCAACTGCTTCGGATACACGTCGGACGGTGCTCCCATCAGCAGGTCCTGCGCCTGCTGGTTCATCGGGAACAGGCTGACGTCGCGCACGTTCTTCGCCCCGACCAGCAGCATGACGATGCGGTCGACGCCGGCGGCCATGCCGCCATGCGGCGGCGCGCCGTACTGGAACGCGCGGTAGAGGCCGCCGAAGCGCTCCTCCACGTCGCTCTTCGACAGGCCGACCTTCTCGAACGCCTTGACCATCAGCTCGGGCGACTGGTTACGGATCGAGCCGGAGGCGATCTCGTAGCCGTTGCAGACGAGGTCGTACTGGAACGCCTTGATATCCAGCGGGGCCATGTTCTCCAGCGCGTCCAGGCCGCCCTGCGGCATGGAGAACGGGTTGTGCGCGAACTCGACCTTCTTCTCTTCCTCGTCCCACTCGAAGAACGGGAAGTCGACGATCCAGGCCAGCGCGAAGCGGTCGCGGTCGACGAGGTCGAGCTCCTCGCCGACGCGGGTACGCGCCTTGCCGGCGAAGTCGGAGAACTTCTTCGGATCACCCGCCACGAAGAACGCGGCATCGCCCGCCTTCAGGCCGAGCTGCGTGCGGATCGCCTCGGTGCGCTCCTCGCCGATGTTCTTGGCGAGCGGGCCGGCGCCCTCCAGGGCCCCGCCCTCTTCGCGCCAGAAGATGTAGCCGAGGCCCGGCTGCCCCTCGCCCTGCGCCCAGGAGTTCATCCGGTCGCAGAAGGCACGGCTGCCGCCGGTCGGAGCCGGGATCGCCCACACGGCGTTCTTCGGGTCTTCTAGCAGGCGCGCAAAGATCTTGAAGCCCGAGCCGGCGAAGTGCGTGCCGACATCCTGCATCTCGATCGGGTTGCGCAGGTCCGGCTTGTCCGAACCGTACTTGGCGATCGCCTCCGCATACGGAATGCGCGGGAAGGTGCCGGTGACCGGCTTGCCCTTCGCGAACTCCTCGAAGATGCCGCGCATGATCGGCTCCATCGTGGAGAACACGTCCTCCTGCTCGACGAAGCTCATTTCCACGTCGAGCTGATAGAACTCGCCCGGCAGGCGATCGGCGCGCGGGTCCTCGTCGCGGAAGCACGGCGCGATCTGGAAATAGCGGTCGAAGCCGGAGACCATCAACAGCTGCTTGAACTGCTGCGGGGCCTGCGGCAGCGCGTAGAACTTGCCCGGATGCAGCCGCGAGGGCACCAGGAAGTCGCGCGCGCCTTCCGGCGAGGAGGCCGTCAGGATCGGTGTCTGGAACTCGGTGAAGCCCGCCGACCCCATGCGCTGGCGCATCGAACCGATGATGCGCGTGCGCGTCATGATGTTCTCGTGCAGCGTCTCGCGGCGCAGGTCGAGGAAGCGGTAGGTCAGGCGGATATCTTCGGGATAGTCCGGCTCGTTGAAGACCGGCAGCGGCAGCTCACGCGCCGCGCCAAGGACTTCCAGATCGCGGATGAAGATCTCGATCGCGCCAGTCGGCAGCGTCTCGTTGACCGTCTCGGGCGTGCGCATCTTCACGTTGCCGTCGATGCGGATGCACCATTCGGCGCGAACGGTCTCTGCGAGCTTGAAGGCGGGCGAATCGGGATCGACCACGCACTGGGTCATGCCGTAGTTGTCGCGCAGGTCGATGAAGAGCAGACCGCCGTGATCGCGCACGCGGTGCACCCAGCCCGACAGGCGCGCCGTGGCGCCGACATGGGTTTCGCGCAGTTCCCCGCACGTGTGACTGCGATAGCGATGCATGTGGTCCTCGATGGCCCGAAGTTTGAAAAAAGTGGCGGCACACAAGGCGAAGCCGGTGCCGGCCGGCGCGATTGCGCGCCCGTGCAAAAGCCATGGGATGACGACAAAGTCAAGGCGGCGGGCCGGCTTGCGCCCCCTGTTCGCCAATCGAACGGACAGGCGATAACAAGGCGGTTTCGTGGCGACAAGCGGGCAAGCATCCGCTATATCTCGCGATTACTATGCACATCATTTCAAGCACCAAAGAACTGGCCGACGTGTGTCGGCGCCTCGCGCAACACGATTTCGTCGCTGTCGACACAGAGTTCCTGCGCGAAACGACCTTCTGGCCGAAGCTCTGCGTCATCCAGATGGCGAGCGTCGAGGACGCTGTTATCGTCGATGCGCTGGCAGACGGGCTCGACCTCGCGCCATTTTTCGAGTTGATGCGCGACGAGAGCGTCGTGAAGGTGTTCCATGCCGCAAGGCAGGACATCGAGATCGTCTATCACCTCGGCGGGTTCATCCCGCACCCGGTGTTCGACACCCAGGTCGCGGCAATGGTCTGCGGCTTCGGCGATTCGATTTCTTACGACCAGTTGGTCCATCGCATCACTGCTGTGCGGATCGACAAGTCGTCTCGCTTCACCGACTGGTCCCGCCGGCCGCTGAGCGACAAGCAGCTCGACTATGCGCTGGCCGATGTGACGCACCTGCGTGACGTCTACCATTTCCTGAAGGCGAACCTCGCCGAACAGGGGCGCAGCCACTGGGTCGGCGACGAGATGGAGATTCTTACCTCCGAGAGCACCTATCGCACCGATCCGGAAAATGCGTGGAAGCGGCTGAAGCTGCGGGTGCGCAAGCCCATCGAGTTCGCGGTGCTGCAGGAGGTCGCCGCCTGGCGCGAGCGCGAGGCGCACGAGCGCGACGTTCCGCGCAACCGCATCCTCAAGGACGACGCGATCTACGAGATCGCCGCCCAGCAACCGACCAACACTCAAGCGCTCGCCGCCCTGCGCACCATTCCGCGCGGCTTCGAGCGCTCGCGTACCGCCGAGGAGATCCTGGGCGCGGTCAAGCGGGCGATGGCGATCCCCAAGGACAAGCTTCCCTCGGTGCCCAAGGGCCGCGCCGCGCCGGATGGGTCCGCGGCGGCCGTCGACCTTCTGAAGGTCCTGCTCAAGCTGGTCAGCGAAGCCAACGGCGTTGCCGCCAAGGTCATTGCGACCATGGAGGATCTCGAGAAGATCGCAGCCAGCGACGATGCCGATGTCGACGCGCTGAAGGGCTGGCGGATGGAGCTGTTCGGCGAGGCGGCCTTGAAGCTGAAGCGTGGCGAGATCGCCCTCGCCTTCAACGGCAAGCGGATCGTCTCAGTGGAGCAGAGCGAGCCGATTCTGGCCCCCAAGCCCGAGCCTTCCAAGCGCCGCCGCAACCGGCAGAAGTCGGAAGCCGATGCAGACGCGGACGCGGATGCCGCAGAGTAAGCCGGCAGCCGCACCGACGATCACGGATAAGCAAACGGGCAGGTTTTCCCTGCCCGTTTGCTTATCTATCGCTCGGTAACGAATGGCGGCAAGAGGCCGTCAGGGTTCGATCACGACCCGTGCCTTCAGGCCCAGCAGGCGGGCGAACTGGGTGAGCCGCTTGTTCAGCCGCTCCCCTTCCAGCGCGACAAGCTCGCCGCGCAGCGTCAGCACAACCTCGCCATTGTCCACGGAAACCGGAACCTGAGGCAGGATGCCGGCGACGGAAGCGCTGAGCACCGATGCCACCCGGAGCGCGCCACCCAGAATGCGGGCCCGATCCTTCAGGCGTGTATGGGCAAGCTCGCGAATGCGCGGCCCGAGCGCGTCCTCCACCAGCCCCTGATGGCGGTAAAAGACGGACAGGGCGAGATAGGCGCGGCCCGCATGGTCGATGCCCACGAAGCCGGCGTTGGAAATGATGTTGAGGCTCTGCTCGCCGCGATAGTCGGGATGAGCGCGCCAGCCGATATCCGACAGCAGGCAGCCGGCCGCCCGCAGCCGCACCTCGTACTCGGTCTCGTCGATGCCCACGGCCGGAAACAGGCGGTCGGTCCACTCGACCAGTTCCTCGCCATAGGCGGGCGAGCGAGAGCGCAGCTGCGACAGTTCCCGCGCCGCCTCCACCAAGGGGTCCTGCCGGCGCAGATCGTCCGGAAGCAGATCGAACAGCAGCCCTTCTCGAAGGCCGAGCGCGGACATGACCACCTTGGACGCCTTGGAGCGCCGCAACACCTTCTCCATCACCGCCGCACCGAACGGCAGCAGCGGACGACGGGCACGCGATACGACCTCGATCATGTCGAGGCTTTCCGGATCGCGCCGGGCAACCAGCTGGCAGAACTCGATCGCTTCCTCTGCCGGGATGGCATAGTCGTGCATCACATGCAGCGGATAGCCATCCTGGTGCAGATGCAGCCGGGCCAGCGAGCGCCACGTGCCGCCGACCGCATAGAAGGGTTTACCGGCGCCGATGGGCAGCCACTCGACATCCCCGAGGGCCTGCTCCGCGATCTTCTGCGCCTTGGCAATCTTCCCATCCGCATCTTCCTGCAGGCGGATGCCGCCAAGCGGCAGGGTCTGGCCGCGGCCGATCTCGTCATGCTTGATCTCGACGAGCTCGAGACTGCCGCCGCCGAGGTCGCCGACGATGCCGTCCGGCCGCCAGATGCCGGACACGACGCCATTGGCGGCAAGGCGTGCCTCGTCGCGGCCCGACAGCAGCCGCACCGGCGTCCGGCAGATTTCCTCCACGGAGATGAGGAATTGCTCGCCGTTGGCGGCATCGCGGGTCGCGGCGGTGGCAAGGATGTGCAGATCGGAAACGCCGATCTGATCGCACAGGCGGCGAAACCGCACCAATGCCCGGCGTGCCTGGTCCGTCGCCTCGTCCGACAGACGACCTGTCGCACCGACACCGCGCCCGAGGCCGGCAAGCACCTTTTCGTTGAACAGCACCGTCGGGGTGCGTGCGTGTCTTTCGTAGACGACGAGGCGGATCGAGTTCGATCCGATATCGATCACGGCAATCGGTCCGCTGCCGTTGAGACGGCCGCGGACCAGTTCATGCTTTGGGCTGTCAGCCACGCTTCCTCGGCTCCGCAAACGGTTTCGGACTATGGCTGCGCAGCGACTTGCCGCGGCCGGAGAGCGACGGGTTGGTCATGAAGTACTGATGGGCGTTGAAGGGCTTCTCGCCCCTGCCGAGGCGCACGCGCTCGTGACCGCCATCAGGGAGCAGTCGCCAGCTCTGCTGGTTGTCCTTCAGATTGGCGACCATGATCTGATCGAGCACCTGTTCGTGCACCGTCGGGGTGATGAGCGGCGTCAGCGTCTCCACCCGCCGGTCGATGTTGCGCGGCATCAGGTCCGCGGAGCCGATATAGACGACCGCATTCGGCGAGGGAAGCCCGTGACCGTTGCCGAAGCAGAAGATCCGGCTGTGCTCCAGGAAGCGGCCGACGATGGACTTGGCCCGGATGTTTTCCGAGAGCTCCGGAATGCCCGGCCGCAGGCAGCAGATGCCGCGGATCACCAGGTCGATCTGCACGCCGGCCTGGCTTGCCTTGTACAGCGCGTCGATAATGCCGGGATCGACCAGCGAGTTCATCTTCATCCAGATCTGCGCCGGGCGCCCCGCCCGCGCATGTTCGGCCTCTGCCGCGATCAGCCGGGTGATGCCGTCGCGCAGCGTTACCGGCGACACCATCATGTGTTCCAGCTCGACCGGCTCGGCATAGCCGGTGATGAAGTTGAAGATCTTGGCGACCTCCCGTCCGATGCGCGGGTCGGCCGTGAAATAGGACAGGTCCGTGTAGATACGCGCGGTGATCGGGTGGTAGTTGCCGGTGCCAAGGTGGCAATAGGTCCGCAACTCGCCATGCTCGCGCCGAACCACCATCGACAGCTTGGCGTGGGTCTTCAGCTCCAGGAAGCCGAAGACCACCTGCACGCCGGCCCGCTCCAGATCGCGCGCCCAGCGGATATTGGCCTCCTCATCGAAGCGTGCCTTCAGCTCGACCAGCGCCGTCACCGACTTGCCAGCCTCCGCCGCCTCGACCAATGCCTTGACGATGGGCGAGTTGCTGGAGGTCCGGTAGAGCGTCTGCTTGATCGCCACCACATCCGGATCCTGCGCCGCCTGACGCAGGAACTGCACCACCACATCGAAGGATTCGTAAGGGTGGTGGACGATGATGTCCTTCTGCTGGATCGCCGCGAAGCAATCTCCGCCATGCTCGCGAATGCGCTCGGGGAAGCGCGGGGCGAACGGCTCGAACTTCAGGTCGTCGCGGTCGATGGAGACGAGCTGCGAGAGGTTGTTCAGCGCCAGCAGACCGTCGACCAGGAACACTTCGTCCGTGGTAGCGCCGAGCGCCTCGGCAACGAAATCGCGCAGCGACTGCGGCGTCGTCTCCTCGATCTCCAGCCGGATGACCGAACCGCGGCGGCGACGCTTCAGCGCGCTTTCGAACAGGCGCACCAGGTCCTCCGCCTCTTCCTCGATTTCCAGATCGGAATCGCGGATCACCCGGAACGCGCCCTTGCCGCGGATCTGATAGCCGGGGAAAAGCCGGGTGATGAACAGGCCGAGCGCATTTTCGATGGTGATATAGCGCTCGCCCTCCTCGGTCTCGCTCGCCGGCAGGCGCACGAAACGGTCGAGCTGGGCGGGAATGCGCAGCAGGGCCGTCATGCCGCGCCCGCCCTTTTCCGGCGCGAGTTCGAGCACCAGCGAAAAGCCGAGATTGGCGATGAAGGGGAAGGGATGCGCCGGATCGATGGCCAGCGGCGTCAACACCGGAAAGATGTGTGCGAGGAAATAATCCTCCAACCACTGAAGGTCCTGCGGGCTGAGATCCGGCCCGTCGACGATGGCGATACGGTCGGCGGCCAGCAGCCTGCGCATTTCGCGCCAAACGCTCTGCTGCTCGTGCTGCAACGACAGGACCGCGGCCGACACCCGCTCCAGCTGCTCTGAAGGCGTCAGGCCGTCGATGGAGCGGGTCGAGACGCCTTCGCGCTGCTGGGCGCGCAGGCCGGCGACACGCACCATGAAGAACTCGTCGAGATTGTTGGCCGAGATCGACAGGAAGCGCAGCCGCTCGAGCAACGGGTGGGAGGTGTTTTCCGCCTCCTCCAGCACCCGGCGATTGAACTGGAGCCAGGAGACCTCGCGATTGATGAACCGGCTGGGATGATCGGCCAGCGCCTCGGCAGCATCCGAAACCGGCTTCCCCGGCCGAACCTCTGCAGGAGCTGCCTCCGCATCCCTCGGGTTCACGCTGATCTCGTTCATGTCTGCCTCCTGCGGACCGGCCCAGGCCGGTCATCCGTGGTCACCGTCGAACGGGACCATAGCGGATTGATTTGACGGATTTACATCACCCGGCAAATTGCTTGCCCCGGCAACAGCTGTCAGGCGGCCGGGTCCTGCTCCGCCAGAACCGCTGCCGCCAGCGGTCGTGTGATCCGCCGCCCCGCCGACAGCGAGGCCCTGTCGAGGCGGTCGACCAACGCCTGAGCCGCCGCCACGGACCGCTCCATCCGTACGGCCAGGAACTCTACCACGGCCGGATCGATATCGATCTGCCGATCCGCGAAAAGCTTGACCAGTACCCGCCGCAACAGATCGTCATCCGGCTCCAGGATCTCCACCGGGGTCGCCGCGCGCAGCCGCGAGGCAAGATCCGGCAATCGGAGCCCCCAGGCCTGGGGCCAGCTGCGCGAGGTCACGAGCAGGCTTCCGCCCGTCTCCCGAATGGCATTGAAGAGGTGGAACAGGGCCGTCTCGTCGAAGCCCGCATGGGCATCCTCCAGCGCAACGGCACCGGATCGGGCAAGCTCCTCGACCTGCTCCCGGCGCAGATCGGACGCCCGAAGGATTACTGCACCGCTCGCTGCCTGCCAGACATGGGCAAGATGCGTCTTACCCGAGCCCACGGGCCCTGCCAGAAGCGCGGCCGCGCTCGGCCAGTTCGGCCAGGCATCGATCAGGGCGAAGGCAGCCTGGTTGGACGAGCCGACCAGGAAATCGTCGCGCCCATAGGCCGCTTCATGCGGCAGGATCAGCGGAAGCTGTTCGCCGCCTCCGCGCAAGGTATCAGCCATCGTGGCTCTCCTCGCGTCCGGCAGGCATCGTGCCGGCCGGATCTCCTGGGACCCCGCTCGCCATTGCCGTTCCCTCACCCGTATAGAGCGCACTCGCCATGTATTGAGAGAGCACGAACCGGATCAGCACGCCGATCATCGCCGCTGCCGGTACGGCAATCAGCATGCCGACGAAGCCGAACAGGTAGCCGAAGGCGAACAGCGCGAACATCAGCCACACCGGATGCAGGCCGACATTGTTGCCCACGAGCTTGGGCTGCAGCACGTTGCCTTCCAGGAACTGGCCAACGGCGAAGATCGCGAGCACGGCCACCACCATCGGCCAGTCCGGCCAGAACTGAACCAGCGCGACACCCAGAGAGACGACGAGGCCGAGCGTCGCGCCGACATAGGGAATGAAGCTGACGAGACCGGCGCCGATGCCGATCAGCAGGCCGAAATTCAACCCGACCGCCGCAAGGCCGATCGCGTAGAAGGCGCCGAGCAGGAAGCAGACGCTGACCTGACCGCGCACGAAACCGGCAACCGCAAGATCCATCTCATGCGCCAGCCGGCGCACCGTGTCGCGATGCTGGCGCGGCAGCCAGCCGTCGATCTTCGCGACCATCCGGTCCCAGTCGAGAAGAAGATAGAAGGCGACCACCGGCGTCACGACGAACAGCGAGATCACCGAAAGCAGCGCCTGCCCGCCGTTCCAAACCGACTTCAGCAGACCGCCGATCCAGCCGGCGCCCTCACCCAGCAGGCTGCCCACATTGGCCTTGAGCTCCTGTCCGCCGATGCCCAGCGTCTCGAACAGACGGCTGCCGAGCCCGGAGGTGATGAGCTCCTGCAGGGAGCTGACGAGGTTCGGAAAGGCCTCGAGGAACGCTGCCAGCTGGTTGCCGAGGATCGGCAGCAGCAGCAGAAGGATGAGAATGAACGCGAGTACGAAGATGAAGAGGATGACGATGGTTGCCCCGAGCCTGGGCAGACCGAACGCCTCCAGCCGGTCCGCGACGGGATCGAGCAGATAGGCCAACGCCATGCCAGCGACGAAGGGCAGCAGGATCGGGCTGAACAGGTAGATGAACAGCGCAAACAGTGCGAAGGAAACCAGCCAGAAATTGATCTGTCGCTTGAGCGTCACGAAATCTCGTCCCTTGCTGGTGTCAGTCTGTTCTCCGTCCCCCAGCAGATAGGCAGCCGCGCCGGGGAGCGTCAAGGAGGCCCCCTGCCGGGATCTGCCATTTTCCCTCTTCACCACAGGCTGACAGGCTCCCTTTCGCGCCCGTGACGCTCGATGCGGCTTTTCCGCCCCGCGCCTGTGCAAACAGGGCCCGGTTTCGCTTGCATTCCGGCGCTTCTGTGTTTGTATGCGCGCCCTGTACGGGTTTCGGAGACATGACAAGCATGAGCGAGGCGACCCCCTCCCCCAAGAACGGCCTGAGCTATGCCGACGCGGGCGTCGACATCGACGCGGGCAACGCCCTCGTGCGGCGGATCAAGCCGTTCGTGAAGGCGACGGCCCGTCCCGGTGCCGACAGCGAGATCGGCGGCTTCGGCGGCCTGTTCGACCTGAAGGCGGCCGGCTTCACCGACCCTGTCCTTGTCGCGGCCAATGACGGCGTCGGCACCAAGCTCAAGATCGCCATCGACAGCGGCGCGCACGCGACCGTCGGCATCGATCTCGTGGCCATGTGCGTCAACGATCTCGTCGTGCAGGGCGCCGAACCGCTCTTCTTCCTCGATTATTATGCCTGCGGCGCGCTCGACGTCGACGTCGCCACCGACGTGGTGAAGGGCATTGCCGAGGGCTGCCGCATTTCCGGCTGCGCGCTGATCGGCGGCGAGACCGCCGAAATGCCGGGCATGTACGGCAAGGGCGATTACGATCTTGCCGGCTTCGCCGTCGGCGCGGCCGAGCGTGGTACCCTGCTGCCGCGCGGCGACGTCTGCGAAGGCGACGTGCTGCTCGCGCTCGCCTCCTCCGGCGTGCATTCCAACGGCTTCTCCCTGGTGCGCAAGATCGTCGAGCATTCCGGTCTCGAGTGGAGCGCCGATGCTCCGTTCGCATCCGGCGCGAGCCTTGGCGAAGCGCTTATGACACCGACCCGCATCTACGTGAAGCCGCTGCTGGCCGCGCTGAAGGCTGGCGCCGGCATCAAGGCGCTCGCCCACATCACCGGCGGCGGCCTGCCGGAAAACCTGCCGCGCGTGCTGCCCGACCATCTGGGCGCCCGCATCGACCTCTCCGCCATCTCCGTCCCGCCGGTCTTCGGCTGGCTGGCCAAGGCCGGCGGCGTTGCCCAGTCGGAGATGCTGCGCACCTTCAACTGCGGCGTCGGCATGGTCGTCGCGGTCGCAGCCGAGACGGCAGACGAAGCGATTGCGATCCTGACCGCCGAGGGCGAGACGGTGAGCCGCATCGGCACCCTCGAGGCACGCACGGGCGACGAGGCTGTTGTCTTCGACGGAGCCCTGGCGCTTTGACCTCTGCCCCTTCCGCTTCCGGCCGCAAGCGCACGGCGATCCTCGTCTCGGGGCGCGGATCGAACATGACCGCCCTGCTGTCGGCAGCCGCCGATCCGGCCTTTCCCGCGGAAATCGTCGCGGTGATCGCCAACGTGCCGGACGCTCCCGCCCTCGACAAGGCGCGCGCAGCCGGCATCGAGGCCGTCGCGGTCAACCACCGCGGCCAGGGCGGACGGCAAGCCTTTGAGGAAAAGCTGGATGCGGAGCTGCGTGCCCGCAATGTGGAGCTGGTCTGCCTGGCCGGCTTCATGCGCATCCTGACGCCCTGGTTCGTGGAGCGCTGGCACGACCGCCTGCTCAACATCCATCCGGCGCTGCTGCCGGCCTTCAAGGGCCTCGACACGCATGCTCGGGCGCTGGCGGAAGGCTGCCGCCTGCATGGCGCGACGGTGCATTTCGTTCGCGCCGAGATGGATGCCGGACCGATCATCGCGCAAGGCGCAGTCGCCGTGCTCGACGACGACACGCCGGCAACGCTGGGCGCGCGCGTGCTCGAAGTCGAGCACCGCATCTACCCTCAGGCGCTTGCGCTGGTAGCGGCCGACGCCTTCCAGATCGACGGCATGCGGGTGCACCTGAAATCCGGCGCGGATGCGGCCCAGCCGCCGCTGATCGCCCCCAAGGGGTGAGACGCACGAGGCGGCCGGGCGCTCAGCCCACCGCCCGGCACCCTGCAACGCCCCCGTTCTCGGCCGCCGCTTCCCTGGCCCTGTTTTCTTCCAGCCGATGGCGCCACCACTCCGCATAGAGCCGCTTGCGGCTACGGGGTGGGCGCGCGTCCAGCACCGTCATTTCCAGCATCCGGTCCGTGCGGAAGTTGCGATAGTTCTGCCGCAGCTCGCACCAGGCAGCCAGCACCCGGGCATGCTCGAAAAAGGCGAGAACGATGGGCCAGATCACACGGCGCTCGGGCGGACGATCGGGAACCTGGTAGAGGATCTCCACCTTCCGCTCCAGCCGCAAGGCCTCCCGGAGCCGCAACAGCTCGATCCGGTCGCCCGGCAGCTCGCAGGGAGGCGGGGCGTAGAGCGGCGCATCCAGAAACCCGTCGCGCAGCCCTTGCGGCAGAACCGTCGCGATCTTGGCGACGCCGTCGCGCGCGGTGCGCCGGATCGCCTCGTCGCCGCGCCCTTCCACCATGCGCAGGCCGAGCATGATGATCTCCAGCTCTTCTGCCGTGAACATCAGCGGCGGCAGGTCGTAGCCTTCTTCCAGGACATAGCCAACGCCGGCCTCACCTGCCACCGGCACGCCGGAGGCCTGCAGCGCGGCGATATCGCGATAGAGCGTGCGCAACGACACTTCGAGCTCCGCGGCAATGGCCGCACCGCTGACCGGCCTGCGGTACCGGCGCAGGATCTGGAGAACCTGCAGCAACCTGTCGGCACGACGCATCACTTTCCCTTCCGCTGACATATTGCCACCTGATGCTGACAGTATGCTGTCAGGAAGGGTTGGCTACAAGACGCGAGCCAGACGCAACCCCAGGAGATGCCTCCATGCTCGTTCTCGTCAACTTTCCCGCACCGCCGGAAATTCGCAGTCTCTCGCCCTTCTGCTACAAGGCGGAAGCGCTGCTGGCATTGGCCGGCTGCGACTACCGGCTGGAGCCGACCACCGATCTTGCCGCCCTGCCCCATGGCAAGGTGCCGGTGCTCAGGGACGGCGACCTCGTCATCCCCGACAGTTCTCTGATCCAGCGCCACCTGGAACGCCATCACGGACTTGCCATCGACGACGCGCTCACCGGCGTCGAACTGGCCATGTCGGAGGCCTTCCGCCGCATGGTTGAGGAGCACCTGCGCTGGACGATAGTCCATGCCCGCTGGATCGATCCTGCCGGCGAAGGAATGATGCTTTCCACTGCCCTCGCCGGGGTGCCCGAGGAGATGCGGCGGGACGTGTTCATGGGCCTGCGCGAGAACATCCGCAAGACACTGCATGCACAGGGCATCGGCCGGCATGCGCCGGAGGAGATCTACGCCTTCGGCTGCACGGCTCTCGACGCCATCGCCGCCTTTCTGGACGACAAGCCCTTCTTCATGGGCGACCGGCCGACCACGGTCGATGCCAGTATTGTCGGCGTCGTGCTCAACATCCTTGCGAGCGATGTCGACACGCCGCTGATGCGCCACGCGGCCGCGATCCCGACGCTGGCCGACTACGCCTTGCGGTTCGAGCGCACGGTGTTCGGCCCGGCAGCGCGCATCCCCGCAACCTTGCGCGGCGAACAGGCGGCCTGACGCCGCCTGCCAGCTCCCCCCGGTGCCGCGGGTGCGTAGGGTCAGTCCTTGCGCACCCACACGGCGGTATCGTGGAAGGCCGCCCCGCCGTACGGCGCCACAGCATCGGCTCCGGTCAGCGTGTTGATACCGCGGCCGTCCGGATAGGCATCGTTCGGCCAGATCCCCTCGGCCACCACGACGCCGGGCTTCAGCCCCTCGGTGAGGCGCGCATGCAGGATCACCGCGCCGCGCCGGTTGCCGATGCGGATGCGGTCGCCGTCGGAGATCCCGAGCCGTTCGGCATCCATCGGCCCGATCATCAGGTCCGGCCGCCCTTCCTTGTCGCGGGAGGACGCCGTCTCGTTGAAGGTCGAATTGAGGAACGAGCGCGCCGGCGAGGTCGCGAGACGGAAGGGATGTTCCTCGTTCGCCGCCTCGTTCACCGCCCAGTGGTCGGGCAAGGTCGGCATGTCGGCGAAAGGTCCCATCGGGCCGTCGTTGGGCGCCGGCACCGTCGGCCAGTCCGGCTTGAAGCGGAACTTGCCGTCCGGCCAGTTGAACCCGTCGAGATAATGCGCCTTGCGGAAGTCCGGCTGGCAGTCGACCCAGCGGTCCCGCTCGATTTCCTCCAGCGAACCGAAACCGGAAGCCTTCAGCATCCAGTCGATATGCTCGCGCACACTCATGGCGAAACCCGGATGCTCGGCCGCGCCGACACGTCGGGCGATCTCATTGAGCACATAGACGTTCTCGCGAGTCTCGCCCGGGGCTTCGGCCAGCTTCGGCCCCAGCAGCAGATACTGGTGTCCGCCGCCCTTGTAGATGTCGTCATGCTCGAGAAACTGCGTCGCCGGCAGCACCACGTCGGCCATCTTCGCCGTTTCCGTCATGAACTGCTCGTGCACACAGACGAAAAGGTCCTCGCGGGCGAAGCCCTGCTTCACCAGTTCCTGCTCTGGCGCCACCGACACCGGGTTGGTGTTCTGGATCAGCATCGCAGTCACCGGCGGGCCATGGCGCAAGGCCTCGGCATCGCCCGTCAGCACCCGGCCGATCTGGCTCTGGTCGAGTTGCCGCACCGCCGGATCGATCAGCGAGTGCCCCTCGATCATCGACTTGTCGAGCGTGTAGATCGCACCGTTGTTGTGAAACGCGCCGCCGCCTTCGTACTGCCAGGCGCCGGTCACGGCCGCGATGCAGGAGGCCGCGTGCATCGAGACGGCGCCATTGCGCTGGCGAGTGAACCCATAACCGAGGCGGAAGAACGTGCGCTTCGTCTGCCCGACCATGCGGGCGAAGAGCTCGATCTCCTCCACCGAAAGTCCGGTGATCGCCGCCGCCCATTCCGGCGGGCGCTGCGCCACATGCGCCTCCAGCTCATCCGGGCAGTCGGTGTAGCGGGCAAGGTAGTCGCGGTCGGCATGCCCATCGCGGAACAACACATGCATCACCGCACAGGCAAGCGCTGCATCCGTTCCCGGCTTCAGGACGAGGCCGAGATCCGCCTGTTTCACGGTCTGGGTCGGGTAGACGTCGATGGCGACGATCTTCGCCCCGCGCGTCTTGCGGGCGGTGATCGCATGAGTCATCACGTTGACCTGGGTCGAGACCGCGTTGGTTCCCCAGATCACCACCATGTCGGCAACCGCGATTTCCCGCGGATCGGGTCCCGCGAGCCGCCCGGTCCCGGCGATATAGCCCGTCCACGCCGGATTGGTGCAGATCGTGTCGAACTGGCGCGAGTAGCCCTTGGCATGGCGCAGGCGGTGGATCGAGTCGCGCTGCACCAGGCCCATCGTACCGGCATAGTGATAGGGCCACACGGCCTGGGCCCCGTGCTCGGCTTCGGCCTTCAGGAACGCGGCCGCAACCAGATCCAGCGCCTCGTCCCAGGAGATGGGCTCGAAGCGCCCCTCTCCCTTGGCCCCGACCCGCTTCAGCGGCTGCGTCAAGCGATCCGGATGATAGAGCCGGTCGGAGTAGCGCGCGACCTTGGCGCAGATGACGCCGGCCGTGTAGGCATTCGCCCGCGCGCCCTTGATCCGTCCAATGCGTCCGTCGGCGAACAGTTCGACCTCCAGCGCGCAGGTGGACGGACAGTCGTGCGGACAGGCGGAAGCCTTCAGAACCGGATCTTTGGCAACGGGGGCGTTCATGCGTCTCTCGCGGGCAAGGAAAACGGCGGCAAGGCTCACTCGCACCAAGCCGTCATGTCAAGGACCAGTGGCCGTACAAAAAGAAAGGGCCGGCACAGCGGCCGGCCCTTCCAGATAGCGTTGGCTGCGATGTCGCGATGCGACTTCAAACCTTAGCCGACGATTTCGGTCTCGGAGAACCAGTAGGCGATCTCCTGGGCGGCGGTGTCCGCGCCGTCGGAGCCGTGCACCGAGTTCTCGCCGATGTTCAGGGCGAAGGTCTTGCGGATGGTGCCCTCGTCGGCATTGGCCGGGTTGGTGGCGCCCATCACTTCGCGGTTCTTGGCAATGGCGTTCTCGCCTTCCAGAACCTGCACGACGGTCGGGGCCGAGCACATGAACTCGACCAGCTCGCCAAAGAACGGACGGTCCTTGTGCACCGCGTAGAAGCCCTCGGCCTCGCGACGCGACATCCACACGCGCTTGGAAGCGACGACGCGCAGGCCGGCATCCTCAAGCATCTTGGTGATCGCGCCGGTCAGGTTGCGACGCGTCGCGTCCGGCTTGATCATCGAAAAGGTGCGCTCGATCGCCATTATCGTTTTCCCGTTGTTGTCCGGCGGAGCCTCGCGCCCTCGCGGGCCCCGCCTGTCCGTGCCTCAAAGCCGGACACTGCTTGATCTCGTTGCGCCCGTGAGCGGGCGCGCCATGCGTATAGCCGGGGATGAGCGCCCCCGCAAGGCGCAAGGGACGCCGGATTCTGCTGTTTTCGGGAAAGATTCAGGCTGCCGGAACGCCGCGTCCGAAGCCGTCGAACAGATCGAGGCAGCGCTCGCGCCATTGCCCGACAGGCGATCCCGGCTCGATGAACTGGAACGGGCTGGTGATCCGTGCCCATTGCAGGGTGCCGAACAGCAGGTAGTCGGTGTGAAGCGGCGCATCGCCCCCGATGAAGGGCTGGCTCTTCAGCATCAGATGCAGCGGCAACAGGGCGGTCCCCAGCTCGGCGAGCCTGTCCTCGCGCCCGGCCTGGACCTCCTCCAGGGTCATGCCGAAACGGGCCTCGCGCGTCTCGCGGAAATAGACCTGGTCGGCCGGGCCGAGCACGTCCCAGATATCCTTGATGATGAGCCGCACGATAAGCGAACTGATCGAGGCGTTGACCCAGCCCTCGATCAGCTTGGCCGCGGCGCGCCCGCCCTCGCCCCCGAACAGGCTCGGCCGGTCCGGATAGGCCTCCTCCAGATAGGTGGCGATCGCCCAGCTGTCGCAGATCGTCCGCTCGCCATCGACCAGGATCGGCACCGTCTTGCCGACATCCGGCGCGATGGCCGGGATCTCGCAGAAGGGCTTGGGCCGGCATTCGAAATCAAGCCCCTTGTGCTTCAGCGCCATCCGAATGCGCCAGGCGTAGGGACTGAAGGGGCGCCCCGCATCGGCGCCGCACAGCTCATAGAGAACAAGGCTCAAGGTTTCGCTCCACTTTTCCTTGGATCGCGTTCGCGATGTCGGAGCGAACCTTATCCCCCGCACGGCGCCGCTCCAAGCGGCGCCGGCATCTCGGCAGCCCAATCACAACCCAAAGGAGAGCGCACACGGACAACAAAACCCTTGGATTGAACATCAAGAAATATGCCGTTACGTCAACGATTTAAAGAGCCTCGTTTGCCCCACGTATTTACTGAAGCTTCAGTAGTTTCTCGTACCTACTGCAGCATCTTCAGTTCACGAGGTCGCCTCCCCTATGTCCATCAAACAGAAAATGCTGACGCTTGTCGGCGGCACATTGGCTGCCCTGCTTCTTGTCGCGGCGGTCCAGATCTACTCGCTCTACGGCTCGATGATGCACGACCGCCGCGAACTCGTTCGCACCCAGGTCGAGACCGCCGTGACGATGATCGAAGCCATCGCCCAGGACGCACAGGCCGGAAACCTGTCGGTGGACGAGGCTCAGCGGATCGCCAAGAACCTCCTGACCTCGATGCGCTTCAACGGATCCGACTACTTCGTTGTCATCGATTCCTCTCAGGCGAACCAGGGCGTCGTCGTCACCCACCCGAATCCGAAGATCGTCGGCCAGAACCTGTGGGCTTCCAAGGATGCCGACGGGACCGAATACGTCGTCGGCCAGGTCAAGTCCGCGCGGGCAGGCGGCGGCTTCACCGACTACTACTTCCCGCGCCTCGGCGAGACGGAGCCCTCCCCGAAAGTCGCCTACTCGGACGGTTTCGCTCCCTGGCAGTGGGCCGTGTCCGCCTCGCTCTATGTCGATGACGTGACCGAGGCCTTCTATGGCGAGCTCCTGGTCAGCGCGCTTTGGATCCTGCCGCTCACCGCCCTGATCGGCATCGCCGCCTTCCTGCTGGCCAACAGCATCAGCCGGCCGATCGCCGCGATCACCGATGCCATGCGGCATCTTGCGGCCGGCGACCTTTCGGTTTCCGTGCCGGGCGCCGGGCGCAAGGACGAAATCGGCCAGATGGCCGATGCCACCGAGGTGTTCCGCGACGGCATGCTGCGCGCGCAGGATCTCTCCGCCTCGCAGATCGAGGAGCAGCGCAGCCGCGAGCAGCGTGCGCTGCGCATCGAGGAAATGACCCGCCGCTTCGACGAAAGCGCCTCCGCGCTGCTGACGGCTGTCACCTCCTCGGCCGGCACCATGGAAAACAACGCACGCTCCATGGCCAACATCGCCGAAAACACCAATGCCCGCTCCACGACGGTCGCCACTGCGGCCCAGCAGGCTGCCGCCAACGTCCAGACGGTTGCCTCCGCGACCGAGGAACTGTCCTCGTCGATCTCCGAGATCAGCTCGCAGGTCTCCAAGTCGTCGCAGATCGCCTCCCAGGCGGTCGGCGAGGCTCAGCGTACCGACAGCCAGATCCAGGGCCTTGCCAACGCGGCCGAGAAGATCGGCCAGGTGGTGAGCATGATCGCCGCCATCGCCGAGCAGACCAACCTGCTGGCGCTGAACGCGACCATCGAGGCCGCCCGCGCCGGCGATGCCGGTCGCGGCTTCGCGGTCGTCGCCGCCGAGGTCAAGGAGCTCGCCTCCCAGACCTCCAATGCGACCGAGGAGATCACCGCGCAGATCGCCACCATCCAGAGCGAAACCCGCACCGCCGTCGGCGCCGTCCAGTCCATCGGTCGTACCGTGGAAGAGATGAATGCCATCGCCGCCGCGATCGCTGCTGCGGTCGAGCAGCAGGGCGCGGCCACCGGCGAGATCGCCCGCAACGTGGAAGAAGCCTCGCGCGGCACCCAGGACGTGACCGAGAACATTCTCGGTGTCTCCCATGCCGCCAGCGAGACCCGTACCGCCGCCGAAGACGTGGCGTCGGCAGCTGCCGCCGTCAATCGGGACGCCGCAGCACTCAAGCAGGAAGTCGAGAGCTTCCTGACGGGCGTGCGCGCCGCCTGATCTGCCTCGGCAACGAGTGACGAAAACCAGAGCGCCGGCCTTCGGGTCGGCGCTTTTTTCATGCCGGCGACGCCGCGGCATCCGCGGCGCACCGGCCTTGCCGCACGGCCCGCCAGCATTGCCTCTCGCGAAGCGCAAAGTGACAGGCTATGATCTTGCTCTCGCCCGATTATCGTTCACGCACATGGGGATAGACATGAAGCCGTCGTCGGAGGATTTGCTCGCCGGCCTGCTCGACTGGGTACGCATCGAGACGCATACGCCGGATGTCGAGGGGCTCAACCGGCTGATGGATCTCGTGGCCACACAAGCCATGGCTTTCGGCGCGACCACGGAGCGTTTCCCTGGCCGCGACGGCCATGGCGACCATTTGCTGGTCCGCTCCCCATGGGGCGACCATTCGAAGCCGGGCATTCTCTTCCTGTCCCATCTCGACACCGTTCATCCGCGCGGGACCATCGACAAGGACCTGCCGATCCGCGTGGAAGGCGACCGCTGCTACGGTCCCGGCATCTGCGACATGAAGGGCGGCGCGTATAACGGACTTGCCGCCATGCGTGCGGTCGCTGCCGATATCGAGGCCGGCAGCACGCCCCCTGCCCTTGCCGTCAGCATTCTCTTTACCTCGGACGAGGAAGTCGGCAGTCCGACCTCGCGGGCGCTGATCGAGCGCATCGGCGGCGCGGCCAAATACGCCCTTGTGACGGAGCCGGCCCGCAATGGCGGCCATGTGGTCACCGCCCGCAAGGGCGTCGGTCGCTTCACGCTGAAGGTGGAGGGCCGCCCCGCCCATGCCGGCGCCCGCCACTGGCAGGGCCGCAGCGCGGTGACCGAGCTTGCCCACCAGATCATCGCGCTGGAAGCGATGACGGATTACGACCGCGAGATCACCGTCAATGTCGGCGAGATCCGGGGCGGCACCGGAACCAATGTCGTGCCGCAATTCGCGACGGCCGAAATCGACCTGCGTGTGCCGACGCTCGCCGCTGCCGATGAAATGGTCGCCCGCATCACCGGCCTCACGCCGAAGACCCCGGATACGAAGCTGACAATCACCGGCGGCATGAACCGCCCGCCTTTCGAGCAGTCGCCCGCAAGCAAGACGCTCTTCGACCATGCGGCGCGGCTGGCCGGGGAGATCGGTTTCGAACTGATCGGCGAGACGACGGGCGGCGGATCCGACGGCAACTTCATCGCCGACAAGGTTCCGACCCTCGACGGCCTCGGCCCGGACGGCGACGACGTGCATACGCTCAACGAGCACATCTTCATCCCGTCATTGGGCGAGCGGATGCAACTCATGGTCCGGTTGATCGAAACGCTGAACTGAGGAAAACGCCTGTCGGCCGGGCTCATTGAGTGCCGGCCGACAGTGTTTTGAAATCAGTCAGGCAGCCGCTTTCCGTCGGCACCGAAATAGTGCAGGTGCTCGGACGCGCAGGAAAGATGCACCCGCTCGCCCGCGGCCGGAACCTCGTGCCCGCCTTCGACCCGCACGATCATGCGTTCGCCGTCGTCGAGCTCCACATGGGCCAGCGTTTCCGCCCCCAGGGCCTCGGCGATCATCAGCTTGCCCGACAGCACCGCCGCGCCTTCCGCACAGAAGGAAAGATGCTCGGGCCGCACGCCGACCGTATCGAGCGCGCCTGCCGCACCGCCGGTCTCCGCCACCTTGCGCAGCAAACCGCTCGCCTGGAGCCGCGCCGCCTGCAGGAAATTCATCGGCGGGGAGCCGATGAACCCGCCGACGAAGACCGTTGCCGGCTTGTGGTAGACCGATAGCGGCGTCCCGACCTGCTCGGCATTGCCCCCGTTCATGACGATGATCCGGTCGGCCATGGTCATGGCCTCCACCTGATCGTGGGTCACGTAGAGCGAGGTGACACCGAGACGGCGCTGCAGCGTCTTGATCTCCACGCGCATCTGCACGCGCAGCTTGGCGTCGAGATTGGACAGCGGCTCGTCGAAAAGGAAGACCGAGGGCTTGCGCACGATCGCTCGGCCCATGGCGACGCGCTGGCGCTGGCCGCCCGAAAGCTGGCGTGGCTTGCGGTCGAGATAGGGCTCGAGCTCCAGCATCTTAGCGGCCTGCGCGACCCGCTCGGCAATCTCCGGCTTCGCAACACCTGCGATCTTCAAGCCGTAGGCCATGTTGTCGAAGACCGACATGTGCGGATAGAGCGCATAGTTCTGGAACACCATGGCGATGTCGCGCTCACGCGGCTCCAGATCGTTGACCACCCGGTCGCCGATACGGATCTCGCCCGACGTCACGGTTTCCAGACCTGCCACCATACGCAGCAGGGTGGACTTGCCGCAGCCGGACGGCCCGACGATCACGATCAGTTCGCCGTCGGCGATCTCCGCATCGACCCCGTGGATGACCTGGGTGGTGCCGTAGGACTTGCGGACGTTCGAAAAAGCGATCTTCGCCATGAAACCTATTTCTCGCTTTCCACGAGACCCTTCACGAAGAGCCCCTGCATGAAGATGACGACGGCGACGGGCGGCAGCATCGCCAGCAGCGTGGTGGCCATGATCACCGGCCAGTCGGCGATATCGTCGCCGGACGGGAACATCTGCTTGATGCCCATCACGATGGTGTTCATTTCCGGCTTGGTGGTGATCAGCAACGGCCAGAGATACTGGTTCCAGCCGTAGATGAAGAGGATCACGAACAGCGCGGCGATGTTGGTCCGCGACATCGGCAGCAGGATGTCGAGGAAGAAGCGCACCGGCCCCGCCCCGTCGACCCGCGCCGCCTCGATCAGTTCGTCCGGAACCGTGAGAAAGAACTGACGGAACAGGAAGGTCGCCGTCGCGGAAGCCACCAGCGGCAGGATAAGGCCCGTATAGGAATTGAGCATCCCGAACCCTGCGACGACCTCGTAGGTCGGCACGATGCGCACCTCGACCGGGAGCATCAGGGTGAGGAAGATCATCCAGAAGAACGCCATGCGGAACGGGAAGCGGAAATACACGATCGCATAGGCGGAGATGATCGAGATGGCGATCTTGCCGATGGTGATGCCGAGCGCCATGACGCTGGAGTTGAACAGCATCAGGAGGACCGGCGAGTTGACGCCTCTCGTCAGCGCGGCCGTATAGTTCTCGATCAGATGCGGCCCGGGGATGAGCGGCATCGGCGGGCGGGCGATCTCCGGCTGCGTCACCGTCGAGGCGACGAAGGCCATGTAGATCGGGAAGCAGATGATCGCGATGCCGACGATCAGCCCGATATGGGTCAGCCAGATGCCGAGCCCGCGTTTTTCGACCATGCCGCTCATCAGTAGTGCACCTTGCGTTCGATATAGCGGAACTGGACGACCGTCAGCAGCCCGACCACGAAGAGCAGGATCACCGACTGGGCGGCCGAGGACCCGAGGTCCTGGCCGACGAAACCGTCTGAGAACACCTTGTAGACGAGGATCGTCGTCGCCTGCTGCGGGCCGCCGCCGGTGATCGTGTGGATCACGCCGAACGTCTCGAAGAAGGCGTAGACGACATTGACCACCAGCAGGAAGAACGTGGTGGGCGACAGCAGCGGAAAGACGATGGTCCAGAACCGGCGGGCGAAGCTTGCCCCGTCGATGGCCGCAGCCTCGATCACACTTTTCGGGATCGCCTGCAGGCCGGCCAGGAAGAACAGGAAGTTGTAGCTGATCTGGCGCCAGGCGGAGGCCACGACGACGAGCCCCATCGCCTCTTCGCCGTCCAGGACGTGATTCCAGTTGTAGCCCATTGCCTTCAGGTACCAGGCAACCAGACCGACATTGGGATTGAACATGAACAGCCACAGCACGCCGGCAACCGCCGGGGCCACCGCATAGGGCCACACCAGCAGCATCTTGTAGGCGCTCGATCCCTTGATCACCCGGTCGGCCATGACCGCGAGCCACAGCGCCGCACCCATGGAGACAAACGTTACCAGGGTCGAGAAGATCACCGTCGTCTTGAACGAGGCGAGATAGTAGCGGTCGCTCAGCAGGAACTCGAAGTTGCCGAAGCCGACGAACTGCGAGGAAAGACCGAAAGGGTCTGGAATATAGGCGGACTGATAGATCGCCTGGCCCGCGGGCCAGAAGAAGAAGACTAGTGTCACCAAGATCTGCGGCGCTAGCAGCAGATACGGCAAGACCCGACTATTGAAGACGACGCGTTTGTGCATGGCGCGCTATTCCGGCTGCTCTGTCCGCCGGGTCTAGCCGACGGGCGAAAACGGCCCGGCAGGCTGCCGGACCGTTTCCCGTTTCTTGGAATGGGCAACGGATGCGGGACATGTCCCGCATCCGCGACCGTTTCAGGGGATCAGCGGTTGGCCTGCTCGAAGCGGCGCAGCAGCTGGTTGCCACGCTCCACCGCGTTGTCGAGCGCCTCCTTGGCCGACTTGTCGCCGGCCCACACCGCTTCCAGCTCCTCGTCGATGATGCCGCGGATCTGGTCGAAGTTGCCCAGACGCACGCCCTTCGAGTTGGCGGTCGGCGCCTTGCCGGTCATCTGGATGACGGCAATGTCCGTGCCCGGGTTGGCCTCGTAGAAGCCGGAGGCCTTGGTCTGCTCGTAGGCGGCCATGGTGATCGGCAGGTAGCCGGTGTCCTGGTGCCACTTGGCCTGGATGTCGGCGGACGACAGGAAGTTCAGAAACTCCGCGACGCCGGCATATTCCTCGGCCTCATGGCCGGACATCACCCACAGCGAGGCGCCGCCGATGATCGTGTTGACCGGAGCAGCCTCGACCGAATCCCAGTACGGCAGCGGGCGGATATCGAAGGCAAACTTGGCCTCGGACTTCACGCCTGCATAACCGGCCGAAGATTCGGTGAACAGGGCGCACTCGCCGGCGCGGAACTGGGCACCGCTTTCGTTGCGACGGCCGGCATAGATGAACTTGCCGTCCTTGGCCCACTGGCCCATCGCCTCGATATGCGCGACCTGAACCGGTCCGTTGAAGGACAGCTCGGTGTCGACGCCGCCGAAGCCGTTCTCCTTCGTCGCGAAGGGAACGTCGTGATAGGCAGACAGGGTCTCCAGATGCACCCAGCTCTGCCAGGCGGTGGTCAGCGGGCAGGCTGCGCCGGACGCCTTCAGCTTGTCCAGCACCTCGCCCACCTTCTCCCAGGTGCTCAGGTCGGTGTTCGGATCGATGCCAGCCGCCTCGAGCGCATCGCGGTTCACGTAGAGAACCGGGGTCGAGGAGTTGTACGGCAGCGACAGCATCTGACCGTCGGTGGTGGTGTAGTAGCCGGCAACCGCGGCCAGGTAGGCGCTCTGGTCGAACTCCTTGCCCGTCTCGGCCATCAGCTCGTAGACCGGCTTGATGGCGCCCTTGGCGCCCATCATCGTGGCGGTGCCGACCTCGAAGACCTGGAGGATATGCGGCTGCTCGCCGGCGCGGAAGGCGGCGATGCCGGCATTCAGCGCCTCGGAGTAGTTGCCCTTGTGCGAAGCGACCACGACGTAGTCGCTCTGCGAGGCATTGAACTTCTCGACCTGCTCGTTCAGCAGATCGCCGAGGCGACCGGTGAAGGCGTGCCACCACTGGATCTCGGTGGCGGCGAAGGACACGGTGGTGCTGCCGGCAAGCATCGTTGCGGCGACCAGACCGGCCAGCGTCTTGCGATAAGCCATAGTTTGCTCTCCCAAAGCTCGGGCACCCGGCCCGACATGCGGTTCTGGGCAACGCGGCCTCCGGTATAGAAGACGCGTTGAACGAAAATGTCCGCATTTCGTATTTGTTTCATATGAACGCCAGATGTCGCTCACATGAACATTAAGCGACACTTCCATGACAGACGCAAGAGCCCCAAGACAAGCGGGAAATCGCTGATCCACACCGTTCCCCTAGGGCATGTGGGCAAGTTGGTCACTTTCGTGTCATGCGTGCCCCTTAGCCCCCTGGCAGACCTTTTGCCGGCGGAACGAAGATCGCCCTCCGCGTCAACCGGGCGCCCACGTTTTCCCCGCTCCTTTCACACGAAATGCACACCGCCCGGATTCCCCTTCCTCCCTCCCCCTGCCTCCGGTAGGAACAAGGGCACACGAGGGGAAGTGAGAATGAAGGGTCCTGTTCCGGCGAACGACACAACCGCCGCGGCGATGCGCGTCGCCCCGCATAATGCGGAGGCCGAGCGTCAGCTGCTGGGCGCGATCATCGTCAACAACGAGACCTATTACCGCGTCTCCGACTTTCTCGAGCCCGAGCACTTCTTCATCGCTCCCCACCGGGAGATTTACGAGAAGGCCGGCCAGCTGATCCGCGCCGGCAAGGTCGCCTCGCCGATCACGCTCAAGACCTTCTTCCCGCAGGATGCCCGCATCGCCGACATGTCGGCCGCGCAGTATATCCTCCGGCTCGCAGCGGACGCCGCCTCGGTCATCAACGCCGAGGACTATGGCCGCGCGATCTACGACCTCGCGATCCGCCGGACCTTGATCCGCATCGGCGAGGACATGGTCAACATCGCCTTCGACGCGCCGATCGACATGCCGCCGACGGCGCAGATCGACGATGCCGAGCGCCGCCTGTTCGAACTGGCGGAAAAGGGCCGCACCGACACCGGATTCGTCTCCTTCGGCGACGCGCTGACCGCGACCATCGAAATGGCCGCCGCCGCCTATCAGCGCGAAGGCGCGCTGTCGGGCATCGCCAGCGGATTGCGCGATCTCGACGGCCTGATGGGCGGCCTGCAGCCGTCGGATCTCATCGTGCTTGCCGGCCGTCCCGCCATGGGCAAGACCTCGCTCGCCACCAACATCGCCTACAATGTCGCCGAGGCCTACATGGCCGAGGAGCAGCCCGACGGCACGATGAAGACCGTCAACGGCGGCGTCGTCGGCTTCTTCTCGCTGGAAATGTCGGCCGAGCAGCTGGCAACGCGTATCATTTCCGAGCAGACGGAAATCTCGTCTTCGAAGATCCGCCGCGGCGACATTTCCGAGCACGACTTCGAAAAGCTCGCCGCCGCGGCCCAGACCATGCAGCTGGTTCCGCTGCACGTGGACCAGACCGGTGGCATCTCCATCGCCCAGCTGGTCGCCCGTGCCCGCCGGCTCAAGCGCCAGCGCGGCCTCGACCTGCTGATCGTCGACTACATCCAGCTGCTCACCGGCTCGCAGAAGAACAGCGGCAACCGCGTGCAGGAGATCACCGAGATCACCACCGGCCTCAAGGCGCTGGCCAAGGAGCTGAACGTCCCGATCATCGCGCTGTCCCAGCTGTCGCGTCAGGTAGAATCGCGCGACGACAAGCGTCCCATCCTCTCGGACCTTCGCGAATCCGGCTCGATCGAGCAGGACGCCGACGTGGTGATGTTCGTGTTCCGCGAGGAGTATTATCTCGGCAAGACCATGCCCGAGGAAGGCACCGAGGAGTACGTCAAGTGGGAGGAGAAGCTTGACAGGGTGCGCAACCGGGCCGAAGTGATCATCGCCAAGCAGCGTCACGGCCCGACCGGTACTGTGAACCTGCACTTCCAGGGCGAGTTCACCCGATTCTCCGACCTCGCCGACCCGGACCGATTCCCCGAGCCGCAATGACGCGGCCAGAGCCTGGACCAGGGATGTGATCGATAACCACTCCGGCGCCAGCGCCACGCCTCTCATCGACAACGGCCGCATCACCGTAGACCTTGCTGCTCTTGCAGCGAACTGGCAGCGCCTAGCCGGCCTGATGGCGGAGGGCGCCGCATGCGGTGCGGCGGTGAAGGCCGACTGCTACGGGCTGGGCGATGCGCCGTGCCTGCAGGCGCTCTGGGCCGCCGGCTGCCGGACCTATTTCGTTGCAACGCCGCAGGAAGGCGCGGCCGTGCGTCGCCACCTGCCGGATGCCACGGTCTACATTCTCAACGGGCTCTATCCGGGTGCAGCCGGCTTTTACGCCGCCAACGGACTGCGCCCCTGCCTCGGCTCGCCGGACGAGATTGCCGACTGGCGCAATGCCGGCGCGCCGCTGCCCGCAGCGCTTCATGTCGACACCGGCATCAGCCGCCTCGGTCTGACGGCGGAGGAAGCGGCTTCGCTGGCGCAGAACACTCCCCTCGAGCTATCGCTGATCATGTCGCATCTGGCCTGCGCCGACGCGCCGGGCGACCGGATGAATCAGGTCCAGCTGGCGCGCTTCCGGGCGCTTGCGGACCTGTTCCCCGGCGTGCCGCGCTCGCTCGCCAACTCCGCCGGCATCTTCCTCGGTCCGGACTTCCATTTCGAGCTCGCGCGGCCGGGCATTGCCCTTTATGGCGGCCAGGCCTCGGCGATGGAGGAGAGCCGGCTCGATCCCGTCGTCACACTCGAGGTGCGGATCCTCCAGGTCCACACGCTGCCCAAGGGCGCGCCCATCGGCTACGGCGCGACCTTCACCGCACCGCGCGACATGCGCGTTGCCATGGTCGCGGCCGGCTATGCCGACGGGTTCCTGCGCGCGGCCGGCTCCACAGACAGCAAAGCAGGTGCGGAAGCCTGGCTCGCCGGCCATCGCCTGCCGGCCCTCGGTCGCGTTTCCATGGACATGAGCGCCTTCGATATCAGCGACGTGCCGGAAGACATTGCCGTGCGGGGCGCCTTCGTGGAGCTGTTCGGCCGCAACGTCTCCGTCGACGAGACTGCCAGCCGTGCCGGTACCATCGGCTACGAACTGCTGACGTCTCTCGGCCACCGCTTCGCCCACCGTTATGTCGGCGCGCCCTCGGATGGCGGGGAGCGGCCCTGATGGCCAAGCGCGGCACAAACTACGTCTGCCAGTCCTGCGGCGCGGTCGCGTCCAAATGGGCCGGCCGCTGCGACAGCTGCGGCGAGTGGAACACCCTGGTCGAGGAACGCAGCGGCGGCGGGGTCGGCGGCTCGCCCACGGCCGCCGGACGCAAGCGCGGACGCGTGGTGCCCCTGGTCGGCCTTGCAGGCGAAAGCGACACGCCTCCACGCATCGAGACACGGGTCGGCGAGCTCGACCGCGTCACCGGCGGCGGATTCGTGCGCGGCTCGGCCTTGCTCGTCGGCGGCGATCCGGGCATCGGCAAGTCGACGCTGCTGATTCAGGCCGCCGCCCGCATCGCCAGGCTCGGCCACCGCGCGATCTATATTTCCGGCGAGGAAGCGATCGATCAGGTGCGCCTGCGCGCCATGCGCCTAGGCCTGTCCGACGCCCCCGTCGGCCTTGCGGCGGAGACCAGCGTCGAGGACATCCTCGCCACCCTGACGGACGGCCCGCCGCCGGCCCTCGTCATCATCGATTCGATCCAGACCCTGTGGTCGGAGATGGTCGAGTCCACGCCCGGCACCGTCACCCAGGTCCGCGCTTCCGCGCAGGCCCTGGTGCGCTACGCCAAGTCGAGCGGCGCCACGGTGATTCTCGTCGGCCATGTCACCAAGGACGGCCAGATCGCCGGCCCGCGCGTGGTGGAGCACATGGTCGATGCCGTTCTCTATTTCGAGGGCGACGGCGCACACCAGTATCGCATCCTGCGGTCGGTCAAGAACCGCTTCGGCGCGACGGACGAGATCGGCGTCTTCGAGATGACCGACAAGGGGCTGGCCGAAGTGGCCAATCCGTCTGCGCTTTTCCTCGGCGAGCGCTCGGGCCGCACGCCGGGATCGGCCGTCTTCGCAGGGCTGGAGGGCACGCGCCCGCTGCTAATCGAGATCCAGGCGCTGGTCGCGCCCTCGCCTCTCGGCACCCCGCGCAGGGCGGTCATCGGCTGGGACAGCGCCCGCCTTTCGATGATCCTTGCGGTGCTGGAGGCCCGCTGCGGCGTGCGCTTTGCGCAGAACGATGTCTACCTCAACGTCGCCGGCGGCTTGAGGGTCAACGAGACGGCCGCGGACCTTGCCGTTGCTGCCGCTCTCGTCTCGTCTCTCAGCGGGGTTGCCCTTCCCGCCGATTGCGTCTATTTCGGCGAGGTCAGCCTCTCGGGGGCGGTCCGAGCGGTCTCTCAGGCTCAAAGCCGTCTCAAGGAAGCCCGCAAGCTCGGTTTCACCTCGGCCTTCGTGCCGGAATCGAACGCCGGAGACGGCGCGAACGACGGTGGGCAGGTGACGGGGCTGAGCGAGCTGACGGATCTGGTCGCCCAGGTGGCGGCAAGCTCCGCAGGCGCATCCGAGCGGGACTAGGGGCCCGGACGGATCTGGCGGCCGGCAGCGCCCGATCGCTGCACGCGCCGGGCAAGGCAATGAACACCGCGCCCGACCCACGCGGAGAACTGGGTCGACAGGGCGTCTTGCGACGCGATCAGGGACCAGGCCGAGCGATGCCGATCACGCTTCTCGACGGAATCCTTCTCGTCATCATGCTCCTGTCGGCCGTTCTGGCCATGATCCGCGGCTTCGTCCGCGAAGTCCTGTCCATCGCCTCCTGGATCGCGGCTGCCGTAGCCGCCTTCTACCTGCATGGCCATGTCGTTCCCTTCGTGCGCCAGTACATCAACAACGACAACGTTGCCCTAGGCGTTGCCGCGGCCGCCGTCTTCCTGGTGACGCTGATCATCGTCAGCTACATCACGATGCGCATTTCCGACTTCGTGCTCGACAGCCGCATCGGCGCGCTCGACCGCACGCTCGGCTTCGTTTTCGGCGCCCTGCGCGGCCTTCTGCTGGTCGTCGTCGCGATGATGTTCTTCAACTGGTTCGTGCCGCAGGACCAGCCTGCCTGGATCGCCACGGCCAAGTCCAAGCCCGTGATCGACTCGATCGGCAACCGGCTGGTCAACGCCCTTCCGGAGAGCCCGGAAAACACAATCCTCAACCGCATCCGCAATCGCTCCGACAGCGCCCCTGCCGGCACGACGGAAACGCCCGCCACACCGGCACCGGCCGGCGAGGAGCAGGGCTATACCGACAGCGAGCGTCGCGGGATCGAGCAGTTGACGACCTCGGGGTCGTCCACCAACTAAGGCACGTCCGCTAAACGGACCGCATCATGTGACTGAATTCCCCTGTGCCACGGACGGACCGCCCTGCGGTGCCGTCCCTGGTGCGTTTTGAAGGCCCGTCCGGCGGACGCCTCCGCCGCCTGCGGGCAACCAGGAGCCAAGGCCATGGCCTACGCCGATAATCACACCGCCCCCCATCACGCAGACAGCCACGGTTCCGACCGCGACGCAGCCGCCAGGGACTTCTGGCGCGAGGAAATCGAAGGCGACCGCCTCCACGAGGAATGCGGCGTGTTCGGCGTTCTTGGCCATGACGACGCCGCTGCGATCACCGCGCTCGGCCTTCACGCCCTGCAGCACCGCGGCCAGGAAGCCGCCGGCATCGTCACATTCGACGGCAACCAGTTCCGCTCCGAGCGGCATCTCGGCCTCGTCGGCGACCACTTTTCCGACGCCGAGACGATCCGCCGGCTGAGCGGTCCCTACGCCATCGGCCACGTGCGCTACTCGACCTCCGGCGAGACGATCCTGCGCAACGTCCAGCCGCTCTTTGCCGAGCTCGACGGCGGCGGCATCGCCGTGTGTCACAACGGCCACTTCACCAACGCGATGACCCTGCGCCGCAAGCTCATCAAGGAAGGCGCCATCTGCCAGTCCACTTCGGATTCGGAGGTGGTACTCCAGCTGGTGGCGCGCTCGCGCAAGGACAAGATCGTCGACCGCTTCATCGACGCCATCACCCAGATGGAGGGCGCCTATTCGCTGGTCGCCCTGACCCGCAAGAAGCTGATCGGCGCGCGCGACCCCTACGGCATCCGCCCGCTCGTCCTCGGCGACCTCAACGGCGCCCCGATCTTCGCCTCGGAGACCTGCGCGCTCGACATCATCGGCGCCAAGTTCATCCGCGAAGTGGAGAACGGCGAAGTGGTGGTCTGCACCCCCGGCGGCATCGAAAGCTTCTTCCCCTTCGGTCGTCGCCCTGCCCGCCCCTGCATCTTCGAGTACATCTACTTCTCCCGCCCGGATTCGATCCTCGGCGGGCGCAGCGTCTACGACGTGCGCAAGGAGTTCGGCCGCCAGCTCGCGCTGGAAACGCCGGTCGAGGCGGATGTCATCGTTCCGGTACCCGATTCCGGTGTTCCGGCAGCGCTCGGCTTTGCCCATGCGTCCGGCATCCCCTTCGAGCTCGGCATCATCCGGAACCACTATGTGGGCCGCACCTTCATCGAGCCGACCCAGCAGATCCGCACCCTCGGCGTGAAGCTGAAGCACTCCGCCAACCGTGCCCAGATCGAGGGCAAGCGCGTGGTGTTGGTCGACGACAGCCTGGTGCGCGGAACCACGTCGCTGAAGATCGTACAGATGATCCGCGATGCCGGCGCCCGCGAGGTGCACTTCCGCCTCGCCTCCCCGCCGATCCGCTTCTCCGACTATTACGGCATCGACACGCCGGTGCGCGAGAAGCTGCTGGCGGCCAAGTACAGCCTCGATGAGATGCGCAACTATATCGGCGCGGACAGCCTCGCCTTCCTTTCGGTCGACGGCATCTACAAGGCCATCGGCTACGAGGGGCGCAACAACGAGGCGCCGCAGTTCACCGACCATTGCTTCACCGGCGATTATCCGACGCCGCTCACCGACATGGCTGAGGACGGAGATGTCACGCACCTGCCGCGCCTCGTCGAAGTAGGATAACGGACAGAACATGACCAAACGCTTCGAGGGACGGGTTGCCGTCGTTACCGGCGCCTCCCGTGGTATCGGCTATTTCACCGCCAAGGCACTGGCCGCCGAGGGAGCGCACGTGATTGCGCTCGCCCGCACGGTCGGCGGCCTGGAGGAGCTCGACGACGAGATCCGTTCGGAAGGTGGCCAGGCAACGCTCGTTCCCGCCGACCTGACGGACTACGACGCCCTCGACCGGCTCGGCGCGGCCATCTTCGAGCGGTGGGGCAAGCTCGACGTCCTGATCGGCAATGCCGGCATTCTGGGCGGCCTGTCGCCGCTGGGGCATGTCTCCCCGCGCACCTGGGACAAGGTGATGGCGATCAACGTCACCGCCAACTGGCGCCTGATCCGCTCGCTCGATCCGCTGCTGCGCCAGTCGGACGCCGGCCGCGTGCTGTTCCTGTCCTCCGGTGCCGCCCACAAGTGCAAGGCCTTCTGGGGCCCGTACTCCGTGTCGAAGGCCGCCCTGGAGGCCCTGGTGCGCACCTATGTCGCCGAGACAGCGCAAACGCCGATCACCGGCATGCTGGTCAATCCCGGCGCAACGCGCACCGCGATGCGGGCCGAGGCGATGCCGGGCGAGGACCCGCAGACCCTGCCGCATCCGTCCGAGGTGGCAGCGTCCCTGCTCGACTTCGTGGCGCCGGCCAACACGGCCAACGGCAAGCTTTTCGACTTCCCGTCGAAGGAGCTGCGCGACTTCGTACAGGTGTCGTCGTAACGCCGTCACGGGTCTCCCGGACGGCTAGAAACGAAAAAGCCCTGCGTCCACGACGCAGGGCTTTTTTCTTGAACCTATACGCTCTGCCAGGAAGCCGGAGGCCGCGGACTACGGCGCGTCATCCTTGTCGTCCTCGCTCAGGTGGTCGAGATCGGTTTCCTCGTCCTCGGCCGCCAGGCCGTCTTCATCCGTGTCGTCCGATACCGGATCCGCCTTGCGATAGCGCTGGTACCAGTGCCAGGCGAAGGGAATCGAGACCAGGTAGCCGGCAGCCCCGACCGCCAGAACTTCGAACGGGTAGCTCGCCAGCAGCGCCACCAGGAACACCGCTGCAACGAAGAGCGGCAGCACGAGATCGCGGCGTACGCGCGTGCCCAGCTTCTTGCCCGAGAAGGTCGGCAATCGGCTGACCATCAGCAAGGCGATCGCCACCACATAGACCGCGACAGCGGGCGCCAGTTCCGGCCAGTGCGGCAGAATGCCGACGAACTCGAGATAGACCGGGAACAGCACGCTCAATGCGCCGGCCGGGGCCGGTACGCCCGTGAAGAAGTTCACGGCCCAGGCGGGTTTGTTCGGATCGTCGATCGACACGTTGAAGCGGGCAAGCCTGAGCGCTGCCGAAATCGCGAAGATCAGCGCCGCGATCCAGCCGATGGACCGCACTTCCTGCAGCAGCCAGGAATAGAGGATCAGTGCCGGCGCCACGCCGAAGTTCACGAAGTCGGCGAGGGAATCGAGTTCCGCGCCGAATTTCGACGTGCCCTTGAGCAGCCGCGCGACCCGTCCGTCCAACGCGTCCAGCACCGCCGCGATGACGATGGCGCCGATCGCATAGTCCCAACGCGCCTCCAGCGCCATGCGGATTGCCGTAAGGCCGGAGCACAGCGCCAGCAGCGTCACCAGGTTCGGCAAGATCAAGCGCAGCGGCACCCGGCGAAAACGCGGGGCACGGCCGCGCCGGCGGCGCGTGGGGCCTGGGTCGTAGGGGGCAAAGGGTCCGGTCATCCGTTCCTGCCGATCAGCTGATGCGTGTGAGCACGCTGCCGCGCGTCTCGCCGCCGAGTTCCGCGACCACGGTCTCGCCCGCAATCATCGTCTGGCCGACGGCGACCTTCACGCTGGCCTCGTCCGGCAGATAGACGTCGAGCCGCGAGCCGAAGCGGATCAGGCCGAAGCGCTCGCCCGCCCCGATATTCTCGCCCTCGCGCACGAAGCAGACGATACGCCGCGCCACAAGGCCGGCGATCTGCACCACGCCGATGCGGGTTTCACCGCTCTCGATGACGAGGCCGTTGCGCTCGTTCTCCTCGCTGGCCTTGTCGGATTCGGCGTTGAGGAAGCTGCCGGCGCGATAGGCAACGCGGGTGATGCGGCCGCCGAACGGCGCGCGGTTCACGTGGCAGTTGAAGACATTCATGAAGATGCAGACGCGCATCATCGGTTCGCTGCCGAGCTCCAGCTCCCGCGGCGGCACCGCCTGCCCGACCTGACAGACCGTTCCGTCGGCGGGCGAAACGATCAGATCGTCGTCGATGGGCGTCACGCGCTGCGGGTCGCGGAAGAAATAGGCGACCCATGCGGTCAGGATCAGACCGATCCAGAACAGCGGGTCGACGAACCACCCGACGATCAGCGTCGCCGCACCGGCTCCGGCAACGAAGGGCCAGCCCTCACGGTGGATGGGGACGAAGGTCTTGGTGATCGTATCGGTCAGCGACATGGATGGTTCCGTTTATGACGGCCGGCTGCGGAACGAAAGGTTCCGCAGACAAGGCGAACCCGCCCCTTTTGCACCGGAGCGGGTCGCAAAATCAATCCATGGCGGCACCATGCCTCAGGCAAGGCGGCTTTCGCCTCCTATTCCGCAGGCACGTCCTCGCCGGCACGCGGCCCGCGCATCACGAAGCCTTCACCATCGGCAGTGGCAGCCCGCAGCCGTTCCTCCGCCTCGCTCGCCTCCTGCTGGCGCGCCCACATGGACGCGTAGAGCCCGCCCTTCGCCAACAGCTCCGGATGCCGGCCGCGCTCGACGATGCGGCCCTTTTCCAGCACCAGGATCTCGTCCGCATTGACGACGGTCGACAGACGGTGGGCGATCACCAGGGTCGTACGGTTGCGCGAGACCTGGTCGAGCGCCGCCTGGATTTCCCGTTCCGTATGGGTGTCCAGCGCCGAGGTCGCCTCGTCGAGGATCAGGATCGGCGGCGCCTTCAGGATCGTGCGGGCGATGGCCACGCGCTGCTTCTCGCCGCCCGACAGCTTCAGTCCGCGCTCGCCCACCTCGGTGCGGTAGCCTTCCGGCAGCGCCGCGATGAAGTCGGCGATCTGGGCCATGCGGGCAGCCTCGTGCACCTCCGCCTCGGTTGCCTCGGGGCGGCCGTAGCGGATGTTGTAAGCGACCGTGTCGTTGAACAGGACCGTGTCCTGCGGAACCATGCCGGTCGCCCGGCGCAGGCTCTCCTGCGTGACGCCCCGCACGTCCTGCCCATCGATGGTGATGCGTCCGCCCGTCACGTCGTAGAAGCGGAACAGCAGCCGCGAAATGGTCGACTTGCCGGCCCCCGACGGCCCGACGATGGCGACCGTGCGCCCGGCCGGGACCTCGAAGGCAATGCCCCGAAGAATCGGCCGGTCGGCATCGTAGTGGAAGGTGACGTCCTCGAAGCGCACGGTGCCGCCTTGAACGGCAAGCGGCGCGGCGCCCGGCCGGTCGGTGATCTCGGCCGGCTGGCCGAGCAGCTGGAACATCGCCTCCAGATCGGTGAGCCCCTGCCGGATCTCGCGGTAGAGGAAGCCGATGAAGTTCAGCGGGATCGACAGCTGCAGCAGCAGCGCGTTGATCATCACGAAATCGCCCAACGTCTGGGTGCCGGCCATCACCGCGCGGGCCGACATCACCATGCAGATCGCCGTGGCGACGCCCAGGATCACCGCCTGGCCGAAGTTGAGCCATGCCAGCGACGTCCAGGTGCGGGTGGCTGCGCGCTCGTAGCCGGCCATCGAGCGGTCGAAGCGCTCCGCCTCCATCTGCTCGTTGCCGAAATACTTCACCGTCTCGAAGTTCAGCAGGCTGTCGATGGCCTTGGAATTCGCCTCGGTGTCATTGTCGTTCATCTCGCGGCGGATGGTGATGCGCCAGTTCGAGGTCTGCACTGTGAACCAGGTGTAGGCGACGATCATGACCGCAACGACGGCAACGTAGATCCAGCCGAACTGGTACCAGATCACCGCAGCCATCACGCCGAATTCCATCACCGTCGGAATGCCGTTGAGGATCGTGAAGCGGACGATGTTCTCAATGCCCTTCACGCCGCGCTCGATCACCCGCGACAGGCCGCCGGTACGCCGGGCCAGATGAAACCGCAGCGACAACGCATGCAGGTGGCGGAAGGTCAGGAACGCGAGTTGGCGCACCGCATGTTGGCCGACACGGGCGAACAGCGCGTCGCGCAGCTGGTTGAAGCCGACGAACAGCACCCGCGCGACATTGTAGGCGATGACCAGCATCACCGGCGCCACCAGCCAGGCGGGCAGCACGTCGAGACCGAGCGTGCCACCGGCAGCCGACGCATCGCCCTGCTGAACGGTCAGCGCATCCGTCGCCCATTTGAAGAAATAGGGAGAGAGCACCGTGACGATCTTCGCCACGACGAGTGCCAGAACGGCAAGGCCGACCCGGGCCTTGAGGTCCGGACGGTCGGACGGCCAGATATACGGCCACAACTGGCCGAGGGTGCGGAAAGTCGAGACCTCGTCCGCCGATATGCGGGGCGCGGGGCCGGGTACGCCTGAGCGACGGCTGGTCATTCCGTGTCCTTTCGACAGACATCCATGCGTGGCGCGCTCGCCTGCCCCGATACCTCGCCGCAGCATGTCGCGGCAAAAAGCTCGGCGGCGGCACCCTCGACCAGCGCCCGCGCGCCTGCCGTAAGGCGATAGTGGCAGCAGCGGCCATTCTCCTCCGCCTCGATCAGGCCCGCCTCGCGCAGGATGGCGAGATGCTGGGAGACGGTGGACTGCGCCAGCGGCAGACCGCGAACGATGTCGCCGCAGACAGCGCCCGAACAGGCGGCAAGCGAGGAGACGATCTCCACCCGCACCGGATGCGACAGGGCCTTGAAGATGCGGGCGAGCCGCTCGCTGTCGATGGCGGCAGCAAGCGGGCGGGCCGGCTCGTCGCGGAGCCGCACAGCGGTTCGGTCACGCATGGAATATCCATTCATCGTAATTTACCGATGGATGGGTTCTAATCCGCAGGCCGCCAGCCGGCAAGCGAGGACACGGCTTTTCTTTTTCTCTTCGCAACGAAAAAGGGCGCCCCCTTGCGGGAGCGCCCTGCTCTTGGCTCTGGTTTGCAGGCCGGGAAGATCAGAACTTCAGGCTCGCTCCCACGGTGAAGGTGCGTCCACGTCCCGTCGCCACCCCCGAATAGGCTTCGGCAAATCCGGCATTCGCCGCCATGTAGGACAGGTCCCCCACATTCTCCACCGACGCAAAGAGCTTTCCGTGTTCGCTGAACTGCCACGAGCTGTAGAGGTCGAACAGGACATAGCTGTCGATCGGAAGCGAATTCTGCTCGTCCACAAATGCCTGCACGCTGTCGCCGACATAGTGCATGCGTCCGCCGAACGTGAGTTTCCGGTCCAGGAACCGCGCGCCGATGTCGACAGTAGCGTAGTCGTCCGGCAGGCGTCCGACATCGTTGCCGATCCCGGCGAAATACGGCAGGGGCTGCTTTGTATCGGCGATCGTGACCGCGACATTGGCATAGGCGAAGCCCGCGTCGTAGCTGCCCTCGATCTCGAAACCGTTCATCCGCGTGGTGCCTGCCAGGTTGACCCAGCGCTGCACCGCCCGGCTCTCGCCCGGCTTGCGGTCGAGCCCATAGGTGATGAAATCCTCGATGCGATTGTCGAAATAGCCGAGCTTCAGCCGCAGCTTGTCCCCCTGGACGGCAAGGTTGTCCGCAGTGATGTTGGCACCGATGTCGAGCCCCCACATCTTTTCCGGCACCAAGTCGAGATTGCCGGCAATCGGATCCCCGACGCCGTTGAAGTTGTGCCCGCCGGGATAGAACATCTCGGATGCCGTCGGCGCACGGTAGCTGCGCCCATAGCTCGCATAGAGCTGCAGCCAGTCGGTCGCCCGCGCGGCCAACCCGATGCGCGGGTTCCACTCCTCTCCGCCCCGCGAGGCAAGCTCCGCCGGACATGCCGGCCCGCCGGCCGGGCAACCTCCTCGTCCCGGCGCGGTGTAGCCGCGTACGCCGTCGAGGTCCCAGGTGTCGTAGCGCAGGCCCAGCGTCAGGTCGAAGATGCCGTAGGAGGCCGTCGCCTCGGCGAAGGTGCCGGTTTTCACCAGCGTTCCGTCGGGATTGGCGCCGCGCTGGTCGTTGCCCTCATAGTCGTCATGCGAGAAGGCAAAGCCGTAATGGAGCTTCAGCCCCACCGCTCCGAAATCAGCCCGGCTGGTGTTGGCAAGGTCGAAACCGGTTCCGGTCTGCTTGCCGCGCCGGCCGGCGAAGACGCCCCCAGCCCCTTCGAAGGCAAGATCGGTGATGTTGTGATAGGCGTTGGCCCTCAGGTCGAACCAGTCGCTGTCGGGCGTGAACTCGTAATTCGCCGTGTAGGTCTGGTTGTCGATTGCCCAGTCGTAGCCCCCGCTCTGGACGTAGAATGAGTTGGAGTACCAGCGCCCGCCAAGCTTTACGCGGTGGCTGGAATTGGGTGCCACGGCGACCTTGAACAGGCCCGACTTCGGCATCTGCGAGGGGTCGAACGGCACCTTCCGACCATCGCCATTGTCGTAGTGGCCGGCCTCGGAAAGACTGTAGGCCCCAACCACACTGATATCGCCTTCGCCGAACGCGGCCCGGGCCGCGCCCGCCGCCATGCCCGACCAGCCGTAATCGTTGGTGCCGGCGCGCCAGGTGGTCATCGCGCCGAAGGTCGAGCCGGGCTTGAGAACGTCTTCGGGCTCCAGCGTGCGGAAGTTGACCCCTCCGGCCAGTGCGCCCATGCCCTCGGCTCCGGTCACCGGGCCGCGGGTCACGCCGACGCCCGCCACCAGGTTCGGGTCGACATAGACAAAGTTGTCGAACGTGCCACCATGGCCCGACAGGTTCGTGAAGGTTTGCGGCACCCCGTCGATGGTCGAGTTCACCCGCCCGAAGCCTTGCAGGCCACGCACATTCGGCGTGATGCCGGGCTGGTCGGACGACTGGCGCGTGAACGTGCCGGCATTCGAGCGCAACGCCTCGTTGACGTCGCCACCGAACCTGTCCTGCAGCACTTCGCCGCTCGTATAGCTCGCCGCCGCGTTGCGCTGATAAGGGGTAGTTTCGAAATTCGCCCAAGGCACCGTGATGCGCCGGAGGATCGTGGCCAGACCGGAGGTCGCCTCCCCCTCCTCGCTGGTACTCGTGTCCTGCGCCGATGCGGTGAAGGGGGCGGCCGTCAGCGCCGCCAGCCATAGGGTCACGAATGCGGCCTGCCTGCCGCGGTCGCCAAATCTGCTCACTTGAAGCCTCCTGTCGTGCGATTGTGTCGCTGGCGGCTCGAGCAGAAGGTCTGCAAAGGCATGCTGGCTGTGGTGGCGCGCCGTACCCCCGGCGCGCCCTTGCAACCGCAACCTAAAAATATGACTTATAGAGTCAAGTTTTAATTCTAAGGAATTTCAAAGCCTTGCGTGACGCAACGGCAAAACGTTTCGGATCTTGTGAACAACAAGTCAGGGAGCCTAGCTGCGCGAGCGCTCGTGTCTGACCAGCGTGTCGGTGGTGAAGATGGCCAGCGAGATCCAGATGAGACCGAAGGTCGCCAGCCGCACCGGCTCCACGTCCTCACCATAGACATAGAGCGCCAGCAGAAACTGGATGCTCGGCGCGATGTACTGCATCAGGCCCACTGCCGTCAGCGACAGCCGCCTTGCGCCGGCGGCGAACAGCGCCAGCGGCACCGCCGTCACGACACCGGTGCCCAGCAGCAGCAGGAACAGGCCTGGCCGGTCGACCGGCCACACGTCCGCCATTGCAGCGCTCCCGCCGGAAACGCCGGCATAGACCAGGTAGGCCAGGGCAAACGGCGCCAGCACGATCGCCTCGACCATCAGTCCGGGCGAAGCGCCAACCGCCACCGTCTTGCGCACGTAGCCGTAGACGCCAAAGGAGAAGGCCAGCGCGACGGAGACCCAGGGAAACCCGCCAAGCGCCATTGCCTGCACGGCAACGGCGATGCTCGCCAGCACGATTGCCACCGTCTGCCAGCGGCTCAGCGTTTCCTTGAGCACCACGAGCCCGATGGCGACCGAAACCAGCGGATTGGCGAAATAGCCAAAGCTCACTTCCAGAATACGCCCGCGCTCCACCGCCCAGATGAACACCAGCCAGTTGATGGAGATCACCGTCGCCGACAGCGCCAGCTTGGACAGCGTCGCGGGATCGCACAGGATGGCTCCCACCTCCCCGAGCTTGCCGCGCAGCCCCAGGAAAATCGCCAGGAACAGCACCGACCACAGGATCCGGTGGGCAACCACCAGATCCGCCGGGATGGCCGACGTCCACTTGTAGTAGGCCGGCAGGAAGCCCCAGAGCAGGAAAGCCGAGAGGGCGAAGGCAAGGCCGAGGCGCCGCTCGGCGTCGGCCGCCGCGGCTGTCGGTTGGGAGGTCATGGTCGCGTGGTCCGCTGGGCTGCGAGGCTGCCCGTCAGAGCCCGGCCTTCAGCAGCGTGTAGGTGTGGGAATCGATGAGCGCCTGAAATGACGCATCGACGATATTGCCCGAAACGCCGATCGTGAACCAGCGTTTGTGCGTCCTCTTGTTGTAGCTCTCGATCAATACGCGCGTGACGGCATCCGTGCCGCCGTTGAGGATGCGCACCTTGAAGTCGGTCAGCTCCATCTCGTCGACGACCGACTGGTAGCGCCCCAGGTCCTTGCGCAGGGCCGTGTCGAGCGCATTGACAGGACCGTTGCCCTCGCCCACCGACATATGCGTCTCGCCGTCGATGTCGATCTTCACCACCGCCTCGGAAACCGTGACCAGCTCGCCGATGGCGTTGAAGCGGCGCTCGACCATCACGCGGAACGAATGCACATCGAAATAGCGCGGCACCTCGCCGAGCCTGCGGCGCGCCAGCAACTCGAACGAGGCATCCGCCGCCTCATAGGCATAGCCCTGTGCTTCGCGCTCCTTGACGTCGGCCAGCAGCGTATCGAGCCGCGGGTCGGCCTTGTCGACGGCGATACCGAGCCGCGCGAGCTCGCCGATCAGGTTCGACTTGCCGGCCTGGTCGGAAACCAGGACCCGGCGCCGGTTGCCGACGGTCTCCGGCGGCACATGCTCATAAGTCTCCGGCTCCTTCAGGATCGCCGAGGCATGGATGCCGGCCTTGGTGGCGAAGGCGTTCTCGCCGACATAGGGCGCGTGCCGGTCCGGTGACCGGTTGATGATCTCGTCGAAGGCGCGCGAGATCGAGGTGATGTCGGCCAGCGCCTCTGTGCTCACGCCCAGCTCGAACCGATCCTTGTAGGGAGACTTGAGCATCAGGGTCGGCACGAGCGTCACCAGGTTGGCATTGCCGCAGCGCTCGCCGATGCCGTTGAGCGTGCCTTGGACCTGGCGCACGCCGGCCGCAACGGCCGCCAGCGAGTTGGCGACCGCGTGCCCGGTATCGTCATGCGCGTGAATGCCCAGACGCGCGCCGGGCACATGCGCGGTGACTGCTCCGACGATCTCCATGATCTCCGAGGGCAGCGTGCCGCCATTGGTGTCGCACAGCACCACCCAGCGCGCGCCCGCCTCATAGGCGGTCTTCGCGCAGGCCAGTGCGTAGGCGGGGTTGGCCTTGTAGCCGTCGAAGAAGTGCTCGCAGTCGATCATTGCCTCTCGGCCGCTCGCCACCACCGCCTCGACGCTGTCGCGGATCGAGTCGAGGTTCTCCTCGTTGGTGCAGCCCAGCGCCACGCGCACGTGGTAGTCCCAGCTCTTGGCGACGAGGCACACCGCCTCCGCCGCCGAGCCCAGGATCATCTGCAGCCCCGGATCATTGGCGGCCGAGCGCCCTGCCCGCTTGGTCATGCCGAAGGCGGTGAAGGTCGCCGCCGTCGTCCGCTTCGCCTCGAAGAAGGCCGTGTCGGTCGGATTGGCGCCCGGATAGCCGCCTTCCACGTAGTCGACACCCAGCCGGTCCAGCAGCTCCGCAATCACGATCTTCTCCTCCACCGAGAAGTCGATGCCGGCCGTCTGCGCTCCATCGCGCAGCGTCGTGTCGAACAGGTAGAGGCGTTCGCGTGTCATGGTCTGGTCCTTGGGGTCGCCGGCCTTTGCGGCCGGTCGTTCGTGGATGGGATCCGGCTGTGCCGGTCAGGTCTTCTTGCGCGGCAGGTGAGAAGGAGCGTTCGACCAGGCGTCCTGCGGCCACTCATCGGGCGGCCAGCTCTCCGTCTCCTGGTCGGGGTGCTGGTTGGAGCGGATGGAAGCTAGGAACGAAGCCGCCTCGAGGTCGTCCATCGTGTCGCGCTTGGGCAGCGACGACACCGCGTCGACATAGGGAAGCTTCGCCTCCACGCCGTACTGGATGGTCGGGGAGATCTCTTCCGGATGGTCGAATGCACCGATGGCCAGCGCCAGCTTGTCGCCCGGCTCCTCATAGGTGAGCGGCGTCCCGCAGGACGGGCAGAAGCCGCGGGTGACATGGTTGGAGGAGCGAAAATGCGCCGGCTCGCCGCGCGTCCATGTCAGCTGCGGGCGCTCGATCGCGACCAAGGGCGCATAGAACCCGCCGAAGGCCTTCTGGCACATGCGGCAATGGCAGATCGAGGCATTGCCCAGCGCGCCCTCGACACGGAAGCGGATCGCCCCGCACTGGCACCCGCCGGTCTTCACTGCGTTGCTCTCAGTCATTGCGTCAGCTCCCAGGTCGTCACGCGCTTGCCGGTTGCGGGGTCCTTGCCGTCCTTCAGCACGACGCCGGCATCCGCCAGCTCTGCGCGGATGCGGTCGGCCTCTCCCCAGTCCTTCGCCTCGATGAAGGCAAGACGCTCGGCGATGCGGGCATCCACCTTCGCCACCAGTTCGGGATCGGCAGCCGCTTCCTGAACCGCCTCGACGGCAGCGCGAATTTCGGCAAGGTCGAAGCCGAGGAAGCCCAGCGCATCGGCAAGGGCCTGGGCAGCTGCGGTATCGCCGCTGCGGGCCTCGCGCGCGAGGCCGTGAAGAGCGGCAATGGCCCGCGGCGTGTTGAGGTCGTCGCACAGCGCCTCCACCAGCGCTTCCGGGGGCTCAGCGCCTGCTGCAGGCTGGACGCCGGCACGGTTGATCAGATCGTCCCAACGCTGCAGCAGCCCTTCCGCCTCTTCCAGGGCCTTTTCGGTGAAGTCGAGCGGCTGGCGATACTGCGTCATCAGGAGGACGAGCCGAATGGCCATCCCCGGCCAGCGACGACCGCCCACCTTCTCGGTCTCCAGCAGGTCATGCAGGGTGATGAAGTTGCCGAGCGATTTCGACATCTTCTCGCCTTCCACCTGCAGGAAGCCGTTGTGCAGCCAGTAGCGCGCCATCAGCTTGGTGCCGTGCGCGCAGCAGGACTGGGCGATCTCGTTCTCGTGATGCGGGAAGATAAGATCAAGCCCGCCGCCATGGATGTCGAAGACGGGGCCCAGGTGATGGGCGCTCATCACCGAGCACTCGATATGCCAGCCCGGGCGCCCGCGTCCCCACGGGCTGTCCCAGCCCGGCTCGTCCTCGGACGAGAGCTTCCACAGCACGAAGTCGCCGGGGTTCTTCTTGTGGGCATCGACCGCGATCCGCGCGCCGGCCTTCTGGTCTTCCAGATTGCGCTTGGACAATTCGCCGTAAGCCGGCATCGAGCCGGTATCGAACAGCACCTCGCCTTCCGCCTCGTAGGCATGGCCCTTGGCGATCAGCGTGCCGATCATCTCGATCATTCCGCTGATATGGGCAGTCGCGCGCGGCTCGTGCGTAGGCGACAGGCAGCCCAGCGCCTTCACGTCCGCATGGAACTGATCAGCGGTCTTGCCCGTTACCCTGGCGATCGCATCGTTGAGCGGGAGGTCGGGATAGTCGCGCAGGGCCCGCGCGTTGATCTTGTCGTCCACGTCGGTGATGTTGCGCACATAGGTGACATGGGCCTGCCCGTAGAGATGGCGCAGCAGGCGGAACAGCACGTCGAACACGACGACGGGCCGGGCATTGCCGATATGGGCATAGTCATAGACCGTCGGTCCGCACACATACATGCGCACGTTCCCGGCGTCCTCCGGCTCGAAGTCTTCCTTCGCCCGAGTCAGCGTGTTGGTCAGTTTCAATCGATGAGCGGGAAGCATGATCGGTCGTCTCCTGGCCGGCTGGCCGGGGCGTCCGTCTCATCTCCCTTGCCGGAGAGCTTCACGCATGAGGGGAACGGCCACAGCCAGCTTTGTCGCTAGCTGCAAATAATGAGAATCGAAATGGTCTTCCGATGGGCCGTGCACATGGCAAGTGTTCTGACCCGTTTGCCTGGCCCGGTCAAGCGCCAAAAGGCGGTTTGCCGCGCTTCGCAGCGGCTTTTCGCTGGCGTCCGCGGCGTGTCCTGCATCACACTGGCCTTGAGGAGACTCCGTCATATTAGGGCTGCGGCTCCACCGTATGATGGAGGACATTTGTGGGAGGAAATCATGAGCTCTTTCGCCTGTAAGACCCGGTTCAGGCCGGTTGCGCTCGGGCGTCTCGCCAGCGCGGCCCCGGCGCTCGCCCTTGCTGTGCTGCTGTCCGGCACTGCGGTGCCGGCGTTTGCCCAGTCCGCCCTGCCGGTGGAAAGCGCTCCTACGGGCAGCGTCCAGGTGGGCGAAGCGCACCTGCCGACCGATCCGCTCGCCATGGCGATTGCCCGCGAGCTGTCGGTCAACACGACCGTGATGCTCGACGCGTCGGCCAATGCCGGCAGCGAGGAAGAGCTCGAGCTCGGGATCCAGGGCTACTACGAGAACCGCGTGTTCCAGCCCCTGTGGGTCAGCGACCAGGGCCTCAACCCCCATGGCGAACTGCTGCTCGGCGCCTTCGAGAAGGCCGGCGACCACGCGCTCGACCCTGCCGATTATGCTCCCGACCGACTGCGCCAGCTGGCCAGCACAGCCACCGATATCGACAGCCTCGCGGAGCTGGAGGTCGCGATCTCCAACACGTTCGTCACCTATGCCAACCATCTCACGGCCGGCCGGGTGAAGCCCAACGAGGTCAACCGCTCGCTCAACCTCTTCCCCAAGGCGCCGGATCCGGCAATGCTGCTGGAATTCGTCGACACGTCCGAGGATTTCGCCTCCGCCATCGAGGGGCTCTCTCCCAACACGCCCAACTATGCAAGGCTGAAGACGGCGCTTGCCGACTACCGCGCCAAGGAGGCCGCCGGCGGCTTTACCGTCGTTCCCGAAGGCGAGACCCTGAAGCCGGGCATGACCGACACACGCGCAGAAGCGCTGCGCACCCGTCTGGCCGAGCAGGATCTCTTCACCCCCGGCAGCCATGCGGGCGACGTCTATGACGGCGCGCTCGTCGAGGCGGTGAAGCTCTTCCAGGAGCGCCACGGCCTGGAGGTGGACGGCGTCATCGGCAAGAACACGCTCGCCGAGATCAACGTGCCGATCTCCAGGCGCATCGACCAGATGGAGCTCAACATGGAGCGCCGGCGCTGGATGCCCGACGATCTCGGCTCCCGCTACGTCTTCGTCAACCTGGCCGACCAGAACCTCAAGGTCGTTGAGAACGACAAGACCGTACACACGACCCGCGTGGTCGTCGGCAAGCCGTACCATGCCACCCCGGTCTTTTCCGACGAGATGACCTATGCTGAGGTGAACCCCTACTGGACGGTGCCCTACTCCATCGCCACGACGGAGTACCTGCCGATGCTCCAGCGCGATCCCGGCTCCCTGCTGGCGAAGAACATCCGCGTCTTCTCCGGCAACCGCGAGATCGATCCCTGGTCGGTCGCCTGGGGCTCCTACAGCCGCGCCAGCTTCCCCTTCACGCTGCGACAGGACCCCGGCGAGGGCAATGCGCTCGGCCGCATCAAGTTCATGTTCCCGAACAAGTTCAACATCTACATCCACGACACGCCGTCGAAGTCGCTGTTCGACCGGGCCCAGCGCTCGTTCAGCCATGGCTGCATCCGCGCCGAGGACCCGTTCGACCTCGGCCAGGCGCTGCTCGGCCCGGACGGCTGGACCAAGGACAAGCTGGAGGCGGTGCGCAACAGCCGCGAACGCCGGGTGATCAAGCTGTCCAAGCCGCTGCCCGTCCATCTCACCTACCTGACCGCCTGGGTGAACAAGGACGGCTCGGTCCACTTCCGCCGCGACATCTACGACCGCGACAAGGTGCTGGCCAAGGCGATCGCCCAGTTGCGGCCCGCCAATCTCTGACGGACGGATCGCCCGTCCCGCTCGCTCACACAGGAAGGCGCCGCCACGCAAGGGGCGGCGCCTTTACCATTGTGAACGGCACATAAAAGGGCGCCTCAGCACGGGTTCAGCCGCGCCATTGCATGATCGGCACAGTTCAAGGCCCAGCGTATCGGAGCCAGTGCCATGCAGACGATCTTCCCGACCTCCATCACCCGCCGCGGCGCCCTCATCCGCCAGCTTGTCGCCGCCTCCCTGTTCGGCGCCTTGATGCTGGCTCCCGTTGCGGGATTCGTTTTCGCCACGGATTTCGGAGCCCGCAGCCACAGCGCGCTGGCGTTCAATGCACAGTCGGTGTGCAGAAGCGGCGAAATCAGCTGTAATCTTAACTCTCAGGCTCATAGTTCGCCTTTTAGCAATCGCTGATATCTTGCGCGGATTGAATTGTTCCACTTTAATGCCGCGACTTCGAATTGCAGGCGGTCAAAGCCCTTCCGGCAGGAGGGCGTCGCTGCTGTAGCTCGAGGCCGGTGGGTCGGCAGTTGCGGGATCTGGACCGCCTGCGGTACCCAGGGCCTTCGGTAAGGATGGAAATGATCGACGCGCTTCAGGAAAAGGCCGAGGACGCGGCGAGCTTTCTCAAGATGCTCGCCTCCGCCCCGCGCCTCATGCTGCTGTGCCATATGGCCAACGGCGAAACCAATGTCGGGCAGCTCGCCGAACTTACCGGCATGCGCATGCCGACCGTCTCACAGCAACTCGCCCTGCTCCGGGCCCAGGGGCTGGTGCGCACGCGCCGCGAGGGCACGACGATCTATTACAGCCTCGACAGCGAAGTCGCGCAGGACGTCCTGTCTCTGCTGCAGAAGCACTTCTGCCCGCCCGAGACGATGGCCCGGGCCACCAACCGGCTGGAGACCAGCAGCGCCGGCTGACGGGCAGCGCGGCACCTGGTAGCGCCGCGCGTTTTCCCCTTTCGCATGACAGCGACGGTCAGTCGTCCAGCCAGTCCGCGCAGCGCGGGGCATCCGCCTCGCCCCAGGGCATGATCGGCACCGTCGAGGTCGAGTTCTTCGGGCTGCCCTCGATGATCTTGTCGGAATAGACGAGATAGACCAGTACGTTCCGCTTGGTGTCGCAGCCCCGCACGATCCGCATCTTCTTGAACAGGAAGGATCGGCGCTGGCGGAACATTTCCTCGCCCTGCTCGAACTTCGCCTTGAAGGTCACCGGCCCCACCTGCCGGCAGGCGAGCGAGATGTCGGAGACTTCCTCCGCAACGCCCAGCCAGCCCGAAACGCCCCCCTTTTCCGGCACCGTGAAGTGGCAGGCCACCCCGTCGATCAGCGGGTCGTCCACCGCATACGTGGCCAGCTTGTGATCCGGCGTCAGGAACTTCCAGACCGTCGACTTCTTGAAAATCAGGTCCGGCTCGTCGGCCGACAGGGCCGGCTGCGCCAGGGCCGCGGCGCTTGCAAGGGCGAGAACGGCGGCCCGCAGGAAGGATTTCATCGTCTCAATCTCCCGGTATGGTCGACCCGCATATGGGGGGCGGCCGGAACGGGCGCAAGCAATGCGCCGGCGGACCTCAGATGAAGAGCTTTCCGATGTGAACGACGGCAACGAGCGGCGAAGGCGTCGACAGCAACGCCAGGGCCGCAAGGCTGAGAAGCCCCAACACCAGATTGGCGCCGGCCAGCCCGCGCTCTCCGGCCCTTGCGGCCATACGCCAGCAGGCGCCATGGGTCAGCACGACAAGTACGGCCAGAACACCCGCGGCCAGCATCCCCCGCTCATCCTGCACGCCGGCATGAAACAAGACCATCGGCAGGAAGGCGCCGGCCAGCGGCAGCAGCAAGACGTGGTTGAGCACCGTCCACACCAGAGCGGGGCTTTGCGGTTTCGGCGGTGCGGCGGCGGCCTTTTCGGGTGCCGGTGCCTTGTCCGTCCGTTCTGCCGTTTTCGCCATCCTGTAGCTCTTCCTGTGTGAAACGTCGTCGCCCCGCCCATGCCTGACTGCCACGCTCGGCCCCTGGCCGCAAGACGATCCGGTGGCACCCGGTGTCGCACCCTTGCCGGACTCGCGGCAATGGTTAGAATTGAAACGATAGATGCGATTATTGCCGCTGCCGGCCGGGCACGCCTGTCTCCCGGCAGCAGCCGAAAGCGAGCAGTCCATGAGCAACGATCAAAGGCCTCTCGAGCTGGAGGGGTTTCTTCCCTATCGGCTCAACGTGCTTGCCGAGACCGTCAGCCAGTCGCTAGCCGGCATCTATCGCCGTGACTATGCCATCAGCGTGCCGGAGTGGCGGATCATGGCGACCCTGGGCCAGTTCGGCACGATGACCGCCAAGGAGATCGGCGAGCACAGTCGCATGCACAAGACCAAGGTTTCGCGCGCCGTCGCCAGTCTCGAGCATCGCAGCTTTCTTCAGCGGACCGCCAACACCCGCGACATGCGTGAGAGCTTCCTGCAGCTGACGGAAAAAGGCATCGCCGCCTATCGCAAGCTGGTGCCGGAGGCGCACCGCTTCATAGAGGCGTTGGTGGCGCCGCTCGACCCTGCCGACAGGCAGGTGTTCGACCGGGTGCTGGAGCAACTGGCGCGGCGCGCAGAGGAACTGAGCGCGGATCTCGAAGGCTCCAACGCGCCCGCCTAGGCGCGAATTTACTAAAAGTTGAGCATTTCCTTGTGCCGCCCCGCGACCTGACGCCATAGTCGGCCGCGTTGGACCCTGGCTACGGTCAGGCAACGCTCTTTTGCTCAAGCGGATCGCATCGATGGCTCTGGAAACCGGCATTGGAAAAGGACTGCTGCGCGGCCTCGTGGCTGCGGGCCTGGTCCTTGCCGTCAGCGGCCCGGCCATTGCCGCCAGCTGCTCGGCCCTGCGTGCCGAACTCCAGCAGATTTCCGCCGGCGGCTCGCGCTCTCCCGAATATGCCAAGTGGGACGATGCCCACCGCGCCCAGTCGCAGGCCTTGGGGCTGGCCGAGCGCGACTTCCGCCATCTCGGCTGTGGCGGCGCGGCCAGCGCCCCGTCCTGCAAGGGGCTGAAGCCTAAGATCGAGCGCATGCGCGCCAACCTTGCCAAGATCGACCGTCAGCGCGCCCGCCACGCCGGCAGCCGCAGCACCGGTCGCGAGGCGGCCCTGCGAAAGGCCCTCGCCCGCCAGAACTGCGATGCCCCGCAGCAGGCCCGCGCGCCTGCAAATCCCGGCATCCGCTCTGCTCCGCCCTCCGGCGGCGGCTTCCTCTCGCTGTTCGGCATCGGCCGGGGCAACGGCGCGGTGACGCATCAGGCCGCCGTGGAGCCGCAGCGGACGGAGACGCGGCCGCGCTCGACCGTGCGCTTCAGCTCCGGCGACAACGCCACCATGGTTCGCCGGCCCTCCGGACCGACCTACCGGACCATGTGCGTGCGCATGTGCGACGGGTTCTTCTTCCCCGTCAGCTTCTCCACCGGCGAGGAGGGCTTCGGCCGCGATGCCGCCGTGTGCCGCTCCATGTGCCCAGGCGCAGAAGCCGAACTCTTCGTCCATCGCAATCCGGGCGAGACGGTCGAGAACCTCGTCTCCATCACGGGCATGCCCTATGGCGACCTGCCCAACGCCAACCGGTTCCGCGTCGCCTATGTAGAAGGGTGCGGCTGCCAGCCGAGCGCCGACCGCCAGACCATGGCGAGCCTGATCCGCAGTGGTGACGACGAGGCCGCCAGCTACCTGCGCGATGTCGATGTCGAGGCCGGCGTGAAACAGGAACTGCGCAGCGGCGTCACGCCCGACGGGATCGGAGCCGACGACGCACAGCAGGCCATCGAAACCCTGCAGCTGCAGGACCCGGACACGCGCACCAACATGGAGCTCGGCTATTCGCCGGTGCGCCAGGGTCCGTCGCTGCCGGTTCTGGGCTCCCCCTCGCGCCACAAGGCGGAAGTCGCCACCTCGGCCGAGCTGCCGGCCGCGAACGCCGGCACGGAAGGCTCGTCGGAGCCTCCGGCCGAGCGCAATGTCAGGATAGTCGGGCCGCGCTATTTCGTTGCCCAATAAGCGGCAGCAGGGCTTTCATGTCCGGCCCGTGCTCTTCGCCCGTCAGCGCCTTGCGCAGCGGCAGGAACAATGCCCGCCCCTTCCGGCCCGTTCGCTCCTTGAGCGCGCCCGTCCAGGCTCCCCAGGTGGTCTCGTCGTAGGGCTCGGGCGGCAGAAGCTCTGCCGCCTCGCGAAGGAACGCACCGTCTTCCTCGGCAACCGACAGCGGCTGTGGTGACGTCACCGCCCGCCACCAGCGCGCAGCATCCGCCACCGTCTCGCAATTCTCCCGCACCGCCAGCCAGAAGGCCTCGCCCCCCGGATACGTCTCGGCGATACCAAGGCCCGACAGCCTGTCCGCGACCGCAGCATATGGCAGGGCATGCACCAGCTTCGCATTGAGCGGCCGCAGCTCCTGCGGATCGAACTTGGCCGACGAGCGCGACACGTCGGCCAGATCGAAGATCTCCGCCAGCCGGGACAGGTCGTCCGCCGGCTCCACCGCATGGCTGGTACCGGTCAGAACCGCCAGCGAGGCAACCGCCATCGGCTCGAACCCGTCCTCGCGCAGCGAGCGCAGCGACAGCGCACCCTTGCGTTTCGACAGGCCTTCGCCGGAAATCGTCGTCAGCAGGTTGTGATGGCCGAAGATCGGCGGGGCCGCGTCCAGCGCCTCGAAAATAGCGATCTGCACGCCGGTATTGGCCACATGATCCTCGCCGCGGATGACATGGGTCACCCCGGCGGCGATGTCGTCGACGATGGAGGGCAGCGTGTAGAGATAGCTGCCGTCCTCGCGCACCAGCACCGGATCCGACAACGAGGCAAGATCAATGCTCTGCGCCCCTCGGCACAGGTCGTCCCAGCTGCGTTCCACCCGCCGCGTGACGAAAGGATCGCCGTCGTGGTTCGGCAGCAGGAAGCGCCAGTGCGGCCGTCGCCCCTCCGCTTCCAGCCGCGCCCGCTCCGCGTCATCGAGGCGTAGCGCCGCCCGGTCGTAGACCGGCGGGCGCCCGAGCGCGCGCGCCCTTGCGCGTCGCCGCTCCAGCTCGTCCGACGTCTCGTAGCAGGGATAGAGCAGCCCGGCCGCCTTGAGCTTTTCGGCCGCCGCATCGTAGAGCGGCAGCCGGTCCGACTGGCGGAAGCTCTCATGCGGCGCGATGCCGAGCCAGCCGAGATCCTCCGCGATCGCTGCGGCGAACTCTTCGGTCGAGCGCTCCTTGTCCGTGTCGTCATAGCGCAGGATGAAGCGCCCCTCGCGGCGCAGCGCGAAGAGCCAGTTGATCAGCGCCGGACGGGCATTTCCGATGTGCAGGAAGCCCGTGGGCGACGGGGCGAAGCGAACGGTGACTGTCATGGCCACCTCTTAGCCGGAAGCAGGTTCCCCCGCAACGCCGCCCTCCGCCTGGCGCTGCCGCACGTGGCGCGACACCAACGTGAGGGCCAGCGCCGCCAGCAGGCAGTAGAGCGCCATGGCATAGACCTGCAGCGAATACGGCACGCCCGCATCGATCAAATAGCCGGTGAGGCCCGGCCCCAGCGCCGAGGCAAAGACCATCATCGCCACCGTCACGGAGCGGATCGAGCCGAGGTGCCGCGCGCCATAGATCTCCGGCCACAAGGCGCCGAACAGGGTCGAGCTGAACCCGTAGCTGATGCCGAGCAGCGCCATGAAACCGAACGCGGCGAAGGGGTGAGTCACCGTCCCCAGCAGCACGCAGGCGAGCCCCAGCGGCAGCAGGAAGGTGGGCAGCAGCCGCAGGGCCGTCACCTTGTCCACCAGATAGCCGGCCAGCAGCGCGCAGCTGATGGTCATCGCCGACATGGCCATGAAGGCCGAGGCGAACAGTTCCATCGACCAGCCGCGCAGCTCCACCAGATAGACCTGATGGAAGAAGATCGTCGTTCCGATGAAGGGCGGCGCCAGCGTGCCGGCGGAAATGATCCAGTAGGCCGGATCGCGCAGCACCTCCGCGCGGGTCCATTGCCGCTGCGCCACCGGACGCTCGTCCGTGTGGATGGTGCCGCGCGGCACCCGCTCGACCTTCAGCAGCAGGAGCAGCGCCGGCAGCGCCACCAGCACCAGCACGGCAACGCCCAGCCACCATGTGCCGCGCCAGCCCAGCAGGCCGGCCAGCGTCACGAAGACCAGCGGCAGGCTCGCCTCGCCGCACTGGATCCCGAGCGAGGCGATGGAGACCGCGCGGCCGCGCTGCGCATCGTACCAGCGGCCCATCGCGGTCATCGCCACATGGGTCATCATGCCCTGACCGAACAGCCGCAAGCCGTAGAGGACCACGAACAGCATGGCGACCGAGGAGACGCTGGCCATCCCGGCGGTGAACAGCGCGAGCCCCGCCACCACGCCGCCGGCAACCAGCGCCAGCGGGAAATTGTCGACCACCTTGCCGACGAAGGTCAGCGACAGCGCCGAGCACAGGGTCGCGGCCATGTAGAGCCCGCCGAACGCGCCGTGGCTCAGCCCGAACTCGGCCCTCAGGTCTCCCGCCACCAGCGAGATGAAATAGGTCTGCCCGAAACTGGAGAAGAAGGTCAGCAGCAGTCCGGCCGCAAGCCAGCGGAGATTGTCGCGCAGGAAGGTGAAGAAGGACATGGCAGCAATCCGCGGCAAAAGTGGCAAGTCCGCAAGCCGGCAAGCCCGCCTCCCGCACCAAACCGGAGCATGGCGCGGAGCGAAGGGCGGTGCGACCGCAGGTCGATCATCATGTGGAGCGCAGGCCGGCGGCACCGGTCGCAGGACCAGGAAAGAGCGGTCAGGATAGAGAAACTTCTCGCCCGGCGAAAGAGATCGTCCTTTTCGACAAGGCCGGCGGGTTCAGGCGGACACAGCCCCTGCCCGCTGTCTCCACGCCAGAACGGCAAGGCACACGAGCGCCGCCAGCGCCAGCATCGCCAGCCCAGAGGCATAGACCGCCACGCCCGCGACACCGGCACTGTCGAGCACAAGGGTCACCAGCAGCGGCCCTGCTGCCATCGCGACATTGCTCGGCAGCGACAGGTTGGCCGCCGCGCGCGCATAGCGGCTTGCCGAAAAGAAGCTGAGCGGCAGCAGCGCACGGGTCAGTGCCGAAATGCCCGAGCCGAAGCCGTAGAACGCGATGAAGAGATAGAGCAGCGAAGCCTGCCCGTCGGCGAGGAGCAGCAGCAGGGGCGAGCCCACCAGCAGCGCGGCGGCAATGAGGCCCGAGGTCAGCGGCGTTGCGAACCGCCCCGCCAGAATATCGGCAAGCCGCGCCGTGATCCCGAGCACCGAGCGCAGGGCGCCGAGCTCCAGGGCCAGAGCCGGCGAGGCACCCGACATCTGCAGCAAGGCGATCAGCGACGGTGCGAGACCCGTGGTAACCAGGCTGAAAACGATGGACACCAGCGCGATCAGCCAGAAAGCAAGGCGCGCCTGTGCCTGCGTCAGCCGCAACGGCTCGACAGCGGCGGCCGCGGCCCGCGCTGCACCTCCGTCCTCGTCGCGCGGCGACGGCAGGGCGAAGAGATAGAGCGGGCACAGCACTGCTTGCGTTCCGGCCGCTGCCAGCATCGCCATGCGCCAGCCGATCGCCCCTTCCAGCAGGCTCCACAGCGGCCAGGCGACGGCGGCCGACAGGCCGGTGAAGATCATCAGGATGCCGATGGAGCGCCGGGCACCCGCCCCTTCCCGCTCGACCACCGCCGCATTGCACGGCACGGTCAGGCCGAGTGCGCCGCCAATCCCCATCACCAGCCAGGCGGCGTAGTAGAGCACGACACCTTGCGCCAGGCTCATGGCGAGAAGCCCCGCCGCCATGGTCGCAGCTCCCGCTGCGAGCACCCTTGCAGCGCCATGCCGCTCGATCAGCCGTCCGGTCAGCGGGCCCGCGAACCCGCCCAGAAGCATCATCGCCGTCAGGCCGCCGAAGGCGAGCGCGTTCGACATCCCGAGCTCGGCGGCGATCTGCCGACCCAGCACGCCGGGCATGTCGAAGGTCGTTCCCCAACCGACGATCTGGCCGGCGGCAAGGATGGCGACCAGGCGAAGCCTGTCGAGACGCATGGTCCCTCGCGCGAGGGCTCGTGTGGCAGGAGCGGCAGCAGCCCGGCCGGGCTTGGCTGCCACTGAAAGACGCGGCCTAGCTGCGGTCGCGGAAGCGGTTGGTGATCGGATAGCGGCGGTCGCGGCCGAAATTCTTGCGGGTGATCTTCACGCCCGGCGCCGACTGCCGGCGCTTGTACTCGGCGATGTAGAGCAGGTGCTCGATGCGGTGGATCAGCTCGCGGTCATGGCCGCGCGCCTCGATATCGCCCACCGACATCTCGTTCTCCACCAGGCACTCGAGAATGTCGTCGAGCACGTCATAGGGCGGCAGCGAATCCTGATCCGTCTGGTTCTCGCGCAGCTCCGCGGTCGGCACCTTGTCGATGATGTTGACCGGGATGACTTCGCCCTCGGGGCCGAGCAGGCCGTCCGGCCGGTTGGCGTTGCGCCAGGCGGCGAGCCGATAGACCTGCGTCTTGTAGAGATCCTTGATTGGGTTGAAGCCGCCGTTCATGTCGCCGTAGAGCGTCGCATAGCCGACGGACATTTCCGACTTGTTGCCCGTGGTCGCGACCATGGAGCCGAACTTGTTGGAGATCGCCATCAGGATCGTGCCGCGCGCGCGCGACTGCAGGTTCTCTTCCGTCACGCCGCTGTCGGTGCCGGCGAACAGGCCCGAAAGCCCTTCCGAAAAGCCCTCCACCGCCGGGGCGATCGCCACCGTGTCGTAGCGCACGCCGAGCGCCTTGGCGCAGGCTTCGGCATCGACGAGGCTCTCCGTCGAGGTGTAGCGATAGGGCAGCATCACGCAGTGGACCTTGTCGCCCCCCAGCGCATCCACCGCCATCGCCGCCACCACCGCGCTGTCGATGCCGCCGGACATGCCCAGCACCACGCCCGGAAAGCGGTTCTTGTTCACATAGTCGCGAAAGCCCAGGACGCAGGCCTGCCAGCGCGCGGCATCGATATCCGGCAGATCGGCCTTCGGCCCGTTCTCGCAGACCCAGCCTCCATCCGCATCGCGGCGCCAGTCGGTGATCGCGATCTCCTCGACGAACTCGCCCATCTGGAAGGCAAGGCGCCGGTCGGCCTGCAGCGCGAAGGACGCCCCATCGAACACCAGTTCGTCTTGGCCGCCGAGCTGGTTGCAATAGACCAGCGGCAGGCCCGTCTCGACCACGCGCTGCACCATCACCTGCAGACGCACCTCGGGCTTGCCGGCATAGAAGGGCGACCCGTTCGGCACCAGCAGCAGCTCCGCGCCGGTCTCCTCCAGGCACTCGCACACTTCCTCGGTCCACGCATCCTCGCAGACCGGCAGGCCGATACGGATGCCGCGAAAGCCGACCGGTCCCGGCAAGGGGCCAGCCTGGAACACGCGCTTTTCGTCGAACTCGCCGTAGTTCGGCAGATCGTATTTGAACCGGACACCCTCGATGCGTCCGCCGTCGATCAGCGCCACCGCATTGTGCAGCTTGTCGCCCTCGCGCCACGGCAGGCCGATCACGACGCCGGGCCCGCCATCGGCGGTGTCGGCGACCAGCTCGTCCAGCGCTGCCCGGCAGGCGGCGACGAAAGCGGGCTTGAGCACCAGATCCTCCGGCGGATAGCCGGACAGGAACAGCTCCGACAGCAGAACGAGATCGGCCCCGGCGGCGGCGGCTTGCGCACGGGCGCGGCGCGCCAGCGCCAGGTTGCCCTCCACGTCGCCGACGGTCGGGTTCATCTGGGCCACCGCCAGCCGCAGCCTGTCGGCAGGGCCGGAAGAGACGGTTTTCAGGGAGGATTCGGTCGGTGTCGCGCTCATGAAAACGGGTGTAGCCCGGCCCTTGCGCTTGCGCAATCGGCGAGAGCGCATGGGCGGGTCGCGCAACGCGCGTCGCCGCCCCTGGGGCCGCGGAACGTCACTCGACTACAGGTAAACAGTGCCCTGCCCGCCGGCGGAGCGCTGCGCCTTCAAGGCTGCCGCCGCCACTTCAGGCGCCGGCATTGCCGACGGCTCATAGCTGCCTCTTGGGGCCGGTCGCAACCGGTCCACCGCCCGCACGAACGGCCTGTGCTCGGTCAAGACCCGCTGCAGGCGCTGGTAGAGCATGGCCGGCGAAACCGGTTTTGCCAGGAATTCGTGGATGCCGAGCTCCACTGCCTTGAGAACAACGGGCTTGCGCGCATCCGCACTCACCATGATCACCGGCGTGGTGGCCACGCCCGTATCGGTGTCGCTGCGCAGGATCGAAAGAAATTCCGCACCATTGAGCGGCGACATCACCCAGTCGCAAATGACGACATCGGGCTTTCGCTCCAGCGTTACCGCCAGACCGTCCGCTCCGTCCGACGCATCCGAGATACGCCGAATGCCGAACCCGTTCAGGATCGCCCTGAACAGGCTGCGCATATGCGAGTTGTCGTCGATAACCAAAACCGACACTGCTGAAAGGTCGAGTAACATGCCGTTCGGTCCCCTCCCGATTGGCTCATACTTATAAATATACGAAATACGGAAATATTTCGTTACGTAAGTTTCAGACGATAACATCGATTGCAGGGGCGCTCATCTGCTCGTCCGACCTGCGGCCTCGGCGCGCGATCCATACCCGCAATACCTTTCGGGAAGCCTACCGCCCGGCGCGGCAGGGCACGAAAACGACAACGCCGCCGGGAGGATCCCGGCGGCGTCGATGACGATTGCGTGCTCCGGCAGTGAACCGAAGCGGCTCAGGCGATGGCCGCCTCGCGCTCCGGATTGCCGCGCAGGTCGCGCTCCTTGCGGACGTTCTCGGCCACCATGAAGGCGAGCTCGATCGCCTGCTCGGCGTTGAGGCGCGGGTCGCAATAGGTGTGGTAGCGGTCGGCGAGATCCTCGGCCGTCAGCGCCCGGGCACCGCCCGTGCACTCGGTCACGTTCTTGCCGGTCATCTCCACATGGATGCCGCCCGCGTAGCTGCCTTCGGCCCGGTGCACCGCGAAGAAGGCCTCGACCTCCCGCATGATGCGATCGAACGGCCGCGTCTTGTAGCCGTTGGCGGTGACCGTGTTGCCATGCATGGGATCGCACGACCACACGACCTTCCGGCCCTCGCGCTCCACGGCGCGCACCAACTGCGGCAGGTGCTCGAACACCTTGTCCGCGCCGAAGCGGCAGATCAGCGTCAGCCGGCCTGCCTCGTTGGCCGGGTTCAGCGTGTCGATCAGGCTCAGCAGTTCGTCGGCCTTCAGGCTCGGACCGCACTTGAGGCCGATCGGGTTCTTGATGCCGCGGAAGAACTCGACATGCGCATGATCGGGCTGGCGGGTGCGGTCGCCGATCCACAGCATGTGGCCGGAGGTGGCGTACCAGTCTCCGGACGTGCTGTCGACGCGGGTCATCGCCTGCTCGTAGCCCAGCAGAAGGGCTTCGTGGCTGGTGAAGAAATCCGTCGAGCGCAGCTGAGGCGCGCTATCGGGATCGATGCCGCAGGCCCGCATGAAGTCCAGGCTCTCCGAGATACGGTCGGCCAGAACCTGATAGCGGTGGCTCTGCGGGCTGTCCTTGACGAAGGACAGCATCCAGCGGTGCACATGGTCGAGATTGGCGAAACCGCCCTGCGCGAAGGCGCGCAGAAGGTTCAGCGTCGCGGCCGACTGGCGATAGGCCATGACTTGGCGCTGCGGATCCGGCTCGCGGGACTCCGGCGTGAAGGCGATGTCGTTGACGATGTCGCCGCGGTAGCTCGGCAGCTCCACGTCGCCCTGCTTCTCCATCGGCGAGGAGCGCGGCTTGGCGAACTGGCCGGCGATGCGGCCGACCTTCACCACCGGCTGAGCCGAGGCATAGGTGAGCACGACGGCCATCTGCAGGAAAACGCGGAAGAAGTCGCGGATGTGGTCCGCGTGGTGCTCCGCAAAGCTCTCCGCACAATCACCGCCCTGCAGCAGGAAGCCGCGTCCTTCGGCCACTTCGGCGAGCTGGGCCTTCAGCTTTCTCGCCTCACCTGCAAAAACGAGCGGCGGAAAGTCGGACAGGCGGCGCTCCACTTCCGCGAGCGCGTCCGCGTCGCGATACTCGGGCACCTGCACGATCGGCATCGACCGCCAGCTATCCGGTGTCCAGTTCTGCGCCATTGTTCCAACTCCGTATAAACGACCTTCGGCAAGATCTTGTGCCTGCAGGCATCCGCTCCGGTTGCGTGTTTCGTTTGTCCCCCCTCTGCCCGATCGGATGTTGCGTGGGCATAGGGTGCGGGGCGTTATACACGCGGCAGCAGGGCGAGGCCACAGATAACGTTGAAACAGATGTGGCCGGACGGGGCCGCCCGGCCGGGCCGCGCACCGCCGAGCGACCCCGGATCACATTGCCGAGAGGACGGACAGACGGCGCGCTGGCCTCTTGCATCCGAAGGACTTCTGAATCACTCTCCCGCCTCATGGAGAGTCGCGTCCGCCTCTTTGCCGCAACCTTGTGCCGCCTCGTTCTCGTGGCGTTGATTGCGCTCGCCGGTGCAGCCCCCGGCGGCCTCGGCGAAGCGATGGCCGCAGCGGATCGGATGGACGTCTCCGACAGTCATGCGCACGCCTCGTCTCCGACGGTGTCCGCGCATGAGGCAGGCGAAACGCATGCCGGATCCCATGGCACCGCCCATTCGCATGCCGCAACCTCCAAGACTTCGCCCGGCAAGGCACCGCAGGACTCCCATCATCACGAGGGCTCGGCAGTCGATTGCTGTCTGTCCTTCTGTTTTCCGGGCCTCGCCAGCGATTTCGTTGACGGCTTCGACCATCTCTCCGCTGCACAGCCGGAGAGCGACCACGAGGTTCGCCTCGAGCCGCAGCCGCCCCACCTGACCGACCGCCCCCCTCGAGCCTGACCTGCCGGCCTGAAAAGGCCGTTGCCGCGCGGTGATCCTGCGCGGCCGCATTCTGTCATTCTCGAGGACTTGTCATGATATCCAGACTGCTTGCGGCTCTCGCGCCGCTGGCGGTGGCTGCCTGTGCCACCGTCCCGGCAACCGTGTCCGGTTACGGTCCGCTGCCGGAAGACCCGCACGCCGCCGTTCCAGCCCTGCGACCGGCCAGCGTCGTCGCTCCCTATCAGCACCGCGTGCCCGTCGAACCCGGCAACTGGCGCAACCTCAACGACCGTCAGGCCCCCGGCGGAGGTGCGTCATGAGGCCCGCCCTTCGTTCCCTCGCCGTGTTGACGGCGCCCCTGCTGCTCGGCGGCTGCATCGCCACGGCTGCTACGGATGCCTACGGGCCCGGCGATGCCGGCTTCGTCACCGTCGCCGGCCAGGTGGCGCCGGCGCTCGGCGGCAACACCCCCACATGGGTCCAGACCCCCGAGCAGGCCCGCGCGGCCTCCGAGCGCGTGCGTTCCATGGTCCACAAGAAGACCATCAGCGCCGAAACCGCCGTTCAGGTGGCCCTGATCAACAATCGCGGCCTGCAGGCGGCCTATTCGGATCTCGGCATCAGCGCCGCCGATGCCTGGCAGCAGACCCTGCTGCCGAACCCGAACATTTCGGTCGGCCTACTCGGCATCGGTCAGCCCGGTCTGGTCGCCTTCAAGACCATCGAGGGGATGGTCGCCAACAACATCCTGGCCCTCCTCACGCACAAGCGGCGCAGTGAGATCGCCGAGACCCGCTTCCGCCAGGCGCAGATGCGGGCGGCGGAGGAAACCCTGCGCGTGGCCAACGAGACGCGCAGCGCATGGATCGAGACGGTCGCCGCCTTCGAGACGGTCGCCCTCCTCAACCAGGCTCGTCAGGCCGCCGATGCGGCCTCCGAGCTTGCCGAAAAGCTCGGTGAGACCGGCGCCATGCCCAAGGCCGCGCAGGCGCGCGAACACGCGTTCAACGCGGAACTGGTCGGCCAGATCGCGGAGGCCCGGCTTGCCGCGCGGCTCGCCAAGGAAAAGCTCGCCCGCGCGATGGGACTATGGGGCGCGGACACCGCGTTCTTCGTGCCCGACGCGCTTCCCCCGCTTCCCGGCCGCCTGATGAACAAGGAGCATGTGGAGCGGGAGGCGCTGCAGCGCCGGGTCGACCTGCAGATCGCGAAGATCGAGCTGGAGGCCACGGCCCGCGAGCTCGGACTGACCGAGGCGACCCGCTACGTCACCGATCTCGGCCTCGTCGCCGGCTTCGAAAGCGAGCGCGAGAAGGAGGACGGCAAGACCCGGCTCACCGGCACGGCCCAGGTGGAGCTGGATTTCGCGATCCCGATCTTCGACAGCGGCGCGGCCCGCATGAAGAAGGCGGAGTTCACCTACATGCGTGCCGCCAATCGCCTGGCGGAACGTGCGGTCAACATTCGCTCGCAGGCGCGCTCCGCCTATCTGGCCTACCGCGCCTCGCACGAGATCGCCCGCCACTACCGCAACTCGGTCCTGCCCCTGCGCAACCAGATCGAGGAGGAATCCCTCCTCACCTACAACGGCATGATCACCAACACGTTCGAGCTGCTGGCCGATACCAGGGCGCGGATCGGCACCGTCCTGATGGCCTCGCGCGCCAAGCGGGACTTCTGGCTCGCGGAAGCGGGCCTGGCCGCCGCGATCCATGGCGGCGGTGAAGCCCCGGCCGCAGGCGGTGGCGGCGAAGCCGCGGTCGCCGATGCCGGCGGCGGCGGACATTGATGGCGAAGGAGACTGCAATGCTGAACAGACGTCAGATCCTGGGCGCCGGCGCTGCGGGCGCGGCCCTCGTGTCCTCCACCGCCTGGTCCCAGACCAGCAATCGCGGACTGCCTGAGGCGGCGACGATGGACACGCCCGCAACCCAGGCCCCGCTCACCCCCACCTCGGGCCCGGACTACAACCCCGTCGTTACCCTGAACGGCTGGACCCTGCCCCACCGCATGAACAACGGCGTCAAGGAGTTCCACCTCGTCGCCGAGCCGGTGGAGCGGGAGCTTGCCGACGGCATGACTGCCTTCCTGTGGGGCTACAACGGCCAGTCCATCGGCCCGACCATCGAGGCGGTGGAAGGCGACCGGGTCCGCATCTTCGTCACCAATCGCCTGCCCGAGCATACCTCGGTGCACTGGCACGGCCTCATCCTGCCCTCGGGCATGGACGGCGTCGGCGGCCTGTCACATCCGGGCATCCCGCCGGGCAAGACCTTCGTCTACGAGTTCGACCTCGTGAAGAGCGGGACGTTCATGTACCACCCGCACGCCGACGAGATGGTGCAGATGGCCATGGGCATGATGGGGTTCTTCATCGTGCATCCGAAGGACCCGGCCTTCATGCGCGTCGACCGCGACTTCCTGATCATGCTCAACGCCTTCGACATCGATCCCGGCTCCTACGTGCCGAAGATCATGACGATGACCGACTTCAACCTGTGGACCTGGAACAGCCGGATCTTCCCGGACATCGATCCGCTCGTCGTCGGGCTGGGCGACCGGGTGCGGGTGCGCGTCGGCAACCTGACCATGACCAACCATCCGATCCACATGCACGGCTACGACTTCGAGGTCACCTGCACGGATGGCGGCTGGGTGCGTCCGGAGGCCCGCTGGCCCGAAGTGACGATCGACATTCCCGTCGGCGCCATGCGCGCCTACGAGTTCGATGCGGTCCATCCGGGCGACTGGGCAATCCACTGCCACAAGTCGCATCACACGATGAACGCCATGGGCCACGACGTGCCGACCTTCATCGGCGCCGACAAGCGCTCGGTCACCGCGAAGATCCGCAAGCTCCAGCCCGAATACATGCCGATGGGCTCCAACGGCATGGCCGAGATGGGCGAGATGGAGATGCCCCTGCCCGACAACACGGTCCCGATGATGGCCGGCTGGGGGCCGCATGGCCCGCTGGAAATGGGCGGGATGTTCTCCGTGGTGAAGGTCCGTGAGGGCATTCAGGCGGGCGATTACGCCGATCCCGGCTGGTACGAAAACCCTCCCGGAACGCAGGCCTGGGAATGGACCGGCGAACTGCCGGACTTCGCGCGCGCAGACAGCGCCGCAACCGCCGGCCCCCAGGCCCCGCAGGCAGCTCCCGCCGCACGTCCCGTCCACAAGCATGGCGGCTGAGGCCGCTCTCATCCCCGGAAGAAAGGAAGACCGAATGAAATTGATCCGCACGAGCGCTCTTGCCGCCGTTTGCATTCTTGCCCTTGGCACGGGCGCCGCCATCGCAGCCGGAAGCCATTCCGGCGGTCACGGCCATGACAAGTCCGACGGCCATCACGAGGCGATGATGTCGGTCGGCAAGCCCGGCAAGGCCGCGGATGTCAGCCGCACCGTCGAGGTCACCATGAAGGAGAGCGACGACGGCCGCATGCTGTTCGAGCCCTCCCGCCTCGAGTTCAAGAAAGGCGAGACCATCCGCTTCGCCATCGCCAATGCCGGAGAGATCGAGCACGAGTTCGTCCTCGACGACCACAAGGGCGTCATGGAGCACAAGGAGCTGATGGAGCGCTTTCCGGACATGGAGCACGACGACCCGAACTCCGTGCGCCTGGCGCCGGGCGAAACCGGCGAGATCATCTGGACCTTCGCGAACGGCGGCTCGTTCGAGTTCGCGTGCCTCATCCCCGGCCACTACGATTCCGGCATGCACGGCGATCTCGTCGTCGGCAGCCACTGACCAAGGAGATCTTCCATGAAACTCGCAACAGCTCTCGTCGCCGCCCTGCTCCTCGTCTCCGGGGCCTCCACCGCGCTTGCCGCCGAGTTCACCAAGGGTGTGGTGAAGAAGGTCGACCTGCGCGGAAAGAAGGTGACGATCGTCCATGAGGAACTGAAGTCCCTCGACATGCCGGCCATGACGATGGTCTTCCGCGTCGCCGACGAGGCGATGTGGGAGCAACTGCAGGAAGGCAAGGAGATAGAGTTCGTCGCCGGCAGGGTGAACGGCAAGATCACCGTCACCGAACTGAAGTGACGCGGTGCGCCGGAGCGGCATCCCCCGCTCCGGCGCACGCCCTAGATGTCGATGTAGCGCAGGCCCGTCGTGGCCAGCTGCTCGTCGAACAGCGCCAGCAGGTCCGCGTTCAGCACCTGCGCGCGCGGATAGCGCGGCGCGCTCCGGTCGGCCAGCATCGGCGCCTCCCAGCCGTCCGTCGTCTCGATGAAGTGGCGCACGCCCTCCTCGCCCCAGAAGGCGTGAAAGCCGGCCAGCACGCAGTCTACATAGCTCTGCAGGATCGGGTGCTCGTCGTCGCCCGGCCGGCGGATTTCACTGTCCGCCTCATAGAGAAAGGCGCTTGCAGCCCCGGCCGCCCCGTCGTCGTCGCGGCGGAAGGACGGGCCGATGCCGTCGATCCGGCGATAGCGCCGCTCGCGCGCGTCGAGCTCGGCAAGCCGTTCGGCCGGCTCGCTCACCATCACTCCGCGGATCGCCGTATCCGCCGCCCGGCGCACCGTCAGCGTGCAGACCTTCGGCAGGTTCTCTGCCCCCGCCGGCCGCCACCAGGCACGCCATTCGCGCCGCCAGCCCGACAGGGTGCCCGCCTCGGCGACCGCCTGCGGCCCCAGCGTGCGCGTGTTGACGAGCGATCCGTAACCGAAATACGTGATAGTCATGCCCTGCGCTTCCATCCCCTTCCATTCGCGGTCGGGAGCCTTCGCGCCGTCCGCCCGCCATCGCTCCTGCCCGTCATTCCTGATCATCTTCCTGCCTAGAGGATCGCTCCGCCCATGACCACCATCCAACGCGCGCAATCTTTCGGCTGGACCGATGCCGACACCGCCCGCCTGCGTACCGATACGCCGGCCGCCGCCCGCCTCGTCCATTTCAACAATGCCGGCGCCAGCCTGCCGCCTGCGCCGGTTCTGGCCGCCGTGAAGGCGCATCTCGACCTTGAAGCCGATATCGGCGGCTACGAGGCTGCCGACCGGGCCGCCCATGCGGTCGCCGATTTCTACCCCGCGGTTGCCGCGCTGCTGGGCGCCGCCCCGCACGAGATCGCCTATGTGGAGAACGCCACGCGCGCCTGGGACATGGCGTTCTACTCGATCCCGTTCCGCCCGGGTGACCGGGTGATCACCGGCCGCGCCGAATACGTCTCCAACTATGTCGCGCTGCTGCAGATGAAGGCCCGCGCCGGCATCGAGATCGATCTGATCGACGACGACGAGACCGGCCAGATCGACCTGAAGGCGCTTGAGGCTGCGATCACCCCGAAGACCCGGCTTATCGCCCTCACCCACGTTCCGACCTTCGGCGGCCTCGTCAATCCGGCCGAGGAAGTCGGCGCCATCGCCCGCCGCCACGGGCTGCTCTACCTGCTGGATGCCTGCCAGTCCGCCGGCCAGCTCGCCCTTGATGTCACCCGGATCGGCTGCCACTTGCTTTCCGGCACGGGGCGCAAGTATCTGCGCGGGCCGCGCGGCACCGGTTTCCTCTATGTTTCGGACGCTGTGCTCGACCAGCTGGAGCCTGCCTTCATCGACCTGGAATCCACAGAGTGGATCGACGCCGACAGCTATCGCCTGGTCGAGGGCGCACGACGTTTCGAGAACTGGGAGCGGTATTTCGCCGGCCAGATCGGCCTAGGCGCTGCCGTGCGCTATGCGCTGGAGACCGGGCCGCAGCGGCTGGAGGATCGCATCTCGGCGCTTGCCGCCCTGCTGCGCAGCGAACTCGGCAAGCTCCCGGGCGTCGCGGTGCACGATCGCGGCATCCGCAAATGCGGCATCGTCACGCTGACCGTGGACGGCGAAGCACCGTCCGAGACCAAGGCGCGGCTGACGGCGACCGGCATCAACACCTCCGTCTCGTCCGCCTCCTCCTCGCGGATCGACCTGCCGCGCCGCGGCCTCGACGCGGTCCTGCGCGCCTCGCTTCACGCCTACAACACGGAAGTTGAGATCGAGACCCTGCTGAAGGCCCTGCGGGGCGCTTGAGGCGAGCTGACATGAAAAACCCCGCCGGACGGTCGCGTCCGGCGGGGTTTTATTGTGTCCAAAGCTCTGATCGGCCGTTCAGCCCTGCGCCGCGAAAGCCTCCGCGTCCGCCTCTTTCAGCGAGACGGACTCGCCGCAGCCGCAGGCCGAGACCTCGTTGGGATTGCGGAACACGAAACCGGAGCGGAACTTCGTCACTTCGTGATCCATCTCCGTGCCCAGCAGGAAGAGCGCCGCCGAGGGCTCGATGAAGATCTTGACGCCCTTGTCGTCGATCACGTCGTCGCCCGGCTTCGCCTCCTCGACGAGGCTCATGTCGTATTCCATGCCGGCGCAGCCGCCCTTCTTGATCCCGACGCGCAGGCCGAGAACGGGCTTGGCCGAATTGCCGACGATCTCGCGCACGCGCTCGGCGGCGGCGTCCGTCAGCTTCAGGACCTGGAATCTGGAACCCATATCCGTTTCCCCGATTCTAGCGGTTAGTCACCCAAATCTGAAGTTCGTCACATTTGGCGGCGTGCTCTGAACGAACTTCAGATTTAAAAGGGTGACTAGCAAGTTTATGTTTCTAGTGTGGTTTTCGAATTTGAAATACGCTCTGACGGTCGCTGCCAAAACGAGGCGTATTTCAAATTCACCACACTAGCAGGTGCAAGATGCACCCGCGTTACCCCACAATATAGGGCCTGGCGCGGGCTCTTGCCAGTTCGCTCGGACCATCCGGCAGATCTGGCACTCAATACCAGTTGAGCGCCACCTTGGCCTCTTCCGACATTCGGTCGGGCGTCCACGGCGGATCGAACACCATCTGCACGTTGACGTCGCCGACCCCGGCGACCGCACTGACAGCGTTTTCCACCCAGCCCGGCATCTCGCCGGCGACCGGGCAGCCCGGCGCGGTCAGCGTCATGTCGATGGCGACCGAGCGGTCGTCCTCGATATCGACCTTGTAGATCAGGCCCAGCTCATAGATATCGCAAGGAATTTCCGGGTCGTAGACGGTCTTCAGCGCGCCGACGATATCGTCCGTCAGGCGCTTCAGCTCATCTTCGGAAAATGCGGAGCCGGTCGCCGAAATCTCGGCCTGGGCTTCCTCGTCCTGCGTCAGTTGGTCTTCGCTCATCTCGCCCTCATGCGAAAAAGTCGTGGGCCTTCTGCAGCGCCTCGACCAGCCTGTCGACCTCGTCGAACGTGTTGTAGAGGCCGAAGCTCGCCCGGCATGTCGAGGTCACACCATATCGTGCCAGCAGCGGCTGCGCGCAATGGGTCCCGGCCCGTACGGCAACGCCCTCGCGGTCGATGATCATCGACACGTCGTGCGCATGCACCCCCTTCATCTCGAAGGCGACGATGGCGCCCTTGTCCGGTGCCTCGCCGAAGATGCGGATCGAGTTGATCTGCTTCAGCCGCTGATGCGCGTAGTCGCGAAGGGCCGCCTCGTGCGCGGCGATCCGATCGCGGCCGATCGCGTCCATATAGTCGAGCGCGGCCGCAAGGCCGATGGCCTGGACGATCGGCGGCGTACCGGCCTCGAAGCGGTGCGGCGGGCTGTTGTAGCTCACCATGTCCTCGGTGACGTCGAGGATCATCTCGCCGCCGCCATTGAACGGACGCATCCGCTCCAGGTGCTCCATCTTGCCCCACAGGACGCCGATGCCGGTCGGACCGTACACTTTGTGGCCGGTGAAGACGAAGAAGTCGCAGCCCAGATCCTGCACGTCGACCGGCATGTGCACCGCCGACTGACTGCCGTCGACCAGCACCGGAATGCCGCGCGCATGGGCGATCCGGCAGATCTCGCGGATCGGCACCACGGTGCCCAGCACATTCGACATCTGGGTGATCGCCACCAGCTTCGTCCTGGGCGACAGGGTCGCCTCGAACGCGTCGATGTCGAAGGATCCGTCCTCGCGCACATAGACCCATTTCAGCACCGCGCCCTGCCGTTCGCGCAGGAAGTGCCAGGGCACGATGTTGGAGTGGTGCTCCATGATCGACAGGACGATCTCGTCGCCCTCGCCGATCCGTTCCGCGCCGAAGGTCTGGGCGACCAGGTTGATCGCCTCGGTGGTGGAGCGGGTGAAGATCACCTCGTCCTGCGACGGGGCGTTGAGGAAGCGGCGCACGGTCTCGCGCGCGGCCTCGAAATTCTCGGTCGCTGTGTTCGACAGGTAGTGCAGCCCGCGATGGACGTTGGCGTATTCGTGCGAATAGGCCTTGGTCACCGCGTCGATCACCGCCTGCGGCTTCTGGGCCGAGGCGCCGTTGTCGAGATAGACGAGCGGCTTGCCGTAAACCTCGCGCGACAGGATCGGGAAGTCGCGGCGCACCGCCGCCACGTCATAGGGGGCGCTTGCAACGGCACCGGGATCGGTCATCGACGTCATCTGCGTACTCCCGCTTCGCCGGGGCGACTACCCCGGCCTGTACGGTGCTGCCGGGGCCTTGAGCCCCGGAAGCGTGGCGGCGGGGCGTTACGCCCCCACAGCCTTTGATGCCGGGGCTTTTACGCTCCGGCGTCCAGCCAGGCGCGAATGCGCTCTTCGAAGGCCTCGACGATGATTTCCTCGCCGATCTCCTCGACCGCTTCCGACAGAAAGGCAAGAACCAGCAGCGTGCGGGCATCGGCCTCCGGAATACCGCGCGAGCGCAGGTAGAACAGCAGGTCCTCGTCGATCTGGCCGCTCGTGGCGCCATGGGCGCACTGCACGTCGTCGGCGAAGATCTCCAGCTCCGGCTTCAGCGACATTTCCGCATCGTCCGACAAGAGCAGCGACTGGGTCATCATCTGGCCGTCGGTCTTCTGCGCATGCGGGCGGACGATGATCTTGCCCTGGAAGATGCCCTTGGCGCCTTCGCCGACCACCGTCTTGAACAGCTCGCGGCTGTCGCAATGCGGCACCGCGTGGTCCACCACCAGCGTCTGATCGACATGCTGGCCGGCCCGCACCATGGTGATGCCGAGCAGGTCCGCGCGCGATCCCTCGCCCGTGAAGGCGACAAAGGACTGGTGCCGGGCAAAGCCCGACCCGATGCCCGCGCCGATCAGCTTGACCTGGGTCTCGGCCCCGAGCGTCACGACGGCCGTGCCGATATGAGTGGTGCCGGCGGCCTCCGCCTGCAGGCGGGCGACGGTCACCTCCGCGGCATCGGCGGCGCGGATGTCGGTCAGCGTGTTGGAGAAGCTCCCCTCGGCTCCGCCGACAAACGTCTCCAGCACGGTTGCCTTGGCGCCCTTGGCGGCCGCCACGATCACCCGCTCGCTGGTGCTGGCGGCAGTGGCCGACAGCGCGTGGACGATCTCGACCGGCTTGTCCAGCGAAGCGCCTTCGGGCAGCGACAGCACGAGGCCGTCGGCGCAGAAGATGGCGTTGAGGCCTGTCGCCGCATCGCCCGTGGCGATCTCCGGCAGCTGCATCAGGCTTTCGCCCTCTTCAGCCAGTGCCTCGGCGAGCGGACGCACGCTCACGCCGGCCTCGGCCAGCGCGGCAACGTCGGAAAGACCCGCGTGGAAGTGGCCGTCGACGATGAGAAGACGATAGCGCTCCGCCGAGCCGTACACGTTGTCCAGCGCGGCGACAGCCGCCTTGGCATCGTCGTCGCTGCGGCGTGCGGCAAAGGCCGGTACGCTCTTCAGCCTTGCCCGCAGGTCGGAGTATTTCCACTCCTCGACGCGGCGATGCGGCAGCCCGCTCTTGCGGAAGGCATCGAAGGCCGACTTGCGGATCTCGGCCACCGCCGCACCGCCCGGCAGGGCGTCGCGGTCACGGTAATAGGCCTCGGCGAGGTCGGTTTCGGCCCTGGTGTCCAGGGTGCGTGGTTCGATGGTCATGTCGTGTTCCTGACCTGTCACGCGGCCGCGTCGATGAAGTCGGCGTAACCGTTCTTCTCCAGCTCCAGCGCCAGATCCGGGCCGCCGGTCTTGACGATGCGTCCCTTCGACAGGACATGCACCACGTCCGGCACGATGTGGTCGAGCAGGCGCTGGTAGTGGGTGATCACCACGAAGGAGCGGTCCGGGCCGCGCAGGCGGTTGACGCCGTCCGACACCACCTTCAGCGCGTCGATGTCGAGGCCGCTATCGGTCTCGTCGAGCACGCAGAGCGTCGGCTGCAGCAGCGCCATCTGCAGGATCTCGGCGCGCTTCTTCTCGCCGCCGGAGAAGCCGACGTTCAGCGGCCGCTTCAGCATGTCCATGGTGATCTGAAGTTCGCCGGCCTTGTCCTTGACCCGCTTCATGAATTCCGGCGTGGACAGCTCCTCCTCGCCGCGCGCCTTGCGCTGCGCGTTGAGCGCCGTCTTCAGGAAGGTCATGGTCGCCACGCCCGGGATCTCGATCGGGTACTGGAAGGCGAGGAAGACGCCGGCGGCGGCGCGCTCGTCAGGCGCCAGCTCCAGCAGGCTCTGGCCGTTGTAGACGATGTCGCCCTCGGTGACTTCGTAGTCGTCCTTGCCGGCGAGGATGTAGGAAAGCGTCGACTTGCCGGAGCCGTTCGGGCCCATGATGGCGTGCACTTCGCCCGGCTTCACGACGAGGTCGATGCCGCGCAGGATCTCGGTGCCGTCTTCGGCGATGCGGGCGTGCAGGTTCTTGATCTCAAGCATGATGATATCCGTCGGTATTCTGGATGTGCGGTATGCGAGGCGGTCGGCCGGCGTCAGCCGACCGAGCCTTCGAGCGAAATGGAGATCAGCTTCTGCGCCTCGACGGCGAACTCCATCGGCAGCTGCTGGATCACGTCCTTGACGAAACCGTTGACGATCAGCGCCACCGCTTCCTCGTCCGACAGGCCCCGCTGCTGGCAGTAGAACATCTGGTCGTCGGAGATCTTCGAGGTGGTCGCCTCGTGCTCGAACACGGCCGTCGCGTTCTTCGACTCGATGTAGGGCACCGTGTGGGCCCCGCAATCCTGGCCGATCAGCAGGCTGTCGCACTGGGTGAAGTTGCGCGCGTTCGACGCCTTGCGATGCGCCGAGACGAGGCCGCGATAGGTGTTCTGCGACTTGCCGGCCGAGATGCCCTTGGAGATGATGCGGCTCGACGTGTTCTTGCCGAGATGGATCATCTTGGTGCCGCTGTCGATCTGCTGGTAACCGTTCGACACCGCGATCGAGTAGAACTCGCCGCGCGAATTGTCGCCGCGCAGGATGCAGGACGGGTACTTCCAGGTGATCGCCGAACCGGTCTCGACCTGGGTCCAGGAAATCTTGGAGTTCTTGCCCCGGCAGTCGCCGCGCTTGGTGACGAAGTTGTAGATGCCGCCCTTGCCTTCCTTGTCGCCCGGGAACCAGTTCTGGACGGTGGAGTACTTGATCTCGGCATCATCCAGCGCAACGAGCTCGACCACGGCCGCATGCAGCTGGTTCTCGTCGCGCTGCGGCGCCGTGCAGCCCTCCAGATAGGAGACGTAGGCGCCCTTCTCGGCGATGATCAGCGTGCGTTCGAACTGGCCGGTGTTCTTCTCGTTGATGCGGAAATAGGTCGACAGCTCCATCGGGCAGCGCACGCCCTCCGGCACATAGACGAACGATCCGTCGGTGAAGACCGCCGAGTTCAGCGTCGCATAGTAGTTGTCGGTGACCGGCACCACGGAGCCGAGATACTTGCGCACCAGCTCCGGGTGTTCCCGCAGCGCTTCCGAGATCGAGCAGAAGATGACGCCGGCCTTCTTCAGCTCTTCCTTGAAGGTGGTGACCACCGACACGCTGTCGAACACCGCGTCCACCGCAACGCGGTTCTTCGGCTCGACGCCAGCCAGGATCTCCTGCTCGCGCAAGGGGATGCCCAGCTTCTCGTAGGTCGCCAGCAGCTCCGGGTCGACCTCGTCGAGGCTCTTGGGCCCCGGCGCGGACTTCGGCGCGGAGTAGTAGTAGATGTCGTTGAAGTCGATCTTCGGGTACTCGACGCGGGCCCAGGTCGGCTCGGTCATCGTCAGCCAGCGGCGATACGCCTCGAGCCGCCATTCCAGCATCCATTCCGGCTCGTCCTTCTTGGCCGAGATGAAGCGGATGATGTCTTCGTTGAGACCCTTGGGAGCCTTGTCGGACTCGATGTCGGTGATGAAACCGTACTTGTACTGATCCACATCGATCGACCGGACGCGGTCGATCGTTTCCTGAACTGCAGGCATGCGTGTCTCCATCCACTGCGGTGTCAAGGACCGCGGGTTGTCGCACTATGTAATGGATGCGGCCTGGGCCGCATCCGGGTCATGATGGTCCGGAACCCGTCAGGCGGCGCGACCCGCGCCTGCCTGCCTGATCCGTCCCGATATCCGCCGCCATGCGGCAAGAAACCGTTCGATCTCCTCGGGCGCGGTCTCCCGGCCGAGGCTGATCCTGATGGCGCCGCGCGCCAGATCCTTGTTCGCACCCATCGCCGACAGCACCGGCGAGACGCCGACCTTGCCGCTCGAGCAGGCCGAGCCCGAAGACACTGCGATGCTCTCCAGATCGAGAGCGATCAGCGCGGTCTCCGCCGATACGCCCGGCACCGCGAAGCAGCTGGTGTTGGCGAGCCGCGGCGCGCCCGCGCCAAAGACCACCATATCGGCCCATATATGGCAAAGCTCGCGCTCCATGCCATCCCGAAGGGCCCGAATTTCGTCCCAACCGTCCAGTTCCGCGGCAGCCAGCTCCGCTGCAAGGCCGAAACCGGCGATTGCCGCGACATTTTCCGTGCCTGCCCGGCGCCAGTTTTCCTGTCCGCCGCCGGTGAGCAAGGGGGCGGGGTGCAACCCTGCCCTGCGCACCACGAGCGCGCCCGCGCCCTGCGGACCGCCGATCTTGTGGGCCGAAAGCGCCAGGCTGTCAGCGCCCCAGGCCTCCATGTCGATGGCGATGCGGCCTGCCGCCTGCACCGCATCCACATGCAGCACCGCGCCGCTCCCCTTGAGCGCCGCCGAAATCTCCGCCAGCGGCTGCAGCACGCCGGTCTCGTTGTTGGCGGCCATCACCGCCACCAGAACGCTCTCGCCCGCCGCCGTCAGCTCCGCGACCCGCGCCGCCAACGATGCGGCATCGACAAGGCCCTCGCCATCGACCGGGACGCTCTCTCGCGCCTCGGCCGGGAAGCGTCCGCCTGCCGCGACCGAGGGATGCTCGCTCGCTGCAACCAGCAGCCGGGTGAACCGCCGCTCGCCGCGCCCGTCCTTCCAGACCGGCGACAGCGCCGTCACGTTCGCCTCGGTGGCGCCCGAGGTGAAGCTCACCTGCGCGCCCGGAACCCCGCACAGCCGGGCGACCTGCGCCCGCGCCGTCTCGATCGTGCCGCGTGCCCGGCGCCCGGGTCCGTGAACGGACGAGGCATTTCCCGTGCGCCTCAGCACGGAACAGACGAGTTCGGCCACCTGCGGACGCAAGGGCGCCCCGGCATTGTGGTCGAAATAGATGTCCGTCCGTGACGTCATGACCGTCATATGTCTCCGCCGGAACCGCCCTGCCCGGCCTGTTCGACCGACAAAACCGCTCCTGACCGCTTCTACCGCGATGCAATTCTTGCAATTCCGCGTGGAGATCGGTTTAAGACATCCCTATATACCACGCTGGCCGGACGGACAGATCGACACGACTGGTCGACCGGGCCGCCGACGTGAACCGGTCGAGATGCGGCGTCCGCCGTCAACTTTCGAACGATTCTAAAGAAGTTGTAGGAAGCAGGGCCATCCGAGTCAAGCCGGACTAAGCAATACCCCTGAGTTTCACAACCTTTCGCGACCCCGGTGCGCGGCAACCGCAGTTAAGGAACGAATACCCCATGAACGAGGTGGTCCATGCCTGAAGTGATTTTCAACGGTCCGGCCGGCCGGATCGAAGGCCGCTTTCAGCCGGCGAAATCGCGGACGGCGCCCATCGCCCTGATCCTGCATCTGCATCCGCAGTTCGGCGGGACGATGAACAACCAGATCGTCTATCAGCTCTACTACATGTTCGCGAAGCGCGGCTTCGCCGTTCTGCGGTTCAACTTCCGCGGCGTCGGGCGCAGCCAGGGCTCCTTCGACCATGGCCAGGGCGAGCTGTCCGATGCCGCTGCCGCGCTCGACTGGGTCCAGACGGTCCATCCCGACGCGCGCTCCTGCTGGATCGCCGGCTTCTCCTTCGGTGCCTGGATCGGCATGCAGCTCCTGATGCGCCGCCCGGAGGTGGAAGGCTTCATCTCCGCCGCTCCGCCGGCCAACCTGCATGACTTCTCGTTCCTGGCGCCCTGCCCCTCCTCCGGCCTCATCGTCCATGGCGATGCCGACAAGGTGGTGCCGTCCAAGGACGTCCAGACGCTGGTCGACAAGCTGAAGACGCAGAAGGGCATCGTGATCGACCACAAGGTCATCCCGGGCGCCAACCACTTCTTCGAGAACCACATGGACGAGTTGATGGCCGAGTGCGGCTCCTATCTCGACAAGCGCCTCGGCGTCACCAGCGAGATCGCCTGATCGCATCGACGGTCTCCAGACCCTTGAAACGCCGGCCCTTTTGGCCGGCGTTTTGGTATTTCCTTCCCCGCGGGCGAACCGCCCGGCTATAAGCCGGATCACCCGCCGCCACACAGGAAAGCGCCCATGACCACGCCCGCCTCCACGCCCGCTCTGGTCTTCGATCTCGACGGCACCCTGGTCGACACCCGCCACGATCTTGCCGCCGCGCTCAACGCGGTCATGCGCGAGGAAGGCCTGTCCGGCGTCGACATCGAGACGCTCGGCCACCTGTTCGGCGTCGGCGCCCGGCCGATGATAGCCAAGGCGCTTTGGGCCAACGGCATTCCCGATCCCGACCCGGCCGAGATCGAGCGGCTCTACCTGCGCTTCATCGCCTTCTACACAGCCGACATTGCCGGCCTCAGCCGCCCCTTTCCGGGCATCCACGAGGCGCTGGAGACGGCCCGCAAGGATGGCTGGCGCCTGGCCGTGTGCACCAACAAGTCGGAGCCGATCGCCCGCCAGTTGCTGGATCACCTGAAGATGCTGGATCTGTTCGACTCGCTGGTCGGCGGCGACACGTTCGCCAGGCCGAAGCCGGACGCCGCCCCCGTTCTGGGCGCGGTCGAGCGCGCCGGCGCGCGCCTTTCCGGTTCGGTGATGATCGGCGACAGCAAGACCGATATCGATGCGGCTCGCGCGGCCGGCATTCCGGTCGTAGCCGTCACCTTCGGCTACACCGCGGTTCCGGTGCGCGAGCTTTCGCCCGACGCCGTGATCGACCATTTCGACGAGTTGCACCCGGCGCTTGCCGGACTTCCCGGCCCGCGCTGATCGCTGCAAGGCAGGACGGAAGAAAGCCGCTGCGGCTCAGAAGTCGGTCAAGAGCCGCGACCAGCTCTCCGACGATAAGCCTTCCGCATAGACGAGGTCCTGGTCCAGCGCGCGGTGCAGCGCCGGCATCCGCCCGGCGATGCAGAAGAAGCCGCGGTGGCGGAAGCACATGTGTTTTTGCGCCTGCAGCGCCTGCATCAGGAACGGCTGGGTGGCCCCGCGCGCCTCGCAATAGCCCTGCCGGTCGAGGTCGGCCAGCAGCGCGGCGACGCTCTCGCGCTCATGCCCTTCCAGGCACAGCAGATTGAGCACGCTCGCCCGCCCCCGGCCCGTGCCGCAATAGGCAGCCGCGCCGATGGTTGCGCCGCTGGCATCGTGCATCAAGGCAAAGTGCAGCGGACCGAGCGCCGGATTCGCCTCCGCCATGCGCGACAGCCAGGCGAATTCGGACGGATCCCAGTCCGGATGGACGCTGAAGCGCCCGAACATCGGCCGCGTCTCGGCCAGAAACTGCGTCGGCCCCACCTCCTGCACCGTCACGCCCTCGGGCATATGCGCGACCAGCAAGGGACGATGCCGCCGCGCGCCCTTGTCGAGCATGCTAAGCGGCGCCAGCAGCAGGCCGCCCGCCTCTCCCCTCAGGCTGCGATGCATGCGCCTTGCGCAGGCGGTCAGCGGGCGGAAGACCCGGCACCATTCCAGGCTCTGGATCGGCAGGATCCGCCCCCCGCCGGTCTTCCAGTGGGTGGAGCTCGCCTCCGAGGCCGTATCGGAAAACAGGAAGTCGTGGCGCTTTGCCCGAAAATGCCGCGACAGGCAGGCTGCGCCACGCGCGCCCGCTTCGCCGACGGCCATGAAATTGCACAAAAGCCGCGCCGTCACCGGCTGCCCGTCGACGCGAAACCGCAGCGGCACGCAGAGAATCGCCGCGCTGAGCTCGCCCGTCTCGCTCTCATAGACCCGGCTGCCGGTCTCGGACGTCAGCTGCGGATGGCCGAAGCAGAAGGTTTCCAGATAGGCCTCGAGGCCGGGTGCGACCCGCCCGCCGCGAAAGGCGGCGCCGAACATCGCGGCCACGGCACCCAGATCCCGTCGCTCCATAGGGCGGCTGGCGTGGTGCATCGCGTCGCGCAACATAGGGCTGGTCCTGGCGATCTGTCCGTGCATCCGGAAACGTTCCTCTTTCCCGCCACTATCGCGCGGCGGGCTTGAGGGAGACTTTACGGATCGCAGGAAAACGCCGTTGCCCCGGCGAAAAAAGCGCAACTGGTAAACCGGATACGAACGCTGCAGGTTTACGCAGGGGCAAATTCGCTGCCCTGCGTCGTCTTCCTGTCAGGAATACGAGGGAGGTCCGGCACCGGGCTCGGTGCGTCTCATCTCGGCAGTGTTCGGGACGGTGCGGGAAGGAATGGTGGGCGATACTGGGATTGAACCAGTGACCTTTCCGGTGTGAACGGAACGCTCTCCCGCTGAGCTAATCGCCCATGGCCTGTCGGCTGGTGAGGGGTATCTAAAGGAGCCGGCCGGGTTGCGCAAGGCGGAATTTGAGCCCCTGTGGATTTTGCGGTGGAAGCGATGTCGCGCCCGCGCATCGCCATGACGTTTTGTTGACGCCGCCCGGCTTTATTTCATGCGTGTCGGCACATTTTCGCCATACATGTATTCGCCGCCGTTTTTATTTGACAAGCATGATGCCCGATCCCAGACTAACCGAAATTAAAAGCAAAAACCTTCCAATGAACTAGGGGACCGCGCGTCACAGCTCGGGCACAGCGCATGGCAGACCAGGCCGCATCCACGGAAAAACAAACCGTGGCCCTTATCCTTCTCGATCAGTTCTCGCTGATCGCCTTTACCTCGACCATCGAGCCGATCCGCATTGCCAACCGGGTGCTGGGCCAGGAGTTCTATTCCTGGAAAACCTACTCGGTGGACGGCAATCCGGTCCAGGCCAGCAACGGCTGCCATGTCTCCGTGCAGGGCTCGATCAACGAGCTCGACGATGCCGACATCACCCTCATCTGCTCCGGCGTCGACGTGGAGCGCGTGCCCCTGCCCAAGGAGCTCGGCACCAAGCTGCGCAAGCTGAATGCGCGCGGGCGCACCTATGGCGCCGTCTGCACCGGCTCCTATGTGCTGGCCCGCTACCACCTGCTCGACGGCCGCCGCTGCACCATCCACTGGGAGAACCTGAGGTCCTTCCGCGAGGAGTTTCCTGAGATCGAGGTCTCCGGCGACCTGTTCGCCATCGACCGCAACTGCATCACCTGCGCCGGCGGCATGGCCGCGCTCGACATGATGCTGCGCGTCATCGCCATCCAGCACGGCGCCTATCTGGCCCATGAAGTCGCCGAGGTCGCGCTCTACCAGAACATGCGCTCGGGCGAGAGCGCGCAGCGCCACGACCTGGAGAGCCGCACCGGGATCTCCAACGTCAAGATCCTCGACGCGATCCGCATCATGGACCTGCATATCGAGGATCCGCTGTCCTGCCAGCAGTTGGCGATGACCGTGAACCTCAGCCCGCGCCAGCTGGAGCGGTTGTTCCGCCGCCATTTCGATTGCACGCCGGGCCAATACTATCTCAAGATCCGCCTGGAGACGGCGCGCGACCTTCTGCGCCGGACCAACCGGCCGGTGCTCGACGTCGCCATCGCCTGCGGCTTCGCCTCCACCTCGCATTTCACCAAGTGCTACCGCGAGCGCTACAGCTGCACTCCGACGGAGGAGCGGCAGTCCTATTTCTGGGCGCAGGGCGGACGCAAGCAGACCGCGCGCATCGTCGCCCCTGCGCGGATCGCGACCTCCGGCTAGGCGAAGGTCGCCCCCCTCTCATTGGGCCGCTCGCCCGACCAGCTTCCCGCCGGTGGAGAACTCCGTATTTCTCGCAGTTGTGCAGGACACATTAACATTTGAGTGATTAGGGTCTTTTCCGAGTTTACGAACCGTATGTCGGATTCGTCGCAAGGGACGAGCGCCTGAACATGAAATCGTTTGTCGGTTTCGCCGAGAACATCCGTTTTTCCTTGCAGGAAGCGTTCATCGCGCTGGTTCCGTTCGTCATTCTGGTCTCTGCCATACGGCTGATCGACTTCGCACTGATCTATAGCGCCGCCTCTCTTCCCTTCCTGTCGTATCAAACGCTCACCGATATTGGCCGGCTTCTGGAAATCGCGATGCCGGTGATGCTGGCGATTTCGGTTTCCTACCAGCTCTCGATCCTCTTCCGCATCGACCGGGTGACAGGCGCTGCGCTCGCGCTTGCCGTCTTCTTCTTCGACACTTACGGCACCATGGCGATCGACGATGCCGAGGCGATCTCCCTTGCCTCCATCAACGCGGTGATTGCCCCGCTGCTGGCGCTGATGATGCTGCGCGCCTGCGCCCGCCTGCCGCTCCCGCGCCTCCATCACGGCGCGCTCAGCTACAATCTGGAAAACGCGCTCAACATGGCGCTGCCGGCCCTGTTGAGCTTCGTTCTCACCGCCGTCGTGCTCGGCGTGCTGCATGATGCGGCCAATGTGATCTACGCAGCGCTCGCCCCGGCCTTCTTCGGGCTCGGCTCGGACATGGCGCTGGCGCTCTATCTGGCCGGCTCCCAGTTCATCTGGTTCCTCGGCCTGCACGGCACCAACCTTGCCTATCTCGCGGTGCCGCCCGACTTCGGTTCGTTCCTCGTCGCCGGCGACATGACGCGCGACATGTTCATGACCTCGTTCGTCAATCTCGGCGGATCGGGCACGACGCTCGGCCTGGCTCTGGCGATCCTGCTGTTCTCGCGCAACCAGCACATGCGGTCCATCGCGCTGGTCGCCCTGCCTTTCACCGCCTTCAACATCTCCGAGATCCTGGTCTTCGGCCTGCCGATCGTGCTGAACCTGCGGCTGCTTGCGCCGTTCGTCGCGGTTCCCGTCGTCTGCCAGATGCTCGGCCTTGTGGCCATCTCCCATATCGGCCTGACGGTCTATCCGACCGAAGTGCCCTGGGTGACGCCGATGTTCCTCAACGTCTACCTGCAGACCGGCGAAGTCTGGGCCGTGCTGCTGCAGGCGGCGCTGCTGGGGGTGAGCATCCTGCTCTATGCGCCCTTCGTGATCAGGTACGGGCGCATGCGGGAAAACAAGCTCGGCCCCTCGCTGCTCAACGATGGCGCCGACTTCGACGACCACATGCGCCGCCAGCACGGGCGCACCGTGTTCGACCAGCACAAGACGCTGCTGCGCAACAGCGAGGCCGCGCGCAATGCGGTCGACTTCCTGCGCGAAAACCGGCTCGCCATGCATTACCAGCCGGAGATCGACGCCCGCACCGGCTCCTGCATCGGCTTTGAAGCCTTGCTGCGGGTCTGGGTGGAAGGACGCGGTTTCGTCGGCCCCTATTTCCTGGAAACGCTGGAAAATGCCGGTTTCGCCCATCTGATCGACCGCTGGGTCTGCCGCCAGGTGCTGCAGGACCTGGCCCATGTTCAGGGCGCCGGGCGCGACCTCATCGTCTCCATCAACCTGCATCCCGACACGATCGCCGACCGCTCCACCGTCGACTGGCTGGTCCAGGCCTTCGCCGACATGCCGGTCAGCTTCGAGATTATCGAGCGCGGGCTGCGGTCGGATCCCGCCATCGCCGACAATCTTCGCCGCCTGGCGGAAGCGGACCTGAGCGTCGCCATCGACGATTTCGGTGCGGGCCACTCCAACTTCAACCTGCTGGCCGACCTCCCCGTCAGCATCGTCAAGTTCGACCGCTCGCTGCTGCTGAGTGCGGCCGAGCAGCGCGGACGCATCGTCTACCGCAAGCTGACCGGCCTGTGCCACGAACTCGGCTATCAGGTGGTCGCCGAAGGCGTCGAGACGCGCGCGCAGGCCGACCTTGTCACCTCCTGCGGCGTCGACCTGATCCAGGGCTGGCTGCACGCTCCGGCGATGCCGCTGGACGAGGCGCTCGACTTTGCCGCGCGCCTGAACAGCGCCACTCCCCTGAAAAGCGCCCCGGCCTGCTGGCCGCTGCAGCCGCGCGCCTGAGCGCCGCGCTCCCCTTCCCGACAGCCGGGAAGCTGTGCCGGCAAGGGACTATTAAACGCGTTTCCGACTTCCGCTTAGAATCGCCGCTCCGCTGGCGCACACTGGGTTTCCAGCCTGACGGTTGTGAAACGAGGATGCGACTTGCAGCACTTCATCCGGAAGGGAAGCTCTGAAGCGGACGTGCTCCGGCATCTCCTGGCCACCGTGCATCAGGGGATCACCGTGATGGATCGCCACTTGCGCATCGTCCTGGTCAACGAGACGGCCTGCCGGCTGCTCGACCTGCCGAGAAGCCTCGTCGAGCAGACGCCCGGACTGGAGGAGGTCCTGCGCTTCAACGCGCTGCGGGGCGAGTACGGCCCCGGCGACCCCGAAGCCCAGGTCCGCGAGCGCCTGGAGCTCGCCCGCAGCCGGGACATGTACGATTTCGAGCGCGAGCGCCCCGACGGCACGGTACTCAGGATCCAGGGCACGCCGATGCCGGACGGCGGCTTCGTGACCATCTACACCGACGTCACCGAGGCGCGCCGGCAGAAGGACGCCGTCACCGAGGCGCGCGACCTTCTCGAGGAGCGTCTCGAGGAGCGCACCGTGGAACTGCGCCGCGGTCGCGACCTGCTCGCCAGCACGGTCAATGCGGTCAACGACGGACTGGTGGTGGTCGACGAGAGCGGCCGGATCGTGCTGACCAACAACACGTTCGACCGGCTGTTTCCCAGCGAGCGCAGTTGGACCGATAGCGGCGAGAACATCGTCGACGTGCTGCAGCGGCTCGGCCCCGCAGGGCTGGCAGAGGCGCTGGAAGGCCTGGAAACCGATCCCGAGACGCCGAGCGAGTTCCGCTTCGGGGCCCGCAGCTGGTATCGCGTCAGCTGCTGCCGGACCGGCGAGGACGGCACGGTGATCTACCGCTTTGCCGATATCACCACCTTCAAGCTCCAGCACCGGGCACTGCAGCAACACACCGACAAGCTGGTGAAGATGCTGCGCAACGAGCAGAAGATCAACGAGATGCAGCGCGAGTTCGTCTCGATGGCCTCGCACGAGTTCCGCACGCCCCTCGCCATCATAGACAGCAACGCGCAACGCCTGCGCCGCATGCTCGACCGGCACGTCGCGAACGGGGCAAACGCGATCGACGACGACGCCGCAACCGCCCTGACCCGCCGGCTTGCCAACATCCGGGAATCCGTCGACCGGATGCAGTACCTGATCAACCGCTTCCTGAGCTTCACGCAGCACCAGTCGGGCGCTCTCGAGCTGGAGCTGAAGGAAAGCGCGTTGCGGCCGCTGGTCCAGGCGGTGTGCCAGCGCCAGCAGGGCCTGTGCACGACGCATGTCATCGACATGGACCTCGATGCCCTGCCCGAGACCGCGATGATCGATGCCCGCCTCATCGAGCAGTGCATCGCCAACATCCTGTCGAACGCCATCAAGTACTCGGCCGGCCGCGACAGCATCCGCGTTCGCGGGCTCACCGAGAACGGTCAGGCGGTCATCCGCATAGAGGACGACGGCGTCGGCATTCCCGAAAAGGAAATCCCGAAGATCTTCAACCGCTACTTCCGCGCCTCCACCTCCAGCGGCATACCGGGCACCGGCATCGGCCTGCACATGACGGACATGGTGGTCTCGGAGCACCGCGGAAAACTGAATGTCTCGAGCGAGGTCGGGCGCGGCACGGTGGTCGAGATCCGCCTGCCCCACACGGCAGCCCGCCCCGCCAACACCCAAAGCGTCAACGAGGCAGCCCCATGACCCACAAGACGACGATCCTGTGCATCGAGGACGAGAAGCTGCTGCTGGAAGACCTGACGGAAGAGCTTCAGGATGCCGGCTACGAGGTCCTGACCGCCAGCAACGGGCAGGAAGGCCTCGACTGCCTCCAGCAGCATGTCCCGGACCTCGTCATCTGCGACATGATGATGCCGGTGATGAGCGGCCCGGAGCTGCTGGCCCGCATCCGCAGCGACTTCCCCCGGCTGACCCGCATGCCCTTCATCTTCCTCACCGCGCTCGCCACGCGCGACGACATCATCCAGGGCAAGAAGCTGGGCGCGGACGACTATCTCACCAAGCCGCTCGACTTCGACATGCTGCTGGCGACGGTCGAGGCGCGGCTGAACGAAGTCAGGCGCATCGACGGCGCCCACCGGGCACAGCTCATGCAGATCGAAAAGGCGATCCGCCAGTCGCGGCAGGCACGTGGCCCCTTGCGCATCGCCCTTGTCGGCGGTGTGGCGAAGGTGACCGAGCCGATCCACGCCGCACTGGAGGAGCTGGGCTGCGAAGTCGCGCTCGTTCCGGAGGAGAACCTGAAGCACAAGAGCTACAGCTTCGACCGGCAGGACATCGTCCTGCTCGTCTACAGCAAGTTCGTGCATTACTACCTGCAATACATGACCGGCCAAGGAGTTCGCCCCCAGCACGGCAAGATGGTGCTGCTGGCCCCTCCGAACATGAGCGAGGGCGCGCGCGCCGGCCTTCTGGAAACCGGTATCGACGGCTTCCTCGACTATCCCTATCGGCCCGTCGAGATCTTCAAGCTGCTGATGGACCGCCTGCAGCCGGCCTGACGCGGCACCGCGCCAGCGCGCATGGCGCCTGCCGAACGAAAAAGGCGCGAGCCTTGCGGCCCGCGCCTCTCCGTTCCTCGATGCCCCCCGATTGCACGAGACCGCGAGCGGCCTGCGCTGCCCCCCCGACAGCGCGGCCCGCCCCGCCTCAGTGCAGGATCTGGCTGAGGAACAGCTTTGTCCGCTCGTGCTGCGGATTCGTGAAGAAGGGTTCCGGCTCGTTCTGCTCGACGATCTGGCCGGCATCCATGAAGATGACGCGGTTGGCGACCTGACGCGCGAAGCCCATCTCGTGGGTGACGCAGAGCATGGTCATGCCCTCTTCCGCCAGGCTCACCATCACGTCGAGCACTTCCTTGATCATCTCCGGGTCGAGCGCCGAGGTCGGCTCGTCGAACAGCATGATCTTCGGACTCATGCACAGCGAGCGGGCGATTGCCACGCGCTGCTGCTGGCCGCCCGACAGCTGGCCCGGATATTTCTTCGCCTGCTCGGGGATCTTGACCCGCTCCAGGTAGTGCATGGCGATTTCCTCGGCCTTGGCCTTGGGCATCTTGCGCACCCAGATCGGCGCCAGCGTGCAGTTCTCCAGGATCGTCAGATGCGGGAAGAGGTTGAAGTGCTGGAAGCACATGCCGACCTCGCGGCGGATCTCGTCGATCTTCTTCAGATCGTCGGTCAGCTCGATCCCGTCCACCACGATGGAGCCTTTCTGGTGCTCCTCCAGGCGGTTGATGCAGCGGATCATGGTCGACTTGCCGGACCCGGACGGGCCGCAGATGACGATCCGCTCGCCGCGCATCACCTTCAGGTTGATGTCGCGCAGCACGTGGAAATCGCCGTACCACTTGTTCATGTTGGTGATTTCGATGGCGACGTCGGTCTCCGACACCGTCATCCGGCTGCGGTTGGGGATGGTGTCCGCGGCATCGGCAGCATGTTCACTCATGGGTCAGCTCCAAACGTTGTGTCGGCTTCGCGGGGCCGCGCGCATCAGCGCGCGTGCCCCCGGTGCAGGCGGCGCTCCATGTAGATGGAGTAGCGCGACATGCCGAAGCAGAAGATCCAGAAGACGAAAGCGGCAAAGACGAAGCCCGTCGCCGGCGTGTTGGGCGAGGCCCAGTTCGCGTCGGAGAAGTTCAGCGAGACGATGCCGAGCAGGTCGAACAGGCCGATGATCAGCACCAGGCTCGTGTCCTTGAACAGGCCGATGAAGGTGTTGACGATGCCCGGAATGACCAGCTTCAGCGCCTGCGGCATGATGATGAGGCCGATGCCCTGCCAGAACGACAGGCCCATGGCATCGGCCGCCTCGTACTGGCCCTTGGGGATCGCCTGCAGGCCGCCGCGCACCACCTCTGCCATGTAGGCGGAGGCGAACAGGGCGACGCCGATCAGCGCCCGCAGCAGCTTGTCGAAGTTGACGCCGTCGGGAAGGAACAGCGGCAGCATCACCGACGACATGAACAGCACGGTGATCAGCGGCACGCCGCGCCAGAACTCGATGAAGATCACCGAGACCAGCTTCACCGCCGGCAGCTTCGACCGCCGTCCCAGCGCCAGCAGGATGCCGAGCGGGAACGAGGCGACGATGCCGACGATGGCGACCACCAGCGTCACCAGCAGGCCGCCCCACAGCTGCGTCTCCACCGGCCTCAGGCCGAAGTCGAACGAGACGACCGCGAAGACCGCCGCCAGCGCCAGGAACATCGCCGCCACGACCTTGAGCGGCGCGGCCAGCGCGATGCCCGCATTGCTGCAGATCAGCCCGGTGATGGCGAGCGCGATCGCGGCCAGGATCGCAAGGCCGATCCAGAACGTGCCCGACAGTTCGATATTGCCGCCGGTCAGCAGGATGAAGCCGGCGATCGGGAAGACGATGAGCAGGTAGAGCACCGTCTCGCGCTTGAACGGCACCCGCGGGATCGCCGCCGGTACCAGACCGGCGATCAGCAACAGGCCGGTGAGATCCACCCGCCAGCGCTCCGGATCGGGATAGCGACCGTACATGAACTGCCCGAACTTGGCATAGACGAAGGCCCAGCAGGCCCCTGCCCCTTCCACGACGCAGGCGTCGCGGCTGGTGCCGGTCCACACCGCGTCGATGAACAGCCAGTTGATCGTCGGCGGCAGGATCAGGGCCAGCATGGCGATGCCGACCACGGTCATGATGGCATTGCCGACACTGTCGAACAGGTTCTGGCGGACCCAGCCGATCACGCCGGTCTCGGAGACGGGCGGCGCCATGCGCGGCGCCTCGTCGGTTCGCACATAGGCGATTTTCGACACGCTCATGGCCCTACCTCTCCACCAGCGCCATGCGCGAGTTGTACCAGTTCATGAAGCCCGAGGTGAGCAGCGACAGGGTCAGGTAGACCAGCATGGTGATGATGATCACCTCGACCGCCTGGCCGGTCTGGTTCAGCACCGTGCCGGCGAACACCGCGACAAGGTCCGGATAGCCGATGGCCACCGCCAGCGAGGAGTTCTTGGTCAGGTTGAGATACTGGCTGGTCAGCGGCGGGATGATCACCCGCATCGCCTGCGGGATGATGACCAGCTGCAGCGTCCGCCGCGGCCTCAGGCCGAGCGAATAGGCCGCCTCCGTCTGGCCGTGCGAGACGGCAAGGATGCCCGCGCGCACGATCTCGGCGATGAAGGCCGCGGTGTAGAGCGCAAGTCCCAGCAGCAGGGCCATGAATTCCGGGATGACGACGACGCCGCCGCGGAAGTTGAAGCCGGCCAGCTCCGCATAGGCCAGATCGACCGGCATGCCGGTGACCAGGAAGACCAGCAGCGGCAGGCCGATGATCAGGGCGAGCCCGACGAGAACGCTGGGGAACTGGCGTCCCGTCTCCTGCTGGCGCTTGCGCGCCCAGCGGGAAATGCCGATCGACGTCGCGACCGCCGCAAGCAGCGCCCACAGGATCGCCGAGGAGCCCGGCTGGCCGATCACCTCGGGAAGGATCAGGCCGCGATTGTTGAGATAGACCCCCGACACCGGCTCCAGAGACTGGCGCGGCGAGGGCAGCACGGACAGCACCGCCTTGTACCAGAACAGCAGCTGCAGCAGCAGCGGGATGTTGCGCAGCAGCTCCACATACCAGGTGGCGATCTGGCGGATCAGGAAGTTCTTCGACAGCCGCGCGATGCCCACGACGAAGCCGAGCACCGTCGCGATGACGACGCCGATCGACGCCACCAGCAGGGTGTTCAACAGCCCCACGATGAAGGCGCGGAAATAGGTGCTGTCATTGGTGTAGGAAACAAGGGACTGGGAGACGTCGAAGCCGGCGCGCTCGGACAGGAATCCGAGGCCGGAGGCGATTCCCGCCCGTTCCAGGTTGATCTTCGCGTTGTATGCGAAGAAGGCAAGCATCCCCAGGAGGAAGGCGACGACCAGCACCTGGAAGACAATGCCGCGCACGCGCGGATTGTAGAACCAGGATGTGCCGGATCCGCCGCCCGCTTGCTCGCGCTCGGCAGAGCTTGCAGGTGTCATGTCAGACAGGTTCCCCTCGCCGGTTCGCTGTTTTCAGCGTTACCCGATATCCGCTGATTGCAGCGCAACCCGTAAGTGACTGGCCCGTTCGGGCCCGTCCGGCCCGGTTTTCCGGACTCGGTCGATTGTCGTTTCAGCGTCGTTTCAAAAAGACCCGGCGCGGAGGCCGCGCCGGGTCCGGGTGAGGCTGTCTTAGCGGATCGGCGGCGCGTACTGCAGGCCGCCCTTCGACCACAGCGCGTTCACGCCGCGGGCGATGCCAAGCGGAGTGTCCGGACCGACGGTCTTGTCGAAGACTTCGCCGTAGTTGCCCACGTGCTTGATGACACGGGCCGCCCAGTCGTTGCTGAGGCCGATAGACTCGCCGAACGTGCCTTCGACGCCGAGGAGGCGGCGGATGTTCGGGTTGTCGGAGCCCTTCATCTCCTCGACATTGGCCGAGGTCACGCCCAGCTCTTCAGCGTTGAGCATGGCGTAGTGGACCCACTTGACCAGGTTGAACCACTGGTCGTCGCCCTGGCGCACTGCGGGGCCGAGCGGCTCCTTGGAGATGATCTCCGGCAGCACGATGTGGTCGGCCGGGTTGGTCAGCTGCAGGCGGATCGAGTACAGGCCCGAGGCGTCGGTCGTGTAGACGTCGCAACGGTTGGCGTCGTAGGCGGCGTTCACCTCCTCGAGCTTCTCGAACACGACCGGGTTGTACTCCATGCCGTTGGCCTTGAAGTAGTCGGTCAGGTTCAGCTCGGTGGTGGTGCCGGTCTGCACGCAGACCGAGGCGCCGGACAGCTCGAGCGCCGAGGAGACGCCCAGCGACTTGCGGACCATGAAGCCCTGGCCGTCATAGTAGTTGACGCCGGTGAAATTCAGGCCAAGGGTCGTGTCGCGGCTCATCGTCCAGGTGGTGTTGCGCACCAGCACGTCGACTTCGCCGGTCTGCAGCGCGGTGAAACGCTCCTTGGCGGTCAGCGGGGTGAACTTCACCGCGGTGGCATCGTCGAAGATCGCGGCCGCGATGGCGCGGCACATGGAGACGTCGAGGCCGGTCCACTCGCCCTTGTCGTCCGGAGCCGCAAAACCGGCCAGGCCGGTGTTGGAGCCGCACTGCAGGAAACCCTTCGCCTTGACGTCGTCGAGCGTCGCGGCGGAAGCGGCGGTGGCCGTCAGGCCGAGCGCCGCGCCGAGCACGATCGGAAGCAATTTATGCGTCATGGATATGCAGCCTTCTCTTTTGCCCTGTCTATTCTGGGTTTTTTCGAGATCACGCGTGCGGGAATCAGGATGCGGCCATGATGCGCCTGCAAAAAGCAGTGTCGGCACAGAAAACCCCCTCCCGGCATTTCCGCGGCCCTTCTTGTTTTCTGGCCGTCGGAGATGCCACCGTCATCTCATGAGTGCATTCGATGGCATTTATCGCTAAGGGTCAAGTACCCGACGCACCGTAAGGTACGATTTGCGAAAAATTTTTCGCTAACTGAAAATCCAGTCAACTCACCGCGAAAGGTACTGCATGTCTGCCTCCCAGTCGAACCGCGCCCGGGGTCTTGCAACGAAACTCACCCATGCCGGACGCAAGCCCGAGGAGTTCCACGGATTCGTCAATCCGCCCGTGGTTCACGCCTCCACGGTGCTGTTTCCGGACTGTGCGACGATGCTCTCCGGCGGCCAGACCTATCACTATGCCCGGCGCGGCAATCCGACGACCGATGCGCTGGAAGAGGCGCTGGCCGAACTGGAGGGTGCGGCCGGCGTGCGCCTTGCCGCCTCGGGCCTCAATGCCGTCTCCGTGGCGCTGCTGTCGTGCCTGTCCTCCGGCGACCATGTGCTGATCACCGACAGTGCCTATGGCCCCACGCGCCATTTCGCCGAGACCACCTTGAAGCGGCTCGGTGTTGCGGTCGACTACTACGATCCCGCGCTCGGCGCCGGCATCGAGGCGCTGTTCCGGCCCAACACCCGTGCGGTCATGACCGAGGCGCCCGGCTCCCTCACCTTCGAGATGCAGGACATCCCGGCCATCGCCAGGGTCGCCCATGCGCATGACGCTCTGGTCGTGATGGACAACACCTGGGCAACGCCCTGCTTCTTCGACGCCATCGGCCACGGCGTGGACCTGTCGGTGCAGGCCGGCACCAAGTATCTGATCGGCCATTCCGACGCCATGCTCGGCACGGTCGCGGCCAGCGAGCGGGCCTGGCCGGGCCTGAAGGAGACCCACGGCGCGCTCGGCATGCATGTGGGGCCGGACGACGTCTATCTGGCCCTGCGCGGCCTGCGCACGCTGGATGTGCGCCTGCGCCGCCACATGCAGAACGCGCTGGAGATCGCCCGCTGGCTGGAGGAGCGGCCCGAGGTCGCCCGCGTGCGGCATCCGGGCCTGGAGAGCGATCCGGGCCACGCCATCTGGAAGCGGGATTTCACCGGCGCCTGCGGCCTCTTCGCCTTCGACTTCGTCGACAGCATCACCGAGACGCAGAGCTACGCCTTCCTCGACGCGCTGCAGCTGTTCGGCCTCGGCTATTCCTGGGGCGGCTTCGAGAGCCTGGCGATCCCCGTGCGGCTCAAGGGCGCGCGCACCGCGACCCCGATGCCGACCGGCGGCCCCAGCGTGCGCCTGCATATCGGTCTTGAGGACACCGCCGATATCCGCGCGGACCTGGAAGCCGGCTTTGCCGCGCTGAAAGGCTGAGCCACACGCCGGTCCGGCGCAGCGTTACAGCGCTGTGCCGGACGCGGCAGGCTCCGAAGCCTCGGGCTTGGAACCGGCGGGCTCGGACACCGCCGGAGCAGGCACTGAAGACGGCGCCACCGACGGCAGGGTGAAGATCCACACGGCGGCCGACAGCAGGATGCCCGCTCCCAGCGCCGGCATCAGGGCGGCGGCAGCCTCGCCGCGCGCCAGCCGCCGCAGCGCCGAAAGCCCCGGCACCAGCGCCAGCAGCCCGATCACCGCCCCCGGCGGCGAGGGCCAGGATCCCGTCAGCGGGCCGGCCGCAAGGGTTGCCGCCACCAGCCCCAGGAACGGCACGGCAAAGAGGCCAGCCGCACCATAGCGCAGGATGCGACCCGGACGGCGCGGCGCGCTGCCTTCCTCCCCGCTCGTGCGCGACAGCAGCAGCGCGGCAAGGCCGGCCAGCGCCGGCACCAGCGGCAGGGCATGCTGCGGCGCCTTGACCGGCAGCAGCTCGATCAGCAGCCAGTACGGCACCAGGCAGCACAGGAAGAACACGACCTGCGGCGTGCGAGTGCTGCGCAAGAACATCGGCAGGCCCAGCAGGGCAAAGGCCGGCAGCGGCCAGAAGGTTGCCAGCGACAGCAGCAGATGGGCGAGCGGCGGAGCGCCGATGCCCTGCCCGGCGAAGGGCGCACCGAGGCCCGCGCCCCCGAGGAGCCCGGCAAGGAGCGTCAGGCTCCCGCCCGACAGGATGCCGCCCTCGCCCCGCAGTGCGCTGGCGACACACCAGGGCAGCACGATCACGGCAAGGATCGCCAGGCCCGCCAGCGGCATCAGGCGGGAAAGCCAGCGCAGGTCCCGCGCGGCAAGGCAGAGAGCCGCCACGCTCAGCCCGATGACGACCGGCCCACTCGCCCCGCCCGCCAGCACCGAGACCGCAAGCCCGATCCAGAAGACGGCCGCGAGGCTCCGTGATGCGAAACGGCCCGGCGAGGACGTGCCGGGCAGACGCGAGAGCCAGATCCGCGCCAGCGCACCCTGCATGGCAAGGATCGCGGCCAGCAGCACCGCATCCGGACCGGCGAGGCGGGCAGCACCGCCCAGCAACAGCGCGGCCGCCGTCAGCGCCCCGGCCAGCAGCGCCGGCGGCGGCGCGACGAACGCACGCGCGCACCAGTAGCTCAGCAGCACGGCCAGAACGGCGCCGGCCAGGGAAGGCAGGCGGAAGATCCAGAGCGGGGCGTCCGCCCCCTGCCCGCTCACTGTCGCGCTCAGGGCCTGCAGCAAGGGCAGGCCCGGCGGCACGAGGCGCTCGCTGCCGTCGCGCAACCGCGTGTCGACGAGATCGCCGCTCGCCAGCATGTGCCGCGTAGTCTCGATCAGCTGCGCCTCGCCGGTGCCGGGTGGCGGCGCCACCGTCAGCCCCGGCAGGTAGAGCGCAAGGGCGAGCAGCAGCAAGGCCAGCGGCGCCAGCCCCCGATGCCCCAGCAATCGCAGCCAGCGCGCGCCGGGTCCGGAAAACCGGACCTCGAAACTGCCTGTGGATTGCCGCGCCTGTGTATCCGTCATGTCAAGATCGCCTGCTACTGCGCTCACGTCGCCTGTCCCTGCGTTTCCTACAGGAGCGCGGGACAAAGGGGAACCGGAGGCCGCGGCCAGGCCGATTCCGCCCCTCGCGCGAAGCCCGGACATCCGCTAAATCGGAAAGATGCGCTTGCCGCAGCCGACCTTTCCAGGGAGACCTTGATGACACTGATCGCCCAGATCACAGACCTGCACGTACGCCCCAGCGGGACGGCGTGCTACCGCGTCAGCGAGACCAACATGCTCGCCTATCGTGCGGTCGAGGCGCTGAATGCGCTCGATCCGCAGCCCGATGCCGTGATCATCACCGGCGATCTGGCCGACACGCCGGACCCGCGCGAATACGGCGGTGTCCAGCGCCTCGTCTCCTTGATCAAGGCTCCGGTCTATGTGCTTCCGGGCAATCACGATTCGGCGACGATGATGCGCGAGATGCTGATCGGCGTCGGGCCGATCAACGAGGGCGAGAACGGCAAGATGCACTACGCCGTCGATATCGGCGATGTGCGCCTGATCGCGCTCGACAGCTCCGTGCCCGACGCCCCGCACGGGTTGCTCGGCGAGGCCCAGCTCGCCTGGCTCGACGCGACGCTCGCCGCCAGCACCCGGCCGACGCTCATCGCCCTGCACCATCCGCCGGCACTCACCGGCATTGCGCATATGGACACGATCGGCCTTGCCGACGCGGCCGCCTTCTCCCAGGTTGTCTCCCGCCACACCCATGTGCGCCGCGTCATGTGCGGCCATGTGCACCGGGCGATCATCGCCTCGGTCGGCCACACGGTCATGACCCTGTGCCCCAGCACCGCCCATCAGGTGCATCTCGACTTCGTCGACCGCGGCACCGGCCACTTCATCATGGAGCCGCCGGCCTTCTTCCTGCACCACTACGCGCCGACGAGCGACGTGGTCAGCCACCTTGCCTATGTCGAGCGCTTCCCCGGGCCGTTCCCCTTCTTCGCCGACGAGGGCGTAAGCTTCTGACGTTCCGAAAAGGCCGCCGCGCACGTCCTGCGCGGCGGCCGCTTGCATTTTCTCGCAAAACGTTCAGTCTGGACTTCCACGTATACCAACGAGTCATGTCCAAGTAGACGAAGCCACTTTTTTCAATTTTCATAACCCGTCTACTGGACCTCAACGCGTGTTACGCGAACAGGGTGGCCGACGCCCCCAAGGGTGCGAAGGACGCCCCGGCATTCGGCCGGAATTTCCGGCGCGGGCCAAAGCAGCCGGAAAAGACCTGTGGCAACCACATCGGCGAAACCGGAACTGAACAGGCGGAGTGCCGCGAGAGCGAGAGCGCTCGACAGCCCTGCGGGACGGCTGATCCTGGCCAATCCGCCGCCCTTCTGCGTCATGCGCGTGTCCCGCAACTCGCCAAGCGAGCGCTTCCGGATCAATTACATCAGCGAGGGGTGCCAGGCCGTATGGGGCTTGGCCGACACCGAGATCGCCGGCGACCTGCGGGTGCTTTGGGGGCGGATCCATCTCGACGACCTGCCCCATCTCAGCGACCGGCTGCGGACCGCCGGACGCGCATACCGGGACTGGACGGCGACCTTCCGCATCCGCAGCCTCGAGGGCGATGCGGCGGCGAGGACACCGCGGGGCCGGAAGGAGATCTGGGCGGTCGCCCGCGGCCTGCCCTGCCCGGACCTGCCGGGCGATACCTGGAGCATCATCGTCACCGACATGACCGCGCAGGTCCAGGCCTATGCCGACCTGCAGGCCAGCGAGGCCCGCTTCCGCGCCCTGGCGGAGAACATTCCCGGCGCGGTGTTCCGCTACCGCCTGCGCGCCGACGGTGCCCATGAGATCTTCGACATGACGCCGGGCAGCGTCGCCATCTGGGAGCTGCCGGTGAGCGAGATCGGCAACGACCCCACCCCCATCTGGCAGATGATCCATCCTGAGGACATACCGCCGATGCTGGAATCGGTGCAGGAATCGGCCCGCACCCTGCAGCCCTGGCATTACATCTGGCGTCTGACCACGCCGTCGGGCCGCTTCAAGTGGCTGGAAGGACGCGGCCTGCCGCGGCGCGAGGAAAACGGCGACACCGTCTGGCACAGCGTCATCATCGACGTCACCGTGCAGCGCAAGAAGGACGAGGAAATCCGCCGCCTTGCCGACCGCGACGAGCTCACCGGCCTTGCCAACAGGGCGCTGCTGCGCGGTCGCCTCGACGAGGCCCTGCGCCAGCGTCTTGCCGATGGCGGTCGCGGCGCGCTGATCCTGCTCGATCTCGACCATTTCAAGGACATCAACGACACGCTCGGCCACGATGCCGGCGACATCTTCCTGCGTGCCACTGCCGAGCGGCTGACCGAGAGCGTCTGCCACGAGGACATCGTCGCGCGGATCGGCGGCGACGAGTTCGTCGCCGTGCTGCCGGAGATCGCCAGCGAGGACGCGGTGCTGGCCACCATCGGCCGTATCGCCGCGCGCCTGTGCGACGAGGTGCATATCGAGGAGCATGCCCTGTCGAGCAGCGTCTCCATGGGCATCGTCTTCTTCCCCCGCGACGGGCAGACGCCGAACACCCTGCTCAAGCATGCCGACATCGCCCTGTTCGAGGCCAAGGCGGCCGGTCGCCAGACCCACGTCTTCTTCTCCCCCGCCTTGCGGGAGGTGCGCGAGCGCCGCCGCGTCCTGGCCGAGGCGCTGCGCACGGCGATTGCCGCCGATGCGCTGTCGATTGCCTTCCAGCCGATCGTCGAGGCCAGCAGCAACACCCACAAGGGATTCGAGGCGCTGGCCCGCTGGACGCTGGACGGCCAGCCGATCTCGCCGGCCGAGTTCATTCCCCTTGCCGAGGAGACGGGCCTTGCCGTGCCGCTGGGCAAGGTGCTGCTGGCCCGCAGTCTCAGCCTTGCCCGCAAGCTGGCGCAAACCGGCATCGACCCCGGAACCATTTCGGTAAACGTCTCGGCCGCCCAGCTGCGCGAGCCGGACTTCGCCGCGACCGTCGCCGCCATGCTCGAGGAGCACGGCCTGTCGCCGACGCAATTGGAGGTCGAGGTCACGGAAACGGTGGTTTTCGGCCGTTTCGCGGAGCAAATCGCGCTCACCTTGCGCGAGCTGCGCCGGCTCGGGATCCGCATCGCGCTTGACGATTTCGGCACCGGCTATGCCTCGCTCGCCCATCTCAAGCGTCTTCAGGTCGACCGGCTGAAGATCGACCAGTCCTTCGTGCGCGATATCGAAACCGACCCGGACGATGCGGTGATCGTGCGCACCGTGATCGGCCTTGCCAAGGCGCTCGGCATGGATGTCGTGGCCGAAGGCATCGAGACGCACGAGCAACTGGACTTCCTGCGCCGGTTCGGCTGCGACCTGGCACAGGGCTATCTCTTCGGCCGGCCGACCACCCGCGAGGAAGACCTCGTCACCTATCTGAACAACACCGAGAAAGTGTGAGGCCCGCAAAGGCAAGGGCCGGCGCGAGGTGCCGGCCCTTCTGTCGTGCTAGCTGACGGCTAGCGGGCAAGGACGGTCGCCGCCTCGCGCGTGCGCTTGAAGGCGCTGTCGATCTGGGTGACAGCCGCGCCGATATCGGTGATCGAGCTGGAAATGTCGCCGACCGCACCGGCAACCTCGTGCATGCTCTGCGACATGCCGCTGGTCACCACGCTCTGTTCCTCGACCGCCGAGGCCGCCGCCGCCACCTGCGAGAACAGCGTGTCGACCGCCCCGCGGATGTTCTCCAGCATGGTGGCCACATCGTCGGTGATCGCCTGCACGCCGTCGATTTCGCGGGTGATCTGGTCCGTCGCCTTGGCCGCCTCGCCGGCGAGGTTCTTCACCTCGCTCGCCACGACGGCAAAGCCCCGCCCCGCCTCGCCAGCCCGTGCCGACTCGATGGTCGCGTTGAGCGCCAGCAGGTTGATCTGACCGGCAATATCCTGGATCAGGCTGACGATGCCGCCCATCGCCGTCGCCGCCCCCACCAGTTTCCCGGTCGCGGCCTCCGCCTCGCGGGCATGGGACGCCGCGCTTTCCGTTGCTATGCGCGAGCGCGACATGTTCTGCGAGATCTCGGCGATGGACGAGGCCAGCTCTTCCGCGCTGGCGGCCAGCATCTGCACGTTGTCGGAGGTCTTGCCGACCGCCCCGGCCACCGTTTCGGCCCGCTGGTCGGACTTCGACAGGGCGGTCTCCACCTCGACGAAGTTCTCGTCGATCATCTTGCGCAGGTTGGCCAGCAGCTGCATCTGCGCCGTGATGTCGGTGGCGAACTTGACCACCTTGTAGGGCACCCCGTCCGGCGTCAGGATCGGATTGTAGGAGGCCTCGATCCACACTTCCTTGCCGCCCTTGCCCAGGCGGCGGAACTGGCCGGCCTGGAACTCGCCGCGCCGCAGCCGGTCCCAGAAATCGCGGTACTCGGAGCTCTTGGCATAGGCCGCATCGACGAACATGCGGTGATGGCGACCGCGGATCTCATCGAGGCTGTAACCGACGGTCGACAGAAAATTCTCGTTCGCATCCAGGATGTTGCCGTCGAGATCGAAGGCGATGACGGCGCTGACCTTGCCGATCGCCGCCACCTGGCCCTTCATCTCCGCATGCTCTTTCGTCCGCTCGGTGATGTCGGAGGCAAACTTGACGATCTTGTAGACCTTGCCCGCACGATCGAGGATCGGGTTGTAGGACGCCTCGATCCAGACCTCGCTGCCGTCCTTGGCGTAGCGCTTGAACTGGCCGGCCTGGAACTCACCGCGCCGCAGCCTTTCCCAGAAGGACGTATAGTCGGAGCTGTTGGCCACCGCCTTGCCGACGAACATCGCGTGGTGGCGGCCGCGGACCTCATCGATCGTATAACCGAGTGCTGAGAGGAAGTTCGCGTTGGCGTCGAGAATGGTACCGTCGGGCGAAAACTCTATGCGGGCCTGCGACCTGTCCAGCGCGCTGGCAATGGCGTCGCAATCTGACTGCCGGCGGCGACCTGAAAGAAACATGAATCCTCCTTACACCCCCGAAGGATGGTCCTGAAATAATTATACCCCTCCCATTCCCGGCCGTTGCTTATTTCCGGCGCATCACAACCTTAGGGAAAAATCGGTGAAAACTGGGTTAATTTGAATTTACGTTGCGGAACAATAGTTTGCTTATTTCACTAAAATACCCATCGAGATGATTGCACAAGAAACCATCATTTCCGACCGGAAAGCAGACTCAAAAAGGGCGCAAGGTTTCCCTCGCGCCCCTGTCAATACTGTCCGCACCCTGCGTTAACCTGCAGGATTTACCAATACGGCAGATCAGCCGTTGCGGAAGGTGTAGCCGTAGCCGTTCAGGGCCGGCGCGCCGCCCAGATGCGCGTAGAGCACCTTGGAGCCTTCCGGGAAGTAGCCCTTCTTGACCAGGTCGATCATGCCCTGCATCGACTTGCCCTCGTAGACCGGGTCGGTGATCATGCCCTCGAGGCGCGCGCAAAGGCGGATCGCCTCCTTGGTCTCGTCCGACGGCACGCCGTAGACCGGGTAGGCGTAGTCTTCCACCAGCACCACGTCGTCCTTCTCGATCGGCCGGCCGAGCTCGACCAGCTCCGCCGTGCGCGTGGCGATCTCGTGTACCTGGTCGCGGGTCTGCTCCGGCGTTGCCGAGGCGTCGATGCCGATGACGTTGCGCGCGCGGCCATCCTTGGCAAAGCCCACCAGCATGCCGGCATGGGTGGAGCCGGTCACTGTGCACACGACGATGTAGTCGAACTTGTAGCCGAGCGCCTCTTCCTGCGCCCGCACTTCCTCGGCAAAGCCGACATAGCCGAGGCCGCCATACTTGTGCACCGAGGCGCCGGCCGGAATCGGATAGGGCTTGCCGCCGGAGGCCTCGACCTCGGCGATCGCATCTTCCCAGCTGCGGCGGATGCCGATGTCGAAGCCTTCGTCGACCAGGCGCACATCGGCGCCCATGATGCGGCTCAGCATGATGTTGCCGACCCGGTCGTAGACCGCGTCCTCATGCGGCACCCAGCTTTCCTGCACCAGGCGGCACTTGAAGCCGATCTTCGCCGCGACGGCGGCGATCATGCGCGTGTGGTTGGACTGCACCCCGCCGATGGAAACGAGCGTATCGGCGCCGGAGGCGATGGCATCCGGCACGATGTACTCCAGCTTGCGCAGCTTGTTGCCGCCGAAGGCGAGGCCCGAGTTGCAGTCCTCGCGCTTGGCATGGATCTCGACCTTGCCGCCCAGATGCTGGGTCAGCCGCTCCAGCTTCTCGATGGGGGTGGGACCGAAGGTCAGCGGATAGCGTTCGAATTTCTCAAGCATGCCTGTCCTCGCCGGTAAGCGCCTCTTGGGGCCTTGTGGAACCGGCGAAAAAGCTAGCAATCGACGAATGAAATGTGCTCTCTAATTTGGCGTCCGAATTTCCCTTCTGCACTCACGGAAGCCTCCACAAGCTCACCCTTCTTCCGATAAACAGGCCTGAAATGAAAGAAGCTTCCAGAGAGGATCGCCTCGACCGCATCGACCTGAAGATCCTCAAGCTGTTGCAGGAGGATGGCCGGCTGACCAACGCGGAACTGGCGCAGCGCACCAACACCTCGCCGGCCACCTGCCACCGCCGCACCCAGCGGCTTTTCGCGGAGGGCTATATCAGCGGCGTGCGGGCGATGGTGGCGCCGGACAAGGTCGGGCGCGGCTCGCTGGTCATGGTCGGCGTGGTGCTGGACCGCTCGACACCGGAGAGCTTCCGCGAGTTCGAAGAGGCGGCGCGCAAGCTCGCCTTCGTACTCGACTGCCACCTGGTTGCCGGCGACTTCGACTACATGCTGAAGATTCGCGTACGCGACATGGCCGACTTCAACCGCCTGCACGGCGACAAGCTGCTCGCCCTGCCCGGCACGCGCCAGACCCGCACCTTCTTCGTCATCCGGGAAGTGATCGACAACGCTTTGCTGGAGTTTTGAGGCGCGACGGGCGCGCTGTCAGAGCCGGCCGAGCAACATCAGGATGACCACGATCAGCAGGATCGTGCCGAGCACACCCACGCCGGCATGGCCGAAGCCGTAGCCGTACCCTCCGAAGCGCCCGCTGAACCCGCCGAGAAGGAAGATGACGAGTATAATGATGAGGATTGTGCTGAGGGACATGGCATTTTCTCCTTGGCAGGGAACGCTCGCCCGCCATACGCGGCTCACGCCTGAAGGGTCCGGGCGGACGGCGCGCCGTTTCAGTTGCCGTCGATGGTCAGGCCGCGCCTGTCGATGCTGATGTCGATGCCGCTCCGGCCCTCCTCCAGGGCGAGATAGGTAGCACCGGTGGCCACCACCGCGACGAGCACCCCGATCACCAGGAGGAGGCCTTGCCGGGTCATCGGACGCTCGCCCATGAGGTTTCGGAACAGGCGCACCGGCCGCGCTCCCTACGCGTCACGAAGCGTATCCTTGATGCTGCCGAGGGTGTTCTGGATGCTCCCCTCGACCTTGTCGGCCTCCCCTTCCGAGCGCAGCTTGGCATCGCCGAAAGCCTTCCCGGCGACGACCTTGAGCTTGCCCTTGACGACCTTTGCCGACCCGATCACGCGATCCTTGTCCATGGCCTTGTCCCCTTCGACCGAAAACGCCCCGAACATCGTTCGGGCAACACCCGTGAGCTAGCCGGTTTTCTGTCCTCTGCGCACTGACGCAGGTTAGTGCGCCCGCCCGCGCGCCGCTCGAAAGCCGAGGGCCGGCAGGCACCTGCGCGCTCCGGCCGCCACGACGGATGCGGCTTGCTTATGGGCGCCGGACGGAGTTGCCGCCGGCAATGATCCGGTTGATCAGCTCAGCGGCGGCCTGGTGCGCTTCCTGCTCCCCTTCCGGGGCAACGGCATTCTCGTGCGCCGCTGCGGCATCGCGCAAAATGCCGAGGATCTCCGGCTCGGGAAGGAGATTGTGATCGTTGAGGGCAAGCAGGAGCGCCTCGCAGATCGACAGTGCGGCCATCCCCGAGTAGTCTGAATGAGGGGGCATCGACAGGATCCTTTCCGGCGGCGAGTGATCGGTCACGACAGAATTTCGCTGCCGGACACGACTCTACGGGCAAGCACGGATCGCCGGACTGATCGAAAGCAGCTGTCGTTCCGGCTTTCCCTCGATCCTCCAAGGGACGGCCGAAGTTCATGAACACGAGGCACGCATCCCCGCTCGCCCGAAAGCTCTCCGCGTTTGTCGCCCTTTCGCAGGCAGAGCTCGAGATGCTGGAGCGTCTGCACGAACGTCGTCGGACCTTCGCCGCGGGGCGCGATCTCGTGCACCAGGGGCAGTCCGGTCAGGCCGCCTACATCCTCTCCTCGGGCTGGGTCTGTTCGTACAAGATCCAGACGGACGGAACGCGTCAGATCGTCGACTTCCAGATACCGGGGGATTTCCTGGGGCTGCGCAGCGTCCTGCTGCGCACCTCGGATCACAGCTTCGAGCCGATCATGGAGATCCACGCCGCCGAAGTTCTGGTGAGCGACCTTCTGGAGGCCTTCGCGCAGACACCACGCCTGGCGACGGCCATTCTCTGGGCCGCCTCGCGGGACGAGGCGATGGTGGTCGAGCATCTCGTGGGCATCGGGCGCCGCGATGCGGAAGCCCGGATGGCGCATTTCCTGCTCGAACTGCATGCGCGGCTGGCGCTGGTCGGGATGGGCACCAGGGACGGCTACCCCTGCCCACTCACCCAGTATCACCTCGCCGACGCCCTGGGCCTGAGTGCGGTGCATGTGAACCGCGTCCTGCGCAAGCTGCGTGATAGCGGGCTCGTCACCTTCCGCGATGGCCATGTGACATTCGACGACTACGGCGCTCTGGTGGAGTTCGCGGAGTTCGACCCGATGTATCTGGACCAGGGCGGCCCGCTGCTGAAATGAACAAGGCCGCCCGCCGTCGAACGGCGGGCGACCCGGCAGTCACGTCAGCTCAGACAGCACGTATCACCCAAGGGCGCGGGTCGTCGCGTCGAGTTCCTTCATCGCATCGGCGTGGTTGTTCGCCGTCTGCGCGGTCTCGGCAGCCTTGTAGTGCTTGAAAGCCGCATCCTTCTTCGGGCCTGCCGGGGCCTTGTCCCAGGCAGCCTTGACGGAGGTCATCTTCTCGGTGACGTTGTTGCGGTCGGGTGTCATGAAATGTCCCTTTCTGGACCATCCGGGAAGCTGAAAGCGCCAGGGCAGCGCGGTTCCGTGAAGGAGCCTCGCCACAAGTGCTTTCGCGTTTTCCGGAAGTGCGTGCCACCGGTCATCCGGCGGGCACGTCCACACTCAATCGCAATATCGGCTCCGGCGCACTGACGCAGGTTAGCCCTGCCCGGTTTTGCGCGCAGCCAACGACCGGACCCGGATGCGCATGGCATCCCGTGCCCTGCATGTGCGGGGGAAGGACAGGTTTGGCCGTACAAGGGAAAATGGCGACCCCGGCAGGATTCGAACCTGCGACCATCGGCTTAGAAGGCCGGTGCTCTATCCACTGAGCTACGGGGCCGTTCCGGCGCGCGCGGCGCGAGGATCGCGGCTCAATGCGTCCAGGGCATGAAGCGATCGAAACGGAAATTGTCCGAATAGGCGATCTTCGGCACGCGGCGCGAGCGCGGCTGCTCCACCCGGTAGGCGATGCCGTTCTTGCGGGCGTAGGCTTCCGCCTCTTCCTGCGTTTCGAAGCGCAGGCGCAGCTGCTGCTTCATGTCGGTGGAGGACGTGTAGCCCATCAGCGGCTCGATCGTGCGCGCCTGCTCCGGCTCGAACTCCAGCACCCAGTCATGGGTCTTGCCGCGCCCCGACTGCGTTGCCGTCTTCGCCGGGGAATAGATGCGTGCGACCATCGTGCAGTGCCCCTCTTGCGGTTGCCTTGCGTCTCGTTGCGACCCGCTGGGCGAAAAGCGGCGCAGGATTGCTGCCGCGCTTTCGGTCCATTCGTCGCGTTCAGTCGGTTATTCATTGGTTCGGCGCGCGAAGTCAACTCGGCAAAATGCCTGCCCGCCCGGCTTTTCCCGCCGCTATCGCCGCCGGCAGCCAGGGCCTGGGCATCCGTGGTTCAGCCTTGACGCCCCATCCCAACCCCGATACACCGCAGAAATTCTCCAAGTCGGGGTATAGCGCAGCCTGGTAGCGCATCTGCTTTGGGAGCAGAGGGTCGCAGGTTCGAATCCTGCTGCCCCGACCATTTTCCTTTTCTGCTTTCGGCTTAAGTCTTGGGAAACAGCCCCTTATGGGGCTTTCCTGAAGTCTCGCGCGAACTCCCGACCCACCGGGAATTCTCAGGCGCAGGGGCGCCCTCGCCTCAGGCGCGGCGGCTTTGCCGCTTCATGCCATACATGCCGGCCTCGGCATTGCGCAGCACGCTCTCGAACGAAATGTCCGTCTCCTGCACGGTGAACACGCCGATGGAGGCGGAAGCCGTCAGCAGGCAGCTGTGGTCCGCGTCCGGCGGGTTCCAGTGCATCGGCTGGCGGATGCGGTCGGAGATCTCGTGCATCCTGTCGGCGATGTCGGCGGCCTGCGCATCGGCAAAACCGATCATGAACTCGTCGCCGCCCATCCGCCCGATAATGTCGCCGGCCCGCACGGCCCGCTTCAGGATATGAGCGATGGCGCGGATCACCATGTCGCCGGCCAGATGGCCGAAGCGGTCGTTGACCTGCTTGAAATTGTCGAGATCGAGATAGGCGAAGGTGACGCAGGAGATGCCGGCGCCGATCTCCGCGATCATCCGCCCTGCCTGCAGGCGGAATTCCACCGGGTTGAGCAGGCCGGTCATGCGGTCGGTGGCGGAGAGCTGGCGCAGTCTCTTGGCTTCCTCGTGCAGCTGGCGCTGCTGCTGCAGGCTGTCGGCCAGACGCTCGCGGTGGTCCGCCACTTCCTGGGAAACGGCCAGGAACCGCGCCGCCAGCGACTTTGCCTGATCGTATTGCAGCATGGCGAGCACTTCCCCGCCGGGGCCGCTCACACCGAGCCGCCAGCCGGAAAACGTCAGATTGGTCCCGTCTGCTGCCTGCAGGCCGATAAACGCGGGCGTCGTCGAGCGGAAGGCCCGGCCGACGCGCTCCAGCACCTCTTCTCGCGGCAGGTCGGTCAGGGCGCAGACGCCGTCCGCCTCCAGCCGGTCGAACTGCCGCAGCGCCTGCCGGTTGGCCAGTCGCACACGGCCGCTTTCGTCGAAGACCAGCGTCGCGCGCGGCATGTTGTCCAGCGCGACCCGCATGCCCTCCATCAAGAGGGTCGCGTCAGGCAAAGAACTCATGACCGTCATCGCCGCCCTCCCCTCGTTTCAAGGCCACACGGACCCGGCAGCAGCCGTGGCCGGTGGCGATCGCCTCCTCGACGCGGACCCGCGCATAGCCTCTGGCCTGCGACACGATCCGTCCGAACACGGTCGCGGTCATCATGCAGAGCGACGGCCGGCCGACCACCTTCTCCGCGAAGGGGCAGTCGCCGTTCACCAGGACGATCTCGTCCTCGCTCAGGCTGGCGATCTCGAAGCTGGCGCCGATCCGGGCCTTCAGGTCGACGAGAATCGCCGCAACCGCTTCCAGATCCGCCACCTCGCCGCCCAGTGCCGTGCGGTACTGCTGAGACAGGTCGTCGCCGATCCGCGTGCCCACCACGCTGACGAAGGCGGATGCGTCCTCCCGGCCGATCACCTCCTCCATGGTGCCGGCCAGGGCTCCGATTACATTGCGGAAGAAGCCGGCCTGATCCAGGTCGACCTTGCAATTCCCGACAGTGGCCGACACACCGCTCCCAGCCATCACCCTGCCCTCAACGCCGCGCCCCTTTGCGCAATGGCACGAGTACCCGCGTGACGGGATCATGCCGGAACGAATCATAAATTGATTCGATCAAGGTGATTCGCACCATAAGCGGAAAAAATTGCGAATGCGGCCCCCAGGCAGGGCCGGATCAGCCGAAATCACGCTGCAATAACGGGGGGATCACGGACAAATACCGGACTTGACAGCCCGGAGCGCCATCGATCAAGGCGCGGCGGCGCGGATTGTCGGGCTGTCGACCCGGTCGCCCGGCGCAATGCCGAGCGCGGCGCTGGTTCCGGCCGGCACTTCCAGCACGAAGCGCACCACCGCGTTGGAGGGCACCAGCGCCTCCGACAGGGGCACCGTGTTTTCGGCGATGCTGGCGATGTGCCCGTCTTTCCTGATGAAGATCATGTCGAGCGGAATCAGCGTGTTCTTCATCCAGAACACCACCTCCCGATCGGCGTGATAGTCGAACAGCATGCCCGCATCGGCGGCGAGGTTCTCGTAGAACATCAGCCCGCGAGCCCGCGATTCCGCGGTATCGGCGATCTCCACCGAGAAGTCGTGCACCTTGCCGCCGGCGGTGGTGATGCTCAGCGCCTCGCGCTTGAGGCCGGTCTGCGGCGCGCCGCGCTCCTGCGCCGCCGCCGGAAAGGCGAGCAGCAGGGCTGCCGCGAGCGACAGGCACAGCACGGAGAAGACGGCCAGCGCGTAGAGGGAGCTGGAGCGGCGGGCAGGAGGACCGGCGGTGATCATCATGGTGGGCATCGGTCGGTCCTGCACAAGCGACACTCTCAGGTCCATGCGGTCGGAACGGGATCCTCGCCGGACAGGAATGTCGCGACGATGTCCGCCGGGCCGCTTAGTGGGAGGACGGGATGTGAACGCCTTCGCCGTCGGGCCGGATCTCGGCCGCCATGCGTCCCTTCGGGCCCTGGCCGAAGCGCACCATCACGGTCTGGCCGGGGCGCAGCTCGGTGATGCCGAAGCGCCGCAGCGTCTCCATGTGCACGAAGATGTCTTCCGTGCCCTCGCCCTGGGTCAGGAAGCCGAAGCCCTTCACCCGGTTGAACCACTTGACGACCGCCGGCTCGTATCCGCCTTCCGGCGTCACTTGCACATGAGTGCGCGACGGCGGCAGCTGCGAGGGGTGCACGGCGGTGGATTCGTCCATCGACAGCACGCGGAAGGCCTGCAGCCCCCGAGATCCCGGCGTCACCTCGCAGACGATGCGCGCGCCCTCGTAGGCGGTGCGAAACCCGTCGCGCCGCAGGCAGGTCACATGCAGGAGAATGTCGGGCTGCCCGTCATCGGGCACGATGAAACCGTAGCCCTTGGCCACGTCGAACCATTTGATCGAGCCCGCGACGACCGTCAGATCGATCCCGGGATCTTCCGATCCCGTATCACGCGAGGCCACAACCGGCTTTGCCCCCAAGTCCTTCATAGTCCCGCCTCTGATACGCCGTAAGCTGGATCCGTGAGTGCACAACCGGAAAACCACCGATTCCGCAAGACCAAGGATAGCATCCCACGTCCCTGGAACCAGTGCATTTTGCGAAAAAGTGCCATGGTTACCCTTGTGCAACAGTTTCTCCGGCTCAGCGCGATTCGCAAGCCTTCAGCGACCGCTGCGTGCGCGAAAGATCGCAAGCCTCCATTGAAGTCGCCGCGCAAGGCCATATTCTCTGCGGCGGAACCCGGCGCCGGGCGTGTCGTTTCCCAACCGGGCGCCCCGCGCGTCGTTTCTTTCTGCGACCCCATTTTCGGCCGCCGTCCTGCCGGGCGGCCGGCCGCCACGAAGCACCGCACAGTACGAAGAGGTATTCATGCGCTACCTGCACACCATGGTCCGTGTCCGCGACATCGACGAGTCGCTCGACTTCTACTGCAACAAGATGGGCATGCAGGAAGTGCGCCGGCTCGAGAGCGAGGCCGGCCGCTTCACGCTGATCTTCCTTGCCGCCTCCGAGGACGTTGAGGCCGTGAAGGACGGCCAGGCGCCGGCGCTGGAACTCACCTACAACTGGGATCCGGAAGACTATCAGGGCGGGCGCAATTTCGGCCATCTCGCCTATGAGGTCGACGACATCTACGAGACCTGCGCCAAGCTTCAGGCCGCCGGCGTCACCATCAACCGCCCGCCGCGCGACGGCCGCATGGCCTTCGTCCGCTCGCCCGACAACATCTCCATCGAGCTGCTGCAGAAGGGCGGCGCGCAGGAGCCGCAGGAGCCCTGGGCCTCCATGGGCAACACCGGCATCTGGTAACACCCGGCTTGCGGAGGGGCGCCCGGCGCCCCTCCCTTTCTTCGACTGTAATACGAACCGGCCCCACGCCCTCACCTGACGGCCAACCTTTGCGGCCCCTCAGAACTACCGCAGAAACCGACGAAGAGCCGCTGAAAACCGCTCCGAAATAGGCTTCAATGCCCTGTGAAACTTGCGAACTCTAAGCAAAATGCGACACGGGCTGGTGAATACCGTCTCTGTATAGCCGAGGCCGAGGCGGGCCAATTTCGCAAACGAGCAGAATTACGAGCTGATTCTGACGTTTCTTTATATTGATGAGAAGGAAATATTGCCACTTGCCAAAAAATGGCTCAGTTCGCACAGCCTAACCGCCCGAAAAACCTGACAAATTCGTTCAAGGACCTGCAAACTGCACGGCTCAACCTGCGGAATTTTGGTTCAGAAAGTAGAATCATTACTAGACGAAAATTTAAATTAACCACAAAATTTAAATTAACCACAAATCGTTCCGAGAAACATTGACCGGAGCACGAGGTATGTCTCAGCCCAAGCGTCATCACTGGTGGCCTCAGGTACAGTCACGCTTCTGGACCGACTCTGCCGGACTAGTTCACGTTACTAAGCAGGATGGGACATCATTTCGTACAAACCCAAGCAATATCGGGATTGAGTCGGAGCTTTACACGCGCTTTTCCGAGGATGCCGCAAAAGACACTTCAATAGAGGACTGGTTTGGGAAGGAGATCGACGCCCCCGCTAGAGCGATGATTGAGCATCTCTCTGACCCATCAAATACACGACGCAGAAAAATTCGCCCTAGACGAGAAAAAAATGATCAAATGAATGAACTGGGTTTCCGCACCCGCGACTACGTCGAATTCATCCCTCTCAGCTACGACGTGCGACAATCAATTGCGCGATACATATCTGCACTAGTAGTACGACACCCTTCATATCTTTCAAAATTAGTCGAATTTCATTCTAAGAATGGATATTCTGAGAATTTATCACGCAACAAAGCCCTCGAAAACATGATTTATATTTATGACATATATATTTCTGAAATTCAGAATGCCGTCATCATGGTCTGCCGTAGGGATTCAGCGTCAGAGTTTCTGTACGCGGATGGCGGCTTAGTAGTCGACGAGCCATGGCATCATCGCTATGGAATACCATTCACTATTCATGCGCCATTGACGCCAGATTTAGCATTAGAGGTAATACCGTTCCCCTTTCGTGAAGTTGACCGGTCGGTAGCCTATATCACTGATATGACAACTAACGGGGTGGCACGTATGAACCGTATCGTGCTTGGAGTTGCGAAGCGATTTGTTTTTAGTCGGCAGCCTCCACCGGGCGCTTTTATCTCTAGGAACTTCGGAATCCCTGCCCCAAAAAACATCGGCTATCGCATCGTAGACGGCCGCTTCGAGACGAAATATGAGCCGTCGCGAAGATAGTAAAGGTGATAAGCGGGCCTAGAAATCATCTTTTACCGCCTTCCGGCCCTGACGCACCGCCTTGGGAAGCAGGGTCAGCTTGTCGCGGACCATGCCGAGATAGCGGGTGAGCGTGGTCGGCTCCGCATCGAACAGCCGGACGCCGACGATCGCCGCCACTTCGAAGGCCGCGCCGATGGAGCATCCCATGTCGCCGCTTTCGATCCGGTGGACGAGACCGCGCGATACCCCGGCCCTCTCGGCCAGCTCGGTAATGGTCATTTCCCGCTCGACGCGGGCGCTCCGGATCATATGCCCGAGCAGTTCGGCCGCTTCCTGCCCGTAGCGAGAGTAGCTGCGTGTCGCCGGCTTGCTCATTCGCACCTCAATGTTCCATAAAAAGGTCTGGTAGCGACTTCTCGCTCCATTTATGGAGCATCTTACCATAAAACCTCTTGGAGAAGCCAGCCATGTTCCATAATTGGACCGCAAGGCAATAATAAGATCTATTTATGAAGCAAAGGCTCCATAAGACACCGTCTTAAGCACGCGCCCCTTTGGCGACGCGGCACATCTTGGTCCGGCAAAGGCGCGAAGATCGACATCGGCAAGCCCGTGCCGACCGCTTCTCTTCACGAGCCTGTGGACGACGCGTCACCTACCCTCTTGCCGACGGCGAGAAAGCTGCTTATAACCCGCGCACATCGACGGACCGGGCGCCCATCGTCTAGCGGTCTAGGACGCCGCCCTTTCACGGCGGAAACACGGGTTCGAGTCCCGTTGGGCGTGCCACTCCGTCGCTGTTCTCCCCCACATCCTGCTTTCCAGATGCATCGCCTGCGGCAAGCCGGTGCTTGCGCAAGGACGGCATCATGCTGTCATGGTCCCGCAACATCGCGCGGCTACACGGCGCCGTCCGCAAGCAACAGGCAGGAGAGGACGACGTGACGAGGAGCCCCCCCGTCCCGCGGAAACAGACGATGCCCCCCGCGCCGCAGCCGCGCGGCAGCGCTGGCGAGGTCTTCCGCGCCTTCCTCAAGCTCGGCCTCACCTCCTTCGGCGGCCCGATCGCCCATCTCGGCTATTTCCGCCAGGAACTGGTGCTGCGCCGCAAGTGGCTGGACGAGGCTGCCTATGCCGATCTCGTCGCCCTGTGCCAGTTCCTGCCCGGCCCCGCCTCCAGCCAGGTCGGATTCGCGCTCGGGCTGATGCGCGCCGGCCCGCTCGGCGCCCTTGCCGCCTGGACCGCCTTCACGCTTCCCTCCGCCTTGCTGCTCGTCGCCTTCGCGCTCGGCGCGCCCCTGTTTGCCGGCCCCCTCGGCCAGGGCCTCGTTGCCGGGCTGAAGCTCGTGGCCGTTGCCATCATCGCCCATGCGGTGCTCGGCATGGCCCGGGCCCTGTGCCCCGACCGGGAGCGGGCGACACTGGCGCTCGCCGCCGCCGCCATCGTCCTGCTCGTTGCCGGGCCGCTGGCCCAGGTCGCTGCCATCGCGCTCGCCGCGCTGGCCGGTCTCACCTTGAGGCTTCCCGCGGCCGGCGCCGCAACTGGCGGCACGCCTGCCCCCGCCTCCCGCGCACCCGTTTCCCGCCTCGCGGGCCTCGTCTGCCTGGCGCTTTTCGTCCTGCTGCTGGTCGGCTTGCCGCTTGCCCAGCTTGTCGCGCCCTCGCAGGCGCTTGCCGTGCTCGATGCCTTCTACCGCGCCGGCGCGCTGGTCTTCGGCGGCGGCCATGTGGTGTTGCCGCTGCTGGAGGCCGAGGTCGTGCGCAGCGGCTGGGTCGGCGCGCAGAGCTTCCTTGCCGGCTACGGCGCAGCGCAGGCCGTGCCCGGCCCGCTCTTCACCTTCGCAGCCTATCTCGGCGCGGTGATCGCCCTGCCGCAGGGCGCTGTATTCGGGGCCGCGCTGGCGCTTGTCGCGATCTTCCTGCCGGGCCTGCTGCTGCTCGTCGGCGTGCTGCCGTTCTGGCAGGCGTTCCGCGTTCGCACGGGCGCGCGCGCCGCGATGGCCGGGGCCAATGCCGCCGTCGTCGGCATCCTGGGTGCCGCGCTCTACGATCCGGTCTTCACCAGCGCGGTCACGACGCCGGCGCAGTTCACTTTGGCGCTCGTCTGTTTCGTGCTGCTGACCGCGTGGAAGGCGCCGCCCTGGATCGCGGTCCTTGTCGGCGGGCTCGGCGGCATGCTGATCGGAGCCGCATGATGGTAGAGCTCGGGGTCTATGGCGGGCTGTTTCTCTCCGCCCTCGGCGCGGCGACGCTGCTGCCGATGCAGTCGGAGGCGGTGCTCGTCGGCCTGCTGCTCAGCGGCCGGCCCGTGCTGCTGCTGCTGTTCGTCGCCAGCCTCGGCAACACGCTCGGCGGGCTCATCAACTGGGCGCTGGGGCGCGGCATCGAGCGCTTCCGCCACCGCCGCTGGTTCCCGGTCAGCGAGGCCGCCCTCACCCGCGCGCAGGACTGGTACTCCCGCTGGGGCAAGTGGTCGCTGCTGCTGTCTTGGATGCCGGTCATCGGCGATCCGCTGACGCTTGCCGCCGGCGTGATGCGCGAGCGGTTCCTCACCGTGCTGGTGCTGGTGGCCATCGCCAAGACCGGCCGCTATGCGGTGCTGGCCGCCGTCACGCTCGGCTTTTTCGGCTAGCCACGGCCACTGATTCAAACTCGCTCCTGCGAGCCGAATGGCGTGGTTTGCGAGAACCGGAGCGCAGCGTACATTCGGGTACGTGAGCACCGGAAGCGCAGAAAACCGCGATAGGCGGCCGCGGGAGTAGAGTTTCCTGCCCTTACGCGAGAGCGACGACGGACGAAATCGTCCGCGACGCATCGGTAATCGCCGGCACCAGCTCGCGCTTCACCCGCTCCTCGCTCCATTCGGGGATGTAGACCGGCATGCTTATGGCCGCGACCGCCTGGCGGTTGGCGCCGATCACCGGCGCGGCAATGACGATTTCCTGCAGCATGATCTGCTGGTTGGTGATGACATAGCCGTCGCGCTGCGCCTGCGCCACGCGCTCCCGCACGAGCGCAGGATCCTGGCAGGTGAAGGGCGTCACCGGCTCCGGCAGGCCCGGCTCCATCATCCGCTCCAGCACCTCGGGCGGCGAGAAGGCGGCGATCACCTGCCCCACCGCGGTCACCGCCGCCGGCTGGCGCACGCCGATCAGCGTCGTGTCGTAGGCAAGGCTCGTATGCGGGATCCGCGCCTTGTAGACGACCTCGTGCCCGTCCAGCACGCCGAGATTGACGGTGGTGCGCAGCGTCCGGCTGACCTCGATCATGCGCGGCAGGGCACGCTCCAGCAGCCGGTCGTGGATCAGGAACGCATAGGCCAGATCCAGCATCCTCAGGCCCGGGCGATAGCGGCGGGTCTTGTCGTCGCGGTCGAGATAGCCGAGCGCATGCAGCGTATAGGTCAGCCGCTGCGCCGCGCTCTTCTCCAGCCCGGCCGCTTCCGCGATCTCGGTCAGGCTCAGCGCCACATGGTGATCGCGGAACAGCGCCAGCACCCGCATGCCCCGCTCCAGCGTGCTCGCCAGCACCGGCGGCCTGGTCTGTTCGCTCATCTTGCAGTCATCTCCCACTGGCGCCTTCCGCTTTCCCGCGATCCTCGGCACCGGAAAAATCCACCACCCGTTTCGCCGGCAAAAACCGGAGCACCATGAATGCCTTGGTGTGTCTCCACCGCCCGCAGCGGCCATGCGGAGGGCTTTTTCCCTAAGCCGCACGACCGGGCGCCGCTTGACAAGCAATAAGTTGTCACATTTAAATATCAATGTCGATAATCACTATTCGATAACAAGCACAAAATATCGATCACAGCCGGCGTCTATCGCGACCGGTATCGATCAAAGGGCGATCCAGCGCCCAGGAGGTCCCCATGTCCCGTAGCCTGTCCCAAAGCATGTCCTTGAAGTCTCTCAAGCTGAGCACCGCGCTCGCCGCTGCCCTGGTGCTGTCCGCACCGTTCGGCACCGCGCTTGCAGGTCCGGACGACAACAGCCTGGTCTGGTCCGCCCAGAAGGAGCTGACCGCCGCCGACACCTATTTCGACACCTCCCGCGAGGCGATCGTCGTTGCCCAGCACGTCTATGACGGTCTGGTCTTCTGGGATCAGGAGGCCCAGGAGTTCAAGCCGCTTCTGGCCAGCGAGTGGCGCCAGATCGACCCGCAGACGCTGGAGTTCGACCTGCGCGAGGGCGTCACCTTCCACGACGGCAGCAGCTTCGGCACCGAGGACGTGGTCTACACGCTGAACTTCGTCATCGACGAGAAGAACGGCGTTCTCAACTACGGCGACATCAAGTGGATCAAGTCGGCCGAGGCCGTCGGCGAGCGCACCGTGCGCATCGAGCTGAACGAGCCCTTCCCGGCCGCCCTGTCCTATCTGGCGCTGGTCCTGCCGATCGTGCCTGAGGGCCATTTCGACAAGGCCGAGACCGGCAGCGACGGCACCAAGCGCTTTGCCTCCGTGCCCCCGGTCGGCACCGGTCCCTACAAGGTCACCAGCTTCGGCAATGGCGACACGGTCGTCATGGAGGCGAACGAGGCCTATTTCGACGGCCCCAAGGGCAAGCCGCAGATCGCCAAGCTGACCTACCGCACCATCACCGATGCGGCGACGCAGATCGCCGAGCTGATGACCGGCGGCATCGACTGGGTCTGGGGCATCAGCAACGACCAGGCCGAGAACCTCGCCCAGGCGCCGCACCTGACCTCGGTCAACGCGCCGACCATGCGCATCAGCTACCTGACCTTCGACCTGAAGGGCACCAGCGGCACCGATGTCTTCACCGACGCCAAGATCCGCAAGGCCGTCGGCCATGCCATCGACCGCGCCCGCATCGCCAAGTACCTGATGGGCGAGAACAGCCAGGTGGTGAACGCTGCCTGCCATCCGAGCCAGTTCGGCTGCACCAGCGAAGTCACGGCCTACGACTACGACCCGGAGAAGGCCAAGGCCCTGCTCGCCGAGGCCGGCAAGGCCGACGGCTTCTCCTTCGACCTCTACGGCTATCGCGACCGCGAAGTCACCGAGGCGATCATGGGCGACCTCGCCAAGGTCGGCATCAAGGCCAACCTGCGCTGGCTGCAGTACTCCGCCGCCCGCGACCTGATCCGCGAAGGCAAGGCGCCGGCCGCCAACATGACCTGGGGCTCGTCCTCGATCCCGGACGTGTCGGCGATCACCAGCTACTTCTTCGGCGGCGGCCCGGACGATCCGGCCAAGGACCCGGCCCTGCAGGAGGCCATCCGCCGCGCCGACCTGTCCAGCGACCGCGACGTGCGCCTCGCCAGCTATGCCGAGGCCCTGCAGCTGATCGCCGACGAGGCCTACTGGCTGCCGCTGTTCAGCTACACCAAGAACTACAGCTACAACGCCCAGCTCGACTTCACCCCGTCGGCTGACGAGATGCCGCGCTTCTACGCGACCAGCTGGAAGTAACGGCAAGGGCCGGTGCCGCGCCCGGATGCGGCACCGGTTCGCTTCGCTTTTCTGCCTGCCAGAGTATCCTGACCGCCAGCCCGGCTGCTCCCGAACGCCGCCGGAAATGCCTTCGCATGCGCTCTCGATACCTTGCGGCACGGGTGCTGCCCGCAGTTCGCCGCGGCCCCCGCCCCCGGCCCGGTTGGATGACCCAATCGAAGGCCCGAAATCGAAAGCCTCTCGTCGAAGGTCCAGACCAGTCAAAGGCCCGGCATGATCCGCTTCACCCTCAAACGTCTGGCGATCGCAGCGCTCGTTGCCCTCGTCGTCTCCGGCATCAGCTTCGGCCTGATGTTCGTGTCCGGCGATCCCGCCATCGCCATCGCCGGTGAAGGCGCGACGGAAGACGACATCGCCGTCATCCGCGCCCGCTACGGCTTCGACCGCCCGGTCCCGGTGCAATATGCCGAGTGGATCGGCCGCGCCGTACAGGGCAATTTCGGCGACAGCATCTACTTCAGCAAGCCGGTGGTCGACCTTCTGGCCGAGCGCTTTCCGGCCACCGCCACGCTCGGCGTGCTGGCCATCGGCGTCGCCATCCTGCTGGCGATCCCGCTCGGCATCATCGCCGCCATCCGCCAGAACCGCCTGCCCGACCGCGCCGCGCTCACCTTCGGCACCATCGGCCAGGCGACGCCCAGCTTCTGGCTCGGCCTGATGCTGATCTGGCTCTTCGCGGTCAAGCTTCGGGTCCTGCCGGTCTCCGGTTCCCAGACGCTGGCCCATTTCGTGCTGCCCGCCCTGGTGCTCGGCTACTACGCCGCGCCCTCCATGCTGCGCCTGTGCCGCGCCGGCATGATCGACGCCTTGTCATCCGACTATGTGCGCACCGCCCGCGCCAAGGGCCTGCTGCCCCGCCAGGTGATCTTCGGCCATGCGATCCGCAACGCCATCCTGCCGGTGATCAGCGTCGCGGCGGTCGAGTTCGGCTTCATCCTCGGCGGCTCGGTCGTCGTGGAAAGCGTCTTCGGCATCCGCGGCATCGGCCTGCTGGCCTGGGAGAGCATCGCCCGCAACGACTTCCCCACCATTCAGGCGATCATTCTCGTCTACGCCATGATCTATGTCTGGCTGACCTTCCTCGCGGATGTGATCAATGCCTGGCTCGATCCCCGCATCCGCGTGAGCTGATCCCATGAGCACAAACACATCCTTGATCCCGGCGGCTCCGGCCCGCCTGCCCCATCCCTCGCCGCGTCGCATCCTGCTCAAGCGTGCGAGGGAACACCGCGGCCTCGTGATCGGCGGCGCCATCGTGCTGGCGGTCGTGCTGATCGCCCTCTTCGCGCCGCTGATCGCCCCGCACGATCCGTATGCCCAGGACCTGTCGAAGCGGCTGCTGCCGCCGGTCTGGTCGGAAAAGGGCAGCTGGGAGCACATCTTCGGCACCGACGCCCTGGGGCGCGACTATCTCTCGCGCATCCTGTTCGGCGCCCGCATCTCGCTGCTGATCGGCATCTCCGCCGCCATCGGCTCGGGCCTGATCGGCACGACGCTCGGCCTGCTTGCCGGCTATTTCGGCGGCCGCGTCGACAGCGTCGTCACCTTCATCGTGTCGGTGCGCCTGGCGCTGCCGGTGGTGCTGGTGTCGCTGGCCGTCGTCTCCCTGTTCGGCGGCGACCTGTGGATCGTCGTCACGGTGCTGAGCCTGTTGCTCTGGGACCGCTTCGCCGTCGTCGTGCGCTCCGCCACCCAGCAGCTGCGCAACCAGGAATTCGTCACCGCCGCCCGCGCCATGGGCGCCTCCACCCCGCGCATCCTGATCGTCGAGCTGCTGCCGAACCTCATCGGCCCGCTCGTCGTCATCGGCTCGCTGGAGGTCGCCCACGCCATCCTGCTGGAATCGGCGCTGTCCTTCCTCGGCCTCGGCGTTCAGCCGCCGACCCCGTCCTGGGGCCTGATGGTCTCGGAAGGCAAGGGCCTCGTCTTCTTCGACGCCCGCCTGATCGCCCTGCCCGGTGCCGCCATCGCCATCCTGGTGCTCGGCATCAACCTGATCGGCGACGGCCTTCGCGACGTGCTGACCCCGGAGAGCCGGTCATGAGCGTCCTGTCCGTCCGCAACCTGAAGGTCACCATCCCCACCCACGGCGAGCCGCTGCATGCGGTGCGCGGCGTCGATATCGAGGTCGGCGCCGGCGAGACGCTCGGCATCGTCGGCGAGAGCGGCTGCGGCAAGTCGGTCACCTCGATGGCGATCATGCGCCTTCTGCCCGGTCGCATCTCCGTCACCGCCGACGAGATGCGCCTCGGCGACACCGACCTTGCCGCCATGAGCGAGCGGCAGATGGCCGACATCCGCGGCGACCGCATGGCGATGATCTTCCAGGAGCCGATGACCGCGCTGAACCCGGTGCTGACCATCGGCCGCCAGATGAGCGAGACCTGGATGCGCCACCGCCGCGGCAGCAAGCGCGAGGCGCTGGAGGCCGCCATCGACCTGCTCGACCGGGTCGGCATCCCGCATCCGCGCGAGCGGCTGGGCGTCTACCCGCACCAGCTCTCCGGCGGGCTGCGCCAGCGCGTGATGATCGCCATGGCGCTGCTGTGCGATCCCCAGCTGATCATCGCCGACGAGCCGACCACCGCGCTCGACGTCACCGTCCAGGCGCAGATCCTCGACCTGCTCGCCTCCCTGCAGCAGGAGCGCGGCCTCGCGATGATCTTCATCAGCCACGACATCGGCGTCGTCGCCCGCATCGCCGGGCGCGTGCAGGTCATGTATGGCGGGCGCACCGTCGACGGCGGCCCGGTCGGCGAACTGCTCGGCCACCCCAAACACCCCTACACCAGGGCGCTGCTCTCCTCCGTGCCCCGCCGGGGCATGCGCTGGGGCCGCGACACGCTCGGGTCCGTACGCTGGAGCGAAGACGCGCCGGAGGCCTCCTCATGAGCGACATCGTCATGGAACTGCGCGACGTGCGCCGCACTTACCGCATCGGCGGCGGCATGTTCGGAAAGCAGCGCGACCTGCATGCGCTCGACGGCGTCAGTCTGCAGCTGCGCCGCGGCGAGGTGCTGGCGCTGGTCGGCGAATCCGGCTCGGGCAAGAGCACCCTGTCGCGCATCCTGCTCGGGCTCGAGGCCCCCACCTCTGGCGAGGTGTTCCTCGACGGCGCGCCGGTCGCCTCCATCCGCCGCCGCGCCTTCGCTGCCCGCGTCCAGCCGGTGTTCCAGGATCCCTATTCCTCGCTCAACCCGCGCAAGACCGTGCGCCAGATCATCGAGGCGCCGCTGGTCATCGCCGGCGGGGTCGCGGCGTCCGAGCGGCTGTGCCGGGTGCGCGAGCTGCTCGACATCCTGCGCATGCCCGAGCGCATGCTGGAGGCCTATCCGAGCCAGATGTCCGGCGGCCAGCGCCAGCGCGTTGCCATTGCCAGGGCGCTGATCTCGCGGCCCGAGATCGTCGTGTGCGACGAGCCGACCTCCGCGCTCGACGTCTCGGTGCAGGCGGAGGTGCTGAACCTCCTGATGGAGCTGCGGGCCGAGTTCGGTCTGACCTATCTCTTCATCAGCCACGACCTTGCGGTGGTCGAGTACATCGCCGACCGGGTCGCGGTCATGCAGTCCGGCCGCCTCGTCGAGGTCGCCGACGCCGAGGCGCTCTTCGCCGCCCCGCAGCACGACTACACCCGCCGCCTGCTCGCCTCCGCGCTCACCGTGCCCGCAGCCAGCCCGGACGTCAGCCCGGAGGTCTGAAATCTTCTGCCTTTCCCGAAGCCGGCGCGCCCTCGCCCGCCGGCTTCCCATTCCCCAGAGGGTCACTGAAATGACACGCCCCATCGCCACCCGGCAGCTGCCTCTCACCATCGACAGCGCCGAGCTGCACATCGTCCGCCTGCCGCTGATCTCGCCCTTCACCACCTCCACCGGCACCATGCACGAGAAGGTGTTTCCGCTGCTGGTGCTGAAGTCCGGCGAGCTGGAAGGCTATGCCGAAGGCGTGATGGATCCGCTGCCCGACTATCTCGACGACACCATCTCCGCCGCCACCTACTTCCTGCGCGAGGCGATCCTGCCCAACGTGGTCGGAAAGAGCTTCGAGAACCCGCAGGAGCTGGAAAAGGTGCTCGCCCCCTGGCGCGGCCACTGGATGGCCAAGGCCACCGTCGAGATGGCCTTCTGGGACCTGTGGGCCAAGGCGCTCGGCCTGCCGCTCAAGACCCTGCTCGGCGGCACCGGCGACAAGGTCGCCGTCGGCGTCTCGCTCGGCTTGCAGGACATCGAGGCGACGGTCGAGGCGGCCAAGCGTCATCACGCGGAAGGCTACAAGCGGATCAAGCTGAAGATCGAGCCGGGCCACGATGTCGAGCTCGTCGCCAGGGTGCGTGCCGCCCTGCCGGACGCGCGCATGAGCGTCGACGCCAACACCGCCTACTCGCTCGCGGATCTCAGGGTCCTCAAGGCGCTCGACGCCTACGACCTGGAATATATCGAGCAGCCGCTCGCCTATGACGACATCCACGACCACGCCGTGCTGCAGTCGCGCATCGCCACGGCCGTCTGCCTCGACGAGAGCATCCGCTCGGCCGCCGACGCCCGCAAGGCGTTGGCGAGCGATGCCGCCCGCGTCGTCAACATCAAGGTCGGGCGCGTCGGCGGCCATCTGGAGGCCCGGCGCATCCATGATATTGCGCAGGCCTGGAGCGTTCCGGTGTGGTGTGGCGGCATGCTGGAGTCCGGCATCGGCCGCGCCCACAACATCCACATGTCGACCCTGCCGAACTTCCGCAAGCCCGGCGACACATCGAGCGCGCGGCGCTATTTCCGCAAGGACCTGACGGTGGAATGGCTGGAGACCGAAGGCGGCATGATGCCCGTGCCGGAAGGCCCCGGCATCGGCGTGCGCCTCGACCGCGAGTTCCTGGAGAGCATCTCCAGCGACCGCGAGACCTTCGGGGCGGCCGGGTAACCGCCCGCCCCTACCCGCCCTTGCTGCGGCCGACGAGGAACGGCATCGCGGCGAACAGCGCCAGGATGCGGAAGACGTGGTGGGTCGCGACGTAGACCGGGTCGTAGCCGAGCGCCAGCGCCATCGACGACATCGCCTCCACGCCGCCCGGCGCGAAGGCCACCCACACCTGCCCGAACGGCAGTCCGGTCATCGCGGCGGTGAGCCAGCTCGCCGCCGCGGAGATCGCCAGCGCGCCGCTCGCAGCGGCAAGGCCGGCAACGCCGAGCAGCCGCAACTCCTTGCCCGTCAAGCCGCTGAACCTTGCGCCGATCACCGCGCCCGTCACCGTGAACCCCAGGAAGGTCAGCGGCAGCGGCAGCCGCCCCTCGACGAGGCCGGCCGCATGGGTCGCAGCGCTCAGGATCAGGCCGGCCAGCAGATAGGCCGCCGGCACGCCGAGCCGGTCGCCGGCCAGCCCGGCCGCGAACCCGGCGATCAGGATCACCACCGCCGCGCCGTAGCCGATCTCGCCCATCGTGGTCAGCACCGCCCCGCTCGGCGCGCTGTCGATCAGCGCGATCACCGGCGGCAGCAGCACCGTGATCACCAGCAGCCGCAGGCTCTGCAGCACCATGACGGCGCGCAGGTCGCCGACGCCGGAGGCGGCCAGCGACAGGCAGTAGCTAAGCGCGCCGGGCGAGGTCGCAAGCCGCGCGGTTGCCGGATCGAGCCCGTAGCCGCGCTGCAGGATCGTGCCCGACACCACCATCACCGCGGCGATGGTCGCCGCCAGCATGGCAAGGCTCACCGGCCACTTGGCGATGTCGGAGAGAAAATGCGGCGTGACCCCGGCTCCCAGGGTCACGCCGATCACCAGAAAGGCGCAGTTTCGCAACAGGCCCGGCACCTCGGGTTTGAGGCCCAGCATCGCGGCGAGCGTCACCGCGACGGTGCTGCCGATCAGCGCGGCGGCGGGCAGCCCTGCCAGCGTCGCCGCTCCCGCGCCGGCAAGCCCGGCCGAAAGGGCAACGGCAAGGCTGCGCCACCGCGCTCCGGTCATGCCTCGACAGCCTTCTTCTTGCGGCGGCCGAGCCAGATCGGCACGATCACCACGATCACGGCCAGCACATAGAGCATGATGCTGTTGCCCGAGTTGAGCAGGATCGACCAGTCGCCGCCGGAGATCGACAGCGCGCGGCGCAGGTTGTCCTCGAACAGCCCGCCCAGCACGAAGCCGAGGATCACCGGCGCCAGCGAGAAGTCGAGCTTGCGCAGGATCCAGCCGAACACGCCGAGCAGCGTGATCATGTAGAGATCGTGCGGGTTGCTGACGACCGAGTAGACGCCGATGAAGGCCAGCACCGCGATCAGCGGCGTCAGGTACTGCTGCGGGATGGTCAGCAGGCGGGCGAACAGCCCGACCAGCGGCAGGTTGATGACCAGCAGCGCGACGTTGCCGATATACATCGACGCGATCAGGCCCCAGGCGATTTCAGGGCGCTGCTCGAACATCAGCGGCCCCGGCGTCACGTTGAACAGCAGCAGCGCGCCGAGCAGGATCGCCGTCGTGCCGGAGCCGGGAATGCCGAGGGTGAGCATCGGCACCATGGCACCGCCCGCGGCGGCGTTGTTGGCCGATTCCGGCGCCGCAAGGCCCCGGATGTCGCCCTTGCCGAAGTTCTCCGAGTTCGGCGCCACGCGCTTTTCCGTGCCATAGGCGACGGCGGAGGCAACCGAGGCGCCGGTGCCCGGCAGGATGCCGATGAAGAAGCCGATCACCGAACCGCGCAGGATCGTCCACTTGGTGAAGGCAAGGTCCTTCATCGAGACGAAGCTCTTGTCCAGCGCCAGCGGCTTCAGCTTGCCGGTCACCTGCTGCTCGACGAGGTGGATCAGCTCGGCCATGCCGAACAGGCCGATGACCACCACCAGGAAGTCGATGCCGGCCAGGATGTCGGGAATGCCGAACGTGTAGCGGGCAACGCCGGTGTTGGCGTCGATGCCGATCGAGGCGAGCATCAGGCCCATCACGGCGGCGAGCAGCGTCTTGACTGGGTTGCTGCCGACCAGCGAGGCAAGGCTGGCGAAGGCGAAGACCATCAGCGCCACATAGTCGGAGGGCGAGAAGGTCACCGCATAGGAGGCCAGCGCCGGGCCGCTCAGGGACATCAGCACGACGGCGAAGGTGCCGCCGCAGAACGAGGCGACCGCCGAGAGCGACAGCGCCCGTCCCGCCTCGCCGCGCTTGGCCAGCGGGTTGCCGTCCAGCGTCGTCATCACCGCACCGGCATCGCCCGGCACGTTGAGCAGGATCGAGGAGATGCGCCCACCGTATTCGGCGCCGTAGTAGATGCCGGCGAGCAGGATCAGGGCCGACTCCGGCGGCAGGCCGAGGCCATAGGCGATGGGAAGCAGGATCGCCACGCCGTTGATCGGGCCGATGCCCGGCAGCGCGCCGATAAGCGTGCCGGCGAAGCAGCCGATGAGCACGAGCGACAGGTTGAAAGGCTGCAAGGCTACGGCAAAGCCCGCAGACAGCCCGGAAATGACAGCGTCCATGGGAGCCTCACAGAATGTGGTTGAGCAGGCCTGCGGGAAGGTTCAGCTCCAGCAGGCGGGTGCAGGCGAAATAGCCGACCGTGCCGGTCACCGCGCCGAAGGCGATCGCCTTGAGCGGAGCCGCGCCGAGCATGATGCCGAAGACGGCACAGAAGACCCATGTCGACACCAGGAAGCCGAGCGGCTCGAACGCCCGCGCGTAGACCATCAGCATGACGACGACCAGCGCCAGACGGCCCAGCGTGGCCAGATCGGCCTTGAGCTTGGCGACATCCGGGCGCGCGATCAGGTAGAGCGTGCAAAGGATGGCGACGATGCCCAGCAGCTTCGGCCAGCTCTCCGGCCCCAGCGGGTCGTACTGGAACGGCGCCTTGATGACTGTGAAGGCGATGTAGGTGTAGAGCAGTGCGATCACGAGGATCGCGCCCGCAAAGACGCGGTCTGCCATGACGTCCTCCCTTCCCGGGTCTTGCCCCGGTTGGCATGGGCCCGGTTGGCATGGAGCCGGCGGCACGTTGCGTGCCGTCGGCCCCAGCTGTCCGGTTACCTTGGCCTTGCGGCCTTCTCGCGTTACTGGATCAGGCCGGCTTCGCGGGCGATCTCGCGCATGTTGGCGATGCGCTGCTTGATCGACTCATCCAGCTCCGCGCCGGCGAGGTTCAGCGGCAGCAGGCCCTTTTCCTTCTGCAGCTTGGCGAAGTCCTCGCTGGCATAGGCCGCCTTGAACTTCTCGACCCACGCATTGTAGGCCTCGTCGGAGACGTTCTTGCCCATGTAGAAGCCGCGCAGGATGGTCCACTCCGCGTCGTAGCCCTGCTCCTTCACGGTCGGAATGTCGGCGAAGGGCGCGTCGAGGCGCTCGTCGGACATCACGCCCAGGATGCGCAGCTTGCCGGTGCCGATATGGGAGACCATCTCGCCGACGTCGCCCATGTAGACCTGGATGCTGCCGCCGAGCAGCGCCGCGATGGACTCGCCGCCGCCGTCGAAGGCGACGTAGCGCATCTTCTTCGGATCCTGCTCGATGGCCCGCAGCAGCAGCGCGCCCTTCATCCAGTCCTGCGAACCGACCGAACCGCCGGCACCGAAGACGATGGACGAGACATCGGCCTTCACCGCATCCATCAGGTCGGACAGCTTCTCGAACGGGCTGTCGGCACGCACCACGACCGCGCCGAAGTCGGCGCCGGCGGTGGCGAGGAACCGCACGTCGTTCTCGGTCCACTGGCCGTACTTGCCGGTGGCGATGTTGAGCAGCGAGCCGGAGGAGAACGCGACGATGGCGTTCGGGTCGTCGGTGCGGGTGGTGTTGAACAGGTTGATGGCCACCGCGCCGATGCCGCCCGGCATGAAGCTGACCTGCATCGGGGTGTCGAACTGGCCCTGCAGGCCGGTCTGGGCGACGCGGCAGGTCAGGTCGAAGCCGCCTCCCGGCTGCGCCGGCGCAATGCACTCGGGCTTGGAGATCTCGGCGGCGAATGCAGGGGTGGCGAGGCCGGCGGCGATGAGCGCCGCGGCCGCGGTCTTGAAGAGTTTCATGTAGTCCTCCCGGTTGTCGCACGAAACGGGCCGCAGCGGCGGCGCCGTTCATGGATCAGCGACACTAGGCCGCCTGGCTGACCGGAGCTTGACCCGTCGCTGACGCGACGCTGACAGGAAACCCTGCGGCAACGGTTTTTCTTCCCGCCGATCACCGCTTGCACTAATCAAGTGGGATGCGGATCGTTCTTGTGGAGGACAATGACGAACTTGCCGAAGCGATCATCGATCGCTTCCGGGGGGAAGGTCATGCCATCGACCGGGAGGCGGATGGCGAGCAGGCGAGCGAGCTCCTGCGCTACAAGACCTTCGACCTCATCCTGCTGGACGTGAACCTGCCCGGCCGCAACGGCTTCGAGATCCTCCGCCAGCTCCGCCTCAGCGGCAACCACACGCCCGTCATGCTGCTCACCGCCCGCTCCGAGGTCGACGACCGCGTCGTCGGACTGGATGCGGGTGCCGACGACTACATCGTCAAGCCGTTCGACCTGCGCGAGCTCGCCGCCCGCTGCCGGGCGCTGGCCCGCCGCCGCGCCGGCGAATCCAGCAACCTGTTCATCGCCGGCAACTTCACCTTCGACCGCGCCGCCAAGCGCGCCACCGTCGACGGCCAGGACGTCGACCTGCGCCACCGCGAGGTGCAGCTGCTGGAGGTGATGATCGGCAATATCGGCCGCGTCCTGTCCAAGGAGGAGGTCGCCGACAAGCTCTACACCTTCGAGGAAGTGCCGACGCTGAACGCCGTCGAGCAGACCATGACCCGGCTGCGGCGCAAGCTGGAGGGCGCGGCCTTCTCCATCCGCACCATCCGGGGCCTGGGCTATATCGCGAGCGTCCGCGACGAATGACGCTGCCCCCGCCCCTGGTTGAAGCACGCACCGTCCCCTATTCGCTGCGCCGGCGGCTGACCGTCGGCATGGTCGCCGGGTTCCTGGCGATCCTCGTCGTTCTGTCCATCGGCCTGTGGACCTACGCGCGCAACGCCGCCAACCAGACCTACGACCTGCTGCTGGCCGGCTCGGCCATCGCCATCCTGGAGCGCATTTCGCCGACGCCCGACGGGCTGATCGTCGACATCCCCTCCTCGGCGCTGGAGATCGTTGGCCTCGCCAAGGAGGACCGGGTCTTCTACCGCGTCTTTCGCCTCGGCGGCAGCACGCTGACCGGCGATGCCGAGCTGCCGCTGCCGCCGGGCGGCGTGCGCGCCGGCGACCAGCCGCGCTTCTTCGATGCCCCCTTCAGCCGCGAGGTCTCGCGCTTCGTGCTGCAGGGCAAGCTGATCATCGAGCCGACCGGGCCGGACTGGATCATGCTCCAGCTCGGCCACACGCGCCGCGCGCGCGATGCGATGCAGATGGACCTTTTCTCCAAGGGGCTGGCCGGCCTCGTCGCCATCGCCGTGCTCGGCCTCGTCTTCATGCGGCTCGGCATCAACCGGGCGATGGCTCCGCTCGCCGGCATCGAGGCCGACATCCGCGGCCGCGAGCCCTCCGACATGACGCCGCTGGACGCCAAGCCGCCGCGCGAGGTGGAGGGGTTGATCGGCGCGATCAACGACTTCATGGGCCGGCTCGTCACCAGCAAGGAGCACGCCCAGTCCTTCATCGCCGATGTCGCCCACCAGATGCGCACCTCGCTCGCCGCCCTGCAGGGGCAGTTGCAGCTGGCCGCCGAGCAGGACGAGCCCGAGCGCATGCGCCAGCGGCTGGAGCGCGCCTCCGAGCAGGCGACGCGCACCATCCGCCTCACCAACCAGCTCCTGTCGCATGCCATGGTCACCCATCGCGGCATCGACGAGCCGGTCGAAAAGATCGACCTGATGCCGCTGATCCGGGCCTCGGTCGAGGAGTTCCTGCGCCACCCGGAGACCGAAGGCATCGACATCGCCGTGCTGCACGACGACCTGCCGGCCGGCTCCGCCCTGCTCATCGCCGATCCGGTGGCGCTGCGCGAGGCCCTGCGCAACCTGCTCGACAACGCAACACGGCACGGACCGAAAGACATCCGTATCGACATCGGCCTGTCACGTACCCGGATCGACGAGCGCGAGGCCCTGTGCATCTCGCTGGACGACAGCGGTCCGGGCATTCCGGCGGCCGAACGCGAAAAGGTGCTGGAGCGCTTCTATTCGCTGAACCGGGCCGGTGGGGGATCCGGCATCGGGCTCAGCATCGTCAACGCAGTGGCGCGCAGCCATGGCGGCCGGCTCGCCCTTTGCGACAGCCGGCTCGGCGGGTTGCGTGTCGAGCTGGACCTGCCGGTCGACGGGCCGGCGTGATGTGAAAGGGGGCGACCGGCGCGAGCGAACCAGCGCCGGCACCCGACAGGGAACGGAAACGGGAACGGGAGGAAGACGGGCATGACGCTTGCGTCCCTTGCCATGACACGCATCGCCGCCGCGCGCCGCATGCTTGCCGCCGCGCGCGGCGTGGCAGCGCTGGCCCCCGCCGTGCTCGGCGCTGCAGCACTTGCCATGGCCGGCATCGGCCCCGCCCGGGCCCAGACCGTGCTGACCATCTACAGCGCCACCGACACCTCGGCGATGACGGAGGTGATCGCCCGCTTCGAGGCGACCCATCCGGCGGTCAAGGTCGAGTATGTCGAATACAACACGTCCGAGCTTTACGAGGCCATCGCCTCGCATCGCCATTCGGTCGACGTGGTGATCAGCTCCTCGATGGACCTGCAGGCGAAGCTGGTGAACAGCGGCGATGCCTACGCCTTCAGCCCACCCAATGCCGATGCCCTGCCCGAATGGGCGCGCTGGCGCGGCGAGCTCTACGGCTTCACCTGGGAGCCGGTGGTCATGGTCTACAACAAGAAGGCCTTCGCCGACCGGCCGCTGCCGCAGACCCGTTCCGAGCTTGCCGGCATGATCCGCGACGACCCGGATTTCTTTCGCGGGCGCGTCGGCACCTACGACATCCACCTGTCCGGCGTCGGCTACCTCTTCGCCACCCAGGACGCCCAGCGCGGCTACCAGTTCTCGCGCGTCGCCGAATCCTTCGGCCGCGCCCGCGCCCGCACCTTCTGCTGCACCCGCGACGTGCTCGACCGCGTCGCCAGCGGCGAGCTGGTCTACGGCTACAACATGATCGGCTCCTACACGCTCGGCGTCGCGCGCAACGACGAGCGCATCGGCTACTACCTGCTCGACGACTACACGCTGGTGATGAGCCGCACCGCCTTTATCCCCGAAACCGCGCCGAACAAGCGGGCCGCCGTTTCCTTCGTCAATTTTCTCCTGTCCCCGCAAGGCCAGGCCGCCCTTGCCTCCTCGCCGGAACTTATCCCCCTCCTGCCCGAGGCGAACGCCGCCTCCGGCCATAGCGGCGTGCCGGGCACCGAAGGGCGCTCGCTGCTGCCCATCCGGCTCGGCACCGGCCTGCTCACCTATCTCGACCGGCTGAAGAAGGAGGCCTTCCTCGCCGACTGGTCGGCGGCGATGCAGGTCGAAAGCGCCTCGCAGTAGAGCGCGGGGATAAACGGCAAAAGGCCGGCCCGGAGGAGCCTTCGGCCGGCCTTTTCGCGATTTTGGGCATCTTGCGACGCCCGACTCCAAAAAAACGCGATTTCGAGACGGAATTTTGCAAAATCCGTCTCAATCTCGATATCGCCTGCAAGCCCTTGTCATGACAGAAGAAAACGCTCAGAGAGCCTCGATCCGCGCACCATTTTCGCCGTCGAAATAGTGCAGGTCCGCAAGCTCGTAGTCGAGGCTTATCCTCTCGTTCGGGCGCAGCGCCACGGTCGGCGCCAGCCGGGCCGTCAGCTCCTGGCCGCCGAGCCGGCAGATCGCCATCGTGTCCGAGCCGAGCGGCTCGAACACCTCGACCACCGGGGCGATGGCGCCCCCCTTGTCCCCGGCAAAGGCGAGATGCTCCGGGCGGATGCCGACGTCCAGCCGCGCCCCGTCGGCAGCCGCCACCTCGCCCAGCCGCAGGGCCGCATCGCCCACCCGCAGCACCGGCGAACTGCCTGATCTATCTACATTTCCGCTGAACACATTCATCTGCGGCGAGCCGATGAACTCGCCGACGAACCGGCAGTTCGGCCGGCTGTACAGCTCGATCGGATGGCCCTGCTGCACGATTTTACCCCCGCGCAGCACCACCACCCGATCGGCTAGCGTCATCGCTTCCGTCTGATCGTGGGTGACATAGACCGTCGTGGTCTTCAGCATCGCGTGCAAGCGCTTGATTTGCGTACGCATTTCGACGCGGAGCTTGGCATCGAGGTTCGACAGCGGCTCATCGAACAGAAACACCGCGGGCTTTCTCACGATGGCCCGGCCCATGGCGACGCGCTGGCGCTGGCCGCCCGAAAGCTGCCCCGGCTTGCGGTCGAGATAGGCCTCGATCTGGAGGATACGTGCCGCCTCGCGCACCTTCGGCTCGATCTCGGAAGCCTTCAAGCCCCTCATTTTCAAGCCGAATCCGATATTCTCGGCCACGCTCATATGCGGGTATAGCGCGTAGTCCTGGAACACCATGGCCACGTCCCGGTCGCGCGGCTCCACATCGTTGACGACCCGCTCGCCGATCTTCAGGACGCCGCCCGAAATCTCCTCAAGCCCGGCGATCATCCGCAGCATCGTCGACTTGCCGCATCCCGACGGCCCGACGAAAGCGACGAATTCCCCGTCCCTGATGTCCAGGCTGACCCCATGGATCGCCCGCACCGACCCGTAGTCCTTGACGATCCCCTCCAGCCGGATATCCGCCATGGCCCTCTCCCTTGACCGCCCGCTTCTACGGGGCTTGCATTATCGATAATTTGGATGTTATCGATATCGATAATGAAGCGCAACCCCGGTCGGTAACCCCGACGGGCGGAGCGAAAAAGGGTCGCCGGCGCACGGTCGGCGACAAGCAGGGAGCCGCTGTCTGATGGCCGTTGAGAGCTTCTCGACCGCATCCGTGATGGATCTTGTCCCCCGTCAGTCGAGCCGGCGCAGCCATGCCGTCTTCGTCGCCTTGCAGAAGGAGATCGTGCTCGGTGAGCTCCCCCCGGACTCCTCCCTGACCGAGATGGAACTGGCCCAGCGCTTTCAGTGCAGCCAGAGCACGGTGCGCGAGGCATTGATGCAGCTGTCCGAGGAAGGGCTGGTCAAGCGCCTGCCCCATCGCGGCACGCTGGTCGCCCCCTGCCGCGCCGCCGATGCCCGCGCGCTTATCAACATCCGCCGCGAGGTGGAGTGCACCTATCTGGAAGAGGTGCTGCGCAATTCCGGCCGTGGCCTCGTCGGCCAGCTGCACGACGAGCTGAACGCCATGCGCAACGCCGCCCGCGACGGCGACGAGTATCGGCTCTCGGTGCATGACCGCGCCTTCCACACCACCTTGTTCGCGGCCGCCGACCTGCCGCTGGTGGTGCCGATCCTGACCCGCTGCCTGATCCACAATCACCGCTACAAGATCATGAACTCCCAGCCGAACCGCGCGCTGGAAGAGACGGCCGAGCGGCATGTCCCCATCATCGACGCGCTCAAGGACGGCGATCTGGAGCGCCTGCGCACCGTGCTCGGCCACCACATTTCCACCATCGTCGATTTCGGCCCCGACCTGACCGAGGACGCCGGAGCATGACCCCGCGCCGCCAGCCCAGCCCCGCCATGCGCGCCGTGCTCGACCGCCTAGCGCAGGAAGATCGCGGCCTTGCCGACCCCACGACCCTGGAGCCGCAAGCCGGCCGGGCGCTTGCCGCGCTTACCAATATCCGCTGGAACGAGGACCTGCCCCCCGTCGCCGAAAGCCGCACCCTGATGCATGCCGGGCTGCCGGCGCGTCTCGTCGTGCCGGAGGGCGATACGGGGCGCGACGCGATCCTGCACGTCCATGGCGGGGGCTGGGCCTTCTGCTCTGCCGCAACCCATGAAGGCGCCGCCCGGCGTATCGCCAATGCGACCGGCGCGCGCGTGCTCACCGTCGAGTACCGCCTTGCCCCCGAGCATCCCTATCCCCATGGGCTGGAGGACGTGCTGGCGGCCTGGGCCGCGCGCGACACGGACCTTCGCTGGTCGATGGCCGGCGACAGCGCGGGCGCCAACCTGGCGCTGGCGGCGATGCTGCGGCTGATCGAGGAAGGTGGGCTCCTGCCCGCCCAGGCGCTGCTCTTCTACGGGGTCTACGGCGCCGACTTCGCCACCCCGTCCTACGAGTTATACGCGGACGGACCGGGCCTCACCCGGGCGAAGATGCAGCGCTACTGGAACTGGTACGCGGCCCGCGAACTGCGCGACCGGCCGGCCGTATCCCCGCTGGCGGCAAGCGATGCGGCGCTCGCCGCCCTGCCCCCGCTCTATCTCAACGCCGCCGGGCTCGACCCCCTGTGCAGCGACACCGAACGACTGGCCGCGCGCCTTCGCGCGCTCGGCCGAAACGACCCCTTCGACCTGTTCGAGGGCGTCGTCCACGGCTTCATGCAGATGGGGCCGGCCCTGCCGGAGGCGCGCGACGCCTTCCAAAGGGCCGGCGCCGTCTTCAGGAAACGGGCCGGCTGAGGAGCGGCCTGAAACTCCAGGGAGGAACCAAACCAATGAAAATACTCAGGAAAATCACTGTAGCCGCCAGCGCCCTGACGCTGATGGCCAGCCTTGCCCATGCCGACAGCACCGTGCGCTTCTGGTATCACTTCGACAATGCCGACAACCCGATGAACGAGCTCGTCGCCGAGTTCGAGAAGCAGAATCCGGGCATCAAGGTCGAAGCCGAGAACATTCCCTGGAACAGCTACTACGACAATCTCTACACCGCGATCATCGGCGGCAACGCTCCGGACGCGGCGATGGTCAAGATGTTCGCCCAACCGCGCCTCGTCGAGATGGGCGCGCTGGAGCCGATCGGCGCGCGCATCGACGCCTGGGACGGCAAGACCGGCCTTGAGGACAACCTGCTGAACCTCACCAAGGCCGCCGACGGCGAGACCTATTATCTCCCCGTCCAGTACGTCGTGCTCTACCTCTACTATCGCCAGGACATGCTGGACGAGCTCGGCCTCAAGGTACCGGCGACCTGCGACGAATTCCGCGATGTCGCCAAGGCCTTGACCCGCGACACCAACGGCGACGGCTCGCCGGACGTCTACGGCTTCGGCTTCCGGGGCGGCAAGGGCGGCCACGACCACTGGGCGAGCCTTACCCTCTCCCACGAAGGCGTCAGCCTCGAAGACGGCCTGACCTCCGAGGCGGGGATTGCCGGCACACAGTACGTCGTCGACCTCTTCCGCCAGGACGGCGTCTTCCCGCCCTCCGCGCCCAATGACGGCTTCCAGGAAATCCTCGGTGCCTTCAAGGCGGGCAAGACGGCGATGACCATCCACCACATCGGCTCGGCCAACGGCATCGTCGAGGTGCTCGGCGACAAGGTCTCGGCCGCGCCGGTGCCCGAATGCGGCGGCGGCCGCTGGACCTCCTTCGGCGACGAGAGCACGGCGGTCCTCTCCTCGGCCTCCGACAAGGACGCGGCCTGGAAATGGATCTCCTTCCTCTCCTCGCCGGTCAACAACGCCAGGTTCAACGAGGCGACCGGCCAGCTGCCGGTGGTCAAGTCGGATGCCGAAAGCTGGTCCCTGCACCCGCAGCGCTTCGTCAAGGCGACGGTGGACTCCCTTCCCTTTGCCCACCTGCTGCCGAACGTCTCGCAGACCTCCGACTTCGTGAACACCGTCTGGCCGGTCAACATGCAGCGCGCGCTGACGGGCGAGATCACGGCCAAGGAAATGAACGAGAAGATCGCCGAGCTCTACGCGAAGTAAGCGCGACTATCCCCTGACAGCGACGGGCGGGGCGCAGGCCGCCGCGCCCGTCGCCTTCCTGGAGCCGCCGGCACCCGACCGGGTGCGGGCACGCGGCTCCGGCATTCTGGAACCGATCAGTTTTCAGGGCTTTTGGCCGGGTTCGGCCACGCCCGCTGATCCAGCCGACGGCCAGACCATGACCGATACAATCGTTCCCGATGCCGGGCCGACCGGGCGCCCGCTCGGCCGGCGCGTGCTCCCTTACGCCATGTTGTCCCCGGCGGTGCTGGTGACACTGGCCATCGTCTTCTTCCCCATGGTGCAGACCGCCTGGATGAGCCTGCACGACTACGTGCTGTTCCGCCCGAACCATTTCGAGTTCATCGGGCTCGACAATTTCCGCAAGGCCTTGGCCGACGAGGTGTTCTGGATATCCCTGCAGCACACCGCGATCTGGATCGGCATCACGATCCCGGCGCAGGTCCTGCTCGGCCTCGCCACCGCCCTGCTGCTGAACCAGGACTTTCCCTGGCGCCCGCTCGCCCGCGCGCTGATCATCATCCCCTGGGCCCTGCCGTCGGTCGTCATCGCCCTGATGTGGGTGTGGATCTACGACAGCAACTACGGCTTGATGAACGACTTCCTGCTGCGCCTCGGTCTCATCGAGCAGGCCGTGCCCTGGCTCGCCCGGCCCGACACCGCGCTCGGTGCCATCATCCTCACACTGACCTGGCAGGGCTTTCCGTTCTTCGCGGTCATGATCCTCGCCGGTCTGCAGTCGATCCCGCGCAGCTATTACGAGGCAGCCGCCATCGACGGGGCCAGCACCTGGCGCCAGTTCTGGCACATCACCCTACCCGGGATCTCCGGCGTCCTGGTGACGGCAATCCTGCTGCGGATGATCTGGGTCGCCAATTCCTTCGACGTCATCTTCGTCATGACCGGCGGCGGGCCGGGCTACAGCACCTACACCCTGCCGCTCTACGCCTTCGTCAAGTCCCGCACCAATCTCGACTTCGGCTACGGCTCGGCGCTGGCCGTCCTGTTCACCCTGCTGCTGATGGTGGTCGTGCTCGTCTACCTGCGCCGCACCGGAAAGGCGGTGAGCCGATGAGACTGCGCAAGCTCCCCCTGTGGCGGCGGATCCTGACCGTCGACCTGCCGATGCTGGCGATCCTGGCCTTCACGCTCGGCCCCTACGCCTGGATGTTCCTCACCTCGGTGACGCCGGAAGCCAGGCTTTTCGTGGAAGGTCCGTCGATCCTCGGCGCGACGTTCGAAAACTATGCCCGCCTGTTCCGCACCGTCGGCTTCGGCCGCAACCTGCTCGACAGCCTGATCGTCGCGGGCGGCACGGTGGTCGTCGGGCTGTCCCTGTCGATCACCGCCGCCTACTCGTTCTCGCGCTTCGAGTTCCGGGCCAAGCGCCTGTTGATGATGCAGTTCCTGCTCATCAACATGTTCCCGCTCGTGCTGCTGATCCTGCCGCTTTTCGTGCTGATGCGCGTGCTCGGCCTGCTCGACACACACGCGGCGCTGATCATCGCCAACTCGACCATCGCCATCCCGTTCTCGGTCTGGATGATGGTCAGCTACATGAACGGCATTCCGCGCTCGCTCGACGAGGCGGCGATGACCGACGGTTGCTCGCGGCTCGGCGCCCTGCGCCGGGTGATCCTGCCGCTCTGCGCGCCGGGCATCGTCGCGACCGGCATCTACATCTTCATCACCGCCTGGAACGAGTACCTCTACGCACTGACCCTTGGCGGCCGCAACGTGCGCACCATCACCGTCGCTGTGCAGACCCTGATCGGCGAATACGAGGTCCAGTGGGGCCTGCTCACCGCCGGCGGCATCATCGGCGCCATGCCCGCGACCGTTCTCTTCCTGCTCGTCCAGAAACGCCTCATCTCCGGCCTCACCCAGGGCGCGGTGAAGGGCTGAGACTCGAAAGGACCCTCCCCTTGAAGAACCCGATTGGCATCATCTCCATGCAGTTCGTCCGCCCCTTCACGGGCGCCGACCTGCATCACTTCGCAAGGGCGGCGAAGCTCGGCTTCGACTTCGTCGAGCTGCTGGTGCCCGAGCCCGAGGACGGGCTCGACCTTGCCGAAACGCGGCGCGCCGCCGAGGACGCCGGCCTCTTCCTGGTGCTGGCAGCGCGCGTCTCGCCGACCCGCTCCATCGCCTCGGACGACCCCGCCAACCGCCAGGGCGGGCTCGACTACCTCAAGCGCTGCGTCGATGTCGCAGAGGGCCTCGGCGCCCGGATGATCGGCGGTCCGCTCTACGGCGAGCCGATGGTCTTTGCCGGCCGTCCGCCCGTGCCGCGCAGCGATGCCGACATTGCGGCCCGCGCCGAGCGCACCGTCGAGGGACTCAAGCAGGCGGCGGCCGTTGCCCGCTCCGCCGGCAAGGTGCTGGCGCTGGAAGCACTGAACCGGTTCGAAACCGACGTGATCTCGACGACACGGCAGGCAATCGAGGTGGTCGACGCAGTTGGTGATGCGGGCCTCGGCCTGATGCTCGACACGTTCCACATGAACATGGAGGACCGCTCGATCCCCGACGCGATCCGCGCCGCCGGCAATCGCATCGTCCATTTCCAGGCCAACGAGAACCATCGCGGCCACCCCGGCACCGGCCATATCGACTGGCCGGCGGTGATGCGGGCCCTGCATCAGGTCGGCTACACCGGCCCGATCTCGCTGGAGCCCTTCCGCCGCGCCGACGACCGGGTGGCGCTGCCCATCGCCCATTGGCGCGCACCGCGCGAGGACGAAAGCGCAAAGCTGATGGCCGGCCTCGGCGTCATCCGCAACGCGCTGGCGCTGGCGGAGGTCGACCAATGATCAATATCGGTTGGATCGGCTGCGGCCGCCACGCGCGGCAGATGCTGCTGCCGCAGCTGGGCCGCAACGGCTTCCGCATCGCAGCCCTGTGCGACCGCGATGCGGCCGCGCTCGGCGAGGCGGCGACGAATTACGGCGTCGCCTCCCTGCACAGCGACTACCGCGACCTGATCGCCCAGCCGGGTCTGGATGCCATCGGCATGGCGGTCGGGCCGGAGCTGCACCGGCTCGCCTCCATCGCAGCGCTGGAGAAAGGCCTGTCGGTCTTCATGGAAAAGCCCCCGGCAGCCGATGCAGCCGGCGCGCGCGAGGTCGCGGCAGCCTCACAACGGGCCGGCAAGCCGGTGATCGTCGGCTTCATGAAGCGCTACTCGACCGGCAACAGGATCGCGCGCAACGTTCTGGACGCAGGCAGCTTCGGCAAGGTGCTGGGCATCACCGGCAGCTACATGACCGCACCGACCTATTTCGTCGGCGAGCCGGACTATACCGGCTTCTTCCTGCATCACTGCGTCCACTACATGGACCTCATCCCCTGGTTCGCCGGCGAGGACTTCGGCGACATGCTGGTGCGCTCGGTAAGCCCCGCGCCCGGCAAGCTGCTGCTGCATGTCAACTTCACCACCAGGGGCGGCACGATCGGCAATGTGGTGATGGGCACGGTGCAGTCGCGCGGCACGCCCATGGAAGAAATCCGCATCATGGGCGACCATGCGCGGCTGGAGATCGACAACATCATCAATGTGCGGCTCTACCGCGATCCGCCGTTCAAGGCGGACGACCCGGCCGCGACCCTCGATCCGGCCTGCGACACGCTGTCCTGGACGCCGAATTTCACCGCCGCCGCCAACGAGGACCACAAGGGCTATGCCGCCCTTCTGGCCGACACGGCGCGGGCCCTGCGCGGCGAGCAGGCGAACGCGCCGGGCATCGAGGCCGGCGTCCTCGCCATGGAGCGGCTGGAACGAATGATCGCGCAGATTTCCTGAAAAAAAACGCGCGTGAAGCGAAGGCTCCACGCGCGGTTCCACGCCCTGTCACGCGGCAGGCGCCACTCCGTAGATCTCGCGGGCGGCCTGTGGCGAAACGAAGCCGTTGCGGACATCCTCCAGAACCGCGTCCCGGTTGCGCTGCTTCGGGTCGCCGAAGCCGCCACCACCCGCCTCGTGGATGGTCAGCGTATCGCCCTGCGCCAGCACGTAACGCCCCTTCGGGTGAACCACCTCCCCGTTGATCGAGATCTCGCGCAGCTTGCCCGGTTCACCGCCCAGCATGCCGAGCGGGGGGAACTCGGTCCGCCCCGACAGGCAGGAAACGGTGAGGGGATAAGGCGACTCGTTGCGCAGCACGATCTCCTGACCGAGGCCGCCGCGGAACTCGCCCGCACCGCCGCTGTCCGGCAGCAGCCGTTTGGCGAGGACCGTCATGCTGGTCAGCCGCTCCCAGACCTCGATGGGGATCGAGGTCATGTTGGAGGGTGATGGCGTCGTCGGCGCCCCGTCGATCCCCTTCAGCGCGCCGAACCCGCCACAGGCAAAGAAGATGCTGGACACCTCCCTGCCCTCGCGATTGCGCCCCTGAACGTTGATCAGATTGAGCATGCCGGAATCCGCCTGCACCCTGTCAGGCATGACGCTGGCCAGCGCCCCGAAGATCAGCGGGGCGACGTAGTGGCCGATGACGTGGCGCCCGCCCGTCGGACTGGGATGGACGGGATTCAGGATCGAGCCTTCGCGCGCCGTCACCTCGACCGGCGTCACCGACCCCAGATTGTTGGGAATACCCGGCGTGGTCAGGCATTTGATGGCGTAGCAGGCCATGGCGTGGGTGTAGCAGACCGGCACGTTGATCGCCGAAGGCACGGCATCGCAGGAGCCGGAAAAGTCGATCCGCGCGCGCCCATCGGCGATATGCACCGCGCAGGCGAGCCGAACGGTCTCTTCCACGCCCTCGACAAGGATCGCATTCTCGTAGCATCCGTCCGGGATCTTGCGCAGTTCCTCCCGGATCGCAGTCTCGGACTGCGAGATGATGACATCGGCAATATCCGAGATGTCGTCGATCCCGTATTCGTCCATGAACTCCAGCAGCATGCGTCCACCAACCGAGGTGGCCGAGGCATTGGCCATCAGATCGCCAATGGTCTCTTCCGGTGCCCGCACGTTGCAACGGAACAGCTCGAGGATCAGCTCCGAGACCTGCCCCTTCTCCATCAGCTTCAGCACCGGCAGGCGCAGGCCTTCCTCGTAGACCTCGCGGGCGACCGCCGAGAACCCGCGCCCGCCGATATCCGGCAGGTGGCTGATGCTCATGCAGTAGCCGACGATCCGCCCCTCGCGGAAGACCGGCTGCATGACGTTGATGTCGAACATGTGCCCGGTGCCGAGCCAGGGATCGTTGGTGATGACGACGTCGCCGGGCGACAGCGTCTCGGGCGGAAACCGCTTCAGCATGTGCTGCAAGGTAGCGGGCGCAGTTCCGGTGAAGGACGGAACGCTGTAGCTGCCCTGTGCCAGCATCCGGCCGCGCCCGTCGAACAGCATGCAGGACAGGTCGTAGCTTTCACGCACATTGGTGGAGAAGGACGTCCGCACGAGGGTGTTGACGATCTCGTCGGTGATGGAGATCAGCCTGTCCCAGTAAATGCCGACGGCGATGGGGTCGATCTTGCTCATGTCTTACCTGATTTCGATTACGAGGTTCATGAAAGGGTCGACGGTCAGATGGTCGCCGGGCCCCAGGACGCAGGTCGATTCCCGCTCCTCGATGAGGGCCGGGCCGCTGACCTGATCGCCGCTCGCCAGCGCGTAGCGGTCATAGACCGGGCAGTCGACGAAGCCGCCCGCGTCCGGGAAATAGGCCTTGCGGCTGCCTTTCAGCGCCACCTCGCCCTCCGGCTCCTGAAGCACCCGGTAGGTCTGGTGCTGGGCCGCCAACGGTCCATAGGCCTCGATCTTCCAGTTGAGGATCTCGATCGGCCGCCCGGGCAGTGTCATGCCGAAGATCGCCGCATAGGCCTCATTGAAGAGCTGCGGCAGTGCGGCGTGGAGGCACTGCGGATCTCCTTCGTCCGGTAGTGCCACTTCCACCTCGTAACCCTGGCCGCTGTAGCGCATGTCGAGACGGCGGCGAAAACGGATCGCCTCCGGCGCGACGCCACCGGTCGCAAGGACTTCGGCGGCCTCGGCCTCCAGCTCGGTGCAGATGGCAGCGAGATCGGCCGGGGCGAGCCGGTCGATGCCGATCTGGCGAGAGCGCACCACCTCGAAGGCCGGCGGACTGCTCAACAGACCGAAGGCGGACATGACGCCGGCACCGGCCGGGCAGATGACCTTGGGGATCTTCAGCTTGCGGGCGACGCGCACGCCATGCAGCGGACCCGATCCACCGAAAACCACCATGCTGGAACGGCGATAGTCGATGCCTCGCTCGGACGCATGGACGCGAAAGGCCCGCGCGACGTCCTCGTTGATGACCTCATGCATGCCCCACGCGGCCGCCACCAGGTCGACATTCAGCTTTTCGGCGACATGATCGCCGATTGCCTTGCGCGCTGCGGCTTCATCCAGCGCCATCTTTCCCCCGAGAAAGGAGCCCGCCCCGAGATAGCCGAGCAAGAGGTTGGCATCCGACAGGGTTGCTCGCTCGCCGCCACGGCCGTAGCAGGCCGGCCCCGGATCCGCGCCCGCGCTGCGCGGTCCCATTGCCAGCGTCCCGCGCTCGTCGGTTCCGGCAAGGCTGCCGCCGCCCGAGCCGATCTCGATCATGTCGATGACCGGGATCTTGGCCGGAAGGCCGCTGCCACCCTTGAATTCGTGAACCCGCGCCACTTCCATCTCGTAGCGCTTGATCGGCGTGCCGCCGCGAATGATGCAGCCCTTGGCGGTCGTACCGCCCATGTCGAAGGCAAGGACGTTGCGCTCGTCGAGCACCTTGCCGACATGGGCCGACATCAGGGCGCCGGCCGCCGGCCCCGACTCCAGCAGACGGATCGGGAACTCACGGGCGATGGAACTCGCCAGCGTGCCGCCGCTGGAACTCATCACCAGGAACTTCCCGGTGAAGCCGATTTCGCCGAGCCCGGCCTCGAGCCTGGCCAAATACCGGTCGACGATCGGCTGGACATAGGCGTTCATGCAGGTCGTCGTCCAGCGCTCGTATTCGCGCGGATAGGGAAAGACGGTCGAGGACAGGCTGACATAGAGTTCGGGGAAACGCTCGCGGATCCAGCCGGCCACCAGGCGCTCATGCGCGGGATTGGCGTAGGAGTTCAGGAAACACACGGCCACCGCCTGAATGCCCTGCTCTTCCACCAGACGGGCAAGCCCGGCCTCCAGTCCCGCGCGATCCGGAGCGGTGACGACGCTGCCATCGTCGCGGATGCGCTCTCGCACCTCCAGGCGCTGGTTGCGCGCCACCATGGGCTGCGGGAAGGCGATGCGCATGTCGAACAGGTCGTAGCGGCGCTCCAGCGCGATATCGAGCACGTCCGAAAAGCCTTCGGTTGTGACGAGCGCCGTCGGCACGCCCCGCCGCTCGATCACCGCATTGGTGACGAGCGTCGTTCCGTGGGAGATGGCGGAGACCTCGCTCATCGCGATACCCGCGCTCTCGGCAATGGCAACGACACCTGCCAGAACCGACCGGGACGGCTCGTCCGGCGAGGTCAGCAGCTTGTGGGTGATGGCGGTGCCGGCTGCATCGTCGAAGAGAGCCAGATCGGTGAAGGTGCCGCCGATATCTACTCCGATACGGTATGTCATTCGTCATCTTGCCTTTCATGCGTGTTGGCGAGGTGCGCCAGCGCCTGCAGCGCCTGGTCGACCGCCGAATGGGTGATGTCGCGATAGGTGACGAAGCGGACGAGGTCCGCCCCGAAGGGGATGGCGAGAACGCCCTCCCTCGAAAGCCGCTGGCAGAACGCTTGCGGACCTCCCCAACGGGGCGCCAGACGCAGCAGGACAATGTTGGTGGGCACTGGAGGATCGACCGGCATCAGGCCGGGAAGACCGCGACAGCCTTCGCGCAGCCGGGCGGCAGTCTCGTGATCGGCGCCCACCTCCCCCCAGTTTTCCAGCGCCACGAGACCCACCGACGCGATCATGGAAACGGGCCGCATTCCGCCACCGAGCCGCTGACGGATCCGCAAGGCCTCGCCGATGAAGTCGCGGGGACCGGCAAGCATTGCGCCAGATGGTGCCCTCAAACCCTTGTTGAGACTGACGGCAACAGACGAGGCCTCCGCAGCCAGTCGGGCCGGCACCTCGCCGAGCGCAACGGCCGCGTTGAAGAGGCGGGAGCCGTCGAGATGCAGATGGGCTCCAGCCTGCCGCGCAACCTCTGCGACCGCCGCCACATAGGTGCCGCCGATGGCATTGCCTCCGCCCCGGTTGTGGGTGGTCTCCAGTGCAAAAAGACGCACCGAAGAGCGCTGTGCATCGGTGGGCGGAGCGCTGGCTGCCCGCCACTCGGCAAGGGCCGACATGCCGTACTCTCCGGCGAGCCCGCGATACTCGACCCCTGCGACCGCCGCATGCCCTCCGGCCTCTGACGTCGCCAGATGGTTGGTCGCATCACCCAGAACGGTGTCGCCCGGCCGGGTCCAGGCGATCATCGCCGCAAGGTTCGCCATGGTGCAGGTCGGGAACAGGAGGGCATCCTCCTTGTCCAGAAGCTCCGCTGCATGGGTTTCCAACCGCCGCTGCCAGCGATCATCCCGCAGACCGAAGCCGTTGGGAGAAAGTGCCGCCTCGACCATCGTCTTGGCCATGCGCGCGCAAGGGCGCGACAGGAAGTCACTCCTGAAGTCCAAATACGTCATTGTACTTGCCTTTGTTGCGTATCAGCCGGCCGTGTGCGGCAGCCAGAGGACGATCTCCGGCACTGCGTAGATCAACAGGCAGAACACCACGATGATCAGCGCATAGGGCAACGAGGAGTAGGCGATCTTCTCCAGGGAGACCTTGCCCGCTATCGACTGGATCGCGAACAGGTTCAGTCCCATCGGCGGGGTCAACTGCCCGAGCTCCATGAACAGGACCATGGCGATTCCGAACCACACCAGATCGAAACCGGCCCCCAGGATCGCCGGCAGCAGGACCGGCACCGTCAACAACATCATCGAGATGCCATCGATGAACATGCCGAGCACCGTGAACAGCGCCATGAGGCAGAGGAAGAAGACGAAGGGCGACAGGTCCAGCACGGCAATGCCTTCGGCAAGCGCCCGCCCCACTCCCGACAGGGTCAGTGCATAGCTCAAAACCTGCGAGTTCATCATGATGAAGAGGACCACGGTCGTCGTCATCACGGTGCTTTTCAGCGCCTCGCTGAGCACCGCGATGCTGAGCGTCCGGCTCTGGAGGGACAGAAGCATTGCCAGAAGCGCACCGAGTCCGCCCGCCTCCGTCGGCGTGACTATGCCGAAGTACATGCCGCCGATCACCGCCAGCACGAGGAGGATGACCGGGCCGCAGTCGCCCAATGCACGGGCAATGTCCCGACCGCTGCGCGGCTCGCTGTCCGGGCGCGGTGCCAGCGTCGGGTTGAGCCAGGTCCGGACCCAGATATAGGCCATGAAGACAGCGGCAAGCAGCAGCCCGGGCACGACACCGGCCATGAAGAGGTCGATCAGCGGCGCCTGCACGGAGGAGGCATAGATGACCAGCGGAATACTGGGCGGGATCAGGATCCCGAGGCACCCGCCCCCGGTCAGGCTGCCGAGGTTGAGCGTATCGCTGTAGCCGCGCTTGCGCATTTCCGGCAGCGCGATGACGCCGATGGTCATGGCGGTCGCGGTCGACGATCCGGAGATCGCCGCAAAGATCGCGCAGCCGGCGATGTTCGACTGGGCTAGCCCACCCCGCACCCGGCCGATCAACGTCGTAAGGCCGGAATAGAGCCGAGCTGAAACCCCGGACCGGGCAATGATCTCGCCCATGAAGACGAAGAGCGGCACCGCTGCGAGCGTGAAGGAGTCCAGCGTGTTCCACACGATGTCACCCAGCGTCGGCCAGAAGCGGCTGCCGCCGACCAGCGTCACACCGACGATGCCGACGAAGCCCATCACGGAGCCGATGGCGACGCCGAAGAAGAGCAGCGCGAACAACAGGGCGCCGTAGATGGCGAAAGCGACTTCCCAGCTCATGCCTCGCCCCCCTCGCCGCGACGCAGGCCCGCGACCGCGTGGACCATCAATTGCAGGTAGACGAGGCAGAGCAGCCCGAAGCCGAACGGCAGCACCGCCTGGACGACCCACAAGGGCGTGGCGGAAGGCTGGATCGACACCGTGCCGAAGCGATAGTTCATCGCCACCAGTCGATACGTCGCGTAGGTCAGCAAGACCGAGGCTGCCAGCCCGACCAGGCCCCCAAGAACGGCGGCCAAACGCTGCCCGACGGGGGAAAACCGCCGCGAAAATGCATCGACGGAGATGAACTGCCCGGACCGAAGCGCCTGACCGAAGCCAAGCAGGCAGATCCAGACAAGGGCATAGCCGCCGTATTCGTCCGCGACCAGGGTTGAGGTGTTGAAGACGTAGCGCGATATCACCTCGACATTGATGAGGATGACGAGCGCGACAACCAGCAGACAGGCGGTGAGCATCATTGCACGGGACAACCCGTCAATGGCTTTGTCGATCGGGTGCAACATGGGAAACGATCGGCTCCGTCGGAAGGATCGGGAGCCGGCGGGCCGCGGGTGAGGCACGGCCCGCCGGAGCGGACTACCAGCCTCAGGCCGGGCCGCAGACCTTCATCGCCGCATCCAGCAGCGTCCGGCCGGTCTGGCCGTTCCGCTCGGCCCAAGCCTGCCAGAGCGGCTGCAATGCCGCACCGGCCTTGTCCATGTCATCCTTGCTCGGGGTGACGAGCGCGACGCCATTGTCACTGAGATTCTTGCGGGCAAGCTCCTCGTTCTCCTGCGACATCGCGTTGTATTTCGGCCCCCACTCCGCAAACTTTTCGCGCAGGATAGCCTGGATATCCTCCGGCAGCTTGCCGAACTCCTCGCCGTTCACCAGCATCATCTGGTGGCCCATCGTCATGTTGACCATGTAGCCGGTCTTGACGATGTCATAGGCACGCCAGTCGTTGGCCGACAGGGCGGAGGTGATCGCACCATCGATGGTGCGGCGTTCCAGGGCGGGAATGACTTCCGCGGATGTGATGGAAACCGGGCTGCCGCCGAGCAGCTTGATCATCTCCACCTGCTCGGGATTCCAGGTACGCACCTTCAGACCGGAGATCTCGTCCAGAGAGCCGATCTCCCGGTTGAGCCACAGATTCTGCGGCGGCATCGTCCACTGAACCCCGGCAACGATATCGAACTTCTCCTGCATCACCGCCGAGACCGTGGGAGCAATCTCGCTGGCGGCCGCCTCGAACTCCTCGAACGAGGTGCACAGGAACGGCATCGACAGGACGTTCAGCTCCGGCACGTCGCCAGACGCGAAGCCCACCGCCACATCGCCCATCTGAACCTGGTTGGTGGCAACGCTGCGCACCACATCGGCCGCCTTGTATGGCAACTCGCCTGCGGTGAAGATCGTGATCTTCAAGCGCCCATCGGTTGCAGCCTCGACATCTTGGGCAAAAGCCCTCGTCAGCTGCGTCGGCTTGTCATTGGTGGGAAAGTAGGTGAAATACCGCCACTCGAACTCTTGCGCAGAGGCTGAAGAAGCCAGCATTGCGGCAGAAACCCCAAGACCGAGCAACTTGATCAATTTAGCCGTGTTCGATTTCATCACACAGTTCCCCTCTCATTTCCCGGTCATACCCGGGATTTACTGATTTTTATTTTTTCTAAACCGCATCCTCCCGATCAGGAGACCACCGTCACCCAAATGTGTCAAAGCTGTAAATTGCCGGCGAAACGAGGGCGTTTCACAGCTCGTGGTCGGGTCTTCAGGCAGCAGAACGCACGCTCCGAAAGCCCCAAAGGACCTCCGGATGCCGGCGAAAATCGCTTGAAAGGTAAGACCCGCGGCCGGACGGCGTTCAGCGCTTGGTGCGCACGGGAGGCGGGAGCACATTCGGCGCAGCAGCCGTGGCCGAGCGGCCCGACTGGTCATACATCGCCGTCATGGTTTTCAGGAAAAGCGTGACCTGCTGCATTTCGGTCGAGGACCGCCCCTCGATGAACCATTGGATGTTCGGCACGAGGAACTCATCCCGCACCCGGCGATATTCGTCGCAGGTCTGGTCGCCCAGTTCCGTGGTCTCATAGTGGCTTTCCCTGCCGCGGCGATGCACGCGGGCAAGATCCGCAGCCAACAGCTTCTTCAGCGAGTAAGAAACCAGGTGCGTGTCGTCGATGTTGAGCACCATGCAGATTTCCGCGAGCCGCCGCCCTCGTGCCCGCAGATTGATTCCGTGCAGCACAAGGATGTCCATCGGGCTCAATCCGCGTGTACCGCTGGCGGACATGCAGATCTCGACCCACTTGTGAAACCCGAAGGAGAGATTGACGATCGCGAACTCCAGATCACTGAGGATCCGGCTGAACTCCTGTACGGATTGCGTCTTCCTGTCGTCGTCCATGTCCCGGTAACCTATCCACTTGCAAAGGCGCCCGTCCGTCGATCCTCAGGAGCGCACGGCAGGCCAGGATCCCGATACGAAGCATCGGGAAGCGAGACCTGGCAGAAACGGCAATTGGCCGGCCCCCAGGGTCGATCGGAGCGGAGCGGTTACCGGCAGGCCGGCATCGAAGGTGACAACAGGGTCGACCATCAAGTCAAGCAGTCGCCGGTTGCCACAGCCGGAGAGCACCCGGCGAACTGGGTCGGAACGAACCCAGTTTCACGCCTGCCGGCGCAGAAGCCAGCTGTTGATCGCAAGGGAATTCAGGTCGGGAAAACGTGGTGGGCGGTGAGAGACTCGAACTCCCGACATCCTCGGTGTAAACGAGGCGCTCTACCAACTGAGCTAACCGCCCGTCCGGCGCGGCCCGGAGCAATCCAGGGCCACCGCGGATGGAGCCTTGCGGGCAGGCCGAAGGCTGGTGCCTTTTAAGCCGAGCCGGCGGCGAATTCAACCGGTCAGATCACCGGCGCAAGATGGCGCACCCCGGCCCTCTTGCGGCCTGTGGGGCACGGAACGCACAAGGACAGCCCCCAAGAGCTCCTCGGACGCAAAACGGCCCCGGCGGGCATCCCGCAGGGGCCGTCAGCGGAAGGGTTCGAACGGTCGCGCCAATCAGGCGTTGACGGCGTCCTTGAGGCCCTTGCCGGCCTTGAACTTCGGGGTCTTCGACGCCGGAATCTGGATCGTCTCGCCGGTGCGCGGGTTGCGGCCCTCGGAGGCAGCGCGCTCGGAGACGGAGAAGTTGCCGAAGCCGATGATACGCACTTCGCCGCCGCTCTTCAGCGTGCCGGTGATCGCGTCGAGCGCTGCATCAACAGCCTCGCCGGCCTGCGCCTTGGTGAGGCCCGTCTTCTCTGCGACAGCGGCGATCAGGTCGTTTTTGTTCATGGCAGTCCCTTTCCTGGAAACAGCAAGCCCGACGATTCGTGACAGGCTTCGGGGAGGGACAGTCTTGCGAAATCCCGCCCGTGGCAAGCTGAAAAGCGCAGAAATCCGCGATTTTTTCGGCTTTTTGCATGACAAAGGGGCGCCTGCTGACGCCGGCGCCCCTTTTCCTGTGAATAAGCGGTGGATCAGTGGGCGACGAACTTCGCCGCATCATCCTCCTGCACCACCGACTTGGCCGCCGCATCGGCCGCTGCCTCGTCCCATTCGATGGGCTCCGGCGTGCGAACCAGCGCGGTTTTCAGCACCTCTTCCATCCGCGCGACCGGAATGATCTCCAGCCCGTTCTTGACGTTGTCGGGGATGTCCGCAAGGTCCTTGGCATTGTCCTCGGGGATCATCACCGTGGTGATGCCGCCCCGCAGCGCGGCCAGCAGCTTCTCCTTCAGACCGCCGATCGGCAGGATCCGCCCACGCAGGGTGATCTCGCCCGTCATCGCCACATGGCGGCGCACCGGAATGCCCGTCATCACAGAGATGACGGCAGTGGCCATGGCGATGCCGGCCGACGGACCATCCTTCGGCGTCGCGCCTTCCGGCACGTGCACGTGGATGTCGCGCTTGTCGAACAGCGGCGGCTCGATGCCGAAATCCACGGCCCGCGAGCGGACATAGGACGCCGCAGCCGAGATGGACTCCTTCATCACGTCGCGCAGGTTGCCCGTGACGGTCATCTTGCCCTTGCCGGGCATCATGACCCCCTCAATGGTGAGCAGCTCGCCCCCCACCTCGGTCCAGGCAAGACCGGTGACGACACCGACCTGGTCCTCGAGCTCCGCCTCGCCGTAGCGATAGCGCGGCACGCCCAGGAACTCCTCGACGACGGCCTCGTCGACCTTGATGGCCGGCTTGTCGGACATCAGGATCTCCTTGACCGCCTTACGGGCAAGGGTCGCCAGCTCGCGCTCCAGGTTACGCACGCCCGCCTCGCGGGTGTAGCGCCGGATCACCTTGCGAAGAGCCTCGTCCGACACCTCGAACTCACCCTTGCGCAGCCCGTGGTCCTTCTCGGCCTTGGGCAGCAGGTGACGACGGGCGATCTCCACCTTCTCGTCCTCGGTGTAGCCGGCGATGCGGATGATCTCCATCCGGTCCATCAGCGGCGCCGGGATGTTGAGGGTGTTGGCCGTGGTCACGAACATCACGTCCGAGAGGTCATACTCGATCTCCAGGTAGTGATCCATGAAGGACGAGTTCTGCTCCGGATCCAGCACCTCCAGCAGGGCCGAGGACGGATCGCCGCGGAAGTCCATGCCCATCTTGTCGATCTCGTCGAGCAGGAAGAGCGGGTTGGCCTTCTTCGCCTTCTTCATCGACTGGATGACCTTGCCGGGCATCGAGCCGATATAGGTGCGCCGGTGACCGCGGATTTCCGCTTCGTCACGCACGCCGCCGAGCGACATGCGCACGAACTCGCGGCCCGTCGACTTGGCGATGGACTTGCCGAGCGAGGTCTTGCCGACACCCGGAGGGCCGACAAGGCACAGGATTGGGCCCTTCAGCTTGTTGGCGCGCTTCTGCACGGCGAGATACTCGACGATGCGGTCCTTGACCTTCTCCAGGCCGTAGTGGTCCGCGTCCAGCACCTCCTGGGCATGCTTGAGGTCGTGCTTGACCTTGCCCTTCTTGCCCCACGGAATGCCCAGCAGCCAGTCGAGATAGTTGCGCACGACCGTGGCTTCCGCCGACATCGGGCTCATCTGCTTGAGCTTGCGCAGCTCCGCATTGGCCTTCTCGCGCGCTTCCTTCGACAGCTTGGTCTTGGCGATGCGCTCTTCCAGCTCGGCCACCTCGTCGCGGCCTTCCTCGCCGTCGCCGAGCTCCTTCTGGATCGCCTTCATCTGCTCGTTCAGATAGTACTCGCGCTGGGTCTTCTCCATCTGGCGCTTGACGCGCGAGCGGATGCGCTTTTCCACCTGCAGGACGGAGATCTCGCTCTCCATCAGACCGAGCACACGCTCCAGACGACCGGCGACGGAGGTGATCGCGAGGATCTCCTGCTTCTCCGGGATCTTCACCGCCAGATGCGAGGCGATGGTGTCGGCGAGCTTGGAATTGTCGTCGATCTGGCCGATCGCGCCGAGAACCTCGGGCGAGACCTTCTTGTTGAGCTTCACGTAATTGTCGAACTCGGCAACGACCGAGCGCGACAGCGCCTCCACCTCGACCGTGTCGGTGTCGGTGTCGGGCAGCTCTGTGGCATGCGCCTCGAACAGGTCGCTGCGATCCGTGAAGGACGAGATGCGGGCGCGCGACACGCCTTCCACCAGCACCTTCACCGTGTTGTCCGGCAGCTTCAGCAGCTGCAGCACGGTGGCGAGCGTGCCGACCTCGTAGATGTCGGAGGGCGACGGCTCGTCGTCGGAGGCGTTGATCTGCGTCGCAAGCAGGATCTGCTTGTCGGCGCTCATCACCTCCTCGAGGGCGCGGATCGACTTCTCGCGGCCGACGAAGAGCGGCACGATCATGTGCGGGAACACGACGATATCGCGCAAGGGGAGGACGGCATGGAGGGTGGTATCGCCCTCGGTCCGCGCATCGAAATCAGTCATGGGTCTTCCTTTCCTTGCGAACCCGCCGCCCCGGGGAGTGGCAGACACGACGGGCGCATTACGGAAGCGGTGCCAGGATCATCTCGCCACTGCCCGGCCGTTGGCCGATGGGAGCTAGCGTCCAGACCGGCCGACCACCATCGCCCCGTTTGCCGGGCACGGCGGCGGTCGCCCCGCTTGCCTGTTATGCCAATAGGTGGCGAGCCCCCCGCAACGTGTCAAGGCACGCTGACCGCGCGGGCGCCCCGCGTTAGCTTCGAGTCTAAGCCCAAACCGGTTTGATTCGCCGAAAAACTGCGCTTCCGCCGGCATAAAAAGCCAGAAATCCGGGGAAATCGGTTACCCGACTTCCGCAGCGTAATCTCAGGACACTCCGCAACGGGTCCTTTGACGGCAAAAGCCCCGGACCGTTGCCGGACCGGGGCCTTCAAGATCACGAGGCGGAAGAAACGCTGCCTCAGGCAGAGGTGGCCGAAGTCTCCGCACGATCCTCGTAGATGTAGAGCGGACGCGCCTCGCCGGTCACAACCTCGGCCGAGATCACGACTTCCTTGACGCCCTTCAGGCCCGGCAGCTCGTACATGGTGTCGAGCAGGATCGACTCCAGGATGGAGCGCAGGCCACGGGCGCCGGTCTTGCGCTCGATCGCCTTGCGGGCCACCGCCTTCATCGCCTCGTCGTGGAACGTCAGCTCGACGTTCTCCATCTCGAACAGGCGCTGGTACTGCTTGACCAGGGCGTTCTTCGGCTCGGTCAGGATCTGGACCAGGGCTTCCTCGTCGAGGTCGCCCAGTGTCGCGATCACCGGCAGACGGCCGACGAATTCCGGGATCAGGCCGAACTTCAGCAGATCCTCGGGCTCCAGCTCTTGGAACAGCTCGCCGGTGCGCCGGTCTTCCGGAGCCTCGACATTGGCCTTGAAGCCGATCGAGGTCTTGCGGCCGCGCTCGGAGATGATCTTCTCCAGGCCCGCAAAGGCACCGCCGCAGATGAACAGGATGTTGGTCGTGTCCACCTGCAGGAATTCCTGCTGCGGGTGCTTGCGGCCACCCTGGGGCGGCACGGAAGCCACAGTGCCTTCCATGATCTTCAGCAGGGCCTGCTGCACGCCCTCGCCCGACACGTCGCGGGTGATCGAGGGGTTGTCGGCCTTGCGGCTGATCTTGTCGACCTCGTCGATATACACGATGCCGCGCTGCGCACGCTCGACATTGTAGTCGGCCGACTGCAGCAGCTTCAGGATGATGTTTTCCACGTCCTCGCCGACATAGCCGGCCTCGGTCAGCGTGGTCGCATCCGCCATGGTGAAGGGCACATCGAGAATGCGCGCCAGCGTCTGGGCCAGCAGCGTCTTGCCGCAGCCGGTCGGACCGACGAGCAGGATGTTCGACTTGGCCAATTCCACGTCGTTGTTTTTCGACGCGTGATTCAGGCGCTTGTAGTGATTGTGCACCGCGACCGACAGCACCTTCTTCGCCGGACCCTGGCCGATCACGTAATCGTCGAGGACCCCGCGAATCTCCTGCGGCGTCGGAATGCCGTCACGGGACTTGACCAGCGAAGACTTGTTCTCCTCGCGGATGATGTCCATGCACAGCTCGACGCATTCGTCGCAGATAAATACGGTCGGGCCGGCGATCAACTTGCGCACTTCGTGCTGGCTCTTCCCGCAGAAAGAGCAGTAGAGCGTGTTTTTCGAGTCGCCGCCGCTGGCCTTAGTCATCAGGTAAACCCCGCGTGCTTCGGAAGGACTGGTCCTTCCGCTGTATCTGGCGAGAAGAACGAAGCCGTTCTTCTCTTTTCCGGAACCGGACTAGAGACCCGCCCGCACTCGTCCCGTAAATGTCATCATGCTTCCACCTCAAAAATCAATATACGTTTAAGGCGAAGCCATGGCGCCGGTCTTCTCGGACCGAACGGGACGCCGCACGCCACCCTAAGGCGGGTCCGACCCTGGCACCGTTACGTCACTTAGACTTGTCGTCGCTACCGGCAAGACCGGCCCGGCTGGTGATGACGCCATCGATCAGGCCGAACTCCTTGGCCATCTCCGGCGTCAGGAACTTGTCGCGCTCCAACGCCTCCTCGACGGCGTCCAGAGACTGCCCGGTATGCTTCACATAGATTTCGTTGAGCCGCTTCTTGAGGCTCAGGATCTCCTGCGCGTGCAGCATGATGTCCGCCGCCGTGCCGCGGAAACCGCCGGACGGCTGGTGCACCATCACCCGCGAGTTCGGCAGCGAGAAGCGGCTGCCCTTGGCACCGGCCGCCAGCAGCAGCGAGCCCATCGAGGCGGCCTGGCCGATGCACAGCGTGGAGACTTCCGGGCGAATGAACTGGATCGTGTCGTAGATCGCCAGGCCCGAGGTGACGTAACCGCCGGGCGAGTTGATGTAGATCGCGATCTCCTTGGTGGGGTTCTCGGCCTCGAGATAGAGCAGCTGCGCACAGACGAGCGTTGCCAGATGATCCTCGATCGGCCCGGTGAGGAAAATGATGCGCTCCTTGAGAAGCCGCGAATAGATATCGAACGCGCGCTCGCCCCGGTTCGTCTGCTCGACGACCATCGGCACGAGTGAGTTCACGGCGAAATCGACTGGATCCTTCATGCCTCGTCCATGCTTTGGAGGAACGCTCCCGGGCTGCACCGCTCGCGCGCAGCCACCTCTTCAAATCGGTTTGCCGCTCGCAAGCGGCCGGGAACGGTCTCGGTCTCGGTCTTGAGTCGAAAAAAGCGACACCCATTCATAAGGGATGTCGCCTCGTATCGGAAGATAGGTGCTGACGGGTCGGGAACAAGGGTTAAAAACGCAAGGAACAAGGCTGCCTTCCTCGCGAATACGGCCCCGGAGGTCATCCGGGGCCGGTCCGTCAAACCGTCAGGTCGGGAACGAGGATCAGGCCTCGTCCTCGTCTTCCGCCATCAGCTCGTCCTTGGTGACCGTCTTGTCGGTGACCTTGGCAAGCTCGAGGATGTAGTCGACGACCTTCTCCTCGTAGATCGGCGCCTGCAGGCTGGCGAGCGCCGTCGGGTTGCTGCGGTAGAAGTCGAAGACCTGCTTCTCCTGGCCCGGGAACTGGCGAACCTTCTCGTAGAGGGCGCGCTGCACCTCTTCGTCGGTCACCTTGACCTGGTTCTGCTCGCCGACCTCGGAGAGCACCAGGCCGAGACGGACCCGGCGCTCGGCGATCTTGCGATACTCGCCGCGAGCCTCTTCCTCGGTCGTCTCTTCGTCCTCGAAGGACTTGCCGGAGCGCTGCATGTCCTGCTCGACCTGGCGCCACACGCCGTCGAACTCGGACTGCACCAGACGCTCGGGCAGGTCGAACGTGTAGACCTCGTCCAGCTTGTCGAGAAGCTGACGCTTCACCTTCTGACGGGTCATCGCGCCGTACTGGCTCTCGATCTGGCCGCGGATGATCTCCTTCAGCTTGTCGAGACCCTCAAGGCCCAGACCCTTGGCGAAGTCGTCATCGATCTTCACCTCGCCCGGAGCCTGCACTTCCTTGACGACGATGTCGAAGGTGACAGCCTTGCCGGCCAGGTGCTTGGCCGGATAGTCCTCGGGGAAGGACACCTCGATGACCTTCTCGTCGCCGGCCTTCAGACCGACGAGCTGCTCCTCGAAGCCCGGAATGAACTGCTTGGAGCCGAGCACCAGCTGGCCATTCTCGTCGGCACCGCCGTCGAACGGCGTGCCGTCCAGCTTGCCGAGATAGCTCATGAGGACACGGTCGCCCTCCTCGGCCGCACCGTCCTTGGTCTCGAACGGCTTGTTGTTGTCGGCGATCTGGGCGATCTGCTCGTCGATCTCGGCATCGGAGATCTCGACCACCGGACGCTCGATCTCGACCGTCTTGAAGTCGATCAGCTCGAATTCCGGCAGGATATCGTAGCTCATCTTGAACGAGATATCGGCAGACCCCGACAGGATCGCCTCGGCGTCGCCATCCGGCAGATCGATCTCGGGCTGCAGCGCCGGCTTCTCGTTGCGCTCCTCGACCGCCTTGCGGGTGGTCTCGTTGAGAAGCTCATTGAGGATCTCGGCGGTCGCCTGGCGCCCATAGAGGCGCTTCAGGTGCGCAGCCGGAACCTTGCCCGGCCGGAAGCCCTTGATCTTCACCTTGTCCTTGAGGTCGTCAAGGTACGTATCGAGGCGGCTAGCAAGCTCAGACGCCGGAATGACGACTTTCAGTTCGCGTTTCAGCCCCTCGGCCAGCGTTTCGGTTACCTGCATGGTCGTGTGCTTCGTCCTAGATCGAGAACGTCTTTCCGACTGCTCTTGTGATTGTGTGGCCCGGCTGGGCGTGCTTGACCGGATTCGCTGCCAAAACGGGAGCGCATCGCCCAAGGCCTGACGTGGTGCGGGCGGAGGGACTTGAACCCCCACGGCTTGCGCCACCAGAACCTAAATCTGGCGTGTCTACCAGTTCCACCACGCCCGCGACGTGCCTTCAAGCGCCCGAAGTCAAGGCGCGGCCTCTATAGCACCCCGCCCGGCAGGGTCAAAGAAAAAACGGGGCTTCTCGACAGGCTGTACAGCGCAATCTGGAGCCCTCGCCCCGCCCCGCTCAGCCCGCGCGGGAAAAGAACTCCGCCAATGCCTGCCGCAGAGCCGGCTCAAGATCCTCCGCCGTCAGGGCTGGGCCCGCCAGCGCACCCGCGCGGCCATGCAGCCACACACCCGCACAGGCCGCGTCGAACCCGTCCAGTCCCTGCGCCAGCAGGCCGGTGACGATGCCCGAGAGCACATCGCCGGACCCCGCCGTGGCAAGCCAGGCCGGCGCGTTGTCGTTGACCGCGGCACGACCGTCGGGCGCCGCAACGACCGTATCCGCCCCTTTCAAGACGACGACGGCGCCACTCGCCTGTGCCCCTGCCCTCGCCCGCGCCAGTCGCGAAGCCCCGACAGCGCTCTCGCCGAAGAGACGAGCGAACTCGCCGTCATGGGGCGTCAGCACGACGTCGGCGGCCCGCGCGCCTGTGCGACGAGAGAGCGCACCGGCCAGCGCCTCCACCTCTCCGGTAAAGGATGTGATCGCGTCTGCGTCCAGCAGCACCGCCCGTTCGCCCAACAGGCAGGTCAGCGCGAGCGCCCGCGTCTCTTCGCCGACACCAGCGCCCGGCCCCAGCGCAATTGCATTGAGGCGCCGGTCGGCCAGCATCTCGCCAAGCCCCTCGCTCCCGCGAAAGGAGCGTACCATCACCGCCGTCAGATGGCTGGCATTCACCAGCGCGGCGGAGGGCGGCGTCGCCACGGTCACGAGTCCGGCCCCCGCCCGAAGCGCGGCACCAGCAGCCAGCCGCCCCGCCCCGGTGGACAGGGCCGGCCCCGACACCACCACCGCATGGCCGCGTGCATATTTGTGCCCATCGAGCCGCGGCGGGCGCAGACCCATCCCCCAAAGCTCCGGGTCGTTGCGCCAGGTCTTTCCCTGCTCGCTGCCATGCACCTCATCGAGGACCGAGGCCGGAATGCCGATATCGGCAAGCTCCACCCGCCCGGCGAGCAGGCGGCCTGGAAGCAGCAGATGGCCCGGCTTCAGACGAAAGAATGTCACCGTCCGACTGGCACGGATCGCCGGGCCCATCGCCTCGCCGCTCGCCCCGTTCACGCCCGACGGCAGGTCGACCGCCAGCACCGGAACGCCCGAGCCGTTGACCCGGTCGATGGCCTCGCCCGCAACGCCCTCGATCGGACGCGAGAGCCCTGCTCCGAACAGCGCGTCGATCACCACCGACGCCTGCCCCGGCACACGGTCCAATGTGTCCTGCGACAGGATGCCGACAGTGAGGCCTGCCGCCTGCATCTCGGAAAAGGCGAGCGCCGCATCGCCCGACAGGCGCTCGGGATCGCCGAGCAGCAACAGCTCGACGCGGTAACCCCGCTGGCGCAGTACCTTCGCGGCAACGAATCCGTCGCCGCCATTGTTGCCGGGGCCGGCCAGCACCAGGACTTGTCCCGAGTGCCCGGCCATGCGGCTGCAGGCATCGGCCACCGCCAGCCCCGCGCGCCGCATCAGCTCGATGCCCGGCACGCCGCCGGCAATGGCGAGTGCATCCGCCCGGCCCATCTCGCCGGGTGTGAGAAGTTCGATCAAGCACCGCCTCCGGCAATCACCACCGCCTGCGGCTCGGACAGCTCGATCAGGTTGCCGTCGGGATCGCGTATATAGACGGAGCGGAGCGGCGACTGGGCACCGGTACGCGAGACCGGCCCCTCCTCGATCGTCACGCCGGCCTCTTTCAGCCGTGCGATCGCCGCCTCGAGCGAGGCCACCAGAAAGCACAGGTCGCCCGATCCGGCCGTCGGCTTGCGCGCGGCCGGAGAAAACTCCGCGCCCGCCTTGTGCAGGTTGATCTTCTGCGCACCGAAATGCAGCGCCCGTCGGCCGCCGCCGAACACCACCTCTTCCATGCCCAGCACGCCACAATAGAAACTGACGGTCTCGTCGATATCAGCGACCGTCAGGACCAGGTGGTCGAGCGCCTCGATCTGCATCCGTATCTCCCTGTCGTTCCCCAAACGCTTGATGCGACGCGCCTCCACGCAGGACGCCGTCGCGCCACACCCGATGTTTGGCCGATTGGCACAGGCGCGCAAGCCGCTTTCGGGCAAACGCCCCCGGGCCTGCCCGCCAATTGTGCGAAACGGTCACGATCGAGGCAGCCCCGCCGGAGCTCCAACCCCGGAAAAGGTGGATTTTATGCCGCCAGATTCGCCTATTTATTGTTCAGCCCGCACAGTATTTAATCACCGCTGTGATACCGAACGCTGGACGGCCCGGAAAACCCTGCTGGAATTGCCCGATTTGCAGGCTCTTTTTTCGGCAAGCAAACTTGGCACGGGGCATGCTAGTCAGGAGTTGGCACAGGCCCGGAACGGCCGGCATTTCGAAACCGAATGACGCGAAGTGGCGGAGGCGATGAAAAAAATCGAGGCAATTATCAAGCCGTTCAAGCTCGATGAGGTCAAGGAGGCTCTCCAGGAGGTTGGCCTTCAGGGCATCACCGTGACCGAGGCCAAGGGCTTCGGCCGCCAGAAGGGCCATACCGAGCTCTATCGCGGCGCCGAATACGTGGTCGACTTTCTTCCCAAGGTGAAGGTCGAGATCGTGCTGACCGACGACCTCGTCGACAAGGCCGTCGAGGCGATCCGCAATGCCGCCCAGACCGGGCGCATCGGCGACGGCAAGATCTTCGTCTCCACCATCGAGGAGGCCGTTCGCATCCGGACCGGCGAGACCGGCACCGACGCGATCTGAGGCTCTGGCCGGACGACGGCCGAAACTTCCGGGCAGACCGGCAGATCCTGAAGCGGACTGCACGGCGGCCCATATGCAAGAACCCTAACGGGACCGACCCCAAGGAAAACAGGGAACATCTTAAATGACGAGCGCCAGCGACATTCTCAAGCAGATCAAGGACAAGGACATCAAGTTCGTCGACCTGCGGTTCTCCGATCCGCGCGGCAAGCTGCAGCACGTGACCATGGACGCAGGTCTGGTCGATGAGGACATGTTCGCTGAAGGCGTCGCCTTCGACGGCTCGTCCATCGCCGGCTGGAAGGCGATCAACGAGTCCGACATGACGCTCGTGCTCGACCCGGACACCGTCCATGTCGATCCGTTCTTCGCTCAGTCGACGATCTCGATCATCTGCGACATCATCGACCCGGTCTCCGGCGAGGCTTACAACCGCGACCCGCGCACGACGGCCAAGAAGGCCGAGGCCTATGTCAGCTCGCTCGGCATCGGCGACACCGTGTATGTCGGCCCGGAAGCCGAGTTCTTCATCTTCGACGACGTGCGTTTCTCGGCCGACCCGTACAACACGGGCTTCAGGATCGACAGCATGGAGCTGCCGTCGAACATGGGCTCCGAGTACGAGACGGGCAACCTCGGCCACCGTCCGCGCACCAAGGGCGGCTACTTCCCGGTTCCCCCGATCGACAGCTGCCAGGACATCCGTTCCGAGATGCTGACGGTCCTGACCGAAATGGGCGTCACCGTCGAGAAGCACCACCACGAGGTGGCGGCTGCCCAGCATGAGCTCGGCATCAAGTTCGACACGCTGACCCGCAATGCCGACAAGATGCAGATCTACAAGTACGTCGTGCACCAGGTCGCCCATGCCTACGGCAAGACCGCGACCTTCATGCCGAAGCCGGTCTTCGGCGACAACGGCACCGGCATGCACGTGCACCAGTCGATCTGGAAGGACGGTAAGCCCGTCTTCGCCGGCAACCAGTACGCGGATCTGTCGGAGAGCTGCCTGTACTACATCGGCGGCATCCTGAAGCACGCCAAGGCCCTGAACGCCTTCACCAACCCGTCGACCAACTCCTACAAGCGTCTGGTCCCGGGCTACGAGGCTCCGGTGCTGCTGGCCTACTCCTCGCGCAACCGTTCGGCCTCTTGCCGCATTCCCTTCACCTCTTCCCCGAAGGCGAAGCGCGTCGAGGTCCGCTTCCCGGATCCGGCAGCCAACCCGTATCTCGCTTTCGCGTCGATGCTGATGGCCGGCCTGGACGGCATCAAGAACAAGATCCACCCGGGCGACGCGATGGACAAGAACCTCTACGACCTGCCGCCGGAGGAGCTGAAGGAAATCCCGACCGTCTGCGGTTCGCTCCGCGAGGCTCTGGAGTCGCTCGACGCCGACCGCGAGTTCCTGAAGGCCGGTGGCGTCATGGACGACGACCAGATCGACGCCTACATCGAGCTGAAGATGGAAGAGAACATGCGGTACGAGATGACCCCGCATCCGGTCGAGTACGACATGTACTACTCGGTCTGATCCGCAAGGCTCCGGCCAAGCGATCTTCCGCAAAGACAGGAAACCCCCGGCGTCATCCGCCGGGGGTTTTTCGTTTCTTCCGCAGTACGAAGGCCGATCAGACCAGCGCGAAGACCCGGCTCGGGCCGCCCGTCGCGCCTTTGATCTTCGGGGCACCGACCACCAGCGTCGCCCCCGTGGCCGGCACCTCGTCGAGGCCGGCAAGGCATTCCAGCCCCCAGCGACCGGACGGCAACCACGTGTAGTGCGTGTCGAAGGTCTTGGAGGCGCCGTGGTCGAGCGACAACGTGTCGACGGCGATGCCGACCACGCCCTTCTCCATCAGGTAGAGGCAGGCCTCCTTGGAAAAACCGGGGAAGTGCATCGCGCCATCGGCATCGGCATTGCGATAGCGTTCGCTCGCCACATGCTGCGCCCAGCCGGAATTCATCGCGACGCAGCCGCCGGCTGGCACATCGCCATGCGCCGCCTCGAAGGCTTTGAGATCGTCGACCGAAAGCTGGTGATCGGGATCGGCAGCAGCCTTTTCGCGAATGTCGACGACGGCCAGCGGCACGATCAGCTGGTCCATCGGGATCTCGTCGGCCCCTACCCCGTCTGCCGAGAAATGCAGAGGTGCATCCAGATGCGTGCCTGTGTGCTCGTCGAGATGCCACTGGTACATGTTGAAGCCGTCCTTGGAGAACTCCGCTGTCCGCTCCATCCGCAGCTGCGGCTTGCCGAAGAAGGTCGGGAAATCCTCACCCAGCGCATGGGTCAGATCGACAGCGCGGGTGAACGAGACATCGGCAGCATGGGCCGCGCGCGGCGGCGGAAAGGCGGCGAAGACGGCAGCTCCCGCCGTCGTGCCGACGAGCCCCTTGAGCAATCCGCGGCGGCTCAGCCGGCGCGCAACGACTTCCTGGCATCCTGGAACGCACATGTCTGTTTCCCCTCTTCTGGAACAGGTTGCCTACCATCCTAGGCAGCGTTCGCGCCGGCCTGCAATCGGCCTTTCGCCGGACCGCCATGGCAGCCTTCCTCCCTCTTGCGCCGTCCCGCATTTCCGGCCATTGATCCGCCCATGCTGCAGATCACCGACCTCACCTACAGGATTGCCGGGCGTACGCTTCTCGATCGGGCAAGCGTCATGCTGCCCTCGGGCGCCAAGACCGGCTTCGTCGGCCGCAACGGCGCCGGCAAGTCCACCCTCTTCCGCCTGATCACCGGCGATACCGCGCCCGAAAGCGGCGAGATCCGCGTCCCGAAGGGCCTGCGCATCGGCCAGGTGGCGCAGGAGGCTCCTGGCACGGAACAGACGCTTGTAGAGGTGGTGCTGGCCGCCGATACCGAGCGTGCACGGCTGCTGGAGGAGGCGGAGACGGCGACGGACCCGCTGCGCATCGCCGAGATCCACACCCGCCTTGCCGATATCGATGCCCATACCGCGGAAGCGCGCGCGGCCCGCATCCTTGCGGGTCTCGGCTTCGATGCCGAGGCGCAGGCCCGCCCCTGCTCGTCCTTTTCCGGCGGCTGGCGCATGCGCGTCGCGCTGGCGGCAGTTCTGTTCTCCGAGCCGGACCTGCTGCTGCTCGACGAGCCGACCAACTATCTCGACCTGGAAGGCACGCTCTGGCTGGAGAGCTACATCGCCCGCTATCCGCATCAGGTCCTGCTGATCAGCCACGACCGCGATCTTCTCAACAAGGCGGTCGATTCCATCGTCCATCTCGATCAGCTCAAGCTGACCTTCTACCGTGGTGGCTATGACAGCTTCGACCGCCAGCGGCGCGAGTCGCTGCTGCTGCAGGAGAAGAACCGCGAGAAGCAGGAAGCCCAGCGCAAGCATATGCAGGCTTTCGTCGACCGCTTCCGCGCCAAGGCGACCAAGGCGCGCCAGGCACAGTCGCGGCTGAAGATGCTGGAAAAGATGGAGCCCATCGCCGCGGTGGTGGAAACCGACGCGCTGCCCATCTCGTTCCCCGATCCGGAAGGACGTCTTGCCCCGCCGATCATCCGGCTGGAAAACGTCGCCGTCGGCTATGGCGACACCACGATCCTGTCGCGCTTGTCGCTCAACATCGACAATGACGACCGCATCGCCCTGCTCGGCTCCAACGGCAACGGCAAGTCGACTTTCGCCAAGCTGATCGCCGGGCGGCTGGAACGCCAGTCGGGCGAGATCACCAAGGCCGCCAAGCTGAAGGTCGCCTTCTTCGCCCAGCACCAGCTCGACGAGCTGATGCCGGCGGAAAGCCCCGTCGCGCATGTGCGCCGCTTGATGCCCGATGCGCCCGAGGCCAAGGTGCGCGCGCGCGTCGCCCGCTTCGGCCTGCCGACAAGCCGGATGGAGACCCCGGCGCGCGACCTGTCGGGCGGCGAGAAGGCCCGCCTGCTGCTCGGCCTTGCCACCTTCGAGGGCCCGCACCTGTTGATCCTCGACGAGCCGACCAACCATCTCGACATCGAAAGCCGCGAGGCGTTGATTCACGCGGTCAACGAGTTCGACGGCGCGGTGATCCTCATCTCGCACGACCGACATCTGGTGGAGGCCTGCGCCGACCGGCTGTGGCTCGTTGCCGATGGCTGCGTGCGCAGCTTCGACGGCGACATGGAGGACTATCGCCGGCTGATTCTGCAGAAGGACAGACCCGAGCGCGGCAACGGGCGCGAGGCGGCGAAGAGCGCCGCAGCGGCCGAGCCGGAAGACGATCGCACTGCCCAGGAAAAGCGCCGCGAGGCCGCCGACCGGCGCGCCCGGCAGGCGCCGCTGCGCAAGGAAATCCAGGCGGCGGAAAAGGAAATGGCGCGTCTTCAGGAGAAGATCGGCAAGCTCGACGAGGCGCTTGCCGACCCGGATTTCTTCCGCAAGGATGCCGAGCGGGCGACGAAATTCGCCAAGGAGCGCGCCTATCTGGAGAAGAAGCTGGTGCGCACCGAGGAGCAGTGGCTGGAGCTCTCGACTGAGCTCGAAAGCGGCTGAACCCCGCGCGAGGAGAGACAATGGCGACGCTGACGACCATCGGCTTCGACGCAGACGACACGCTCTGGCACAACGAGCGCAACTTCCGCCTGACGGAGGAGCGCTTCACCGATCTGCTCGCCGACTATAGCGACAAGGACAATCTCACCGAACGGCTGCTCGCCGCGGAACGGCGCAACTTGCGCCTTTACGGCTACGGGGTGAAGGGATTCACCCTGTCGATGATCGAGACAGCCATCGAGGTGACGGAAGGAAAGGCGCCCGCTTCGGTGATCGGCGAAATCCTGGATGCCGGCCGCAACATGCTCTCGCACCCCGTGGAGCCGCTTCCTCACGTGGAGGAGACCCTGCAGGCCTTGAAAGGCAGCTTCCGTCTGGTGCTGATCACCAAGGGCGATCTCTTCGACCAGGAACGCAAGGTGGCGGAATCCGGTCTCGGGGATCATTTCGATGCGGTCGAGATCGTGCCGGAAAAGACCGCCGAAACCTATCGCACCCTGTTCGCCCGCCATGGCGATGGTCCGGGACGGGCCATGATGGTCGGCAACTCGCTGAAGTCGGACGTGGTGCCGGCGCTGGATGCCGGCAGCCACGGCGTCCATGTGCCCTACGAGATCACCTGGGCTCTGGAACATGCCGACGTGCCGGCCGGCCGCGACCGCTTTCACCAGGTCGCCCATCTTGGCGAATTGCAGGCCCTGCTCTCGCGGCTGGCATAAGCGGGCCGGAGGCCGGGGCTAAGCCCCTTTCTCGTCGCAGGTCTCGTCCATTTGCGGATGATACTCCAGTGCCCGGAACTTGCCCGCAGCCTTGGCCTGGTACATCGCCACATCGGCACGGCGCATGAGTTCGGCCGGGTCGATCGGCTCCTGGGTCGAGGCGTGCCCGATACTTGCCGTCACCTGCAGCTGATGGCGCCCGACGATGAAGGGGCGCGAGAACGCATCGATGACCTGTTGCGCCAGAACTTCCGGCGGCATGTCGCCTCGCTGAGCCAGCGCGAACTCGTCGCCGCCAAGCCGTCCGGCCGCGACGAAGTGATTGCCGAAGCCGGCAAGCCTGACGGCCACCGCGGCAATCAACAGATCGCCGACCGCATGCCCCCAGGTGTCGTTGACCTGCTTGAACCCATCAAGGTCCAGCATGTGCAGAGCCAGCGGACGTGAGGCAGAGGCGTCCGCGACCAGCGTTTCAAGCGTCTCGACAAAACCGCTGCGGTTGAGCGTCCCGGTCAGCGTGTCGCGCTTGGCCTCGTATTCGGCGGCAGCCGCGATCCGGCGCAAGCGCAGCGATTCGATGAAGCCGGCGGCCAGCACCATCAGAAGGAAGACGACCAGCGTTGCACCGGCCAGGACCAGCAGCGAACGATGGTTCTCGAACGCCTGGTCTCCCGGCTTCCGGCTCGGCCAGGTCAGATAGGCGAGCGCCTTGCCCGTAGGGTCCTCCAGCGCAAGGTTGAGCTTGTCGTCCGCTCTCGCGGGAGCAAGGGCGAGCCCCGCGATCTGGTAGTCGGCGGAAATCGTCGAGATGATCTCGTCGTCGATGGTCTTGAACAGGAACAGGACGGGCGCATCGGGAACAGGCCCTGCGAAAGGCTGGATCGTCATTGCAGCCGTGGAGACGACGTCACCGTCCATCGACATGAAGGCAGTGACCGGCATGTTCGTGGCCTTGGCGCGCCGTACCTGCTCGAGGATCAACGCCGCCACCTCGCCGGAGGGAGAAAACGGCGCTCCCTTGTCATAAGCGGCGATCACCGTCAGGTCCGGGCGGTAGACGATCAAACCGTCGTAGAGCGGGTAGTTGACGGTCGGGTCTCCCCACGTCTGACGGATCCAGTTGGCGCCGTCGCTGGAGCTTACCGCTTCATACCCCTCGTCCCACAAGGAGTTGTCGCGCACCACCATCGACAGCCCACGCCCCAGCGTCGCAACGGCAGCGGCGGCGGCCGAGATCGCACGCTGGTCATCGATGTCATTCGCCGTGTGCCGCATGGACAGAACGACATGCGAAACAATGAGCACCAGCCCCAGGGCGACCGCAAGAAAGAGGCCGGTCGCCGCAGAGATCGACCAGATCTGGCCATGGGTAACGAGTGGACGGGTGTCCGACCGCGGCAGCGCGCCGCCTCGAGCCTTATCCTGTCCCATCACGCTCAATCCACCTCGCGCACTCTTCGCCGTCCACGGGAACCGTTCCACGCCGTTTTGACGCGCGACCCGACGCTCGATCGAACCTCACGGCTCGCCTGCGTAAGCCTTTTTACTTAACTTAGTTCATATACATCGACACTTCATCCCTGATGCGCCGGCCTCGGCATTATTCCGTCCGCCGCCAGACGTCACGGACATGCCCAATAACGCGCTCCCCCTTGCGGATCTCGTAAGGGTGGCGGTCGATGCGCTCCAGCCCCAGCGTGGAAAAGCGCTCGAGCTCGGATGGCGTCAAGGGCCAGGGAGGCCCGTCCGGCATACTCCCTTCTGGTGCCGTGCGTGTCAGCACCAGGAGCCTGCCGCCCGGCGCAACGAGGGAGGCGACGGCGGCAAAGGCGCGCTCGCGCAGATCCTCCGAGAGCGCCTGCAGCGTATAGCATTCATGCACCAGATCGAAACCGCCGGACCACTCGGCAGGCAGGTCGAACAGGTCGCCGGCGCGGTAATCGACAGTGCTTTCGGGGAACCGCTGACGCGCCCATTCCACCGCCCTTTGCGACAGGTCGAATCCGGTGGTGCGATAGCCGGCCGCTGCCAGCGCCTCGGCGTTGTCGCCGAGCCCGCACCCCACATCGACGGCACGCGCGCCTTTGCCAGGATGCGCGGCCAGCCAATCGACCAGCTCCGCCTTGGGAGCAAGATCTGCCCAAGGCACGGCAGCCGCGTCGCCGCCGGCCGTCTCGTAGACCGCGTCGAACCAGGCGGAGCGATCCTCCCGCTTGCCGCCCTTGGCGCCGAAAAGCCCGTCGAGCCGTTCGCGCGCCGCATCCCGCCGGTCCATGAAGCCCGGCTTGTCCGCCCCCTCCCCGCTCATGCCTTCTTCTCCCAGCGCCCGGCCTCGTTCTGCTGCCAATAGGTGATATCGTGCCCCGCCTCCTTCATCGCCTTCCAGTGCCGACGGGCATCCGCGACGGCTTCCGGGTCCTGCCCGTCGAACAGGAAGACCCCGCGCTGATAGGGAGCGAGATCGGGCGGGCTCGCCCGGTCGACGACAAAGCGAACCACCGCGCCGTTCGGGTTTTCCTCGCCATCGGTCAGGTAGATCGGCTGCGCCTGCGCATGCCCGTCGGCCGCCGTGCCGTGCGGCAGGAAGGCATCGTCGCGATAGGTCCACAGCCACGAATCGAGCGCCTCGCACCGTTCGCGCGAGCCGGCCTGGACGACGCAGCGCCAGCCCCTGCCAAGACAGGTCTCCAGCAGGGCGGGCAGCGCCTGCTCCAGCGGCTGGCGGGTCAGATGATAGAACAGAACCTCGCTCATTCCGCTCCCCGCTTGTGCAGTGCGGCAGTCCTGCAACAGCCTTGGTGCGAAGTGCCGTGGGGTGAGAAACGGGCTTTGATTTGCCAATGATTCACGATTAACGGTTTCCCAACTTCGGCCCGGCAGAGTGATGACCGGGCTGGACCCGGCCGATTCGGCAAACGCTTCGCGCCACGCGCTGTTCCCTCATCTTTCCTGTGGTTGCCGTCACAACGGCCTCGGCAGGAACGGGATAGCTTGGGCCAGACGAAAGCGAATGCCGGGACGGTAGAGCCGTCACCGCGCCGGGGCAACGGGAGACATTCGATGGCTGTGCGGATTGCTTTGTTTTTCGGTCTCGTGCTCGGTCTCGCCGGCGTGACCACGGCGATGGGAACGGTGGTTGTGGAGCCGACGGGCGGCGCCTGCGAATCCTACAAGACCTGCTGAAGACACTCCGCCCCTGCGGCACCGCAAACGGTGCCACCAGACGGACGGAACGAAAAAACCCGCCACCAGGCGGGTTTTTTGTTGCCTGCAGCACCAGGGCCCGGCACAGCCGCGGGACGCCCCGCGACCATGCCGTCCCTCTGCCTCAGCCTTCGTAGTGATCGCGCACGAGACGGTCGAGCAGGCGCACGCCGAAGCCCGAAGCCCATCCCTTGCTGACGTCGGTTTTGGGGCTGCCCATCGCCGTGCCGGCAACGTCGATATGCACCCATGGCACATCGTTGACGAAGCGCTGCAGGAACTGCGCGGCCGTGATCGAGCCGGCGGAGCGGCCGCCGGTGTTCTTCATGTCCGCATTCGGCGTGTCGATGAGCTTGTCGTAGTCCTTGGACAGCGGCAGGCGCCACACCCTCTCGTCGGTGGCCAGCCCGGCCTCGGTCAGCCGTGCGGCAAGCTCGTCATTGTTGGAGAAGATGCCTGCGTGCTGGCTGCCGAGCGCGATGATGATCGCACCAGTCAGCGTCGCCAGATTAATCATGAAGGCAGGCTTGAACCGGTCCTGCGTGTACCAGAGCGCATCGGCCAGCACGAGGCGGCCTTCCGCGTCGGTATTGATGATCTCGATGGTCGCACCCGACATCGCCGTGACGATATCGCCGGGCCGCTGCGCCTTGCCGTCCGGCATGTTTTCCACCAGGCCGATGACGCCGATGACATTGACCTTGGCCTTGCGGGCGGCCAGCGCGTGCATCAGGCCGGTCACCGCAGCGGCGCCGCCCATGTCGCCCTTCATGTCCTCCATCGAGGCTGCCGGCTTGATGGAGATGCCGCCGGTGTCGAAGACGACGCCCTTGCCGATGAAGGCGAGCGGGGCCGCGTCCTTCTTGCCGCCGTTCCAGCGCATGATCACCATGCGCGGCGGGCTCTCCGAACCCTGCGCCACGCCGAGCAGCGCATTCATCTTGAGCTTCTTCATCGCCTTCTCGTCGAGGATCTCGATCTCGACGCCGAGCTTTGAGAGCTCGCTCGCGCGGTCGGCGAATTCGACGGTCGTCAACACGTTGGCCGGCTCGTTGACGAGATCCCGGGCAAGCAGCGTGCCGTCGCTCACGGCATCGGCATCGGCCCAGGCCTTCTTCGCCGCCTTGGTATCGTCCACCAGCAGCGACACCTTGACCGAACCGCCGGCCTCCTCGTCGTCGCCCTTCTTGCTCTTGTAGCGGTCGAAGACATAGGCGCGCAGCTTCATGCCCATCGCAAAGGCCGCCGCGTGACCGGCCGCGACAGCCCCGCCCGGCGTCTCCAGCAGCACCTCGGCGGCCTTGGCCTTGCCGAGCTTGCCCATCACGGTGCCGCCGAGCGCCGCCCAGTCGTTGTCGTCGAGCGCGGCAACACCGTCCGCCTTGCCGAGGCCGACGACCAGAAGCCGGTCGACGCCGAGGCCCGCAGGCGCGAGAAGATCGAGCACGGTCTTCGACTTGCCGGAAAAGCCCGCAGTGTCGGCCGCACGCCGGATCAGCTCCAGCGCCCCATCCCCAAGACCGGCCGCGGTGGCCCCGGTTGCCAGCTTGTCGTCGGCGAGAATGACGGCCACGCCCTTTTGCGGAGCCGCGGGTTTTGCGAAAGAGATCTTGGGGAGCAAGGGGAAACCTCATGTCTGGCAGGAATGGAGGAAATCCGGAGCGGTGTGCCCGGCTCATGCCAGCCGCAAACCCGCGGCGCGCCATGGCGGCCAGGCGGATTTCCGCCCGGAAAGTCCTGATACGTCTAGAATGGTGCCTGTTTTCCCGCTCGGCAAGCGCCCTTCCCGTCCGAAGCCCCCGGTTAATCTCCGGTTAACCCTTTTTCTTCTCGGAGTATTTACCTAAAATGGCGCCTAATCGGATGCGGACCGGCGCCCGGCCGGCCCAAGTTGACGCGGGCTGGACCTGCCGCCCCATCACAAAAGGCTCTATCGCAGCCACGACATTCTGGCAGAAGCCCCAACGGGCTGACCGAACGCGGACCTGATGACGACCTTCGAGCGGTATGTTTTCCGGCGCCTTGCCGCCGTCTTCCTGGTGACGCTGGCGGCACTGGCCGGCGTCGTCTGGGCGACGCAGGCCCTGCGCCAGCTCGACCTGGTCACCGCCAAGGGCCAGACCATCATCCAGTTCATCGGCATGACGATGCTGGCCATGCCCTTCCTGGCGCTCGCCATCGCCCCCTTTGCGCTGCTGATCGCCATGCTGGTGGTGCTCAACACCCTGTCCAACGACAGCGAGCTCATCGTCATCAACGCTTCCGGCGCATCCCGCTCGGTGCTGCTGCGGCCCATTCTGGTCTTCGCCGCCGTCATCAGCCTGTTCTGCGCCTCGCTCTCGCTTCTGTTCGCACCTGCCGGCCTTGCTTCGCTGCGCGACGAGATCACCCAGGTGCGCGTCGACCTGGTCGCCAACATCGTCCGGCCCGGCCGCTTCATCGGCATCGAGGACGGCCTCACCTTTCACATCCGCAACCGCGGCGGCGACGGCCAGCTGGAAGGCCTGCTGATGCATGACGAACGGGCGGAGGATATCGTCTTCACCTATGAGGCGGCGCGCGGGCAGATCGTCGAGGCGGCCGGCCGAACCCTGCTGGTGATGCAGGACGGCACGATCCAGCGCCGCACACGGGCGACGGGCAGCATTTCCATCGTCCGCTTCCAGTCCTATGCCTTCGACCTGTCGAGCATGGTTCCGACCGGTACGGTTGCCACCTACAAGGCCAGCGAACGCTCGACGCTCGACCTGCTCGCGCCCGACCCGAACGATCCCTATGCCGTCGACAACGGCAACCGGCTGATGGCCGAGCTTCATGACCGGCTTAGCCAGCCGCTCTACCCCATTGCCTTTGCGCTCATCGTCTTTCTGTTCGCCGGCGAGCCGAAGACCACCCGACAGAATCGCCATGCGGCAACGCTGACCGCCCTGGTCCTCGCGATCGCGCTGCGCACGGCGGGCTTCGGCATTCTGACGCTGGTGTCCGGCCTGCCCGCCGCCCGCTTCGCCCTGTATGTTCCGCCGCTCGTGACCATCGCCCTGGCCGGCTGGATGATCGCGATTGGTCGCAAGCCGCGCTGGATGAATGCCCTTGCCACCCTCGGGGAGCGGATCGGCGAACGGATCGAAGCCATCGTCGCCCGCCTGCAGGGCCACCAGCAGGGCGGGACCGCCTGATGCTTGCCTCGCTCCGCTCCGGCCACACGCTCGCCGTCTACTTCGCGCTGCGCTTCGTCGCATCGATTCTCGGCCTGTTCCTGCTGGCCGCCGTGCTGATCTTCATCTTCGACGCGCTCGAACTGCTGCGCCGGGCGAGCGATCAGGACGGAGCCAGTCTCGCCCGCATCGGCGCGATCTCGCTGCTGCGCGTGCCGCAGCTGATGGAGCAGGTCCTGCCCTTCGCCGTGCTGTTCGGCGCGATTGCCGCGTTCCTCGGCCTGAGCCGCAAGCTGGAGCTGGTCGTGGCGCGCGCTGCCGGCGTGTCCGTCTGGCAGTTCACCGCCCCTGCCTTGATCGTCGGCATCGTCATCGGCATCGGCGCGGTGCTTCTCTACAATCCGCTGGCCGTCACCCTGCGCACACAGTCGGACGAACTCGCGTCGGGCCTTTTCGGCCGCGAGCAAAACTTCCTGCTGCAGACCACCGGAGACATCTGGCTGCGCCAGGACGGCCAGGACGGAGAATCGGTGCTGCACGCCAAGCAGATCCTAAACTCCGGAGAGCGGCTGCTCGGGGTGACCCTTTTCACCTTCGACCGGCAGGGCAGTTTCCTGGAGCGGATCGAGGCGAGCGAGGCGACGCTCGGCGAAAAGACCTGGCGCCTGTCCGACGCGACGGTCTACTCGACCCAGGGCGATCCGCAGACCTACGAGAGCTATAACGTCTCCACCTATCTCACACCGACGGAGGTTCGCGAGAGCATCGCCGCCCCCGAATCCATCGGATTCTGGGACCTGCCGCGTGTGATCGAATTGTCACAGAGAGCCGGTTTGCCCGCGTATCGTTATTCGCTTCAATATCAAACACTTCTGGCAAGGCCCGCACTTTTGGCCGCAATGGTGCTGATTGCGGCCTGCGTTTCCCTGAGGGTTTCGAGGATGGGGGGGATCGGCCGCCTGATTCTGGGTGGAATCCTCGCCGGGTTCGTGCTTTACGTTCTGTCGGAGCTCGGCAAGGACCTGGGCGGTGCGGGAATCGTACCTCCGATCATCGCCGCGTGGGCACCTGGAGTGTTTGGAGTCTTGATGGGGATCACGATCCTCCTGCACCTGGAGGACGGCTGATGCGTTCGGCCGTTTCGACAGGCATGACCGATCGGCAGAACCGCCCGTCCCGCGCTGGTCGGGTGGGCGCGTCCCCGCGCGCGCGTTCGCTGCGCGCCTCCATGCTTGCCGGCACGTTGCTGTCGGGCGCCGCGCTGGCTCTGCTGGCCGGCTTCAGCTCGGCGCTTGCGCCCCTTCCCGCCTTTGCCCAGGACAGTGCGCTCGATTCGCTCGGCTCACAGGTCGACCCGACCGAGCCTCTGCTGCTTGAGGCGGCGGAGCTGCGCTACGATTTCGACCGGGACATCATCTCGGCCGTAGGCAATGTGCAGATTTATTATGGCGGCAACACGGTAGAGGCGGATCGCGTCGATTTCGACCGACGCAACAGCCGTCTGCGCGCCAACGGCAATGTCCGTCTGACCGAGCCGAACGGCAATGTCCTGCGCGCCGCTTCGATGGAACTGTCGGACGATCTGCGCGACGGCTTCGCCAATGCACTGCAGCTCGACACGCCACAGCGCACCCGCTTCATCGCGGATGGCGCGCGCCGCGAGAACGGCAACCGCACGAGCTTCGACAACGGCCTTTACACAGTCTACACCGGGCCGAACAATCCGCCGGAGAAGCCGCCGCTTTGGCGCATCCGGGCGCAGACGATCGTCCACGACCAGCAGGAACAGACGATCGAGTTCGAGAAGGCCTCGTTCGAGTTCTTCGGCCGCTCGCTCGTCTATCTGCCGTATCTGTCGATGCCGGACCCGAGCGTCAAGCGGAAGTCGGGCCTGCTGATTCCCAGCTTCGTCTATGGCGACCGCGTGGGCGCAGGCATGCGCATCCCGTATTATTTCGCCATCGACCAGTCGCGAGACCTGCTGATTTCCGCCACGCCGCTGAGCAAGCAGGGCGTGCTCGGCCAGTTCGACTGGCGCCAGCGCCTGATGGACGGCGCCTACTCGATCCACGCCGCCGGTATCTTCCAGGCGCGGCCGGACGAATACACCACCTCGAGCGGCAACCGCGACTTCCGCGGCGTGATCGCCTCGGAGGGCGAGTTCCACATCAATCAGCGCTGGAAGTGGGGCTGGGACCTGTCCTGGCGCACCGACCGTTCGTTCCTGCGCGACTACAAGTTCGCCCCGCTCGGCAATGCGAGCGACGTGTCGAAGATCTACCTGACCGGGCAGAGCGAGCGGAACCGCTTCGACCTGCGCGCCTATGCCTTCCGCATCTCGCAGGAGGATTACGCCGCCCTCGCCGCGCTCAATCCCGGTCCGCAGTTCCTTCCCGTCGGCAGCCGCCTGCAGGACAAGCAGCCCTTCGTCCACCCGGTGCTCGACTGGAACTACATTTTCGAGAACCCGATCGCCGGCGGCGAGCTGGCCCTGACGGGCAACCTCACCAGCCTGACCCGCGACCAGACCGACGCGATCCAGATCGGCGGCCCGGCGCCTGCCGGCGTTACCCGCTTCCGCGGCGTCGAAGGCACGTTCACGCGCGCCAGCCTGGAGGCCCAATGGCGCTCCACGCTGATCGACTCCTTCGGCCAGGTGTTCACGCCCTTCGCCTATGTGAAAGGCGATCTCTACTTCCTCGCCTCGCAGGACAAGAACGTCGCCTCGATGACCGACGAGAGCTTCGTCGGCCGGGTCATGCCGGCCGTCGGCCTCGACTATCGCTTCCCGTTCATCGGCACGTTCCAGGGCGGCAACCAGATCATCGAGCCGGTGGCCCAGATCATCGTCCGCCCGAACGAGATGCGGATCGGCGAACTGCCGAACGAGGATGCGCAGAGCATCGTCTTCGATTCCACCACGCTGTTCGAGTACGACAAGTTCTCCGGCTTCGACCGCAGCGAAGGCGGCACCAGGACCAATGTCGGCCTGAAATACAGCCTGAACTTCGACCAGGGCTACCACGTCAGCGCCCTGTTCGGCCGCTCGTTCCACCTTGGCGGCACCAACTCGTTCAAGCAGGCCGACATTCTCGGCGCCACCACGAGTTCGGGTCTTGCCACCAATTACAGCGACTATGTCGGCAGCCTCTATTTCGACAGCCGGCAAGGCTTCCGGATGGGCGCGCAGGCCCGCTTCGATCACAAGAACTTCTCTGTCCGCCGCGCCCAGGTCGAGGCGACGGGCATCTACGGCCCGGTTACCGGCAACCTCGCCTATGCCTACCTGTCGCCGCAGCCCAACCTCGGCATCGCGACGCCGCGCGAGGAAGTCATCGGCTCGGCCAGCCTGCGGCTGCAGGAAAACTGGCGTCTGTTCGGCTCGGTGCGCTTCGACCTCGAGCGCCGCAACATGGTGCGCGACAGCTTCGGCGTCGGCTATGACGATGAGGGCTTCTCGGTCTCCTTCGCCTATTCGGAGGACCGCAGCCGCAACAATGGCCAGACGACGGATCGGCTGTTCTTCTTCCGGTTCGGCCTGCGCACGCTCGGCGACACGCAGTTCTCGACCAGCGGAACCAACTAGGGACCCGATGCCGGCGACGGGCATGCCGCCAAGGGCGGAGCGCGTGCGGTGACGGACCCGATTCTTGCGGGACGGCGGGACGAGACAGCTGCTTTCGACGGATTTTAGCCGTTTTCTGGTGTCACAGCAGGTTGCACGATAGCATCGCCGGGCGAGATGTCTGAAAGCAGGTGCACGCGCCTTCAGACCGACTGCTGCGCGACCGGGCACTGGCTGTCCGGATCCGGCGAAACGAGAAGCGACGACACTGGACGCGACAGCAATGGACGCGACGACAGGGGGAATGAATGACTGCAAAGCGCTGGATGCTCGCGGCCCTGGCGATTCTGGTCGCCGCCACCGTTTCCGGCGGACCGCTCGCTGCGCAGACCGCCATCAAGGTGATCGTGAACAACAAGCCGATCACCACCTATGACATCAATCAAAGAGCCAGCCTGCTGCGCCTCACCGGCAGCCGCGGCGGCTCCAAGCAGGCGACCGAAGAGCTCATCGACGAAGTCCTGAAGATGCAGGAGGCCGAACGGGCCGGCGTGCGCGTCACAAAGGCCGATGTCGACGAGGCCTATGGCCAGCTCGCCAGCCGCGTGAAGCTGACGCCGGCGCGCCTCACCCAGGCGCTTGCCCAGTCGGGCGTCAAGGCCGACACCATGCGCCAGCGTATCCAGGCCGAGATCGCTTGGGGCCAGTTGCTGCGCGCCCGCTTCCAGTCCGAGGTGCGGATCTCCGAATCCGACGTGATCGCCGCCCTGCGCAAGCAGGAGGACAAGAGCAGCGACACCAGCATGGAATACCGCATCCAGCCCATCATCTTCGTCGTGCCGGCAAAGACCGGCGCCAGCGGCAAGAACCAGCGCCGCCGCGATGTCGACAACTTCCGCTCGCGCTTCTCGTCCTGCAACGAGGCCCAGACGCTCGCCAGCGAGTTCCGCGAAGTGGTGGTGATGCCGATGGTCACCCGCCTGGAGACCGAGGTTCCCGCCCCGCTCAAGGAAGCGCTGGACAAGACCGCCGTCGGCAAGGTGACCACCGCCCAGGACAGCTCCAAGGGTCTGGAAGTCTATGCGGTTTGCGACAAGCGCGAGATCGCCAGCAACGCCGCCGCGCGGATGGAGGTCGAGGACGAACTGCGCAACAAGGAAGGCGAGCAGATGAGCCGCCGCTATCTGCGCGAGCTGCGCAGCCGCGCCATCATCGACTACCGCTGAGCCGCCCCCGCATGCGCGCCAGTGTGAAGCCTCTCGCCGTCACCATGGGTGACCCCGGCGGCATCGGTCCCGATGTCGCCCTTCTTGCCTGGACGGAGCGCGAAAAGCGCGAGCTGCCTGCGTTCTACCTGCTGGCCGACCCCGCCTTTCTTGCGGCCCGCGCCGCCCGCCTCGGGCTTGCGGTGCCCTTGGCCGAGGTGACGCCGCAGGAAGCGCTGGAGGCCTGGAGCGAGCACCTGCCGGTCGTGCCTTTGGGCATGAGCGTGCCGGATCGTCCGGGTATCGCCGATCCAGCGACGGCGGCCGCCGTCATCGCCTCGATCGACCGCGCCGTTGCGGACACGCAGGCGGGTCTTGCCGCCGGCATCGTCACCAACCCCATCCAGAAGAAGGCGCTCTACGACGCCGGCTTCACGCACCCTGGCCACACCGAGTATCTCGGCGAGCTGGCGCGGCGCTCCGGTGCGCAGGACGCGACGCCGGTGATGCTGCTTGCCGGTCCCGAGCTGCTCGTGGTGCCCGTCACCGTCCATATCCCGCTGCATAACGTGCCGAAAGTGCTGACGACCGGCCTGATCGTCGACGTCGGGCGGATCGTGCATCAGGAGCTGGTGCGCCGGTTCCGCATCAAGGCGCCTCGCATCGCCGTCGCCGGACTGAACCCGCATGCGGGAGAAGGCGGCGCGCTCGGCTTCGAGGACGACGAGATCATCGCCCCGGCCGTGGCCGAGCTGCGTTCCATGGGCATCGACGTCCAGGGCCCGCTGCCCGCGGATACGATGTTCCACGCCGAAGCCCGTGCCGGTTACGACTGCGCGCTGGCCATGTATCACGACCAGGCGCTGATCCCGGCAAAGACCCTGGCCTTCCACGACGCGGTCAACGCAACGCTCGGCCTGCCCTTCGTGCGCACCTCGCCCGACCATGGCACGGCCCTCGGCATCGCCGGCACCGGCAGCGCCCGCCCGGACAGCTTCGCCGCTGCCGTCAGGCTCGCCGCCGTTCTGGCGGATCCGGGCCTCATCGAATGAGCCAGATCGACGACCTGCCGCCGCTGCGCGATGTCATCCGCACTCATGAGCTGCAGGCCCGCAAGTCGCTGGGGCAGAACTTCCTGCTCGACCTCAACCTGACGCTCAAGGTCGCCCGCACCGCCGGTGATCTGAGTGAGTGCACGGTGCTGGAGGTGGGGCCCGGCCCCGGCGGCCTTACCCGCGCGCTGCTTGTGGCCGGTGCAAAACGCGTCGTGGCCGTCGAGAAGGACCCTCGCTGCCTGCCCGCGCTTGCCGAGATTGCCGCTCACTACCCAGGGCGGCTGGAGGTGCTGGAGGCCGATGCTCTCACCATCGACCTGGAGCGCATCGCCGATAGCGGACCGCTGAAGATCGTCGCCAACCTCCCCTACAATGTCGGAACCCAGTTGCTTGTCGACTGGATCACCAGCGCGAACTGGCCTCCGGTCTGGCAATCGCTGACGCTGATGTTCCAGAAGGAAGTGGCCGAGCGCATCGTGGCCGCCCCCGCCAGCAAGGCCTATGGGCGCCTCGGCGTGCTGGCCGGCTGGCGTTGCCATGCCACGCTCGCGTTCGAGGTCGGACCCAAGGCCTTCACCCCCCCGCCGAAGGTAACCTCGGCGATCGTCCACCTGACACCGCGCAAGGCGCCGCTCGACTGTGATCTGAAAGCGCTGGAGCGGCTCACCGCCGCCGCCTTCGGCCAGCGCCGCAAGATGCTGCGCGCAAGCCTCAAGCCGCTTGCCGCCGATGCCGAAGCGCGCATCGCCGCAGTCGGCATCGAACCGACCACGCGTGCCGAGCAGCTGGAGATCGCCGACTTCGTCAAGCTGGCGAACGCCTTCGCGGCCGGCTGACCGCTTCCCTGTGAAAGACCGACCGGGAATATGAAAAAGGCGCCCCAGCGGGCGCCTTTTCAGTCTCTGCGAAGGGTTTGCCGGCAACCTGGTCAGGCCTCGCCGGTCTCTCGCTTCAGATCCTCGACCATGCCCTCGATGAACGGACCGATGGCCGGGCTGCGCTCGCGCCGCAGCCGCTCGGCATGAAGGATCGACAGCGCCCCGCCGAAGGCGGTCTGCAGGTCGTCGTTGACGATCACGTAGTCGTAGTCCTGCCAGTGCTTCATCTCGCCGACCGCGGTCTGCAGACGGCGCTTGATGACGTCTTCCGCATCTTCCGCCCTGCGATGCAGGCGCGACTTCATCTCGGCGATGGACGGCGGCAGGATGAACAGCGACACCACGTCGGAGCGCATCTTTTCATACAGCTGGAACGTGCCCTGGATGTCGATGTCGAAGAGCACGTCGCGCCCTCCGGCCAGCGCCTCCTCCACCGGGTCGCGCGGTGTGCCGTAATAGTTTCCGTGCACCTCGGCCCATTCCAGCAACTCGCCGCGGTCGCGCATCTGCTCGAAACGCTCGCGCGAGATGAAATGGTAGTGCACGCCGTCGATCTCGCTCGACCGGCGCGGCCGGGTCGTCACCGAAACGGAGAGCGTGAGGTTCACCTTCTCCCGATCGAGAAGTTGGCGCGCGATCGTCGACTTGCCCGCGCCCGAAGGCGAGGACAGCACCAGCATCAGCCCGCGTCGGCGCGCTGCCGCCTCACTCGATGTCACAACCGTTCCGCCGGTCGCTGTCGTCATGCCCCTGCCCCGTTCGTCCTGTTATTCAAGGTTCTGGATCTGCTCGCGCATCTGGTCGATGACCGTCTTCAACTCCAGGCCGATGGCGGTCAGCTCCGTGCCGTTCGACTTGGAACAGAGCGTATTGGCCTCGCGGTTGAACTCCTGCGCGAGAAAGTCGAGCCGCCGGCCGACAGGCCCGCCCGCGTCGAGCAGGTCGGTTGCCGCCTGCACATGGGCGACCAGCCGGTCCAGCTCCTCGCGGATATCCGCCTTGGTGGCGAGCAGCGCCGCCTCCTGGTGCAGCCGCGCCGGATCGAGCGCGGTACTGCTGCCGACGAGCGCCTCGACCTGCGCCGCAAGCCGCGCCCGGATCGCCTCCGGCGCCCGGCACGGCGCGACTTCCGCCTGGCGGGTGAGTTCGGCAATCGTCGCAAGCTGGCCGCGCAGCACCGTGCCGATGGCCGCGCCTTCGTTGCGCCGCATACGGGCCAGCTCCTCAAGCGCGCTTTCCAGCGACGCCTTCAGCGCCTCGATCAACGCTTCGCGCTCCGCCGGATCTTCTTCCGGCTCTTTCCATTCGATGATGCCGCGCTGCGACAAGATACCGTCGAGGGCAACGGGGGCCGCATCCGGCAAACGCTGCCGCACCGCATCCATCGCCGCCAGCAACGCGCTCAGGGCAGCTTCGTTGAGCTGAGGCACCGCCTCGCCCTGGCTGCGCTGATAGCTCAGCCCGATGGTGACGTTGCCGCGCGTGAGATACCGTCCGGCCGCCTCGCGGCAGACCCCTTCCAGCGCCTCCAGGCCACCCGGCAGGCGCATGCGCAGGTCCAGCCCCTTGCCGTTGACCGAGCGCAGTTCCCAGGTCCACCGGGCAGCGCCGCTGGCACCGTCCGCCCGGCCGAAGCCGGTCATGCTGCAAAGCGAAAGTGTCATCTGCGAAACTGCCCCCACAGGTCTGGAATCACGCAACAATCAGGGCGCGCGGCTTAACCGCCGCTGCCACCGCTTGCGGCTCCGCCCTGGGTCCCTTGCGCCTCGCGCTCGCGGCGCTCCCGCTCCACCTGACGCCAGCGGGCGACATTGCGCTGATGCTGTTCGTAGGTCTCGGCGAAGACGTGGCCACCCGTGCCGTCGGCGACGAAGTACAGGTCCTTGGTCCGCGAGGGATTGGCGACCGACTCCATGGCCGCGCGGCCCGGATTGCCGATCGGGCCCGGCGGCAGGCGGTCGATCTGATAGGTATTGTAGGGATTGCGGGCATCGAGCTGCGAACGGGTGATCGCCGAACGGTCCTGCAGCCAAGCCTCCCCGCCATAAAGGCCGTAAAGGATGGTCGGATCCGACTGAAGGCGCATGCCCTGGCGCAGGCGGTTGACGAAGACGCCCGCGACCCGCGGTCGCTCGTCGGCCCGCGCCGTTTCCTTCTCGACGATGGAGGCCAGCACCACCAGCTCTTCCGGCGTCTCCACAGGAAGACCTTCGGTTCGCCGGCCCCAGATGTCGGCCAGCGCCTTGGTCTGCGCATCCTTCATCTGCTGGACGATCTGCGCGCGCGTCGTGCCGCGGGTGAAGGTATAGGTTTCCGGGAGCAGCGATCCCTCCGGCGGGATCTCGTCCAGTTCGCCTGTCAGAACCGGATGCTCGCGCACCCGGGCGACGATCTGCGCGCTGGTCCAGCCCTCCGGCACGGTCACCGTATGATAGACCGCCTTGCCGCTGACCAGGTCGTCCATCACCTGGCGCATCGAGACGCCGGGCGAGAAGGCATATTCACCGGCCTTCAGCCGGGCTGCGTTCTTGTAGGCCTGTACGCCCGCCCAGAACACGTTGGAATCCTCGATGACACCCTGGTTCTCCAGCGTGTCGGCGATCATGCGCAACCCGCTGCCCGAGGGAATGATCACCGTCTTTTCGGCCGCCAGCGGACCCGGCGCATCGAACTCGGCCTTGCCCCAGTAGAGCATGGCGCCGGTGCCGATCACCACCAGCACCGCCAGCGACAGCAGCGCATTGACGACGATGACGAGAGGATTGCGGACATGGCGCGAGCGCAGCGGCGGCGGCGGCGCCTGATCCGGCTGGATCGCCTCGCGCGGGCTCTTGGGGTGCGGGCGGAACGGAGTGCCCTCGTCCTTGGCCGCGGTCTCGGAAGAAGTGTTATCGGGCTCTCGGCCTGGCGTCTCGGTCATCTGTCCTGTCCGGTCCTTTTGATCGAGGCAATGGACATGCCACTTGGCCCGAAATTATGGCCAAACCGGGAAGGATCGCTCCGCCCGGCGCAACTGGGGATCGGCTTCGCCGGAAGCGAAGGGAAAACCCCCTCGCGCCCGGCGCAGGAAGCCCTGTCAGGCCGCGACCTTGCGGAAAACGAGCGAGGCATTGGTGCCGCCGAAACCGAAGGAGTTCGACAGCGCCGTATCCACGTTCATGCGCTTTGCCGTCTTCGGAACCAGGTCGATCTCGGTCTCGACGGAAGGATTGTCGAGATTGATCGTCGGCGGCACGATGCTGTCGCGGATCGCCAGCAGCGAGAAGATCGCCTCGATGGCGCCTGCGGCCCCGAGAAGGTGACCGGTCGACGACTTGGTCGACGACATGGTCAGCCGCGGGGCGCTGTCGCCGGCAAGACGCTGGATCGCGCCGAGCTCGATCTCGTCGCCGAGCGGCGTCGAGGTGCCATGGGCGTTGATGTAGTCGATATCGGCCGGGGTCAGGCCCGCACGCTTCAGCGCAGCCTGCATGCAGCGGAAGGCGCCGTCGCCGTCCGAGGCCGGAGCGGTGATGTGATAGGCATCGCCCGACAGGCCGTAGCCGACCACTTCGCCGTAGATCTTGGCGCCACGAGCCTTGGCGTGCTCGTATTCCTCAAGCACGACGACACCTGCGCCCTCGCCCATGACGAAACCGTCGCGGTCCTTGTCATAGGGACGCGAGGCTGCCTCGGCACGGTCGTTGAAGCCGGTCGAGAGGGCGCGCGCGGCGGCAAAGCCAGCCAGCGACAGACGGCAGACCGGCGATTCGGCACCGCCCGCCACCATCATGTCGGCATCGTCGAGCGCGATCAGACGCGCTGCATCGCCGATGGCATGGGCACCGGTCGAGCATGCCGTCACCACAGCGTGGTTCGGCCCCTTGAGGCCATGACGGATCGACACATAGCCGCTGGCCAGGTTGATCAGCCGGCCGGGAATGAAGAAGGGGGAAATGCGCCGGGGACCCTTGTCGCGCATGACATGGGCCGTAGCCTCTATGCCCTGCAGGCCACCGATGCCGGAACCGATCAGGACGCCTGCGCGATTCTGGTCTTCCGTCGACTTCGCGGACCAGCCGCTGTCACGGATCGCCTGCTCGGCGGCAGCCATGCCGAAAATGATGAACTCGTCGACCTTGCGCTGTTCCTTCGGATCCATCCAGTCGTCCGGATTGAACGTTCCGTTCGACCCGTCTCCACGGGGAACCTGGCAAGCGATCTGACAGGCGAGATCGTCGACCTCAAAATGGCTGATGCGGGAGGCTCCGCTCCTGCCCTCGAGAATTCTGGACCAGCTCTCCTCGACACCGCACGCCAACGGCGTGACCATGCCAAGGCCGGTAACGACTACTCGCCTCATCATGAACCTGTATCTGGCGCGTCGGGCGGACACGAAGCCCGCCCGATGCGGAAAACTGAATCAGCCGGCGTTCTTTTCCAGGAACTTCACGGCGTCGCCGACGGTCAGGATCGTCTCGGCGGCATCGTCCGGGATTTCCACGCCGAACTCTTCCTCGAAAGCCATGACCAGCTCAACGGTGTCGAGGCTGTCGGCGCCCAGATCGTCGATGAAGCTCGCCTCCATGGTGACCTTTTCGGCATCCACGCCGAGGTGCTCGATAACGATCTTCTTTACCCGATCCGCGATGTCGCTCATTTCAGAATTCCTCAGTTGCTTCCAACGGTTTTCGCTAGTTCAGCGCTCAGCGCCGCACCTCGTACCCGATCTCCGGAGCTCGGCACCGGAACGAGGCGAATGGGATTCCAGCCCGCACCATGTCCGATCCGGCGACCACGGCCGGCCGGACTGGCCGCGCCCGAGCGCCGATCATTCGTGAACGGGTTCGCTGGCCGGCGGGTTCCTAACACACTTTATAGGGCTTGACCAGCCGCCCCGCCGCCCTGCGGAACACCTGTTCCACGGGGCTGGAAGCGACCGGGTTTGCCAAGTCAAATCATGGCCATACCGCCATTGACGTGCAGCGTTTCGCCGGTCACGTAGGCGGCTTCCTCGCTGGCGAGGTACAATGCAGCCGCCGCGATCTCGTCCGCCTTCCCCAGGCGACCCGCCGGCACGGTGGTGAGGATCGATTCCTTCTGCTTGTCGTTGAGCGCGTCGGTCATCGGAGTTTCGATGAAACCGGGCGCGATCGTGTTCACCGTAATGTTGCGCGACGCGACCTCGCGCGCAAGCGACTTGGCCATGCCGATGAGGCCTGCCTTGGCCGCAGCGTAGTTGCCCTGGCCCGGATTGCCGGTGACGCCGACGACGGAGGCGATGTTGATGATGCGGCCATAGCGGCGGCGCATCATGCCCTTCACCGCTGCGCGGCACAAACGGAAGCCGGCGGTCAGATTGACCTCGATGACGTCGTCCCACTCCTCGTCCTTCATGCGCATGAAGAGGTTGTCGCGGGTGATGCCGGCATTGTTGACGAGAATGTCGAGCTGGCCCATCGCCGATTCCGCGGCCGGAACGAGTGCGTCGACGGCCGCCCGGTCGGACAGGTTGGCGGGCAGCACATGCACGCGCTCGCCGAGATCGGCGGCCAGCGCCTCCAGCTTCTCGGCGCGGGTGCCGGACAGAGCGACGGTGGCGCCGCGGACATGCAGGGCGCGGGCGATCGCCTCGCCGATGCCGCCGGTTGCGCCCGTCACGAGCGCCGTCTTGGAAGTCAGGTCGAACATGAGTCTTTGATCCTTGTCTTGCAATGCGTGCCGTGCGTCAGGCCAGCCGCTCCAGAAGGGCCGCAATGTCGTGGGGCGAATTGACCGCGATACCGGTCATGTCCTTGGCGATGCGCTTGACCATGCCGGTCAGCACCTTGCCGGTGCCGATCTCGTATGCGGTGTCGACGCCGGCCGAAGCCATCCACTCGATGGATTCGCGCCAGCGCACGGTGCCGGTCACCTGCTCCACCAGCCGGCGGCGAATCTCGTCCGGATCGCTGGTCGGGCCAGCGAGCACATTGGCGACCAGCGGCACGGCCGGCGCCTTGAAGGTCACGGTCTCGAAGGCCGCGGCCATCGCCTCGGCGGCAGGCGCCATCAGCGCGCAATGGAACGGAGCGCTCACCGGCAGCAGGACCGCGCGGCGCGCGCCCCGGCCCTTGGCGATCTCGATGGCCCGCTCGACGGCTGCCTTGTGACCGGAGACCACCACCTGTCCCGGTGCATTGTCGTTGGCGGCCTGGCAGACCTCGCCCTGTGCGGCTTCCGCGGCCACGGCGGCCGCCTCGGCATAGTCGAGGCCGAGAAGAGCGGCCATCGCCCCCTCACCCACCGGCACCGCCTGCTGCATCGCCGTGCCGCGAATCCGCAGCAGCCGCGCCGCGTCGCCGATGGACAGCGTGCCGGCGGCGGCCAGCGCCGAATACTCGCCGAGCGAATGGCCGGCCACATAGGCAACGCTGGACGCCAGGTTCAGGCCGCGCGCCTCGGCCGCGCGCATGGCCGCCAGGCTCACCGCCATCAGTGCGGGCTGCGCATTGGCCGTCAGCGTCAGCTCCTCGGGCGTGCCGTTCCACATGATGTCGCTGAGCTTCTGCCCCAGCGCCTCGTCCACTTCATCGAACACCGCCCGGGCCTCGGCGAAAGCATCGGCCAGGTCCTTGCCCATGCCGACAGCCTGACTGCCCTGTCCCGGAAACGTGAATGCGATACTCATTGGCGCTGGCTCCAACATCCCTTGTGCGGCCGGATTCGCGTCCGACCGTCCGTCTTGTCTCGAAATGTGCCGCAAAGAGACGTCCCAGGCACACACTGTCAAGGTGGAGCATGGAAAAAACACGCGCAATCCCTTTGCTCCGCCTTGCGAAGCAGCGCAACTGGTGTATAAGCCACGCTTCGTTCGGAACTCTGGCCGGGGGCTGAACGGAAGGTCCGCCGCATGCCGGCATCTCTTCGAACTGAAGAGAGGCAGGCGACAGGCGGGCAGGTCGGCAAAGTGTCGTCCGTCTTCCCGTGTCTCCGCCTTCGAAGTTGCTTCGATCCGCCTTTCTTGAAGGCTCGAAGAGGCTTAGCGCCGGGTTCCGGGAACTGAAACGGAAAGAAAGGCACCCTCATGCCGCTTTACGAGCATGTGTTCCTGGCTCGCCAGGACGTCTCGGCCCAGCAGGTCGAGCAGATGGTCGAGCAGTACAAGGCCCTGATCTCCACCAACGGCGGCAACGTCGGCAAGGTCGAGAGCTGGGGTCTGCGCACGCTGGCCTACCGCATCAACAAGAACCGCAAGGCTCATTACACGCTGATGAACCTGGACGCCTCCCCGGCCGCCGTGGCCGAGATGGAGCGCCAGATGCGCATCAACGAGGACATCCTGCGCTTCATGACGCTCCGCGTCGAGGAGCACGAGGAAGAGCAGTCCGCGATGATGCAGAAGCGTGACCGCGACGACCGTCGTGGTGGTCGTGGTGATCGCGGCGACCGTGGTGATCGTGGTGGCCGTGACCGCGGCGATCGTGGTGGTGACCGCGGTGATCGTGGCGACCGCGGCGGCCGCCGCTTCGACGAAGAATAAGGAGCTAACGCAATGGTCGATATCGCACAGCTGCCGACGCGCCGCCCCTTCTTCCGCCGTCGGAAGACCTGCCCGTTCTCCGGCGCCAACGCGCCGAAGATCGACTACAAGGACATCCGCCTCCTGCAGCGCTACATCTCCGAGCGCGGCAAGATCGTGCCGAGCCGCATTACCGCGGTGTCCGCCAAGAAGCAGCGCGAGCTCGCGCGTGCCATCAAGCGCGCTCGTTTCCTCGGCCTGCTGCCCTTCGTGATCAAGTAAGATCACGACTTTCCAATCGGCTGGGACTGGCCGGCTCGCCGGCCGTCCCTAACCGCGCAGGACGCGGGACAGACGAAAAGGATCACCGAAATGCAGATCATTCTTCTCGAGCGCGTCGCCAAGCTCGGCCAGATGGGCGAAGTGGTGCGCGTGCGCGATGGCTTCGCGCGCAACTACCTGCTGCCGCAGGGCAAGGCGCTGCGTGCCACCAAGGCCAACCTGCAGCGCTTCGAAAGCGAGCGCGCGCAGCTTGAAGCTCGCAACCTCGAGCGCAAGTCGGAGGCCGAGTCGGTCGCCAAGACGCTCGACGGCCAGACCTTCACCGTCATCCGCCAGGCTGGCGAGACCGGCCAGCTCTACGGCTCCGTGTCGACCCGCGACATCGCCGACGTGATGACCGAAGGCGGTTTCTCCTCGGCTCGTTCGCAGGTTCGCCTCGACCGTCCGATCAAGACCATCGGCCTGCACGAGGTTGCCGTCGTCCTTCACCCGGAAGTCGAGGTGTCGGTCACGCTCAACGTCGCCCGCTCCGCCGACGAGGCCGAGCGCCAGGCGCGCGGTGAGGACCTCACCGGCCGCGAGCAGGACACGTTCGAGTTCGAAGAGGACGAGGACGAGGATGCCGAGGGCGAGGAGGCCGCCGAGGCCGACGCCGAGGCTGACGAGGAAGAGGCTCTCTGAGCCGCTTTCCAAAAAGCACCGAATTGAAAAGGCCCCGCTCTCGCGGGGCCTTTTTGTTTGGCAACGTTGCCGGCCGCGGCCATTGCGCGGGGCAAGCGATCCGGCGAATACTCGCGCTCCCCCTGCCGAAAGCGAAAAGCATGGCCCAGAACATCTACGACGATCCCGATTTCTTCGCCGGCTACAGCCAGCTGCCGCGCCAGGTCCACGGCCTGGCCGGCGCGCCCGAGTGGCCGGCGATCAAGGCCTTGCTGCCAGACCTGGCCGGACGCCGGGTTGCGGATCTGGGGTGCGGCTTCGGCTGGGCATCGCGCTGGATGCGCGAGAACGGCGCGGCCTCGGTTCTGGGGCTCGATCTCTCTCGCAACATGATCGATCGCGCGATCGCGGATACACACGACGAGGCGATCTCCTACCGTATCGCCGATCTGGAGACGCTGGAGCTGCCGCACGCGGGGTTCGACCTCGTCTACAGCGCGCTGACGTTCCATTACGTCCAGGACTTCGCGCGTCTTGCGCGGATGATCGGCGATGCGCTGGCGCCGGGCGGCGAGCTCGTCTTCACCATCGAGCACCCGATCTTCATGGCCGCGGCCCGCCCCCTCTGGATGCAGGACCACGACGGCCGCAAGACCTGGCCGGTGAACGGCTATTCCGTCGAAGGAGAACGGCGCACGGACTGGTTCGCCAGCGGCGTCCTGAAATACCACCGCACCATTGCAACGACCCTGAACACGCTGATAGAGACCGGCTTCCGGCTGCGGCGCATCGACGAGTTCGCGCCGACGCGGGAACAGATCGCGCAGACCCCCGGGCTGGCCGAAGAGCTGGAGCGCCCGATGATGCTGCTCGTCGCAGCGGTCAAGGACTAGCGGAAAGCCCGCGATGAGGAGGCCGAGACTGGCAAGGGAAAGGCTCTCTGAGCCGCGTCCCGCAAGCGCTGACTTGAAAAGGCCCCGCTCCGGCGGGGCCTCGTTTGTTCCGGCAGGGCAGTCTCAGAAATTCTCGCCAGCCCTGCGGAGCTGCTCGATCCGCGCCTTTTCCAGTCTGGTCGCGCGCCCGGCCTCGTCGAACGGCACCTTGAAATTGAATGCCGTTGGCGTCGGCCCATGGTCATGCAGATGCTCATGGCGGACAACAGCATCCGCCCAGCTGGGCGGGGCCGTATCCATGTGCCACCACATCACCAGCGGCGGCCATGCCGGCTTGTCGAACCATTCGCGACCGCGCTTCAACGCCGCTGCGTGAAGGCCGAAATAGGTGAACACGAACAGGGACTCCAGATCCCTCCACAAGGACAGGGTTGCTGGCGACCACCCGTCTCCGCGCTCCTCGTAGAACCTGGGATAGACCTCCGCGCCCCACGAGGGCGGGCCGGGATCGGAAGCATAGCCGGAGCGCGCGATCAGCCCCTCGCACCGGTCCGCCAGCGCCAGGATCGGATCGTTCAACTGCTGAAAGCCCTCGTTGGCCGGATCATCGGCGGGCTTCCTGAAGATACCGAACGTGTAAAGAGCCAAGGGCATCCGATGCCTCCCTCGAGGAAACCGGGTTTCACGGCGTCGGCCCGCCACGCTCCCGTTCCCCTGTCACCGCCGCGTCATCCGTTCCTGCTACCAAAGTTTCGATGTCGGCGCGACCCAACCCTCGCCCGGCCTCGACCCGCAAAACTTCACAGCGGCCGGCTTGTCCGGCCGTTTTTTTGTGCGCAGGCGCGCACCACGCCGCTGCTTGCGCTTTTTGCATGGCAGCCGCCAGCGGCCTGATTTGTCCGTGATCTCCGCAGCGAGTTCGGCTAAGAAATGCGGGCCCTTTCGGGGCGCGTTTCATGTCACCACAAGATGCAGATTGGCAAGATGACCGGATTCAAGTCGGATTTCCTGAGGACCCTTAGCGAGCGTGGCTTCATCCACCAGATGTCGGATGAGACCGGGCTCGACGATCTCCTGCGGACTCAGACGGTCACCGCCTATATCGGCTATGATCCGACGGCATCCAGCCTGCATGTCGGTCATCTGATGCAGATCATGATGCTGCACTGGTTCCAGGCGACCGGCCACCGGCCGATCTCGCTGATGGGCGGCGGCACCGGCATGGTCGGCGACCCCTCCTTCAAGGAGGAGGCCCGCAAGCTGATGACCGTGGAAATGATCGAAGACAATATCGCCTCGATCAAGCGCGCCTTTTCCAACTACATCGACTACGACAAGGGCCCGCTCGGCGGCGGCCTGATGATCAACAACGCGGACTGGCTGCGCCCGCTCAACTACCTGGAGTTCCTGCGCGACGTCGGACGCCATTTCTCGGTCAACCGGATGCTGTCCTTCGACAGCGTGAAAACCCGTCTCGACCGCGAACAGTCGCTGTCCTTCCTCGAATTCAACTACATGATCCTGCAGGCCTACGATTTCGTCGAACTGGCCCGGCGCTACGACTGCCGGCTCCAGATGGGCGGCTCCGACCAGTGGGGCAACATCGTCAACGGCATCGACCTTGGCCACCGTATGGGCACCCAGCAGCTCTATGCGCTGACCTCGCCGCTGCTGACCACCTCGTCGGGCGCGAAGATGGGCAAGACGGCCTCGGGCGCGGTCTGGCTCGATGCCGATCTGCTGTCGGTCTATGACTTCTGGCAGTACTGGCGCAACACCGAGGACGGCGACGTCGAGCGCTTCCTCAAGCTCTTCACGGTTCTGCCGCTGGACGAGATCGCCCGGCTTGCCGCCCTTGGCGGCTCGGAGATCAACGAGGCGAAGAAGGTGCTCGCCACCGAAGTCACGGCCATCCTTCATGGCCGCAAGGCTGCCGAGGACGCGGCCGAGACCGCGCGCCGTGCCTTCGAGGAAGGTGCGCTGGCCGAGGGCCTGCCGACGGTGGAGGTCGCTCGCGGCGAGCTCGAGGCCGGCCTCGGCCTGCTGGCCGCCTTCGTCACCGCCGGCCTGTGCGCCTCCAACGGCGAGGCCCGCCGTCAGGTCAAGGGGGGCGGCCTTCGCGTCAACGACGTGGTCGCAGAAGACGAGAAGCGCGTGCTCGGCACGTCCGATCTCGTGGACGAGGGCGTCATCAAGCTCTCGCTCGGCAAGAAAAAGCACGTGCTGCTGAAAGCCGTCTGAGCGCTCGACCGCCCTTCGACACGGCCGACACGACTGCAAACCCCGGGCGCCCGCGCCCGGGGTTTCATTTTTCAAAGGCGCGTCGGCCCCTCAGCGGTATTCGAAGATCTTGCGGAAGATGCCCGGCGCCATGGCAGAGGCCGGGTTGACCGTCAGCACCGGCTCGGCCAGCGAGCCGGTCAGCCGGTAGGTCACGCCGATCAGCCCCTCGTCGGAGCCGCCGCCGAGCGCAAAGCCCAGGATCGGGATCTTGGCGAACAGGTTGTTGAGCGCGAAAACCGGCACGAACGTTCCGGTCATGTCCAGCGAACGCGCCGCCAGATTGACATTGCCCGACACCGTGCCGCCGATGGTCGGGCCGGCCAGCGTGCCGTCGGTGATGGTCAGCATGTCGCCGCTGCGACGGAACTCCAGATCCAGCGCGCTGAACGTCGCCTCGCCGCTCCGTTCGGCCGCGGCCAGCAGCTGTTGCCTGCGCGGATCGCGCGCTTCGAGCACGCCGGGGCTGCGCGCAAGCTCGCGGATCGCCGGGTCCTCGGTAATCGCCAGCCGCTTGATCTTGAAGCGGCCGATCCAGTCGCTGGCCGACGGCATGGCGACCGACAGGATGCCGACGCCGCCGCGCATGCGGTCATAGAGATTGGCAAAGCGCAGGATCGCTCCGGTATCCTGGAACGTGCCGGTCAACTCGCGCCCCTGCCCCTCCCCGGTCAGCTTCGCCTGGAACGTCGTCTTGCCGCCGGACGCGCCGGACAGCTCAAGCGCGCGCAACTCGCCGCCGGACTTGGACATGACGAGCGACACGCCGGACAGGGTTACGCCGTTGAAGCCGATCAGCTGGCCGACCTCGGCATTGATCTTGAGCGCGGTCTTGTCCGCCGCACCGCCCTTGCTGCTCCCGCTCAGGCTAGCGATCAGCCCGCGCGCATCCAGCCGCGTTGCCTGCAGGTCGACGGTGATCTGCCGCCCGCGCTTGGACAGCCGCAAGCTGGCCTCGTCGCTTGCCCGCAAGGCGAAGCGCGAAAACTCCGCCCGCTCCAGATCGCCGGCAGCCGTCAGCGTGATGCCGCCGTCGATCTCCACCCCTTCCGAGGTCAGGCGGAAACCGCGGATCTCGCGGCGGCCTTCGACCTCGCTCATGCGGAACACCGCACGCGCGGCAACGCCGGGGCTCTTGCTCCAGCCCACCTCGGCCAGCTCGATGCTGGCCCGCGTCAGGTCGACCTCGTAGGACTGCCCGGCATCGGTTTCCTCGGTCGACAGTTTCAGCGGACCATTGACGAAGCCGCGAATGTCGATGCCGCGATCTGCGAGCTGTTCCGCCGTGACCTCGATCACGACCCCCTGTCGGGCGACGACGGCCTCGCCATTGGCATTATCGAAGGGGACGACAAGATCGAGATTGGCCGGCAAGCCGTCGAGCCGCCCGCGCCCCTTCAGCGACAGGCTTCCTTCGTCCACCGCGAAGGCCAGATCGGCGCGGCTCAGCTTGTGGCCACGGATCGGCCGGTCGCTGGTGAATCCCTTGAGCGAGCCGGCAAGATCCCAGTCCACATCATCGACCCGCACGTCCTTGACCAGGGCGAAGGTGGCGTTGAGCGTCATCTCGCCCGAGCCCGCCACATCGTCGGGAGCAAGGTCGTTGCGCGACAGCACCGTGAACGGTTCGGCGTCCAGCAGTGTCGCCAGCGACTTTGCCGGCCCCTTGGCCGTCAGCTTCAGGACGCCGGTCTTGTCGCCGCTCTCGCGGATGTCCGGCACCTTGAACACCGTGTCGCTGATGGCGATCTGCTCGCCCGGCCGCGCCACCATAACGCCGGAAGGCGACGTGATCGTCAGCACTTCATCGGCAACCTGGATGCGGCCGGACAGGCCCTGCGCCACCGGCACCGTGCCGACGGTGCTGAGGCTGAGATCGGAGAAAGCGATGTCGACCTGTACGTCATCACCGGCCCAGCCCGGCGCCTCGTCGTCCACATCGAAGGCGGGCGGGCGCAGCGACACCGTCGCGCGTCCTCCCTCGATCCGGCCGTCGACGACATGCTCGATCACCCAGGCTCTTGCCGGCGGCATCATCGTGATGGGCCACAGCCGCTTCAGCGTGGCGACCGACATCGCGCCGCTCTGGACGGCGAGCGCCATGTAGGGACCGTCCTCGCCGATGCGCAGCGAGCCGGCGCCGTCCATTTCCGCCGATCCCGACCGCAGCGCCAGCTTGTCGAAATGGATCTCCTGCGTGTCCAGGTCCACGCGCCCTTCCGCCAGGAACCTCTCCATGGCAAAGGGCGGCCCCGGAACATCCGACGGGCCAATGCGGGCATCGCGCGACACCACGCGGAAGGACCACGCCTCCTGCCATTCTCGCGGAGGCTCGACCACCCCCTCGAACGGCAGGAAGGTGTTGCCCCTCTGGTAATTGGACGGGACGATGCGGAAGCCAGGCGACCCTGCTTCCCAATAGAGCTGGACGTCGATCGTGTCGAAGCCGACCACGGTGCGCCCGGTGTTGATCCAACCCGGCGAGACGATCACGCCCGCACGCGTGGTGCCGAAATTGCCTTCCGCGTCGACCGTCACATCGAGGCGCCCGCGCACAGGAATGCCGAGCCCCTTGCCCGCCCCCACCGAGGCGTCGATGGGCACGAACTCGCCGAGGGAAACGTCGTACACATCGACCCGCATCAGGCTTTCGCCGGTCTCCGCATCGGTGGAACGGCTCGCCTTGGCCTTCCACTGGCCGAGCCGGCCGGCAACCTGCGCGTCGACCTGCAGCGTGCCGTCGGCAGCCCTCGTCAGCTCCGCGTCGATGCCGCGCATCCGGTAGGTCTTCTCGCCCTCCAGTACGATCTCCGCGGAAACCAGTTCAATGCGGGCAATGCCGCGCTGCGCCAGTTGCCCCACGGCAAGGCGAGCGGTGCGGTCGGCCGCTTCCGCGACCACGGCCATATCGGGGATCTCGCTGGAAGATGCCGAGCGCGCCGCTCGCGCGATTTTCAACCTGGCATGCTCCAGCCGGATCTCGGCTGGATGCAGGTCGCCGGTCAGCAGTGCAGCCGCATCAAGGGGAGCGGACACACGCGGCACGTGCAGCGACAGGTCGCTGTCGGCATCGACCTCGACGGAAAGATCGTGCAGCTCCACCTTCGGCGGCAGGCCTTCGGACAGGTCCACCGTGACCGCCCCGACCTCCAGCGTCGTTCCGGGCATCGAGGCGCGCTCGGCGATCATTCGCGCGAGATAGGGCACGGAAACCGGGCCATTGCCGAAGGTAACGATCAGTCCGCCGAACACCGCCAGCAACAGGACGCCGAGCGCCGCCAGGACATAGGTCCTCTTCCGCCACAGCCGGGGCTTGCGACGCAGCACGTCTCGCAGCGGCCTGTCACGATGTATGAGGCGTTTCAGCAGTGTCCCGGTCCTTTGGGCATGGCAGTCTGATCATCCGCGATTCGCGGAAATCATTGTATGGCGCAAGGGGGATCCGCGCCTGTCTGCGATGCGTATCTGCAACCGGCGAGGAAACTTGCACCTTTCACTCTCCAAATGACCAAAGGAAGGCAGAATGACGGAAATCACAGCCGGAAACGCCGCCCCTGATTTCGAGCTCGAACGGGACGGCGGCGGCACGCTGCGCCTGTCCGATCTGCGCGGACGCAAGGTGGTGCTCTACTTCTATCCGAAGGACGACACACCGGGTTGCACCAAGGAGGCGATCGCCTTCACAGCACTGGCATCGCAGTTCGAGGCGGCCGGGGCGGTCATCGTCGGCATCTCGCCGGACACGGCGGCAAAGCACGACAAGTTCAAGGCCAAGCACGACCTTTCGGTGATCCTTGCCGCCGACCCGGATTCGGCCGTGGCGACCGCCTGGGGCGTGTGGGTCGAGAAGTCCATGTACGGCAAGAAGTACATGGGCGTGGAGCGCTCGACCTTCCTCATTGACGAGGCCGGCAAGATCGTCGAGACGTGGCGCAAGGTTAAGGTGCCCGGCCACGCGGAAGCCGTGCTGGAGGCCGTCCGCGCCGCCGGCGGCTAAGCCGGGCAAGCGCTGCAGGCGCCGGATCCGTCCGGCGCCGCTCCCGGCGCCAGCGGAGATCACATGCACGTTCCCCCAGACAGCACGGTTCGGCCTCACGGTTTCCACACCCGCGTCTCGCCGGGCAAGGCGGAGACTGTGGACTACACCCCTGCCTCGCTCGCCTGCGGCGCACGGCGCGTCGTCGCCTCCCGCTCGCTCGATGAAAAGACCAACGTGGCGCACGCCACCGCCCGCGCCTGGTTCGGCCGCACGCTGTCGTTGCGCCGACGGACGGGCAGCGAGCGCATGCCCGACCAGCCGGGACGGCCGGACACGCCCGTCCTGCTGCCGCCGCGCGACATGCCCAAGCGCGCCGTCGGCGGAACGTCCGGGCGCATCGCCCTGCTGCACTCCCTCGCCCATATCGAGCTGAACGCCGTCGACCTGACCTGGGACATGGTCGGGCGCTTCGCCGACCGGGCGTTGCCCCGCTCCTTCTTCGACGACTGGGTGCGGGTCGGGCTGGAGGAGGCCAAGCATTTCTCGCTGCTGCGCCGGCGGCTGGAGGACCTCGATTCGCATTACGGCGCCCTTCCCGCCCATCACGGGCTGTGGGAGGCCGCAGAAAGCACCGGCGACGACCTCGCCGGGCGCCTTGCCGTCATCCCCCTGGTGCTGGAGGCGCGCGGCCTCGACATCACCCCGCCGATGATCGAGAAGGCGCGCGGGCGCGGCGATCCGGAGACGGCGGCGATCCTGGAGATCATCTATCGCGACGAAAAGCGCCACGTCGCCTTTGGCGCCAAGTGGTTCCGCTATTTGTGCGACAAGGAACGCTGCGACCCCGAGCGGCGTTTCCAGGATCTGGTGCGCCGTCATTTCAAGGGCGGGCTGAAGCCTCCGTTCAACGACCGGGCCCGCTCCGAGGCCGGCCTTACGCCCGGCTTCTACCGTCCCCTCGCCCGCCTGATCGGCTGATCGGATTCTCGAATTCGGACAGTTCCTTAGCTTTTGTTAACCTTAACGGGGGCATGATCGGATCCGAAGAAGGTGCCGCGTATGTGTCTGGCACCGCCGGGAACGGGTCCACAGACGAATGACAGGACACGCAGGAAACGGCCGCGGGGGTTTCGGCAAGCGGAAAGAGCCGCACCGGGTGATTATCGCCCGTGGCGACAATGTCCGCAGCTTTACCATTTCCCCGCTCGTGGCAGGCCTGGCGACTGCGGTCGGCACCATGCTCGCGGTCGGCTATATCGGCGCCACCGCCTATCTCGTCCTGCGCGACGACATCATCCAGTCTTCGGCCGAGCGCCAGGCCCAGATGCAGCTGTCCTACGAGGACCGCATCGCCTCGCTGCGCTCGCGCATCGACCAGCTGACCAGCCGCCGCGTGCTCGAGCGCCGCAGCATCGAGGAGCAGCTCGCTGACGTGGTCGAGCGCCAGCGCGATCTCGACACGAGGCAGGCGCGCGTCTCCGGCCTGCTGGCCAAGGCTGCCGAGAACGGCATCCGCGTCGCGGTCGGCAGCCCGGTGCCGGCGGCAAAGCCCGCAACACCGGTCGTCGCGCTCGGCTCGATCGATGCTCCGACCGGCATCGGCGGCACGCCCGAACCCATCGAGATTTCGCCCGTTCTCAGCCTGCGCGGCACCAAGGCCGACTACAACGCCGCTGCCGAAGCCGCCGCCCGTCAGGGCGCCGCCGCTCCCGGCAAGCCGCTACGCGACCTTGCGCCGGAGGCAGCCGCCTCCCAGCCCCAGACGCCCGCAAGCCAGCCTGCCCCCGACCAGCGCGTGGAGTTGATCGACAACGTCAACGCCGCCCTGGACCGCATGGACGGCGAAGCCCACGCCGCGCTCGACGTCATCGCCGTGACCGCGGAGCGCGACGCGGCGACCATCGCCGACGCGGCCGATGAGCTCGGCCTGCAGCTTGCCGGCGTCAAGACGGACCTTGCCTCCAGCCAGGGCGGCCCCTTCGTTCCGCTCACCGGCTCCGATTTCGATGCGCGCATCGAGCGTGCCGAGAAGGCGCTGCTCGCCCTCTCCCAGGTCAAGGAAGCCGCCCGCGGCATCCCGCTCGCCTCGCCGGTCCCCGGCGCCGAGCTCTCCTCCTCCTTCGGCCCGCGCGTCGATCCGTTCCTCGGCCGCATGGCCATGCATACGGGCCTCGACTTCCGCGCGACCACGGGCGTCGCCATCCGCGCGCCCGCCCCCGGCAAGGTGATCTTTTCGGGGCGCAACGGCGGCTACGGCAAGTCGGTAGAGATCCGCCATCCCAGCGGTGTCGTCACCCGCTTTGCCCATATGAGCAGCATCAGCGTGAGCGAAGGCGACGAGGTCGTCACCGGCGACCGGCTCGGCTCGGTCGGCTCGACCGGGCGCTCGACCGGCCCGCACCTGCACTACGAGGTCCGCGTCAACGACCGGCCGCTCAACCCGATCCGCTTCCTGCGCACCGGCGAGAAGATCGCCACCTTGCTGCACGACTGATCAAGACCGGCGGGCAACGTGTAGCCCGCCCCGTAACGACAAACGGCGCCCCGAAGGGCGCCGTTTTCGTTTCTGCAGACAACTGCGCCGGGAAGGCGTCAGTCGACATCCTCGACCGCATCCGGAGCGCCGCCGAAGGCGCGCTGCGCCAGCGTGGCTTCCATGAAGTCGTCGAGGTCGCCGCCCAGCACGCCGGTCGGGTTCGTGCTCTCGACGCCCGTGCGCAGGTCCTTCACCAGTTGGTAGGGCTGCAGCACGTAGGAGCGGATCTGGTGGCCCCAGCCGATCGACGTCTTCGACGCGGCTTCGGCATTCGCCTTCTCCTCGCGCTTCTGCAGTTCCAGCTCGTAGAGCCGCGCCTTCAGCATCGACCAGGCAGTCGCCCGGTTCTTGTGCTGCGAGCGCTCCGACTGGCACTGCACCACGATGCCGGTCGGCTGGTGGGTGATGCGCACCGCCGAGTCGGTCGTGTTGACGTGCTGGCCGCCCGCGCCCGAGGCGCGGTAGGTGTCGATGCGGCAGTCGCTCTCGTTCACCTCGATCTCGATCGAGTCGTCGATGACCGGATAGACCCACACCGAGGCAAAGCTGGTGTGCCGGCGCGCCTGGCTGTCATACGGCGAAATGCGCACCAGTCGGTGCACGCCCGATTCCGTCTTCAGCCAGCCATAGGCGTTCTCGCCCTTGATCTTGAGCGTCACCGACTTGATGCCGGCTTCCTCGCCATCATGGAGTTCGAGCGTCTCGACCTTGTGGCCGTGCTGCTCCGCCCAGCGGGTGTACATGCGCAGCAGCATGCTCGCCCAGTCCTGGCTCTCGGTACCACCGGCTCCGGAGTTGATCTCGACATAGCAGTCGTTGCCGTCGGCCTCGCCCGACAGGAGCGAGGCGATCTGGCGCTTGTTGACCTCGCTGCGCAGCGCCTTCAGCGCCTGCTCGGCCTCGCCCACCACGTCCTTGTCGCCTTCCATCTCGCCGAGCTCGATCAGCTCGAGATTGTCGGCAAGGTCGGCTTCCAGCTTGCGCACGCCCGTCAGCCCGTCATCGAGCTGCTGGCGTTCGCGCATCAGTTTCTGCGCCTTCGTCGGATCGTCCCAAAGGGTCGGGTCCTCGGAAGCGGCGTTCAGTTCATCCAGACGGACAATCGCGTTGTCCCAGTCAAAGATGCCTCCTCAGCAGGCTTATGGCCTGCTTGATTTCGTCGACCACGGCCTCGGTTTCAGCGCGCATCGCTGTCCTTTCTCGCCAGTTGGGGGTTGCAGTGCGAAAAGATGGAAACCGTCCTCGCCACAGGCCTGACGGCGCTTCCGTTTCGGTCGCGGACCATAGTTGATCGGGCCGCCAATCGCAAACGCCGCGGCAGGGTCTCCCCTGCCGCGGCGTCGAAGCTGTCGGGTTCCGCTTCCGGCATCGCCGGGGCGGAACATTGCCGGGTCAGTACAGGCCGCCGGTACCGCTCATGACGGCCTGGCCCGCCTCCGGCGAGACCGTGCGCGGAATGCCGATCTCGTCCTGGAAGCCGATGATCGAATACTCGTCCGGCGGAGCGGTGCCCGGCTTGAAGCCTTCCAGGATCGTGCCCGGCGTGCCGGCGCCCGCGCGCAGGCCCGTCTGGCGGTTGATCGGGATCAGCTGCAGGCCCTTGGGCACGCGGAACTCGACCGGCGGCGCATCCTTCAGCGCAGCCTGCATGAAATCGATGAAGATCGGCGCCGCCACCTGGCCGCCCGTCGCACCGCGTCCCATCGGCTTCGGCGTGTCGTAGCCGACGAACACGCCCACCGTCAGGTCCGGCGTGAAGCCGACGAACCAGGCGTCCTTCTCGTCGTTGGTCGTGCCGGTCTTGCCGGCGACCGGACGGCCGAGAACCTTGACGCTGGTGGCGGTGCCGCGCTGGACCACGCCTTCCATCATCGAGGTGATCTGGTAGGCGGTCATCGGGTCGAGAACCTGCTCGCGATTGTCGACCAGCTCCGGCTCGGGCTGGTCGGCCCAATGATCGGTCGCGCAGGTCTCGCAGATCCGCTCCTCATGCCGGTAAACGGTCTTGCCGTAGCGGTCCTGGATGCGGTCGATCAGCGTCGGATGCACCTGGCGCCCGCCATTGGCGATCATCGCATAGGCAGTGACCATGCGCATGACCGTGGTCTCGCCCGCGCCCAGCGACATGGACAGGACCGGCGTCATCGCATCGTAGATGCCGAAGCGCTTGGCGTATTCGGCCACCAGCGGCATGCCCATGTCCTGGGCAAGGCGCACGGTCATCACGTTACGCGACAACTCGATGCCGACGCGCAGCGTCGAGGGACCGTAATACTTGCCGCCGTAGTTCTGCGGCCGCCACATCGGCAGGCCCGGACCCTGGGCGATCTCGAACGGCGCGTCCATGATCACGCTGGAGGGCGTATAGCCGTTGTCGAGCGCGGCCGCGTAGAGGAACGGCTTGAAGGCAGAGCCCGGCTGGCGATACGCCTGCGTGGCGCGGTTGAACTCGCTCTGGGAGAAGGAGAAGCCGCCGACCATCGCCAGCACGCGGCCCGTATAGGGATCCATCGCCACCAGCGCGCCGGAGACGCTCGGGAACTGGCGCAGCTCGTACCCTTCGCCCTCGCCCTTCTCCACATAGATCACGTCGCCCGGCGACAGCACGTCGCCCGCATTGGTCGGCGAGCGGCCGCTGATGCGGGCCCACTTCATGCCCGACAGCGGCAGGCTGACCCGCTCGCGCTCGGTCGACAGCTGGCCGTTGGTCTCGCGCGTCGGCTGCAGGCCGATCTCGGCCGCCTCCCCGGAGACCGACAGAACCACCGCCAGGCGCCACTCGGGAACGTCCGGCATGCCCTCGATCTTGGACAGCTCGACACCCCAGTCGGCCGCGCCCGGCTCGATCTTCTGCACCGGACCGCGCCAGCCGCCGCGGCGCTGGTCGAAGGCGATCAGGCCGTCCATCAGCGCCTTGCGCGCCATCACCTGCAGCTTCGGGTCGAGGGTCGAGCGGACCGACAGGCCGCCTTCGTAAAGGCGCGTCTCGCCGTACATGCTGGCGATCTCGCGGCGCACTTCCTCGGAGAAATATTCGGACGCGAACAGGTGGGTGCCGCGCGAGCGCAGCTTGACCGACAGCGGCTTGGCCTTGGCTTCCTCGCCGGCCAGGCTGTCGACATAGCCGTTCTCGACCATGCGATCGATCACCCAGTTGCGGCGCTCGATGGCCGCGTCCCGCTCGCGGAACGGATGGTAGTTGTTCGGGCCCTTGGGAAGGGCGGCGAGATAGGCCACCTCTTCCAGGCTCAGCTCGTGCACCGACTTGTCGAAGTAGAGCAGCGAGGCCGCGGCCACGCCATAGGCGCCGACGCCGAGATAGATCTCGTTGAGATAGAGCTCGAGGATCTCGTCCTTGGTGTAGGCCTGCTCGATGCGCAGGGCCAGGATCGCCTCCTTGACCTTACGCTCCATCGACACTTCGTTGGTCAGCAGGAAGTTCTTCGCCACCTGCTGGGTGATCGTCGAGGCGCCCTGCGGGCGGCGGCCGGAGCCGTAATTGCGCACATAGGCGACCGCGGCACGCGCGATGCCTTCCGGGTCGATGCCCAGATGCGAGTAGAAGTTCTTGTCCTCGGCCGAGATGTAGGCCTGCTTCAGCAGATCCGGGATGGCCTGGATCGGCAGGAACAGCCGCCGCTCCTTGGCGTATTCCGCCATGAGCTGGCCGTCGGCCGCATGAACGCGGGTCATCACCGGCGGCTCGTAGTTCTTGAGCGCGGTGTAGTCCGGCAGGTCCTCGGACATGTCCTGGAGGAACAGCCAGACACCCGCGGCCACGAGCAATCCCAGCACGGCACCAATGCCGAACAGGTAGCCGAAGAGTTTGATCAGGAACTTCATATATCCGGCTCGTCTATCCCGGTAATGTCGATCTTGCGTCGCAGGTCAGGCCGGCGCGCTTTGCACCGCCGCACGCCCCGGCAGCTTGCCGGTCCGCGCGGCCGATGCGCCTGGCGCGATTGGCTGCCCCGCCGTCATGCCCCCGTTCGCGTCCCCTCGCAATAGCGGATTCGGACCTCGACGTCCCCTGGTTCCGCATTGCGGCGAACCGCCTGGGGCATGCCCCGCAACCCCACCTCCATCCTTGACCAATATGGCGATGCTGAGGCGGACGTTGCGTCTCTACTCGACCTGCTCTTCCGCCTCGGCCGCCGCATGGCCCGCCGTGGTGCGCGACATCTGCATCGCGCCATCGCCGAAGCGCCGGCCGAAATAGCCGTCGATCGCCGCAACAAGGGCCTGCGACATGCGCCCGCGCCACTCGTCGGTGGTCATCAGCTTCTCGTCGAGACGGTTCGACAGATAGCCGAGCTCGACCAGAGCGGACGGCACGTCATGCGCCGTCAACACGCGAAAACCGGCGGATCTCTGGGGATTCTTGATCAGCTGCGCCGTGCCGCGCAGCTCGTTCACCAGCGTGCGGGCGAACAGGAAAGAGAACTTCTTGGTCTCCTGCCGCGCCAGATCGATCAGGATGTCGGTGACGTCGTCGGGCTCGTTGGCAAGGTCGATACCGGCGATCACGTCGGAGCGGTTCTCGCGCTCGGCAAGAGCTGCGGCAATTTCGTCGCTGGCGTTCTCGGACAGCGTGTAGACGCCGGCGCCGCGCACCTGCTCGCGGCCGATTCGCACCGAGTCGGCATGAACGGACAACAGCAGGTCCGCTTCCATCTCGCGGGCGATGTGGACCCGCTCGCGCAAGGGAATGAAGATGTCTTCATCCCGCGTCATGTGAACCTCGTAGCGCCCGGTCGCCACCAGCTTGTCGCGCAGCAGCCGGGCGAAATCGAGCACCACCGCCTTTTCCAGCGTGCCCGACGTGCCGCGCGCGCCGGTGTCGATGCCGCCATGGCCGGGGTCGAGCACGATCAGCGGCTTGTCGCGGCGGCGCACGGCCGTCAGCTTGTCGCCCTTGCGCGAGGCGATCGGGGCCGGCGCCTGCGCGCTCGCCAGGAAGGTTTCCCGCGTGGTGCCGACGAGATCGAGCACCAGGCGCGCCGGCTGGTCCGAGACCGGCGGCAGCACGAAGGACTTGTCGACCGAAACCGGCCCGGACGCATCGAGGACGAGGCGGGACTTGCCGGCGGCGAACATGCCGAAACGCCAGGCGGTGATCAGTCCGCGCCCGTCCTGACCGGCCGTCGGCGGCAGGTCGAAGCGCACCTGCGGCAGGTCGATGACCACGCGATAGGGATCGGACAGGGTGGAGACGGCGAACTCCACCGGCGCCGACAGATCCATGATGAAGCGGGTGCGCGTCGCGTCGCCGGCAACGCGGGCTTCGCGCGCGACCACCGGTCCGCCGGCCTGCCCGCTGGTCTGGGCGTCCGCGGCAGAGGCTTGCGCGACGGCGGTCTCGGCTGCGACAGGCCCCGCCGGCAGCGCCAGGCCGGCAGCAAGCGCCAGCAGCCGTGTCATGCGTGCGAAGATCGTCACTCGATATGCCTCTTGCCGGTCTCTGCCCGCCCCGCCGCTTTACTGCAGCAAGATGTAGCCCCTCGCAAGTTAACCTTTCATTGACGATACGACGCCTTGTACGCAGATGCGAGGCGAACCCGCCCAAATGCACGCAAAGCGCGCCCCCGCCCCGCAAGCGTACTTGCCATATGCCTTTCACGACCGTAAAAGAAATGCGACGGGTCCGGGATTTGAATCTGATTCAACCTGGGTCGTTCTGGTGCCATCTGGCGGCGTCCGGTCAAGCCAACTGTGCTTTCGTAAACAGCGATCGATCACTTGGCAGCGGCGCCCGGCAGGGTGGCCATCGAATTCGTGCGTTCCCGGTCTGCGTGGCGAAGGCCGAACACCGGGATCCGGTCGATGGTGCCGCGCGTCAGCGATGCCCCGCGTCAGTGATGACGCGCCGCGTATCGAGGTCGCCCCGCATCCTGGACGCTTGCGTCCCGGCCGGCGCTCCGTAGCGCCCTCCGGCCCCGCCCCCTGCGGCGCCGTGGGAAGCTCGCGACGGATCGAGGCGCATGGAGCGTCCGGCTGCGTTCATCGCAACCGGCGTACGATGGCGGCAAGGCTGGCCGGAGCCCCGTCTCGACTTGCCACCGAGGCCGCCTCAGCGCCCGGACAGGCAGCCGATCAGGACTGATACATCCGGCCCGCCGAAAGGCAGTGGCCGCCGCAACATGGCTTACTGGGCGCTGCAATGAACCAATGCGCGAAGACGATCCAAAACGGACACGAGGCCGCCGCTATCGGCGTCGCCGGGTCCGGACGGATCGCCGCGCGGTGCAGCACCCCTTCGTCTTTCATCACACCGCAGAACAGAACGACCGCCCTCGCGCGGATCCGGACGAGCGTGACAAGCCGCCCGGGCGCGACGGTCGTGGAGACACCCATCAATGGCAAACAAGATGCTTATCGATGCCGCGCACCCGGAGGAGACCCGGGTCGTCGTGGTGCGCGGAAACAGGGTCGAGGAATTTGATTTCGAGGCTGCGAACCGCAAGCAGCTTCGCGGCAACATCTATCTGGCCAAGGTAACGCGCGTCGAGCCGTCGCTGCAGGCCGCTTTCGTCGATTACGGCGGCAACCGCCACGGCTTCCTTGCCTTCGGCGAGATCCATCCCGACTACTACCAGATCCCGATGGCCGACCGTCAGGCGCTCATCGACGAAGAGGAAGCGGAAGCCGCCCGCGCCGATGAGGACGAGCGTCCCTCGCGCCGCAAGAGCAAGGCCGCCAAGCCCGCCGAGCAGGAGAACGGCGAGGCCGTCGCCTCCGAGGAATCCGAGAACGGCGAAGACGACGTCGAGTCGGTCGGCGCGGAAGACGCGCTGGAGGAGCTCCCCCAGCGCGCCCGCAAGCACCGCAAGCAGTACAAGATCCAGGAAGTGATCAAGCGCCGGCAGGTTCTGCTGGTGCAGGTCGTCAAGGAAGAGCGCGGCAACAAGGGCGCTGCTCTGACCACCTACCTGTCGCTGGCCGGCCGCTATTCGGTGCTGATGCCGAACACCGCCCGCGGCGGCGGCATCTCGCGCAAGATCACCACCCCGACCGACCGCAAGCGGCTGAAGAAGATCGCCTCCGAGCTGGAAGTGCCGCAGGGCATGGGCGTGATCCTGCGCACCGCCGGCGCCAGCCGCACCAAGGCCGAGATCAAGCGCGATTTCGAGTACCTGATGCGGCTTTGGGAGAATGTGCGCGACCTGACGCTGCAATCGTCGGCGCCCTACCTCGTCTATGAGGAGGGCTCGCTGATCAAGCGCTCGATCCGCGACCTCTACAACAAGGACATCGACCAGGTCCTGGTGGCCGGCGACGAAGGCTATCGCGAGGCCAAGGACTTCATGCGCATGCTCATGCCGAGCCATGCCAAGAACGTCCAGCCCTACAAGGACGCGACGCCGGTCTTCTCGCGCTTCATGGTCGAGAGCCAGCTCGATGCGATGTTCTCGCCGCAGGTGACGCTGAAGTCGGGCGGCTACATCGTCATCAACCAGACCGAGGCGCTGGTCGCCATCGACGTCAACTCCGGCAAGTCGACGCGCGAACACAATATCGAGGACACCGCCGTCCAGACGAACCTGGAAGCGGCGGAGGAAGTGGCGCGCCAGCTGAGGCTGCGCGACCTTGCCGGCCTGATTGTGATCGACTTCATCGACATGGAGGAGAACAAGAACAATCGGGCCGTCGAGCGCAAGCTCAAGGATTGCCTGAAGAACGACCGGGCGCGCATCCAGGTCGGCCGCATCTCGCATTTCGGCCTTCTGGAAATGTCGCGCCAGCGCATCCGCACCGGCGTTCTGGAAAGCTCCATGACGCCCTGCCCGCACTGCCACGGCACGGGCATGATCCGCTCGGTGGAATCGGTGGCGCTGCATGTGCTGCGCTCGCTTGAGGACCACCTGCTGAAGGGCGCGACGCACAATCTGATCGTCCGCACGACGACCGAGGCGGCGCTCTACATCCTGAACCAGAAGCGCGGCCACCTGGCCGATCTGGAGGCCCGCTTCGGCCTCGAGGTGACGGTCCAGGCCGGCCACATGGACAGCGGCCAGCATTACGTGCTGGAGCGCGGCGAGCCGATCGACGCGCGCCCGGATGCGGCCCCGCGCATGATCCAGCCGTCCACCGTCATGCCGATGACGGTCGAGGAAGCCGAAGAGATCGACGAGGTCGAGGAGGAAGAGGAGGAGACCCCGCGCGCCTCCTCCGCCCGCGACCGCGACGAGAGCGACGACGAAAACGGCGGCCGCAAACGCCGCCGCCGCCGCCGTCGCAGGCGTTCGGGCTCCGATGAGGACCAGCCGCAGACCCGCCAGGCCGATGCCGAGGACGGCGATGAGGATGGCGACAACGACACCGAAGGCGAAGCCAGCGCCGCCGAGCGCCAGGAAGATGGCGACGACGAGGAGCGCTCGCGCCGCAAGCGCCGCCGTGGCCGCCGGGGCGGTCGCCGCAGCCGCCGCGATGGCGAGGGCGAGAACGGCGAGAACGAGAACGGCGAAGCCATCGCCCAGGCCTCGGATGAGGCCGACGACAGCGACAGTGATGCCGCGACCGGGGACAGCGTGAGCGAGCCGGTGGCCGCCCAGACGGCTGCCGAAGAAACGGCGAGCACGGACGAGGCTCCGGCCGAAGCCGTCAGCGAGACCGTTGCCGAGGCGAGTGAGACCGCTGCCGAGCCGGCGGGCGAAAGCGAGGCCGACGCGGCCCCTGAGGCTCCGGCCCCCGAGGTCGAGACGCCTGCGGACGAGCCGGTCGCGGACGTCGCCGCTGCCGCGGAACCTGCTGAAGAGACGAGCGAAACCGTGACCGAAGAGGCTCCGGTGGAGGCTGTCGCGGAAGAGGCTTCCGAACCTGTCGAGCCCGAGGCTCCGGCCCAGCCGGCCGCGCCGAGCGAGCCTGTCGTGGTGCGCGAGACCGTCTCCAGCGACGGCAGCAGCGAGGAAACCGACCCGGACGGCCCGAAGCGGTCCGGCTGGTGGCAGCGCCGCGGTTTCTTCTGATCTTTGCACCACTGAAATGACGACGGCGCCCGGGGATATCCGGGCGCCGTTTTCGTTTTTGAGAGGCCTTGCGAAATTTCGAGACGGATTTTGCAAAATCCCGTCTCGAAATCGGCGAAAATCGAGACGCACTCGCAAAATCGGTCAGACGCCCCGGGCCGGCCGGCGGCGGGGATAAACGGCCCCGGCAGGCCCCTCGCCTGCCGGCCGCCTTGGCGCTCTATCCCCGGGGCCCCGTGAAACTTGTCCCCGCCCCCCGCATCAGGGCGTAGCATCACCTGCAAATGCCACATCGGCGATCAGGCCCGGACCGGCAGGCTTGCCGGAGGCGCTGGCGATCTCGGCCAGCGAGACGGAGCCGAGGTCGCCGTCCGGCGCCACCTGGTAGCCCTTCGCGGCAAGACGCTGCGCCAGGGACTGCGGCGTCAGCTCGAAGAGCGGGGCGACCTCGGCGACGGTGCCGTTCTCGATCGCCGACAGGGCGGCGCGCATCGGGTTGCCGCCGCTGGCGCCCGCCGTCAGCGCCGGAACGGCGAAGGCCAGCGAGGCAGCGATGCCGATGACAGCGGGCACGAGAAGCTGGCGGCGCTTCAGATAGCCGGACAAGCCCGGCCAGTTGCGCCACAGATGCACGACGACGGGCGCGAGCAGCACCATGGACAGCCATTCGTGCATGCCATGGAAGGCGGCGGAGCCCCAGTGGAAGAACAGGGCGACGCCGGACACGGCGGAGACGGCAAAAAGAACGATGGTGAAAGTGGTTCCGTGGGTTTTCAGGACGCGAAGCATGTTGCTCTCCGAACTGGTCTGCCTCCTCTGCGCCAAGGCGTGGCAGAGGCACGGGACGCCGGCAACAGGCAAGCTGTAACGGTCTGTCGCAAGGCCCTTGCCCGCGACAGATACGGACAGTTTTGGTGGGCGGAGGTGGTGCGCAAGCGGCACCCCAGCTTCGACGCGGGGCGCGCGCGGCAACGCCGGGGCTTGAACAGAACCGTTCGGGATTACGGGATCCCGGTCTTCGGCTGCGCCGAAACCGGGACGACAGCCTGAGCGCGGGTTTGCGCGGGCGCGTCCTCGCAACCGCTCTGGGAACCAATGGGCCCCGGATCTCGCGATGCTCGTCCGGGGTGACGGCGGAGTGTGAGGTGACGGCAGAGGACGGAGTGACGGCAGAGGGGCTGCGGGGCCGCGCCTCCCTCTCGGAGGTCATCCCGGCCGCAGGCGAAGCCGGAGAGCCGGGACCCATTGGCAACTTCAGCGGGGGTGAGGCGGGAGCCCGCCGCCACCTCCACCGCTGTCATACCTGCGAAGGCAGGTATCCAGTATCCGCCGGAGCACGCGATAGCGCAAAGGCGTCTTCCACCATGGCGATACTCGCTCGCGGCAATTCCGAGGTCCGAGCCGAACCGTTCGGGGGTACTGGATCCCGGTCTTCGGCTGCGCCGAAACCGGGATGACACTCTGTGTATGAGGTTAGCGCGGGCGTACCCCCGCCACCGCTCCAGGAACGAAGGAGCCCCTTACCCCGCCTTTGGCAGCCAGTCGGCGAGCCGTTCGACCGCCTCGGCGATGACCGCGTGATCGCCGGCGAAGGAAAAGCGCATGTAGGAGCGGCCGTTGACCGGATCGAAGTCCGGGCCGGGCGTCGCCGCGATGCCGGCTTCCTCCAACAGACGCGAGGCGAAGGCCAGGCTGTCATTGGCGAAGGGGCGAATGCCGGCATAGAGGTAGAAGGCGCCGTCGACGGGGAGCAGCTCGGTGAAGCCGAGCTGCGGCATGCGCTCCAGCAGCAGCGCCCGGTTGCGGGCATAGCCGGCCTTCACCGCCTCCAGCTCGTCGCGCGCATCGAAGGCGGCGGCGGCCGCCCGCTGCGACAGTTCCGGCGGCGAGATGTAGAGGCTCTGCGCGATGCGCTCGACCGGGCGCACCAGGTCCTCCGGCAGCACCATCCAGCCGATGCGCCAGCCGGTCATGCAGTAGTATTTGGAGAAGCTGTTGATGACGATGGCCTTGTCGGTGAAGGAGAGCGCCGTCTCCTGCTCGCCGTCGAAAACCAGGCCATGATAGATCTCGTCGGAGATGAAGCGGATATCGAGTGCCTCGCAGGCATCGCTCAAGGCCTTGAGCGCCTGCGGCGTCATCATCGTGCCGGTGGGATTGGCCGGCGAGGCGACCAGCACGCCCTTGAGCGGCGCCTCGCGATGGGCGGTTTCGAGCAGCTCCGGCGTCAGGGCCCAGCGGGTGTCGGCGCCGACCTCGATCTCGACCGGCACCAGCCCCAGCGCCTTGAGGATGTTGCGATAGGCGGGATAGCCCGGCGCGGTGATCGCCACCCGGTCGCCAACATCGAAGGCGGCGAGGAAGGCGAGGTTGAAGCCCGCCGAAGAGCCGGTGGTGGCGACGATCCGCGACAGCGGCACGTCGAGCCCGTGGGTGTCGCGATAATAGCCGGCGATCGCCTGCCGCAAGCCGAGCAGCCCGCGCGCCTCGGTATAGCCGATGCGCCCGCCCTCCAGCGCCGCACGGGCCGCCGCAAGCACCGGCGCGGGCGCCGATGCGCCCGGCTGGCCGACCTCCATGTGCAGGATGCGCCGGCCCTCCGCCTCCAGGGTGTTGGCGCGCGAGAGCACGTCCATCGCAAGGAACGGCTCGACTTCTGACCGGCGGGAAGGATGCGACATGAAAAACGTCCTGTGTTCGGTCTTGACGGCAATCTGCGGCAAAGCCGCCCCGCCTGCCCATCTCGCGCCGCATTTGCCGCGTCTAGACGAAAGCCAAGGGGCCTGGCGGAGCGGTTGACCGCCCTTCACCGGCTCCCTACCCTTCGCGCGCGCCGCTGTCGAGGCTCGGCATGTACCGGGGCGGGATTTTGCCCGTGGACCCGGGCGCGGCGCGACAGGTCAAGAGAACAGGCAAGAGGCAGAAGATGGGGTCCTTCCGCTCGCTCGACCGATCCGCCGCAGGATCGCTCGCGGCCCGCCGTGCAGACGCGGCGCCCTCCACGCGCACGCTGGCGCGCCGGACGGCGGCGCTGGTGATGGCCGGCGTGCTGGCGCTCGGGCCGATGGGGACGGCCGTGCACGCGCAAGGCGGCATCCCGCTGGTGCGCGACGCGGAGACCGAAGCCTTGATGCGCGACTATGCCGGGCCGATCTTCGACGCGGCCGGCATAGCCCGCCAGCAGGTCGATATCGTCCTGGTCAACCGCAACGACTTCAACGCCTTCGTCGCCGACGCCCGCCGCATCTTCATCAATGTCGGCGTGATCACCGATGCGGAAACGCCCGGCGAGGTGATCGGCGTGCTGGCGCACGAGACCGGCCACATCACCGGCAACCACCTGGTGCGGCTGCGCCAGGCGCTGGCCAATGCCCAGATCATCGCCGTGATCGGCGCGGTGCTGGGCGCGGGCGCCGTCGTCGCCGGCTCCAGCTCTGGTTCCAGCGGCGTCGCGCAAGGCGGTGCAGGCGCGCTGACCGCCGGTGCGGGCCTCGCCCAACGCTCGCTGCTCGCCTATCGGCGCGGCGAGGAATCGATTGCCGACCGCGCCGCCCTCACCTTCCTGCAGAAGACCCGCCAGTCGGCGCGCGGCATGCTGAAGACCTTCGCCCGCTTCGCCGACCAGACCCTGTTCTCGGCGCAGTACACCGATCCTTACGCGCAGAGCCACCCGATGCCGCGGGAGCGGCTGACCCAGCTGGAGACGGTGGCCCGCCAGAGCCCATACTGGGACGCGCCGGAAGACCCGCAGCTGCAGGCCCGCCACGACATGGTGCGCGCCAAGCTGATCGCCTTCACCGCCCATCCGAACACGGTGGCACGCGACTACCCGCGCTCCGACAGCTCGCTGCCGGCCGAATACGCGCGGGCCGTGGTCACCATGCGCACCCGCAGCCGCAAGGAAGCGGTGGCAGCCATCGACAAGCTGATCCGCCGGCAGCCGGACAATCCCTATTTCCACGAGCTGAAGGGCCAGGCGCTGCTGGAATCGGGCAATCCGAAAGCGGCGATCGCGCCGTTCCGCCAGGCCCTCAGCCTGCGCCCGCGCGAGGCGCAGTTCCAGATCTGGCTGGGCTTCGCGCTGGTGGCGGCGAACGACAATTCGCTGCTGCCGGAGGCCGAGAAGATCCTCAAGGCCGGCCTGCAGGTGGACGAGAACTCGCCCATCGGCTACTCGCAGCTGGCCATCGCGCTCGGGCGCCAGGGCAAGACGGCGGAGGCGGACGTGGCGACCGCGCGCGGCCTGATGGCACGCGGGGATTTCGAGGCCGCCAGGCGCTACGCCGCCCGTGCACAAAAAAATTTGAAGCGGGGCACGCCCGCATGGCTGCAAGCCGATGATATCGTATCCTATAAACCCCCGAAGCTCCCCGGACGGTCGTGACCGCGCCGCAAGGATGCAAGGCACTCACGCCGGCAGGGCCCGGCCGCTGGAGACCCGAATGAAGAAACTCGTACTGGCCGCCGCCGCGATGCTGGCGATTCTCATGTCGCCGATGGCGCTCGCCCAGGACACGCCGCTGAAGCGCGGCGACGTCGAGACCATCGTGCGCGAGTACCTGATCCAGAACCCGGAAGTGATCCGCGAGGCGCTGGAGGAGCTGGAGCGCCGCGAGGTCGCCGCCGCCAACAAGGCCCGCTCCGACGCGCTGTCGAGCGTTGCCGACATCCTGTTCGATTCCACCCGCCAGGTGGAGCTCGGCAACCGCGAGGGCGACGTCACGCTGGTCGAGTTCTTCGACTACAATTGCGGCTACTGCAAGCGGGCCATGGCCGACATGGAGCGCCTGCTGGAAGAAGACGACAAGCTGCGCATCGTCTTGAAGGAATTCCCGGTTCTGGGCCAGGGCTCGGTCGAGGCGGCGCAGGTCGCGGTCGCGGTCAACATGGTCGCGCCGGAGAAGTACCACGACTTCCACCGCGAGCTGATGGGCCTGCGCGGCCAGGCCAACAAGGCGGCCGCGCTGGCCGCGGCCAAGACCGCCGGCATCGACACGGCCAAGGTCGAGGAGACGCTGGGCAAGAGCGAGGTGAACACCGCCATCGAGGAGGTCTACATGCTCGCCAACCGGCTCGGCCTGACCGGCACCCCGTCCTATGTGATCGGCGACGAGGTGGTGATGGGCGCGGTCGGCTACGACCAGCTCAAGGGCAAGATCTCGGCCATGCGCAATTGCGGCCAGGCGACCTGCTGACCTTGTGGGCAAAGGCGCCAAGCGGTCCCGGCAACGGGGCCGCGCCCTGCCCTGCGGGCGGTGCCCGCGCACAGCCTAGCGGCAAGATCAGGTCTTTTCCTCATCCGCGCGAGTGCCTATAAGAGGCGAGGTATCGTGACGCGGCGCCAGGATGCGGCGCGTCACCCCTTGTCGGGCTCCAGCGCCACGTTCCGGAGGCCGGACGTCCCGGCTCCGGAAGATCCGCGCCGGGACCCTTGAAGAGGATTGCATGTCCGCCTCGATCTATGTCCTCAACGGACCGAACCTCAACCGGCTCGGAACCCGGGAGCCTTCCACCTACGGAACGGCGACGCTGGCCGATATCGAGCGGCTGTGCCGCGATGTCGGCGAGGATCTCGATCTGGACATCGAGTTCCGCCAGTCCAACCACGAGGGCGTGCTGGTCGACTGGATCCAGGAGGCGGGCGACGTCGCCCAGGGCCTGGTGATCAACCCGGCGGCCTATACCCATACCTCGGTGGCGCTTCACGACGCGATCCGGGCGGCACAGATCCCGACCGTCGAGGTCCATCTGTCCAACGTCCACGCACGCGAGGCGTTTCGCCACCGCTCCTACGTTTCGCCGGTCGCGCTCGGCGTGATCTGCGGCTTCGGCCCGACGGGCTACCGGCTGGCGCTGGAAGCGCTGTCGACCGTCATCAGGCCATGACCTGCGGGCGCATGACGCCCGAACAACCACGAAAAGATCAAGACAAGCCCATGTCGGAAAAGAAAAACCAGCTCGACCAGGACCTGATTCGCCAGCTCGCCGCGCTGCTCGACGAGACCAATCTGACCGAGATCGAGCTCGAGCGGGACGACTTCCGCGTCCGCGTCGCCCGTCAGGTCACCGTCGAGGCCCCGGTCTCCATCGGCCGCGCCGCAGCTCCCGCAGCCGCCGCGCCCGCACCGGTCGCCGCCGCCGAGGCCGCCAACCATCCCGGCGCCGTGACCTCGCCGATGGTCGGCACCGCCTACCGCTCGCCGGAGCCGGGCGCGCGCACCTTCGTCGAGGTCGGCGACACGGTTGCCGCCGGCGACACGCTGCTCATCGTCGAGGCGATGAAGACCATGAACCAGATCCCGGCGCCGCGCGCCGGACGGGTGACCGCGATCCTCGTCGAAGACGGCCAGCCCGTGGAGTACGGCGAGCCCCTCGTCGTCGTCGAGTGACGGGGACCGAGCCCATGTTCTCCAAGATCCTGATCGCCAATCGGGGCGAGATCGCGCTGCGGGTCCTGCGCGCGTGCAAGGAGCTTGGCATCCAGACGGTGGCCGTGCACTCGACCGCCGATGCCGATGCCATGCATGTGCGCCTTGCCGACGAGAGCGTCTGCATCGGCCCGCCGCCGGCACGCGACAGCTATCTCAACATCCCGCAGCTGCTGGCCGCCTGCGAGATCACCGGTGCCGACGCGGTCCACCCCGGCTACGGCTTCCTGTCCGAAAACGCCCGCTTCGCGGAGATCCTGGAGGCGCACAACATCGCCTTCATCGGCCCGACCGCCGAGCATATCCGCATCATGGGCGACAAGATCGCCGCCAAGCAGACCGCTATGGAGCTGGGCATCCCGGTGGTTCCGGGCTCCGACGGCGCGGTGACGCCGAGCGACGACGCCCATGCGATCGCCCGCGAGATCGGCTATCCGGTGCTGGTCAAGGCCGCCGCCGGCGGCGGCGGACGCGGCATGAAGGTGGCGCTCACCGAAAAGGACCTCGACACCGCGCTGTCGACGGCCCGCTCGGAAGCCAAGGCCGCCTTCGGCGACGATGCGCTCTACATGGAGAAGTATCTAGGCAAGCCGCGCCACATCGAGATCCAGGTGCTGGGCGACGGCCGGGGCAACGCGATCCATCTGGGCGAGCGCGACTGCTCGCTGCAGCGCCGTCACCAGAAGGTGTGGGAGGAGGCTCCCTCCCCGGCTCTGAACGCGGCACAGCGCAAGGAGATCGGCGAGATCGTCGCCAATGCCATGCGCAAGCTGAAATACCGCGGCGTCGGCACGATCGAGTTCCTCTACGAAGAGGGCAAGTTCTACTTCATCGAGATGAACACCCGCCTGCAGGTGGAGCATCCGGTGACGGAGATGATCACCGGCATCGATCTGGTCAACGAGCAGATCCGCATCGCCTCGGGCGCCGAGCTGACGCTGCGCCAGGAGGACGTGCTGTTCGAGGGCCACGCCATCGAATGCCGCATCAACGCCGAGAACCCGCGCACCTTCGCGCCCTCGCCCGGCCAGATCAGCTACTACCATCCGCCCGGCGGCCTCGGCGTGCGCGTCGATTCCGGCGTCTATCAGGGCTACCGGATCCCGCCGCACTACGACAGCCTGATCGGCAAGCTGATCGTGCACGGCCGTAACCGGGTGGAGTGCATGATGCGGCTGCGTCGCTGCCTCGACGAGTTCGTCGTCGACGGCATCCAGTCGACGATCCCGCTGTTCCGCGACCTGGTGGACAACCAGGACATCGCCAACGGCATGTACGACATCCACTGGCTCGAGAAGTATCTCGCCGCCAAGTCGGACGACTGACGGGACGGACGGCGCCGCCCGCCGGCGCCGTCCCCCCAACGTTTGCGGGCGCCCGCCTCGCGCGTCCGGCAGGAAAGGCAGCCATGGCCGGGAACACCCACGATCCGCTGGTCATCACGCCGCAGGTGCTGCTCAAGGCCTATGCCTGCGGCATCTTTCCCATGGCCGAGTCGGCCGACGATCCCAACCTCTTCTGGATCGAGCCGGAGCATCGCGGCGTCCTGCCGCTCGAGAGCTTCCACATCCCCCGCCGCCTACGCCGAACCATCCGCCAGGACGTGTTCGAGATCCGCATCGACCACGACTTCCAGGCCGTGATCGACGGCTGCGCCGCCCCGGCGGACGGCCGCCGCAAGACCTGGATCAACCGCGAGATCCGCCGCCTCTACGGCGCGCTCTACGACATGGGCTACTGCCATACGGTGGAGGCCTGGCGCGGCGGCGAGCTGGTCGGCGGGCTCTACGGCGTGTCGCTGGGCGGCGCCTTCTTCGGCGAGAGCATGTTCGCCCGCGAGCGCGATGCCTCCAAGGTGGCGCTGAGCCATCTGGTGGCGCGGCTGATCGCCGGCGGCTACCACCTGCTCGACGCGCAGTTCGTCACCGAGCATCTGGCCCAGTTCGGTGCGGAAGAAGTGCCGAAGGCGCGCTACGACAAGCAGCTGAGCGCCGCGCTCAACCACTATGGCGACTTCCTGGCCCTGTCCGACCGCGTGACGGGCGCACAGGCGCTGGCCGTGCTGGACGGCGCACAGGATGGCTCCGGCGGAGACCGAGCTCCCTAAACCTCGAGCCCGAGCAGACGCGCGACCTCTTCGGCCAGCAGGCGCGTCTCGTCCGCGCCCTTGCCGCGCTGGTCCGTCTCGAGGATCGTCAGCCCCTCGCCCATCGAGGCGGCGAAGGCCGTGCGGTTGCCGAGCTGGGCCGAGGCAACGGTGAAGCCGTTCTCGTCGATCAGCCCCATCACCTCGGAGGTCAGCGCGGCGCGCGGCGGCACGCGGTTCAGCACGACGAGCGTGTCGGTGCCCTCGCGCCGGGCGATGTCGACCGTCTGGCCGGTGGCCCAAAGGTCGACCGGCGTCGGCTGCATCGGGATGATGACGAGATCGGCGGCCTCAATGGCGGGACGCACATCGGAATCGGTCTTGGGCGGGGTGTCGAGGATGACGAGACCGTGGTCGCGGGCAAGCGAGCGGGCCTCGCGCCGGGCGCCCCAGCCGCTGGAGGTGCGGAAGGTCAGGCCGGTGGCCCCGTCGCCGAGCGCCTCCTCGCGGGTCTCGTACCAGGTGCCGAGCGACCCTTGCGGGTCGATGTCGACCACGGCGACCGGAAAGGCGCCGCGCGCGGCCAGCGCCACCGCAAGATGCGCCGCCAGCGTCGTCTTGCCCGAGCCGCCCTTTTGCTGTGCGACCGAAATGATACGCCCCGTCATCGACTGCTCCCGCAGGTTGCGTTCCCGCTCGTGTTGTTTACGAGTGCTGCCCGCCATTGTTGCATTGCAAAAAATCAAAGACAATCGCCATCATCGTGGCCGCCGGCGCCAGCATGCGCAACAGGATGAGCGGGAGGCAGCGCCCTCCCCGCCAAGTCTGGACCGGATGGGGCCGAGGGCGTAAACAGGGGCTCCCCGCTTTCCCGGGGCATTCCCTCAGCAGGAGATTTCCGGTGACCGACTACGTGATTGCGCCTCCTGCCTCGGCCGATGTCGCCGTAGAGGGAACGGATGCGCGCTTCCCCATCCGCCGGGTGTTCTGCGTCGGGCGCAACTATGCCGCCCATGCCCGCGAGATGGGCAAGGACCCGGACCGGGAGCCGCCTTTCTTCTTCACCAAGCCGGCGGACGCGGTGTGCGATGCCGGCGGCACCATCCCCTACCCGCCGCTGACGAAGGACCTGCATCACGAGGTCGAACTGGTGGTCGCCATCGGCCGCGGCGGGCGCAACATCGCGCCGGAGGATGCGGAAAGCCACATCTGGGGCTACGGCATCGGCATCGACCTGACGCGCCGCGACCTGCAGCAGCAGGCCAAGGACCTCGGCCGCCCCTGGGACTGGGGCAAGGCCTTCGATCGCTCCGCTCCCTGCTCGCCGCTGGTTCCGGCAAGCCGCATCGGCCACCCGACCAGCGGGCGCATCGCGTTGTCGGTGAACGGCGAGATCCGCCAGCAGGGCGACCTTGCCGACCAGATCTGGCCCGTCGCCGATATCGTCGCGATCTGCAGCGCCTCGGTGGAGCTGATGCCCGGCGACCTGATCTTCACCGGCACGCCGGCCGGCGTTGCCGCTCTGGTTCCCGGCGACCGACTGGAGGGCGAAATCGAGGGCGTGGCACGGCTCAGCCTGACCATCGGCGAGCCGCAGGACCGGGGCTGACGATGGCCGCAGACGGCGCCCCAACGCCATCGGCAACCGGCTGGAAACCGCCGCGCGCGACACCGCTCGTCGTCCTGCGCTCGCTGCTCCTGCTGGTGCTGGTGATCGCCAGCCTTACCCTGTTGCTGCCGGCCTGCGTCTTCATGATCCTGCCGCGCGCGGTGACCCGCATCGCGGTGCGTGTGATCGTGCGGGGCTGGCTGGGCCTGCTGCGGCTGATCGTCGGCCTTGGCTATGAGGTGCGCGGCCTGGAGCACCTGCCCGACGGCGCCTGCCTGATCGCCGCCAAGCACCAGTCGGCCTTCGAGACGCTGGCGCTGCAGGTGATCCTCAAGGATCCGGCCTTCGTGCTGAAGCGGGAGCTGACATGGATCCCGGTCGCCGGCTGGGGCATGTGGCGGCTCGGCCATATCGCCATCAACCGCGCGGCCGGAGCCAGCGCCCTGATGGACCTGATCCGCCAGGCGAAACAGCGGGTCGCCGAGGGACGGCAGGTGGTGATCTTTCCCGAAGGCACGCGCAGCACGCCGCTGTCCGCCCCGACCTATCGGCCCGGCGTTGCCGCGCTCTATCGCTCGCTGCAGGTGCCTTGCGTACCGGTGGCGCTGAATTCCGGCGTCTTCTGGCCGCGCAACAGCGCATGGAAGTTTCCCGGCCGCATCACCATCGAGTTCCTGCCGACGATCCCGGCGGGACTTTCCTCCGGCCAGTTCATGGAACAGCTGGAGCAGCAGGTGGAGACACGCACCGACGCGCTGGTTCGCAGCGCCAGTGGCGCGGCAAGCTGAGCGGCGGGCCGCCGGACATCACGCGGTCGCCGGGGCCGCGTCAAGTCGCAAGGTGCCGGAAGCAACGAGATTGCGCACGATGCGGTAGATCTCCGGCGCGTAGAGCATCACCTGCACGATATAGGCCGAGATCGTGACGATCTCCTGCACCGTGTAGACGTAGTAGATCGTGTATTCGGTGACCGGCAGGTCGAGCCCCTTGACCAGGAACAGAGCCACATAGAGCCCGGCAAGGCCGGCGGTGACGAAGGCAAGGGCGCGGCGAAGGCGGGTGTAGCGCGAGCCGAGGCACAGGTAGCTGGGCCGGCCCGTGTCCGGCAGGCGCATCAGCCGCGTGGTGATGATGCCGCTCATCAGGATCGACAGCGCCTGGAACACGAAGAACAGGTAGCTGCCCAGCATGTGCAGGTCGTGGTCGTGGCGGAAGGTGATCTGCGTGCAGATGACCATGCCCGAAGTGCCCAGCACCTGCATGACCAGGAACACCGCCATCATCCGGCGCAGGCTGGCCGCGACCTTAGGCATGTGGCCGGCGCGCGCCGAGATCGCCCCGTAAAAGGCATAGGTCAGCGGCACCATCGCCAGCGCGATGACGATGGCGACGGCAAGAATCACTGCCGCGAACGGATCGCCGATATAGGGGTCGGTGATCGCCCGGCTGACGGTCGGCGCGCTCTGCTGGATATAGTCGGGATGGCGCTCGTAGAAGGTCCAGCGGGCCCAGACCATCATGTAGATCGCCCAGGCCGGGATCACCACCACCGGAACGCTGACCGCGAGCCCGGCGAGACGGGCAAGAAGCGGCGCCCTCTCGGAACCCGGCGCGCTGCCGCCCGTGGCCGTGTGCAAAGACTGTCTCATGCGCGCCTGCCGTCTCGTCCTGTTCCTCCCCTTCGGCCGCGGCGGCCGCCGCTGTCCAAGGGGCAGGACGTGAATAGTGGAGCCCTTCCCCCTCCGCAAGCCGCTCAAGGCGTGGAAACGTCGGGATGACCTCCGTATTTGTTCCGATTTCGGATCGACTTGATGCTGGAACCGAACCGGCTTAACCCTTATGACACTCATAAAACGCTGAAAACTGCAGGTACGGGGCTGACATGGGACTGACGGCAGAGGGGATGGATGCCGCAACGATCGAGCGTCTGCTGGATCTGGTCGCCAAGGAGGGAATGGTTGAGCGCGAGAAGCTCGTTGTCGATGCCACGTTCGAGGAACTCGGCATCCAGTCGGCCGACATGGTCGTCATCCTGATGGCGATCGAAGAAGAATTCGGCGTCTACATTCCCGTCGACGGCGATCTGGCCGAGGCGCGGAGCCTGGGCGATTTCCTGAATGTGCTTGCAGCACGGATGAAAGAAGGCGCCGAGTGACCAGCGCAACCAGGCGCGTCGTCATCACCGGAATGGGAGCAATCACGGCGGCCGGCACCGGTGTGCAGGCCCTGTGGGAGGCTGCCCGCGACGGACGCAGCGGCGTCAGCGAGTTGCGCTTCGAGCGCTATCCGCGCCAGCGGGTCTCGCGCTCGGCCCATATTTCCGGCTTCGAGCCTGCCGCCCATCTGAGCGAGCAGGAGATCAAGACCACCGACCGATTCGCCCAGCTGGCGATGGTGGCCGCCGACGAGGCCCTGCGGCATGCCGGGCTCGACACGCAAGTGCCGCTCGGGACCCGCTGCGGCACGATCATCGGATCTGGCATCGGCGGAGCCTGGACCTCCGACGACGGCCACTACAATTTCTACATCCACGACGCGCGCCCCGACCTGCTGGCCATCGCCAAGGTGATGCCGAACGCCGCCGCCTCGCAGATCAGCATGCGCTACGGCGCGCGCGGCCCCTCGCTCGCCATTTCCAGCGCCTGCGCCTCCGGCACCCAGTCGGTCGGCTACGGCATGCACATGATCCGTTCCGGCCTGGCCGACACGATGCTGGTGGGCGGCAGCGAGGCGCTGCTGACGCCGGCAAGCTTCCGTGCCTGGGAAGCGCTGCGGGTGATGGCGCCGGAGGCGTGCCGGCCCTTCTCCGACAAGCGCAACGGCATGGTACTCGGCGAAGGCGCCGCGGTGCTGGTGATCGAGGAGCTGGAGCATGCGCTGGCGCGCGGGGCGACACCGCTTGCCGAACTCGCCGGCTACGGCACCACCAGCGATGCGGCGGACCTGCTGCGCCCGACCGTCGAGGGACCGGCCGCGGCCATGGCCGGCGCGCTGGCCGATGCCGGCCTTGCACCGCACGAGATCGGCTATGTGAACGCCCACGGCACGGGCACGGTGCTCAACGACATCGCCGAGAGCGAGGCGCTGCGCCAGGTCTTCGGCGCCGATGTCGAGGCGCTGGCGGTGTCTTCCACCAAGCCGATCCACGGCCACACGCTGGGAGCGGCCGGCGCCATCGAACTGGTGATCACCGTCGAGGCGCTGCGCGCGAGCATCGCCCCGCCGACGATCAACTGGCTGGCACCCGACCCCAAATGCCTTGCCGACCCGGTGCCCAACACCGCCCGTCCCCGGCAGATCGATGCCGCGCTCAGCAATTCCTTCGCCTTCGGCGGGATCAACGCCACCGTGGCCATCCGAAAGGTCTAGGACGGTGAGCGAGGCGCAATGGACCGAGATCGCCGCGCTGGACCTGTCGACGGCGCGCGCCGCGGTCAAGGCCTTCGCCGCGGCGCTCGGCGCCCCGGAAGAGCCGGTGCCGGCCACCTTCGCCTTCACCGTCTTCTCCCATCCGAGCGTCATGGAAACGCTGGCGCGGCTTGCCGCCGAGCGCTCCGCCGTGCTGGTCCATCAGGCTCAGGATTTCGTCTATCACGGCACGCTGGAGGCGGACCGGCACTACACCGTGCTGGTCGACTGGAAGCCGCATGAGGGACGTCCAGACCGGCTGACCCTGCGCGGGCGCGTGCAGCCCCTGCAGGGAGAGATCGCCGAAACGCCCTTGCAGGACTTCCGCGCCGAGATCGTGCTGTTCGAGAACCGCGAGGAGGCCCCGTGAGCGCGCCTTCCGCCCTTGCCGTCGGCCACCGCTTTGCCGACACGCCGCTCGCCGTGCTGGGCGCGCAGGACGTTGCCGCCTATGCCGAGGCCTCCGGCGACCACAACCCGATCCATCTCGACGAGACGGCAGCGCGGGCGGCCGGCCTGCCCGGCACCATCGTCCACGGCATGCTGATCATGGGCCGGTTCGAGGGCGCGATCCGCAGCTGGTTGCCCCAGGCGGTCATCAAGGGCCTGCAGTCGCGCTTCGTGAAGCCGCTGGCGGTGGGCGACGGCATCACCATCGGCGGACGCATCGCCCGCGTGCGCCCGCTTGCGGGCGGAGACACGGAACTGCTGGTGCGCCTTACCATCGCCAACGGCGCCGGCGCGATGATCTGCATCGGCGAAGCGGTGCTGCACCTGCCGGCAGACGGGTAGGCCCATGCCCATCGCCATCACGCTGACCATCGACGAGGCCGGGGCGGACGCGGTCCGCCGGATGTGGACGCGGCTGGCCGAAGCGGGCTTCGACGGTGCGGCGCGCAACTTCGCCTATCGCCCGCATGTGACGCTCGCCGTGCTGAACGAGGACGAGGCGGATGGCAGCACCGAGGCCGTCGCCCGTGAGGCGGCCCGACAGATCGGCGCACGCACAGCGGCGCTGCGCCTGACGCTCGCGAGCCTTGCGGTCTTTCCAGCGCGCCCGGCGGTGCTCTTCGCCGCGCCCAAGCCGACGCGGGCGCTGCTGGACCTGCAGGCGGACCTTGCCGAGCTGATCGAGGCCGAGGGGCACGGCGCGCGGCAGACCCCGCATACCCGGGCGGAAGCCTTCGTGCCGCATGTGACGCTGTGCGAGCAGGTGGACGATGCAGGCGCGGCCTTCGACGCGCTCGCCGGGACCGCGTGGCCGCTGCGCCTCAGCCTGTCGTCGCTGGATGTGGTGCGGTTTCACCCGGCACGGGTGCTGGAAAGCGTTGCCCTGACGGGCTGAGCCCTACGCGTCCTCGGGAACCGCGGCGAGCGCGGTCTCGGCCCAGCCGGCGATCGCATCGACCTCGGCGGGAAGCCGGGTCGCCATGTCGCCGCAGAACTCCAGGAACCGCGGCAGGTTGAGGCCGTTGACGCCGACGATCACCGCCATGTCGGCGGCCAGCGCCTCGGCGATCACGTCGCGAAAGCCCCTGCCCTCGGCTTCCTGCTTGCCGAACTTGTTGACAAGGAGAACGTCGCCCCCCGAGGCGAGCCGGGCGGCGGTCTCGCCGACCGCCTGCTCCAGCCCCTGCGGGTCGAGCCGGCAGCCGCGCGACTGCGGCCCCAGCGTCTGCGAGATGCGGATCAACGGGCCGTCGGGCAGCACCTTGACGTCCATGTCGCAGGGACGGTCGTCGGCGCAGGCGGAATTGATCTGCACGACGCCGAGGACCCGCAGGCCCTGCCCTTCCAGCCGCTCGGCAACACGGGCGAGCACGAGGTCCATGTCGCCGCGTCCGGGCGAGGTCGTATAGGCGAGTTTCATCGCAGGTTCCGCTCAACGTCCGCAGGCTGTCGATCCGCGATGGCGGCGGATCCCCTTGCACGCGACAGGTATCGCAGACCTTGGCCGGATAGCGCAAGTGCATGGGCGTCGCAGGCGGTTTCGGCCCCCTCGAACATTCATTCAACTTTTCGGTTGACTCATTCGCCCGGGCCGCGTTTATTAAACCGCATGGTTGAACAAGAAACACACCGGCTCGACGCCATCTTTCACGCCCTCGGCGATGCCACCCGCCGGCAGATGCTGCAGGCCCTTTCCGAGGGCGAACGCAGCGTCAGCCAGCTTGCCGAGCCCTTCGACATGTCGCTGGCGGCGGCCTCCAAGCACGTGAAGGTGCTGGAAAAGGCCGGCCTGATCCGCCGCGAGGTGCGCTGGCGCACCCATACCTGCCGGCTGGAACCGGGGCCGCTGGCCAGCGCCCACGACTGGCTCGGCTTCTACGAGCGCTTCTGGACCGGCCGCCTCGACGTCCTCGACGCATTGCTGCGCGAGGAAAGGGCCAAGACGAAGACTGACCAACCCAAGGAAGGAGACAAGACATGACCGTGATGGAAAAACCCGATGCCCATGGCACGCTGACCGCCCCCGACACGCTGGAGATCCGCCGCGTGCTGCCCGCCGCCCCCGAGCGGGTCTGGGCCTGGCTCACCGACAGCGAGCTGCGCAAGAAGTGGCTGGCCTCCGGCGAGATGACCCTGGTGCCCGGTGGCGAGTTCGAGCTGGTCTGGCGCAACGACGAACTGACCGACCCGCCCGGAACCCGGCCCGAGAACATCGGCGACGAGAACCGGATGACCTGCCGGGTGATCTCGGCCGATCCGCCGCGCAGCCTGTCCATCACCTGGGGCACGGCCAGCAACGTGACCTTCTCGCTGGCCCCGCGCGGCGAGGACACGCTGCTCACCATCGTTCATGCCCGCCTGCCCGACCGCGCCTCGCTGCTCGGCGTCAGCGCCGGCTGGCATGCCCATCTCGGCGCGCTGGTGGCCCTGGTCGAGGGGCGCAAGCCCGCGCCCTTCTGGGACGCGTTTACCGCGCTCAAGCAGGACTACGACACGCGCCTGCCCTGATGGGGCAAGTCCAGGCGAAGACATCCGGCCGGCGGGGGAGATACCTCTCGCCGGCCGCCTTGTTCTCGCAAGCGAATCTTCCCTTACGACAACTTGCGGTCAACCTTCCCCAGACTTGACACCCCCAGCAATCTCGCGCCCCATCACCCTACGGTTGCGGGCCGGGAATCGGCCCTAAGCAAGCCGAGAAAAGGGAGGCTGTCATGTTGCGTGCACTTTCACGCCCTGCCGTCGTGCTGATGGATCGCTATCTGCCCGATGCTTTCATCTTCGTTCTGCTGCTGACCATCATCGCGGTCGCGTCGGCAATGCTGTTCGAGGGCGCCGGCCCGATGGCCGTCGTCCAGATGTGGGGCGACGGGTTCTGGGGCCTGCTCTCCTTCTCCATGCAGATGCTGCTGATCCTGGTGACCGGCTATATCCTCGCCTCGTCGCCGCCGGTGAGGAAGTTCCTCGCCCTGCTGGCCGGCCTTGCGAACTCGCCCGGCTCCGCCATCGTGCTGGTGTCGGTGGTTTCGCTGGTCGCCTCCTGGGTCAACTGGGGCTTCGGTCTCGTCGTCGGCGCGCTGTTCGCCCGCGAGCTGGCCCGCCAGATCCGCGTCGACTACCGCCTGCTGATCGCCGCCGCCTATTCCGGCTTCGTGATCTGGCACGGCGGCCTTGCCGGCTCGATCCCGCTCACCATCGCCACGCCCGGCCACTTCACCGAGGCGCAGATCGGCGTCATCGGCACCGGCGACACGATCTTCTCCGCCTTCAACCTGATCATCGTCGCCGTGCTCTTCGTGGTCATTCCGCTGGTGAACTGGCTGATGCTGCCGCGCGAGGACGAGAGCGTCTATGTCACGCGCGAGCAGCTGGGCGAGGAACTCGACACCACGTTCGAGCCGACCCGCCCGGCCGAACACCTGGAAAACAGCCGGCTGCTGATGTGGCTGGTCGGCTTCGCCGGCCTCGTCTTCCTGGCGCACTACTTCTTCGTGCGCGGCGCCGGGCTGAACCTCAACATCGTCAACTTCCTGTTCCTGATGGTGGGCATCGTGCTGCACGGCACCGCCCGCAACCTGCTCAATGCGCTGCAGGAAGGGGTCAAGGGCGGCTCCGGCATCATCATCCAGTTCCCCTTCTATGCGGGCATCATGGCGATCATGACCCAGTCCGGCCTGGCACAGAGCCTGTCGGAGTGGTTCGTCTCGATCTCCAGCGCCACCACCCTGCCGTTCTGGACCTTCATCAGCGCCGGCATCGTCAACCTGTTCGTGCCCTCGGGCGGCGGCCAGTGGGCGGTGCAGGCGCCGGTGATGCTGCCGGCGGCCGAGGCGCTCGGCGCCGACGTCGCGCGCGTTGCCATGGCCGTTGCCTGGGGCGATGCCTGGACCAACCTGCTGCAGCCGTTCTGGGCGCTGCCCATGCTCGGCATCGCCGGGCTGAAGGCCAAGGACATCATGGGCTTCTGCCTGATCCATCTGGTCATCACCGGCGTTATCATCGGGACGCTGCTGGTCGTCCTGTAGGGACGGCCCGCCCGCCGCATGCCGGCCGGACCGACAATGGCCCGGCCGGTGTTTCGCAAGTGAACCAGTGAGGGAGGAAGACATGCTCAGCCATGTGATGGTGGGAACCAACGACATCGAGCGCGCGAAACGCTTCTACGACGCGGTGCTGGGGCTGCTGGGCGCCGGCGAACCGGCGCGCAACCAGAACGCCTCGGGCCAGACCCGCCTGTTCTACCGCCACGACGGCAGCACCTTCGCCGTCACCGAGCCGCTCGACGGCCAGGAGGCGGTGCCCGCCAATGGCGGCACCATCGGCTTCAAGTGCAACTCGCCGGAACAGGTGCAGGAATTCCACGACGTCGCCGTGGCGCATGGCGGCACCTCGGTCGAAGGCGCGCCCGGCCCGCGCACCGGCCCGATGGGGACGCTCTACCTCGGCTATGTGCGCGACCCGGACGGCAACAAGCTCTGCGCTCTCCACCGCCCGGCCTGACATGACGACAGCCCCCGCCGGCGCCAGCGGCGGCGGTGGGGGAGTAATAATGTCCCGAGACGGAATCGCCTGACAATGCCCCGCCTGAGAAGGGGTGGCCATGCTACGTTAGAGCGGGTTTGATGGTGTCGCTGAAAATCTCAATTCCGAGAACCAACGACAATGACCAGAAAGGACGGCAGGGCGGCTCCTCTATCCTCTGGGTATGGTTTTAGCAGTATAAACCTTGACCCCGTCACGAGAAATTCGTTCGACTAAAGCAAATTTTTCAAATTATTTCGCGCAAATCAATGGGGTATCTTTTGAATTTTAAAAAAACCACCCTCAAAAGAATATTTAAAATCGCCGCCGCATCAGCGGCAGGATTATTAGTTTTGATAATATTTTCTATTATTTCATTCAACAAGCTTTGGATTCAGTCTATGCCTCAAGGAAACTTGATATTTCTAGCAGAACTTGAACTAGCGAGACTGAAAATACCAGCATGTAAAAACCCTGGTGATTTTAAGATCGGCGCAAAACCGTGGCTCCAAAACCATTGCCGATGGTGGCGTCTTCCCAGAGAAAAAGGAAAATACTGCGGGCATCTAAATGAAATTATGAAAATTGAACAAAATTGCCTCGAGATATTCTTTGACAGAAATGCAAATAAAGAGACCATTGATATATTCATTAAGTCTTTTAAATATCCATGCCGAGTTTTGCGTAACTTCAAACAAGAAATATCATACGAAACAATTCGGCAAGGCATAAGGTGTGATCGAGGTGAGGAATATATTAGATTCACTGCATACATCTTGCAATCTGAGAATTCATTTAATGAAGAGGAGAATATTTTTATTGATTACACAGAAAATATCAAATTACTGGAAAAGATCGAAAGGACAAATGCGTGGCGTTTTTTCGGGCTTTAAACAACCTTCTCATGGGCCCAACAAGACGTATGGATAAAACGCTGATCATTTACAGAGACGCCGTATAAAAGAAGTTAGCGCTTGAAGAAAGGCGCGCTATCGAAATTACATAGAATTCAACCCTTTACACCTTGCAGCCTATGAAGAATTTCGCGCCTCTCCTTCGCCCCTCGCACCGACCGGAAATGCCCCGCACTCACCAAACCGACGAGGACCGCAGATGGAAGGCAGGTCGCCGCAAGAGCGCTTTCCGCTCATTGGGACAGTCAGAAATCCGGCCCTCTTCTTCGACGGGCGGGACCTGTTGTTGTGCTACGGGGTCGCGCCGGCCGCCGGCGGCGGAGCGGTCATTCTCGAGTTCGGCGACGTGTTCAGCTTCGAGAAGAACGCGAACACCGCCGAACGGCCGGACGCCTCGGTCCATCCGCTCCGCCCATGGCACTTCACGGAAGTGACGGGGAGCGAGGCGACCGAGCGCTGGAAACCGCTGCCCCTGCGGCTCTGGACCATCTCCTTCAACGACATGGCGGTCGAAGTCGTCTTCGCCACAGTCCGTAAGGTTCACGAGACCCGCGAGACATCGGAGCCGCACCGCACCTTGCTGGACTTTCTGCGCAGGCACGACTGAGTCGGGCCGCCCACAGCCTTCCGGGCCGGCGCACCGCGACAGTCGCCAGGACCGGCGAGTGCCTTCTCCCTCCATGCCGCTTGACGCTGATTAGGCACCATATTATATGCCGCCACATGACAAAGATGCTGGAACAAAAACACCTGGCGCTGCTGGAGGAAGCAGAGCGCCGGGCCGTCGCGCCCACGGACAACATCCGTGCGTGTTTCGAACTGTTGGCGCTGACCGGTGCCATCGACCGCGATTGCGCCGTCCGCCTCGCGCGGCACCGCCTGTCCGAAGGCAAGTTCGTGCTGCTGTTCCTCCTGCACGACAAGCCCGACGGGCTGTCGCCGCATGAACTGGCCGAGCGCGCGGGCGTGACGCGGGCGACGATCACCGGGCTTCTCGACGGGCTGGAACGCGACGGGTTCATCGTCCGGCGCAGCGGCCTCGACGACCGGCGCAAGATTTCCGTCTCGCTGACGCAGCTCGGGCGCGAAACCGCCCGCGACCTGTTCACCGAACATGCCGACTGGGTCGCATCGCTGTTCCACGGCTTCACCGACGACGACCGCAAGACGCTGAACGCGCTGCTGCAACGCATCTGGCGAAACCTGGAAGCGAACGGGCGCAAGGCTGGCATGGACAAGGACGCCCGCAAATGAGCGCGGTAAAGGCCACCGGGCGCGGCATCAAGGACATCGATCCGGATCGCCTCGCCCGCCTCAATGCCGGCGAGATCGAAGCCGCAACGCTGACCGAATGTCTGGCGGTCGATTTCGCCATCCTGATGCGCCATGTCCTGCCGGAGATCGGAGCGGGCGCGCTCGGTGAAATGGAGCGCGGCGCCGCAACGGGCATCTCGAAGCGCATGTCGCTCGCCGCGCGCGTGATCGGGGACGAGTTCGGCATTGCCGCCCTCGACCGACTTGCACACCATCGGTCGGACACCGCGCGCGGCTGGGCCTGCTTCATGATCGGCGCGGCCGAGATGCCGCTTGCCGAAAGGCTCACAGCCATCCGCCCCTATGCGGACGACCCGCATTTCGGCGTGCGGGAATGGTCGTGGATGGCGGTGCGTCCGCATCTGGCCACTGAGCTTGCCGGCGCCATCGCGCAGCTCGCCGAGTGGACCGCGGCACCTTCCGAGCGTATCCGCCGTTTCTCCTCGGAGGCGATCCGGCCGCGCGGCGTATGGTGCGCGCATATCGGCGCGCTCCGGGCAGAGCCCGAGCTTGCGCTTCCGGTTCTCGAGCCGCTCCGCGCGGACCCTGCCGCCTATGTACAGAACTCGGTCGGCAACTGGCTGAACGATGCCGGCAAGGACCGGCCCGATTGGGTCAAGGCCCTGTGCGCCCGCTGGTCCGCCGAAAGCCCCACACAGGAGACGGCGCGCATCTGCAAGCGCGCCCTTCGCTCGATCACCCCTGCTCTTTGACACCGAAACGGACGCGACCCATCGTGACCCACTATCTTGCCGAACTCTACACGCCGAAGTCCGCCTGGCTGGCCCTGACCGGGACCGAACGCCAGCAGTTCTTCGCCGCCATCGGCGCGGCCATGCCGGCCTTGTCGGCGCTTGGCGTCGAAGCTCTTGCCCTCGGCAAGGTCGACCAGACCAAGGCGCACGCCGCGCCGCAGACATTCTTTGCGGTGTGGCGATGCCCGGACGACGCGGCGCTCGGCGCGCTGGTCGACGGCATCGCGCAATCGGGCTGGCACGACTATTTCGAGACGATCAACGCCGGCGGCGAGGCAGCCGACTTTACCGGGCATCTCGCCCAGCTGGTCGAAACCGCCCAGCGCTAGGCACGGGCGTAATCGGTGGCGGAGACGCGCGCGCCCGCGGGCGGTTTACTCCGCCACCCAGCCGGGCAATATCGCGGCATGAAAACCGTTTGCCTGTTTCTGGCCAGCGCGGCCTTCGCCTATCTCTACTACGAGCGTTTCTGGCGCTGGCGAGACTGTATCGAGGCTTCGGCCTCGAGCTGCCGCACTGAGGACGGCAGCAACCTCACCAGTGGCGGACAGCTTTGGGGCATCGTCGCGGCCGTGTTTCTGCTGCTCGCCCTGCGCTCGCTTGTGAAGGCGCGAAAGCACTGACCGGCATAGCCGGCAAATAGCGCTGTGCCGGAGGCTGCGCGGGCAGTCGGCGGTAAGATCGAAATGTACGAGGGAGATATCTTCGGAAAGTGGCGGGCCGCGCCTGTACAACGGAGAACTGCACCTACGCTATCCCCCAACTGAGTCACGAGCGAATGGGTCCTAGATGGCTGCGCTTCCTTGGCAGCCAGCGGCACGGAGAAGTTCAGCATGACTATCGATGCGGATCCGGGTGCGTTGTCCTCCCGCTACCGTCGTTTTGCAGTCCGTGAGGCGAGCGGACGGTCTCCGCTGTATGAGCACCTCACCATGAGCCTGTCGAACGACGCAGAAGTTCTCGGCTTGATTGCGGCCCTCCCTCAACCAAAGCAGCAGCCCAACCTGCTTCTCGCCGCCTATCGACACCTCTTCGGTGTCCCGGCGAACTACAGCGAGTTCAGGCAAGTTCTGGTGGATCGCTTCGATGCGGTTCGCTCCATCATGCTGGAGCGCTCGACGCAAACAAACGAACCGGGACGGTGCGCTGTGCTCCTGCCGATTTTGGCCAGTCTGCCTCAGCCTCTGGCGCTTTTGGAGGTCGGAGCGTCCGCCGGGCTTTGCCTCTTCCCGGATCGATATGGATACGAGTACCCCTCACGAAGCCTCCGGCCGTCGGCGGAGGCTAAACCTCATCCCGTGTTCCCATGCAGGGCTGCCGCGACTGTCCAGCTCCCTGACACGCTTCCGCAGATCGTTTGGCGGGCCGGGCTCGATCTGAACCCGCTGGACGCTGGCGATCCAGACGAGGCCGCATGGCTCGAGACGCTCATCTGGCCCGAACAGGAAGAGCGCCGCAACCGGCTTCGTTTGGCACTCGATATCGTGGCGGAGGAGAGACCGACGATCGTAAAGGGTGATCTCCTCGGACCGGAGTTCGAAGCCCTGTGCCGTCAAGCTCCGCAAGACGCCACGCTGGTCGTCTTTCATACCGCCGTGCTCGCCTACGTCCCACGCAACGACGACCGCATGAGATTTGCCAACCGGGCTTCCGCGCTGTCAGATGTCTGGATCTGCAACGAGGCACCGAGCGTCATGCCGCATTTTGGCTTCGCCGCCGCAGACGCTCCGTCGCAAGGCGCCTTCCTGCTGTCGGTAAATAACCGACCTGCGGCGTGGACCGACCCGCACGGCGCCTGGATTGAAACGATCAGGGATTCAACGTCCTCCCCCGAGGAGACTGACCGGCTTCACTGACGACCGACATGGGGGCGATTGCTGCCATCGTGGGTTTTGAGGGTATATCGGGAGCGGAGAAACGGCGGCTATCAGCGCCGCGCAACTGGAGCGCGGTGATCGGCGGCGATAGCGATTTGTAGAGGGCAATCGGGGAATGGCGGAGAGGAAGGGATTCGAACCCTCGATACCGTCTCCGGTATACTCCCTTAGCAGGGGAGCGCCTTCGACCACTCGGCCACCTCTCCGTGCCGCCCTTTTCGAGGATTTGCGAGCGTTTGGCAAGACGGGAAGTTGCGGTTTTGTCCCCCTGCCCTGCCGGTGCGCGGAAAATGGCAGCTTTCCTGCGTCTTTCCCGGCGAATTTCCACAGGCAAAGGGGCGTTGGGCCAGCAAAACGGCGGGGCACAGGCGCCCTCGTCGCATCTCTCGACCTTATCGAGACGAAAAACATATTTCCGTCGCCGGCGCGGGCGCACTGAACTGTTCGGGCCGGCGAACAGGGCCCTGCCCCAAGGCCGGTGCGTGCCGGAATTTCGAAGGTGCGGACAATTGAGAACGGCCCTGGCCGGACCATTCATTGAACCGAACGGGTTTCATGACGACCATACTGGAGGCTGTCCCCTTCGAGGCGATCGCCGAGGCGCGCAACGATGCGCTCGCGCGCGAGCTCTACCGGACCTGGCGCCGCTCCAAGGGGCTGCCCCCGGAGACGATGACGGCGAAGCGCGCCTGCAAACGCGCGCGGCGCAGCCTGGCCCCCCTCACCAACCGCGAGCGCGATTGCGTCGCCTGGGCGGCGGAAGGCAAGACGGAGTGGGAGACCGCCGCCATCCTCGGCATCGCCCCCAAGACCGTGGAAAGCCACCTCATCGCTGCCCGCAGAAAGCTCAACGCCGCGAACAAGGTGCATCTCATCGCCAAGGCGCTGCGCCTCGGGATCATCGACTGAGGCGCCCTTGCACGCCGCGGACCTGCTTGCCCATCTCGACCGGATCCGCCACGCACCGAGTGCAGAGGAGGTGCGCGGCCGGCTGGTCACCGCGACGGGCGTCTACGGCATCGACCAGGTGATGTGCGGGCTGTTGCCCGCCCCTTCCACCCCGCCGGACGAGGCGAGGAAGTCCATCTTCTTCGGCAATTGGCCGGCCGAATGGCTGGAGCGCTATGTCGCCCGGCGCTATGTCGAGATCGACCCGGTGATCTCGCAGATCGCGGCCGCCGACGCGATGTTCGACTGGCGCGAGGCGCGCGCGCCGACAGACCGGGCGCCCCTGGCCCGGCGGATGATGGAGGAAGCCCGCGAGCACGGGCTGTCCGCAGGCTTCGCCCTGCCCTTTTCCGGTCCCGCCGGCGGGCGCGGCAGCATCTCGCTCAGCGGCGAGCGCATCGAGCTGGACCCGGCCCACCGCACGACGCTGGCGCTGCTGGCGGCGGGCGCGGCAGAGCGGGCCGCCGTCCTTGCCCATGGCGAGCGGTGGCGCCCCGCCTCCCCCCTCACCGGCCGCGAGCGCGACTGCGTCGCCTGGGCGGCGGAAGGCAAGACGGAGTGGGAGACCGCCGCCATCCTCGGCATCGCTCCCAGGACCGTGGAAAGCCATCTTGCCGCCGCACGGCGAAAGCTCGATGCGGCAAACAAGGTGCATCTCGTCGCAAGGGCGTTCCGCCTCGGCCTGATCGGGTGAGCGGACCCGCCCGTCAATCCGGGAAACCCATGATGGTGAGCCGGGCAAAGCCTGCAAGACTTGCGGACCACGGGAGATACGAGGACGCAAACGGTTCGGCAGCACAGTCCGTGCCGGGACGAGGAGAAGGGGAACGGCATGGACAGGAAAAGCCGCCAGGACGCGGCCCGCAGGCAGATTATCGAGCGTCTGGATGCGGCCATCGCCCGGCTGGCGCCCTATCCGGAACTGGACATGCTCGGCAGCCGCCTGGCAGCGATCCGTGAGATTGCGGCGTTGCAACAGGCGGCAGGAGAACTGGCGGACGGCTTGGCCGAACAGGCGCAGGAGCCGTATCACCCTCTCCGCCACCGGCAGGACGCGCGCTATGCGAAAGCCGGCAGGACGCAGGCGGGAAAAAGCGGCGGCAAGGCCGGCGGGGACCCGAACGACAAGGCGGAGTGAGAAAGGGAGCGCGAGAAGAAAGCCCGGCGGGAGGCCGTGGCGGCGCGCACTACCAGAGACCGCCGGAAGGAATCAGCACACGCGCTTGCAGCTGCGATGACGTGCCGTGCTCCGGGCGGGCAGGCGGGCCGCGGCGGACGGCCAAGAGGAAAACGGGCTGCGGCACGGGCGCCGGTCATGTCGCATGCGCTACGCGGGTTACGCTTCAGCGCGCCGCAGCCTGGTTGATGTCCTTGGTGGAAATGCCCCTTGCGCAGGGACCGGCTCCACCGCGGATCAATGCAGGGACAGCCACTCGCGGGCCGCACGCTGGGCGTCGGCGATTTCCGAGCGGGTCATCTCGGCGGAGATTTCCTTGCGGTAGCGTACCGCATCCTGGCTGCCCTTGACGGCGGCGATGTTGAACCACTTGTGCGCGGCAACCAAGTCGGCGGCACCGTGGCGGCCGCAGGCGCAGTCCAGCCCCATCTGCAGCAGGATATCCGGGCCGGCGGGCTGGCCGCCCATGATGGCGAGGTCGGGGGAACCCAGTTCCAAACGAGCCATGTTTCACACTCCTTGTCAGTCGTCTTGCAGCCGGCGTTCTGCCGGTCCGTTGTGGGCCGAAGACCTCGGGATGCTTGCTGTTTTCCCTGCAATCTTCCTGATCGAGTGTGGTCCGCCCCCTTCAACGCGAGCTTAAAATTCTCGCTTAACGGGAAGCAAACGAGTCGAAAACGCTTGGTAAACTTCACGAAGGATTCAGCATTTCCGCGCCGAAACGGCAGTGGAATCAAGGCAACTTGAATCAACATGGATTTGTCCGGGAAACGCTTGATTCACCTTGAGAAGAACTGGCGCCATCAAACCCTTTGACAGGAGTCGGCGTTCCCCCCGGCACAAGCTTTCCCAAAGCCCGACACGAAGCCGGCCAGAGGCGGTCACCCTGGCGCCCAACTTGTCCGGCAGCCTGCGATCTCGACACGTCCTCGCATGCCCCGCGAAAGGAAACCGATGACGCCCGCTCGCCTACTGCCCCTGCCCGCGCTTGCAGGGCTCGCGATTTTCGCCCTCGCACCGCCCGCCCTCGCCGCGAACGAAATTTTCGGAACCTGGCAGACGCCGGCCGCCGGCACCGTGCGCGTCGGCCCCTGCGGCGCCGCGCCCTGCGGCCTGCTGGTGGATTTTCCCCCGCCCGCCGGCACCACTCGGCAGAGCGCGACGGACGTGAAGAACCGCGACGCCGCCAAGCGGAGCCGCAAGCTTCTCAACGTACCGGTGATCTGGGATATCGCGCCGGGCGACAAGGCCGGCACCTGGAGCGCCCGCGTCTACGACCCGCGGCGGGGCGTGACAGCCAAGGCGACGGCGACGCTGCAGGGCGACGACCGCCTGTCCATTCGCGGCTGCGTGCGCATGGTCGTGCAGCTGTGCGAAACGGAAGTGTGGCGCCGGGCGAACTGATCCCCCGGCGCCCCTGTAATTCGCGAAAGGTCAGCGCGCGCGCTGGCCGAACAGCACCGACTGCGCGCCCTTGTCGTTGGCAAGGTTGAGCTGCTCACGCATCTCCCGGCCGACGGCCAGCCCGCGCTCGACCGCCGGGCGCGCCTTCAGCGCCTCCAGCCAGCGCTGGACATTCGGGAAGTCCTTGCCGAGCTCCATGCCCTGCCGCTCCCAGCCGGTCGCCCAGCCGACGATCGCCATGTCGGCGATGGAATATTCGTCGGCAACGAAGTCGCGTCCGGCGAGCTGCTTGTCGAGCACGCCGTAAAGCCGGTGCGTCTCGTTGAGATAGCGGTCCATGGCGTAGGGGATCTTCTCCGGCGCATAGACGCGGAAATGGTGGTTCTGGCCGAGCATCGGGCCGAAGCCGCCCATCTGCCACATCAGCCACTCGTCGACCTTCACCCGCTTGCGCTCGTCGGTAGGGTAGAACTGGCCGAACTTGCGCCCGAGATACTGCAGGATGGCGCCGGATTCGAAGACTGAGATCGGCTCGCCGCCCGGCCCTTCCGGATCGACGATGGCCGGCATGCGGTTGTTCGGCGAGATCTTCAGGAACTCCGGCTTGAACTGGTCGCCCGCGCCGATGTTGACGAGGTTGAGGTTGTAGGGAACGCCGAGTTCCTCCAGCAGGATCGAGACTTTCCAGCCGTTCGGGGTCGGCCAGTAATGCAGTTCGATGGGCTTGGTCTGGGTCGCGGACATGCCTGTCATGCTCCATGTTTCTTCAAAAGGCCGGAGGCTCGCGGACGCTTGTGCGCGCGCCGACTGCGGCCGGTCGGGTTAGAACTTAAGGCCGGAAAGCGCCGGTACAACCACCCGCGGCCGAAGGCGGGGCGGCAAGCGGGCCCGCGTGAACGCTCGATCACGCCACACGTACGCCGCGCACCGCTCACAGCATCAGCTTGTAGCCGACATGCGAGGGCTGGTAGCCCAGCGCCCGGTAGAAGTCGTGCGCGCCCTCCCGCTCGCGGTTGGAGGTGAGCTGCAGCAGCACGCAGCCGCAGTCGCGCGCCCTCGCCTCCGCAAAGCGCATCATCGCCCGGCCGATGCCGCATCCGCGCAGCTCCGGGTCCACATGCACGCTCTCCACCTGGGCACGCGGACGCCCGCCGAAGGACAGCCCGTCGATGATCGTCAGCTCGAACATGCCGGCGATGCGCCCGGCCTCCATGCCCGGCAGGCGCGCCACATGCAGGACGCTGGCCCCACCCGCCACCATGCGGCGGAACGCGGCGACATAAGGCGCCAGATCCTCCGCCTCCTGCCCGACGCGCGCGCCGGCCGCATTGGCGCTCATCAAAGCGACGCAGGCGCCCAAGTCGTCCTCGCCCGCAGGCGCGATATGAAGGCCCTGAAGCTCCGACTCGAACATCCCGCCCTTAGTCATGCGGTGCCGCCCGGGTGTCCACAGGCGAGATCCGCACCCTGCCGATGGCACGCTTTTCCAGCGACATCACCTCGAAGCGCAGGTCCCCGGCCTCCAGCACGTCGCCGACCTTCGGCAGGTGCCCCAGCTGCGACAGGATATAGCCGGCGAGCGTGGAGTAGCGGTTGGCCTCGTCGACGAGATCGCGGCCGATGGCGACGCTGAGCTGGCGGATGTCGATGAAGGCATCCACCGTCCACGAGCCGTCCTCCTGCTGCTGCAGCGCGGCGGCCTCCTCGTCCATGTCGGGGAACTCGCCGGCGATCGCTTCCAGCACGTCGGTGGGCGTGGCGATGCCTTCCAGCGAGCCGTATTCGTCGATCACCATCGCCATCTGCACCGGCGAACGGCGCAGCAGCTCCATCACCGTCAGCACGTCGGTCATCTCGTGCACGACGCCCGGCTGGCGCATCAGCTGCGCCCAGTCGATCGCCTCGCCGCCGATCACCGCGTTGAGCAGGTCCTTGGTCAGCGCCACGCCGACGAACTCGTCGACGCTGCCGCGCGCCAGCACCACGCGCCCGTGGGTGAGCCGACGGATCGCCCCGCGCAGCTCCTCGTCCGGCTTGTCGAGGTCCAGCCATTCCAGCTCGTTGGACGGCGTCATGATCGAGCTGACCGGGCGCTGGCCGAGCCCCAGCACGCCGCGGATCATGTCCTGCTCCTCGGGCTTGAACAATTCGCCCAGGGCCGCCTGCTCGGCGATCACGTCGACCGTCTCGCCCAGCGGCTGCTCGCCGACCCTGCCGCCGAGCAAGCGCAGCACCGCCTCGGAGGTGCGCTCACGCAGGTTTCCGGAGACGACCATCTGCTCGCGGTTGTGGCGGCCGACCTGGTTGAACGCCTCGATCAGCACCGAGAAGCCGATGGCGGCATAGAGATAGCCCTTCGGGATGTGCTGGCCGAAGCCTTCCACCACCAGGCTGAAGCCGATCATCAGCAGGAAGCCCAGGCACAGGATCACCACGGTCGGATGCTTGGAGACGAAGGCCATCAGCGGCTTGGAGGCGATCATCATCACCGCCATGGCGATACACACGGCCGCGATCATCACCCACAGATTGTTGACCATGCCGACGGCGGTGATGACGCTGTCGAGCGAGAACACCGCATCCAGCACGACGATCTGCACGATCACCTGCCAGAACACCGCGTGGACGATCTTGCCGCTCTTGTGGCCGTGCGCGCCCTCGAGGCGCTCGTGCAGCTCCATCGTGCCCTTGAACAGCAGGAACACGCCGCCGATGATCAGGATCAGGTCGCGTCCGGAGAAGGAGAAGCCGCCCAGCGAGAACAGCGGGTTGGTCAGCGTCACGATCCAGGAAATCGAGAACAGCAGCGCGATGCGCATGAAGAGCGCCAGCGACAGGCCGATCAGGCGCGCCTTGTTGCGCTGTTCGGGCGGCAGCTTGTCGGCCAGGATGGCGATGAACACGAGGTTGTCGATGCCGAGTACAACCTCGAGCAAAACCAGGGTGACAAGCCCGATCCAGATGTTCGGATCTGCCAGGAATTCCATATCGAACCTTTCCTAATGGCGACGGCGCAGGCGCGCGCAAGGCCCGCCGTGCCGGACCTGTCGGCAAGCGGGTGCGGGCATTGGGCCTGCGAAAACGGGAATGGAAGCGGAAACGCGGAGCCGCCGGACGCACATCGCCAACGGCTCCCGGGAAAGTCGGTCGCGTGCGTCCGTGCTGTCGCCGTCGGCCGCCATGGAATTGTCCGCCCCTCCTTAGCGCGCCGGGACGTGCCCGCGCGCTGCCTCTGCAGCCTAGCATGGCCGTTGCAGCGGTCAAGAAACGCACCAGACGGCCGGATGTTCCATGACCGGGCAAACCCGGCAGGCGCCCGCAGCGCATCCCGAGAGGGGCAGCCTTACGCCTCCAGCCGCCCGATCACCGCGTAACCGCCATGCAGCCGGCGGAACGAGGCCCGCGCCCCGTGCGCCTGCGCGCAGGCTTCCAGCGCCGCCCCCAGATCCACCCGCGGCGCGACGTGGAAGGCGGACAGCCAAGCGCGGAACGGCGCGCGCACCAGGCCCGGCCAGGCCTCCATCATGCCGAAGTCGACCAGATGCAGCCGGCCGCCGGGCGACAGCGCGCCGGCGCCGGCAGTCAGCGCCTCGCGCCAGGGCGGGATCATCGACAGGCTGTAGGAGAAGAACACCCGATCGAAGCGCTCGACGCCGAACAGCGCCGCCGTGTCGAACGCCGTCGCATCGCCTTGCGCGACGCTGATCCGGTCATCAAGCCCCGCGCGGCGGATCGAGCCGCGCGCGCTCTCCAGCATCTGCTGCGAGATGTCGATGCCGAAGAACCGCGCCTGCGGGTGCCGGCGGGCGGCCAGCACCAGATTGCGCGCCGTGCCGCAGCCAAGCTCCAGCACCGTGCCGCCCGGCGGCGGGGCGAGATCGTCGATCAGCCGGTCACGGCCGAGCAGATAGTATTTGCGCGTCGCGTCGTAGACATGCCGCTGCCAGCGGTAGATGCCGTCCATCAGCTCCGCACCGTTGGACGTCCTCACTTCTCCCCGCACGGTCATGCCGCGCCGCGGATATAGAGATGGAAGCCGCCATAGATCGACGAACGGTCCATGTAGCCGAGCTTGCGCGAGCGATCCGCATCGTAGCGCCACTGCCCCAGGATCTCCGGCGCGACGCGGCCCGGCAGCAGGCTGGGCTCGGCCGCCGTGCGGAAGACGACGCGCGCGCCCGGACGGGCCGTGCGGGTGATCTCCGACCACAGGGCGTTGAGCGCGGCGTCGGTCATCCAGTCCTGCGCATCGAGCAGGACGTAGCGGTCGACGCTGCCCCCCTCCTGCGCGGCCAGATAGTCGGTGAAGGAGCGGTTGACCACGCGCACCCGGTCGGCGCGGGCGCGGATCGTCTCGAAGTGGTCGCGCCGCAGATAGGGCGGCAGCGGGCCGGCCTCGTCATTGGCGTAGCCGCGGCCGAAGGCCTGCCAGGCGAAGTAGTTTTCCGAAAGCGGGAAGTCGCAGGCCAGCCGCTCCAGCCGCTCGCGCAGCACAGCCGCCATGCCGCCGGGGCCGCTGCCGGCCAGCGCCTCGTACTGTGCCGGCGGAATGCCGAGCCCGTAGAGCGACACGCGCTTCGACGTCGCCCAGCGGACCATCCGCTTGTCGAACAACGGCGCCAGCGCCTTGTCGAAGTAGGTGCGCTGCTCCTCCAGCGAGCGGGCGCGCAGCATGTCCTTGGGATCGATGCCATAGGCGCGGGCGACGAAATGGCCGGCGCCGATGAAATAGCCGAGCAGCCCGTGGTGGTAGAGGTCGCGGGCGAACAGGGTGATGCGCTTGCGCCCGGTCAGGCCGCGCTTTTCCCAGTACTCGCGGGTTTCCGGGTCGAGCCGCTCGCGCAGGAAGCGGTTGTAGGCCTCGACATTGCCCTTCTCGTCCGCCTTGCCGAAGAAGCGGTAGAAGTCGTCATGCCCCGGCAGATGCTTGACGGCGGCGAGCTTCAGCCGGGTCAGCGCCACATGCGCGCGGTTGAGGTCGACGGCGGTGATGCTGGCCGGATCGGCCGTCAGGTAGGAGAGAACGTTGCAGCCGCCCGAGGCGATGGTCACCACCTTGTGGTCGCGGCCGATCTCCAGCGCGTCCATGTCGATCTCGGGGTCTTCCCAGATCTGCGGATAGACCAGCCCCTGGAAGGCCAGGGTGAAGAGCCGCTCCAGCGCGCCCTCGCCCGACAGGGCCTTGTTGCGATGCACCGCCCGGCCGAGCAGAGCGCCCCGCCCCGCATTGACCGACTTCGTGTTCGACGCCTGACCCGACAGCATGGCCACCTCCGACTCTCCTCAAGTTGCCTTGAAGTGAGCCGGGTAAGCCGTTCTCGTTACGGGATGATGACAGGGCGGTGCGCGCGGGCGTCATACCGGCCGCAAGGCCGGGATGACATCCTGTGGGTGGCGCGCCGACCTCGCATCCCCTCAGCCGTCACCCCGGGCAAGCGAAGCGCGACCCGGGGCCCATTGGCTGCCAGAGCGATGGCGCGTAACCCGCCCTTACTCGATGCCGATCTTCGCCTTGAGCAGGTCGTTGACCGCCTGCGGGTTGGCCTTGCCGCCGGTCGCCTTCATCACCTGGCCGACGAACCAGCCGAGAAGACCGGGCTTGGCGCGCGCCTGCTCCGCCTTCTCCGGGTTGGCGGCGATGATCTTGTCGACCTCGGCCTCGATGGCGCCGAGATCCGTCACCTGGCGCATGCCGCGCGCCTCGACGATCTCCGCCGGTTCGCCGCCCTCGCTCCAGACGATCTCGAACAGGTCCTTGGCGATCTTGCCCGAGATCGTCCCGTCGACCACCAGATCGACGATGCCGCCGAGCTGGCCGGCCGACACCGGGCTTTCGCTCAGCTCCAGCCCTTCCTTGTTGATCCGGCCGAACAGCTCGTTGATCACCCAGTTTGCCGAAAGCTTGGCATCGCGCCCCTTGGCGACCTGCTCGAAGAAGTCGGCCGAGGCCTTTTCCGCCACCAGAATGTCGGCGTCATAGGCGGTGAGCCCGTAATCGGCGACGAAGCGCGCCTTCTTGTCGTCCGGCAGCTCCGGCAGGCCGACGGCGAGCGCGTCGACGTAAGCCTGGTCGAACTCCAGCGGCAGCAGGTCCGGATCGGGGAAATAGCGGTAGTCGTGCGCCTCCTCCTTGGAGCGCATGGAGCGGGTCTCGCCCTTGACCGGATCGAACAGGCGCGTCTCCTGGTCGATGCTGCCGCCGTCCTCCAGGATGCCGATCTGGCGGCGGGCCTCATACTCGATGGCCTGGCCGACGAAGCGGATGGAGTTGACGTTCTTGATCTCGCAGCGCGTGCCGAAGGCCCCGCCCGGCGCGCGCACCGAAACGTTGACGTCGGCGCGCATCGAGCCCTGGTCCATGTTGCCGTCGCAGGTGCCCAGGTAACGCAGGATGGTGCGCAGCTTGGTGAGATACGCCTTCGCCTCGTCGGCGCAGCGCAGGTCCGGCTTGGAGACGATCTCCATCAGCGCGACGCCCGAGCGGTTGAGATCGACGAAGGACATAGTCGGGTGCTGGTCGTGCAGCGACTTGCCGGCGTCCTGCTCCAGATGCAGCCGCTCGACGCCGACCGTCACCTGCTCGCCGCCGGGCATGTCGAGCAGGACCTCGCCCTCGCCGACGATCGGCTGCTTGAACTGGGAGATCTGGTAGCCCTGCGGCAGGTCCGGATAGAAGTAGTTCTTGCGGTCGAAAACGGACTTGAGGTTGATCTGCGCCTTGAGGCCGAGGCCGGTGCGGATCGCCTGCTTGACGCATTCCTCGTTGATCACCGGCAGCATGCCCGGCATCGCCGCATCGACGAGGCTCACATTGGCGTTCGGATCCTTGCCGAACTCGGTCGAGGCGCCGGAGAACAGCTTGGCATTCGAGGTGACCTGGGCATGCACCTCCATGCCGATCACGATTTCCCAGTCGCCCGTGGCGCCCTTGATGAACTTCTTGGGATCGGGGGTGCGGGTGTCGACGATGCTCATGCCGTGGAAGTCCTGCCCGTTGTGTCGTGCCTGTCGCCCGCCCCTCGAGCCCCGCGCGCACGCGCGAAAAAGGTTTGCCAAGGGGCGGACTTGTCCTGAACGCGTGCCGCGCGCGCCGAAACGCACGCCGGAACGCTCGAGTGTGTGGGTAGTGGGTCTTTGCCCTCCCCGCAAGGGGGGAGGTGGGGGAGAGATGACCCACAAGACTATCGATATGTAGCGCTTCCAATAAAATCACGAAGTCATATTGAATCCACCACGATCCTCGGCGAAAGTCTATTGAGATCGCCATCTTGATCGAGCATCAATAATCAAATCTCTTGATCAAACTTTTGATCCAAATCATACAAAACTCTATAGCCCATTCAGTCTGCGACTGAGATAGATTCGGCATTATGGAGCTACCGGGCCCATGCCCTAGTTTATTACGAACACTAGAAAAAAATCCCTTCAAAGAAAAACTCTCCCATTCATCAATATATGAATTTTTCTTAGAGCTTAGATTTTCTATGTAATTATGAGCTCCCCTCTCGTTACCTTGCGTCCATCCTTTCGCGTCCGAGATGATCTTGATAGTGCTTTCTAGTGCTTTTGCCGCAAAGAATGCGGAATTCTTCCCGTCTCTGTCACGTAGATCGAGCGCTTCCTTCATGTCACTATCTACGTTCTTCCACTTTGGGGAAGTAAGAAGCGACCAGAAAGGAGTTTCTACCTCTGTTTGCACCAGATCGTCGGAAACGAGCTGGATGAAACCGTTATGATAGTTCAACGGATATCCAGCCTGCCGAAATCGAGTATTCAACTCTTCGACAGACGCCTGAAAATCCTTCACTTTCTTCTCGCGGCGAGCACGTGCGCCATCTTTCCCATTTCCAAATTGCGACAGTGACGCCAATATTATCTCGCCTTCCGAGATTTCTTTCGCGTTCATAGAGGCTAAATCGTTCTCTTTGCTACGAAAGCCGATCTCAATAAGGCTAAGGCGCTCTTTTATGAAGACATCAGGCGTCCCAGTGAGTTCTTGGGTCATCCAACTTTCACATACTGCCACCATTGTACGCTTATGTGTCTGGATATGGTCGTTCCCGTTCCACTTCGTTGTGTACGAGAACCACTGACTGGACAACTCCTTCAAGCCCAATTCACGAGATAAGGTGCTGTGAAGGGCTGTCCAAAATGCGACAGATTCGGGACGTTCCTTCCCATCATAATAGTATGGATAGATATCTTCTTCCAAAATACGAAAAGATTGAAGTAGAATTCGGCGATCATTAATATCAAAACTATCTCTCAACACCAAACCATCATATCGACGCGCAAAAATATCAACAAGCATGTCTCACCTAAATTAAAATAACCAGTACGTAACAGCTAGGATTAAAGTCCTACTGCACCGCATCATCCTAGCCTAGTTGAGAGAATTCGGCCTTCTTCAGCTCAATCGCAAGTTGATTGGCTTTCTTCACCGCCTCCGCCGTGACCTCTTCGCAGATGCCCTCGTCGCGCAGGAAGCTCTCGAAGCTTTCGCCGATATGCGGATTGTCGCTCATGGCGGCGCCCTCCCAGTCTTCGTCCAAGACTAGCGCAAATCGGCGGCCGTCCGCCACTCCCCTAAATGGCCCCGCGCCCTCGGAATGAAGCGCAGGATGTCGGCGGGAGCGGATTGAAGCTCCGCCCCCTCACGCCGCGGCGCTGGCCGTGCGGGCCTGGCGGAACGAGACGAGCCGGCGGGTGTCCTCGTCCCACAGGACGAGCTTCACGCAGCCGAAGCTCTGGCGCAGGGTGATGCGGTTCATGTCGCGCAGTTCGGGGAAGTCGCGCATCACCTCACTGAGGCGATAGAACGGGATCTTGCTGGACAGGTGATGCACGTGGTGGATGCCGATATTGCCGGTGAACCACTGCAGGATCGGCGGCAGGTCGTAATGCGAGCTGCCTTCCAGCGCCGCGGTCTGGAAGTTCCACTCGCCGCTCACCGTCCAGTGGGTTTCCTCGAACTGGTGCTGGACGTAGAACAGCCAGACGCCGGCGGTCGCCGCCATCAGGATGATCAGCCCCTGCACCATCAGGAAAGCCCCCGGCCCCGCCGCCCAGATCAGCAGCGCGGCCATGGCGGCGATGCACAGGTTGGTGGCAAGGGTCGAGAGCCACGGCTCCAGGCCGCCGCGCATCAATCCGACTGGCAGGCGGTACTGGCACACGAACAGCCATGCGGGCCCCAGCCCGAACATCACCAGCGGATGCCGGTAGAGCCGATAGCGCAGCCGCCCGCTCCAGGGCAGCGCCTGGTACTCCCTGACCGTCAGCGTGTCGATGTCGCCGATGCCGCGCTGGTCGAGATTGCCGGTCGAGGCATGGTGGATGGCATGGGTCCGCCGCCAGTAGTCGTAGGGCGTGAAGGTCAGCACACCGAGCGCGCGGCCCGTCCAGTCGTTGAGCCCGCGCCGGGAGAACAGCGAGCCGTGCCCGCAATCGTGCTGCAGCATGAACAGGCGCACGAGAAGGCCGGCGGCCGGCACGGTCAGGACGAGGCCCCACCACTGGCCGTGGTTCACCAGCACCGCCGCCGCCGCCCACAGGGCCGCGAAGGGCAGCAGGCTGGCGATGATCTCGAAGACGCTGCGCGCCGTGCTCGGCTTGCGATACTTGGCCAGCGAGGCGTTCCAGGAGCGCGGCTTTTCGGCCGGGCGGCAGTCGGTGTTCTGCAATGGCTATCCTATCTGGAAGCGAGCCCTCCCTCGGGATCAGGACCCTAAGGAGGAAATGGGGCAACAACCCGCCTGGAAGACTGTCCGTCCGCGCAAGGGCGCGGTGCCGCCAGCCGAAGGGAGGGACCTCCCATCTCAGTCCGGGTTTGGCAAGTCAATTCGTCGCCGCGGTCAGCGACAATGCGTCCCTCGCCGGGCCTTCAACGGCCCTTCAACGCCCCCGGGCCATCAGGATGAAGCGCAGCACGGCGGCGACGGCCTCGTAGAGCTCTATCGGGATTTCGCGGTCGAGCTCGATCTGCGACAGGGCTTCGGCAAGGGCCGCGTCCTCTTCCACCGGCACGCCATGTTCGGCCGCAAGCTCCAGGATGCGGGCGGCAAGGACGCCGCGCCCCTTGGCCGTGACGCGCGGCGCGCCGGCATGGTCGTAGTGAAGCGCCACCGCCAGCCGGCGGCGCGGATCCTCGTCCCCGCTCACGAGACCACGTCCACGAACTGGCCCGAGAGCGCCGGCGGATCGTCCGGCAGTCCGCCGGTCACCTTGAGGTCGACCACCTCCAGCCCCTGTTCGGCAAGCGTTGCGGCAAGGCGGGGCAACCGCTCGCGAAGGTCTGCGGCGATGTCCGGGCGCACGGCCCAAAGGCTTGCGAACAGCCGGGGACCGTCGAGCCCGACCAGCGCTTCCACCGCGCCGGTCGCCTCCGTATCGAGCGCAAAGCGCAGTCGCCAGGCGGGATGCGCGCCCTCCCCCTCGTGGCCGGGCGTGTCGTCGCGCCCGATCTGCAGCGAGATCACCGCGGTCTGCCCACCAACGACCAGCGGCAGGTCGAGCACCCGGTCGAACAGGGCCGCATCTCCCGCCCCTTCGCCGTCGGCGAGCAACCCGCGCGAGGCCAGCGAGGCGAGCCGCAGCCGGGCCAGCGCCGCATCGGTCTTGGCCGCAAGGATGGCGGCGGCCTCCTCTGCGTCGCGCGCCAGAAGCGCGGATACCAGTTCGCTGCTGGCGCGGGCCGGCTTCTCGCCGCGCGGATGGCGGGAGATCCCCGGCAGCGGCGGCGGGGTCGCCTGCCGGGCCGGCGCCTCGCGCCCCCCGGCCGCGCCCTTGAGAACGCTCAAAAGCTCGCTCAAGGCATCATCCAGACTTGAACCGGCTCCGCCTGCCGCCCCGCGCCCGGTCAGTCCTTCCAGGGCCGCCTTGAGCGCGGGACCATCCAGCCGCCCTTCCCGGCTTGCCGTCGGATCCAGCCGGAACCCGAGAAGGCCCGCCAGCGCGCTCGTCACCGCAGGCGGCAGCAAGCCGCCCGGCACCCCGGCGGGCGCTGCGGCCAGCGCCGCGGCAAGGCCGGCATAGAGCGAGGACAGTCCGTCCTGGCGGGCGGCAAGGGAGGTGGCGAGCGAGGCGACGCGCGCCAGCGCCTCGGTCTCGCCGAGGGCGGAGGCAGGGGTGCCCTGCCCTGGCGTTTGGGCGGCGTTCTGCGGCGCGGCGCTGACCTGATAGCGTGGGCCGTCGGGGCCGCGCTCGACGCTGAGTGTCGCGCGGCTGCCCAGCGGCAGCATCTCCTGCCCCTCGACGTCGAGCTGGAACCCGCCGCCCGCCCCGCCGCCGACAAGGCGCATGACGTTTTCGCTCAGGTGCTTTGCCACGCGCACGGCGATGGCATCGCCGACATTGAGCATCGGCACGCGGCTGACCGGCCGCACCGCGACGACGCCGCTCTGGCTGCCCTGGGATGGGGATGTCACACGAGAGATCATGCGCGGGGCCTCGCCGTCCTGCCGACCGCCGGCAGCAGCCGAGCCTAGCAGATTTTCAGCACCTGCGCCGATCCTGCCGCGCGTTCCGTCCCCTGCGTTTGATCTCCGTCAAATAGTTTCACTCGCAACCATCATAGTGTCGATGAACGGATGGGCGCCATGGCGGCGCCGCGACAGCAAGGACGATGGCCATGGGACTGATGAAGCGCCTCGACGAACGCGCCGGACTGATGGGGCGGATGATGCGCACGGTCGGCGCGGACGACGCGATGCCGAGCGGCATGATGATGGAAACCGCCATGCGCAAGGTCGCCTCCCGCTGCCTTGGCTGCGAGCGGCCCGAGGAGTGCGCCAACTGGCTGGATGCGCATGAGGATGGCGCGGCGCACGCGCCCGATTTCTGCCCCAACGGCGATCTCTTCGCCACCTGGACGGGCCAGGCAAAAGCCTAGGGTGAGGACCTTAGTGCCGGACGGCGCCTGAGAAGACGTTGACGACGATGACGCCGGCGATGATCAGCCCCAGGCCGATGATCGCGGCCAAGTCGAGCGTCTGGCGGAAGACGAAATAGCCGACCGCCGAGATCAGCACGATGCCGAGCCCGCTCCACATGGCATAGGCAACGCCGACCGGGAAGGTCCGCAGCGCCACCGACAGGAAGTAGAAGGCGGCGAGATAGCAGACCGCCATCACCGCCGTGGGCAGCGCGCGGGTGAACTGCTGCGACTGCTGCAGCGCCGTCGTGCCGATCACCTCCAGCACGATGGCGATGGCGAGCGCGGCATAGGACAGGACGGTGGGGGACAGGACGGCGGGGGACATGGCCGCGGCCTCAGCGGCGGTTGCGGCGCGAGCGCTTGCGGATCGCGTGAACCAGCGCGGCGACGACCAAAGCCCCGAGGAAACGGAACGGCAGCACGGCCAGCGGCCCGCCCTCGTAGCCGCCGAGAGCCGGCACGCCGCTCGCCGCCAGCGAGACGTCGATCAGCACGCTCAGGGCCGCGGCGGCAAAGCCCGCGATCACCAGCTTGGCGCGCGCATCGGCATACCATCCGAGCGCAGCGCCGATCAGCAGCGCGAAGGGATTGAGGAGGCCCGCAAGGCCGAAAAGCAGCGGCAGGGATTCGGACGGTGTCATGACCGTGTTTTAGGATCGCCCGCCGAAAAAGGGAACCGCAATCGCACGACCGGCGGCCAACCGGCCCGCGGCATTTGTGCAACGCCGGCGCGGTGCCTCGCGCTCCCTCGCACGCATGATCTTGCACGGCAAGCGGCCAGCCCCTATCTCTCGATCGTCAACTTCGGAGAGCTTATGCGCAGCCAGCTCGAGACCCGGTAAAGCCCGGTCCATCGAGAACAGACCGGGCAACGAACCCACGCACGACCGCTTGCGTTGCGGGCGGCGGTGACGTGCGCGCTGGAACTGCATCTCCGGAATTATCCCTGAAATGGACATCTCCAAGGCCGAGCAGCGGGTCCTCCACCTGCTCGCTCAAGGCGGTCACGTGCTCGTCGAGAAGGACGAGCGCGGCCGCATAGAAGAGCTCGCCATCGTCACGCGCGAAGGCTGGCACCACACGGGACTGACGCTCGAACTCTTCCGCAAGCTGAAGCGGCGCAGGCTGATCGCCTCCGCCAATTCCGGCCCTTACCGCATCACACGGCTGGGGCTCTTGAGGGTTCGCGCGCAACTCGACAACCGCTGAAACCCGGCTGCCGTTGCCGCACCGCCCGGTGCCGCAACGGCAGCCAACTTGCAGGTTTTTACCCCTTTCCAAATGCCGGCGAGTGTGGATTGCTGGGCAGGTTTGGAACCTTCCTGCTGGAGTGTTTTTCCATGTCTTTCGAAACCTGGCTTGCCTTTTCCGCCGCCTCTTTCGTGATGCTGGCCATCCCCGGCCCGACCATCCTTCTGGTCGTCTCCTATGCGCTGGCCCATGGCCGGGCCGTCGCCTCGGCGACCGTCATCGGCGTTGCGCTCGGCGATCTCACCGCCATGACCGCCTCGCTGCTCGGTCTCGGCGCACTGCTCGCGACGTCCGCGACCCTGTTCACGGTGCTGAAGTGGATCGGCGCCATGTATCTGATCTGGCTGGGCATCAAGGTCTGGCGCGCACCGGTCGCCGACGAGGCCCCGCAGGAAATGGCGGACGGCAGCCCCTCCCCGGCGCGCGCGCCGATGCTGCGCATCGCCCTCCACGCCTATGCGGTGACGGCGCTCAACCCCAAGAGCATCGTCTTCTTCATCGCCTTCCTGCCGATGTTCATCGATCCGGCGCGCCCGCTCCTGCAGCAGGCGGCGATCCTGGAGGCGACCTTCGTTATCCTCGCCGCGCTCAATGCCGCCGCCTACGGGCTGATGGCCTCGATGGTGCGCTCGCGCATCCGCCGCCCGTCCGTGCGGCGCTGGATCAACCGCACCGGCGGCACCTTGATGATCGGGGCCGGCCTGCTGGCGCTCGGCTGGCGCCGCGCGGCCAACTGACGGCGCCGCGCAGACCGCGCGAACCGCGAAAACACGAACGAAAACGGGGAGGCAATCGCCTCCCCGTGTTCATTTCGGAAGCTCTCGTCGGGCCGGTCAGGCGCGCAGCCGCTCGGTCGGCTCGCGCATCGTCACCAGCTCCTCGGCCGCCGTCGGATGCACCGCCATCGTCGCATCGAAGTCGGCCTTGGTGGCGCCCATCCGCAGCGCGATGCCCAGCACCTGCACCAGCTCGCCCGCGTCGTGGCCGAGGATATGCACGCCGAGCACCTTGTCGCTCTCCGGCTCGACCAGCACCTTCATCAGCATCTTCTCGTCGCGGCCCGACAGCGTGTGCTTCATCGGACGGAAATGCGCCTTGTAGACATCGACGGCACCATGCTTTTCCAGCGCCTCGGCCTGGGTCAGGCCGACCGTGCCGATCTCGGGCTGGGAGAACACGGCCGTCGGGATCATCGAGTGATCGGCCGACCACTGCTTGCCGCCATAGACGCTGTCGGCGAAGGCGTGGCCCTCGCGGATCGCCACCGGCGTCAGGTTCACCCGGTCGGTGACATCTCCCACGGCGTAGATCGAAGGCACGTTGGTCTGCGAGGCCTCGTTGACGATGATGGCGCCAGAGGAGGCCAGCTCTACCCCCGCCTTGTCGAGGCCGAGGCCGGCGGTGTTCGGCCGCCGGCCGATGGCGAACATGATCTTGTCCGCGTGCAGCGTATCGCCCTTGCGGGTATGGCCGATGAGCCCGTCCTCGGTCTTCTCGATGGAGGAGAAGACATCGCCGCACAGCACGCGGATGCCCTTCTTCTCCATCTCCTCGTGCAGGACCTTGCGCAGATCGTCGTCAAAGCCGCGCAGCACTTCCTCGCCGCGATAGATCAGCGTCGTTTCCGCGCCGAGCCCGGCGAAAATCCCCGCGAACTCGACCGCGATATACCCGCCGCCTGCCACCACCACCCGCTTGGGCAGGTCGGCAAGATGGAAGACTTCGTTGGAGGTGATGACGTGCTCGCCGCCCGGCAGGGTGGCATCGACATTCGGCGTCGCACCGACCGCGATCAGGATCCGCTCGGCACGGATGCGGCGTCCGTCGGTCAGGAGATGCACCGTGTGGGCATCCTCCAGCACGGCCCGCGTGTCGAACAGCTCGACGCCGGACCGCTCCAGGTTGCGGCGATATATCCCCTCGAGCCGGGCGATCTCCCGGTCCTTGGCATCGATCAGCCGCTCCCAGTCGAAGCTGCTCTCGCCGACCTGCCAGCCGAAGCCGGCCGCGTCCTCGAATTCCTCGGAAAAGCGCGAGGCATAGACCATCAGCTTCTTGGGCACGCAACCGCGGATAACGCAGGTGCCGCCGTAGCGGTATTCCTCGGCAATGCCGACGCGCGCGCCATGGGACGCGGCGATACGGGCCGCGCGCACGCCGCCCGAGCCGCCGCCGATGACGAACAGGTCAAAGTCGAAATCGCTCATGCCTCGCCCTTAGCGTTTGGAGGGCCGCGGCCGACCGGCCGGACCCGTCGTCCATGATGCCCCGCGCCCGGGTCCGGGCGGCATGGCCGCGGCCGGAACAACTCCGGCCGGGCAGTCGCGGCCCGCGTTTGTCGGGCCCGAAATACCGGCCCGAATTACTGGGCCGGCGCTTCCGTCGGCTGGGTCTGCTGGGCTTCCTGGCGCTTGGTCAGCTCCTCGCGCACCAGGGTCACCATCTCGGTCGAGATCGCATCACCCCACTGCTTCGCCGCGCCGATCGACAGCGCGCGCAGCTCCGGCTCGACGCGGGAATACTTCTGGCCGAGCGGCGTGTTGTAGAAGGCAGCAAGCTCCTTCAGCTCCTCGACGGTGAAGCGGCGGGCCCACACTTCGTAGACCACCCGGTTCAGTTCCGGACGACGGTCGGCGAGCTTCAGAGCGACCTCGGTGACAACCTCGTCGATCATTGCCGTGTTGGCCGGGTCGTTCTGGATGAACAGGCCGCGGGTGCGCTCGGCCATCAGCGGCAGCACGTCATCGAACGCGCGGATTGCCTGCGCCGACTGCACGGCCTCGCGCGCTGCGGCGATCTGTTCGTCGGAGAAGGTTTCCTGGGCGGTCGCCGCCTGGGCGAACGAGAGAACCATCGCCGCCGCCGTGGCTGCGGCCATCGCGGACTTCCGGCAGAAAAGAAACATCGGTTACTCCATGAGCAAGTGATCGGGGTCCCGGCCGCTTCGGCCGGGCTGTTCCTAAAAGGTCAGTTTTCCTCGCCGGCTGCGGGGACAAGGCGCTCCACGCCGTCGGCCCCGGCCAGATAGGCGACATCTGCGATGCCGAGAAAGAGTCCGTGGTCCACCACCCCCGGGATATCGAGCAGCGCCCGCGACAGGGCGTCCGCATCGGTGATCTCGCGCAAATCGATGTCGAGAATATGGTGGCCGCCATCGGTAACGAAGGGCGTTTCTCCGCCGCGCAGCAGGATCGGCGCATCGTAACCCAGATCGGCCAGAGCACGGGCGATCGCATTGCGCGTCGCGCCAAGGCCGAAGGGCACCACCTCCACCGGCAACGGGAAGGCGCCGAGCTGCTTCACCTTCTTGCTGGCATCGGCGATGACGATCATGCGCAGCGACGCCTTGGCGACGATCTTCTCGCGCAGCAACGCACCGCCGCCGCCCTTGATCAGGCGCAGCTGCAGGTCCAGCTCATCCGCTCCGTCGATGGTGAGATCCAGTTCCGGGCAGGCTTCCAGCGTGGTCAGCGGCACGCCGAGCTCGGTGCAAAGCGCCGCGGTGCGCTCCGACGTCGGCACGCCGATCACCGAGAACCCCTCGCGGACCTTCTCCGCCAGCGCGCGGACAAACTGTTCCGCCGTCGACCCGGTTCCGATGCCGAGCCGCATGCCCGACGTGACCTCTTCCAGCGCCGCTTCGGCGGCCTTTCGCTTCAGCTCTTCGCTCATTGCGTTCCGTTCGTCGCCCGTTCGCCGCGCGTGCGGCTGTCGCATCCGGCCCGCACTTGTTCACGGTGCGACCATCCGCTGGTGTGGGGCGGGTTTAGCATGGGATCCGCGCAAGGCAAAGAACCAGCGGCACCACGGGGACGATGCCGGGCGGCCGGCGGCAACACGTTTTAAGGGCATGACGAACTGCGCACCACCTCCCGCAGCGTTAACAGACAATTCAAGCAATCGTGCCACGCTCCCGGGCAACAAGTGTGCGGATAACGCATTGAGGGTGGGAACACTTCGGAGAAATGACCATGCGTCTATTTGCGGCCTCGCGTCGACAAACTGTTGAAATATCCAAGATTTTAAACAGTGACGCGGCCCCTGGCGAAGATCGGGCCGCCTCCCCGGCCGACGAGGACATGTCTTCCGGCGCGTCGCTGTCGCTCGCCCGCGACCAGCAGACCGCGCTGACCCTCGATCTGATCGAGTCGGATCTGCGCACCGCCGCCAACGGCATCGGCACGGGCGCGGAAGAGTTGCGCACCCGCGTCGGCGAGCAATTGCTGCTCCTGTCGGATATCCGCGGCCACTCCCAGGCGCTGCACAGCGAGACGCGCCATGCGGACGAGACCGCCCAGCAGCTGGCCGCCTCGGTCGAACAGCTGGTCTCGGCAAGCAACGAGATCAACGGTCAGGTGCAGAATTCCTCGCGTTTGGCCGAGGAAGCGCGCGAAGTCGCCGACACGGCGAACACCGGCATTCAGGAGCTGAAAAGTGCCATCGACGACATCGCCAATGTCGTGCGCCTGATCTCAGACGTTGCCAAGCAAACCAACTTGCTCGCCCTCAACGCCACCATCGAGGCGGCCCGCGCCGGCGAGGCCGGGCGGGGATTTGCCGTGGTCGCCAACGAGGTGAAGGCGCTGTCGGTCGAGACCCAGACCGCCACCGACGAAATCATCGCCAATATCGCCCGCCTGCAGACCTCGGCAGAGGGGAGTATTCGTGCCGTCGACCGCATCATCGGCGTGATCGGCGAGATCCTGCCGAGCTTTGCGGCCGTTGCCGAGGCCGTCGGCCAGCAGATGGAAACCTCACGCTCGGTCGGCGAAACCGCGCGGGAAACCGCCGATTTCGTACGTGCGGTCACCGAGAAGGTCTCGACGATCGCCGAGGCCACCGACAGCGCCGAGCGCGCCGGACAGGCCGCCGGCGAGGCCTCCCGCTCCATGCTCGCCCTGGGGAATAGTCTGAGCAGCCGGTTCACGATGATGATCCGCCAGACGGCGATCGGCGACCGCCGCCGCGACGACCGGCTGCCGGCGGAGCTGACCGGCACCCTCACCCAGTCCGGCCGCAGCTGCCGCATCAAGACGCTCGATCTGTCCACGGGCGGCGCGCTGCTTGTCCCGCAGGACGGCGAGGCAAGCGCGCAGACCGGACCGGCCACCGTCGAGCTGTCCAGCCTCGGCCGCACCAACCTGCAGGTCGTCGCCGTCTCCGACCTCGGCATGCATTGCGCCTTCGAAAATCCGGACGAAGGTTTCGCAACGCGCCTTGCCGACCTTCTGGCACGGGTGCGGGGAGAACTCGCCCCCTCCATCGAGCGGGCACAGGACGGCGCACGCCGCGTCACCGAGGCGATGGAAGCGGCCGTATCCTCGGGCAACCTGACGCTGGAGGCGCTGTTCGACACCGATTACCAGCCGCTGGCCGGCACCAATCCGCGCCAGGTCTCGAACCGCGCACTCGCCGTGCTGGAGCGCATCCTGCCGCCGATCCAGGAGGATATCCTGACCCGCGCCAAGGGCACCGGGCTCGTCTTTTGCGTTTCGGTCGACCGCAACGCCTATCTGCCGGTGCACAATGCGGTCTATTCCCAGCCGCAGCGCCCCGACGATCCGGCGTGGAACGCCGCCAATTGCCGCAACCGGCGGATTTTCGACGACCGCGCGGGACTGAGCGCGGCGCGCAACACCCGCCCCTTCCTGGTGCAGACCTATCCCCGCGACATGGGCAACGGCAGCATCATCTGGATGCGCGAGATCGACGCGCCCATCACCGTGGCCGGCCGCCACTGGGGCGGCTTCCGCACCGCCTACAAGCTGTGACGCGCTTGTCGCGAAATCGCGTGGACCGAGCACAAAAAAGCAAGGCGCCCGAACGGGTTACCGCCGGGCGCTTGACAATCGAAAATTGAGACGGATTTTGCAAAATCCCGCGTCAAAATCGCGAAAATTTGCGCAAACCCTCTCGAAACGGTCTTACCACCACTTGCCCGGCTCGAAGCGGCCGGCAGCCTCCTCGATGACATTGCCGAGGGTGTAGAGCGTCTCTTCGCCGAAGGGACGACCGATCAGCTGCAGGCCGAGCGGCAGACCGGCGCTGTTCAGCCCGGCGGGGACAGCCAGACCCGGCAGGCCGGCCATATTCACGGTCACGGTGAAGACGTCGTTGAGGTACATCTGCACCGGATCGCCGCTGAAGGCGCCCGGCGCGAAGGCCGCGTCCGGCGTCGCCGGCGTCAGGATCGCGTCGACGCCCGCATCGAAGGCCTCGTCAAAATCGCGCTTGATCAAAGTGCGGACCTTCTGGGCACGCAGGTAGTAGGCGTCGTAGTAGCCGGCCGACAGCACGTAGGTGCCGATCAGGATGCGGCGCTTCACCTCGGAGCCGAAGCCGGCGGCCCGGGTGTTCTCGTACATGTCGGCGATATCCTCGCCCGGCACGCGCAAGCCGTAGCGCACGCCGTCGTAGCGGGCGAGGTTCGAGGACGCCTCGGCCGGGGCGACGATGTAATAGGCCGGCAGCGCATACTTGGTGTGCGGCAGGCTGATCTCGACGATCTCCGCGCCCGCAGCCTTCAACCAATCGATGCCCTGCTGCCAGAGCGCGTCGATCTCCGCCGGCAGGCCGTCGACCCGGTACTCGGCAGGAATGCCGATCCGCAGGCCCTTGACCGAGCGGCCGATGGCCGCCTCGTAATCCGGCACCGGCAGGTCGACCGAGGTCGTGTCCTTGGCGTCGACCGACGCCATCGAGCGCATCATGATGGCGTTGTCGCGCAAGGTCCGGGTGATCGGACCGGCCTGGTCGAGCGAGGAGGCGTAGGCGACGACGCCCCAGCGCGAGCAGCGGCCATAGGTCGGCTTCATGCCGACCGTGCCGGTGAGCGCGGCGGGCTGACGGATCGAGCCGCCGGTGTCGGTCGCCGTGGCGCCGGCGCACATGAAGGCCGCGACCGCAGCGGCCGAGCCGCCCGAAGAACCGCCGGGAACCAGCGCCTCGGTGGAGCCCTCGCGGCGCCAGGGGTTGACCACGTTGCCGTAATGGGAGGTCTCGTTGGACGAGCCCATGGCGAACTCGTCCATGTTGAGCTTGCCCAGCATCACCGCGCCGTCAGCCCAAAGGTTCGCCGTCACGGTCGATTCGTACGGCGGCTTGAACCCGTCGAGGATGTGGCTGCAGGCCTGGGTGTGGACGCCCTCGGTGGCGAACAGATCCTTGACGCCGAGCGGAATGCCCTCCAGCGCCCCGCCCTCGCCGCGCGCCAGCCGCTCGTCGGAGCGCTTGGCCATCTCGAGCGCCCGGTCGGCGGTGACCGCGACATAGGCATTGATCGCCGGATTGGCCGCCTCGATGGCCGAAAGATAGGCCGTCGTCAGCTCGCTCGCGGTGATCTCGCGGGCGGCGAGCCGCGCGCGGGCCTCCGTCAGGGTCAGTTTGGTCAGCTCGGTCATCGGGGTCTCGCTCGGACTGGATCTCGCTGGTGGTCTGGGTGGCACGGCGCATGGCGCCGTCTCTTGGGAGCCTGTCTCGCGCTCCGCGCGGCCCGCGTCAAGTGCGACGGGGCAGCGCCCGCATGTCATGGTCGGGCGGGCTCTCGATGCCCACCCGGACAGACATGCCTATTCCACCACCTTGGGGACCATGAAGAAATTGTCGTCGGAGGCCGGGGCGTTGGCCACCACTTTCTCCGGATAGCCGCCATCGCTGACGACGTCGGCGCGCTTCTTCATTTCCTGATGGACGACGGAGGTCAGCGGCTCGACGCCGTCCACGTTCACCTCGTCGAGCTGCTCGACGAAGGCCAGGATCGTGTTCAGCTCGCCGGTCATCCGGCTGGCCTCATCGTCCGTGACCTTGACGCGCGCCAGATGGGCGACGCGCTTCACCGTATCGACATCGACGGACATGCGAATTCTCCAACAAGATCAGGCCGTGAAAGGTGCGGGCCTCGCGAACGCCCCTTCCCCCGGATGAAAAGGAGATGGAAAGGACACGCCGCAACGCCGGCAAGCCCGGCCGGCCCGAACGGCCGGCGGGCCGCACCCGCTTGACCGGGCTATATCATCCGCATCCTTCGCCCCGCAAGCCGAAGCCCGCACGGTCCGCCCTCTCCTGCGCTCCCAGGGCGTGTCCGCCTCGCTCCAGGAGCGCTGATCAGGCGGCAGCGCCCTGCCCGCGGCAGGACGAGCCGGATGCGGGCCGGGAGGCGGCGGAGGTCAGCGAGCCCGGCAGGCAAAAACCCGCAGCCGCAGAAGCCTGCGTCCCGGTGGAGGCATGAACGGGGGCATGGGCGAAAGCCGCCGCACCGCGCCACTGCTCTTCCTCGACGATGCGGCCAAGATGCCAGCGCTGGCGGAAGGACACCGTCTCGCGGAAGAAGCGGCCGTCCACCTCGACCCCGTCGAAGCGGCAGGAGAACTCCGCCGTCTCGCCTGCCCGATCGCAGACCAGCCCGTCGACCGTGCCGCGCAGCATGGTGAAGCGGCGAGCGACCGGGTGAAGCTTGCGCAGGACGGCCTCCAGCCCCTCGGCCGCCGCCGCGCCATTGTCGAACAGGCGGATGTCGGGGGCGAAATGCGCCCGCGCCGCGCCGAGAAGATCGCCGCGCGCCAGCGACACCAGATAGTCGTCGAGCCGGCTGCGGAAGGGCGAAACGCGAAGGCGGGAGCGTAACGGAAGGGCAATCGTCATGGCGGCACCTGTTCTGGATTGATGAGAACATTACGAGAACATTCTCCATCTGTCCAGTCGTCAGAACGCCTCTTCAGGACGCGGGCGGACACGTCATTCTCAGGCTGTCATCCCGGCCGACGGCGCAGCCGGAGAGCCGGGACCCATTGGCAACCTCGGCAGGTGTTTTTCGCTCCCCGCCAAACGTCATTGCCGGGCAAGCGGAAGCCAAGACCCGGGAAGGCGCCCCCCTCTCGGCTGTCATGCCTGCGAAGGCAGGCATCCAGTATCCACCGGGCGGATGGTGGCGCCAAAGCAACCCCGCAGCCTCGGCAAGGCTCGCGCGAGGCAACGTCGAAGCTCCGGCCGCACGATCCGGGGTTACTGGATCCCGGTCTTCGGCTACGCCGAAACCGGGATGACACTCTGTGTAAGGGGTTAGCGCGGGCGCGCGCCCGCACTTATCGCTCTGGCAACCAATGGGCCCCGGGTCGCGCTCCGCTTGCCCGGGGTGACGGCAGAGGGGATGCGAGGCCTCGCCCCCCCCCCGGCGTGGCCCCGCCTCAGACCTCCAGCGAGGCGCCGGGCGCGGTGACCTTCACGCGCGAGCTCTGGTCGCCCATTTCCCGCACGAAGGCATCCGCCGACTGGTCGAGGATCGGGAACGTGCCGAAGTGGCAGGGGATGACCGTGTCGAAGTCGAAGAAGCGGCGGCAGGCGAGTGCGGCCGTGCGCGCACCCATGGTGAAGCGGTCGCCGATTGGCACGATGCCGATCTTCGGCGCGTAGAGCTCGTTCACCAGCGCCATGTCGCCGAAAATGTCGGTATCGCCCATGTGGTAGAGGGTCGGCTGGTCCTTGACCCGCACGATCAGGCCGTTCGGCTGGCCCATATAGACCGGCGGCCAGCCGCCGGCGAGCGAGGACGAGGTGTGATGCGCCTGGGTAAGCGAGACCGCGAACGGGCCGACATCGACCGTGCCGCCGCAGCCCATCGGGTTGATGTTCTCATGACCCTGCGACTGGACCCACATGGAGACCTCGAAATTCGCCGTGACCTGCGCGCCGGTCGCCTTGGCGATGGCGATGGTGTCGCCGGTATGGTCGTCATGGCCGTGGGTGAGCAGGATGTGGGTGACGCCCTCGCTGGCCTTCTCGACGCTCATGTTCGAGGGGAAGGACGGATTGCCGCTCAGGAACGGGTCGATGAGGATGGTCGCGCCGGGAATTTCGACGCGGAACGCGGCATGGCCGAGATAGGTGAGCTTCATGATGGCTGCCTCCCTTGAAGCGGAAACGGTGGATGAAATGTCCCGCTGAAATCTAGCCACCTGACGGCAAACGGCAATCCCGGAGCTGTTCGCCCCTCGCGCGCCGTGCTAAAGCCGCTGAATGGCCACAGATCCTCTCCTTGCGCTGGAAGACTTTGCAGCGCGCCTCCCCCGCATCGGACGCCTGATCGGTCTCGATCTGGGCACCAAGACCATCGGGCTTGCCCTGTCCGATCTCGGCCGCGGCATCGCCTCGCCGCTGGAGACGATCCGCCGCAAGAAATTCGGCGTCGATGCCGCCGCCCTGCTCGCCATCTGCGCCAAGCACGAGGTCAGCGGCCTGGTGCTCGGCCTGCCGCTGAACATGGACGGCACGGAAGGTCCGCGCGTGCAGGCGACCCGCGCCTTTGCCCGCAATCTCGCGGCGCTGACCGATATGCCGATGACCGCCTGGGACGAGCGCCTGTCGACCGCCGCCGTCACCCGCACGCTGATCGACGCCGACCGCTCCCGCGCCCGCCGGGCCGAGCTGGTCGACAAGATGGCCGCCTCGTACATCCTGCAGGGCCTGCTCGACCGTCTGACCTACGGCAGCCTCGACGAGCAGGACGAGAGGCCGGACGACGGTCGGCCATGAACGGCGTCTTCAATGCGCTGATTCCGGTGCTGCTGGTGATCGCCGCCGGCAACATCGTCGCGCGCATGGGCCTGATCACCGGCGACCAGTGGCGCGGCATCGAGAAGATCGCCTATTTCCTGCTGTTTCCCGCGCTGATCATCCGCACGGTCGTGAAAACCGACTTCATTGCGATCCCTGCCTTCGGCATGAGCGCGGCGCTGGTCCTGTCGATCTTCGCCATGTCGGCGCTGGCGCTGGCGCTGCAGCCGCTGCTGAAGACGCGATTCGGCATCGACGGGCCGCGCTTCAGCTCGATCTTTCAGGGCGCGACCCGCTGGAACACCTTCGTCGCGCTGGCCATCGCCGACGAGTTGCTGGGCCGCGAGGGCGTCGCGCTGCTGGCGGTGGCGGTGGTGGCGATGATCCCGCTGCTCAACATCATCAACGTGCTGGTGCTGGCGCGCTTCGCCAGCGGCTCGCCGCCGAGCGCCGGGCGCATCGCGCTGGATCTCCTCAAGAACCCGCTGATCTGGTCGACCGGCCTCGGGCTGGCGCTCAACATCGCCGGCGTGCCGCTGCCGCGCTTTGCCGATTCGACACTGCAGATCCTCGGCAATGCGGCGCTGCCCATCGGCATCGTCTGCGTCGGCGCCGGACTGAACCTTGCCGCCCTGCGCCGCCCGGGCCCGGCGCTCGCCACCGCCACCGTGCTGAAGCTGGCGGTGATGCCGGTCTTCGGCTTCCTCTTCGCCCTGCTGCTCGGGCTGGACGGGCCGGCGCTTTCGGCGGTGATCATCGCCATGTCCGTGCCGTCCGCCGGCAACTCCTACCTGCTTGCCCGCCAGATGGGGGGCGATGCGCCGCTGATGGCCGAGATCCTGACCATGCAGACAGTGCTGGCGGCTGTCACCATGCCGCTGGCCCTGCTGCTCGCTCATTAGGAAACGCACTCCCACGGCCATCTGACGCGATTTTCTGCGCTCGCCGTGCTCACGCACCTGAATTCGGCTCGATGGCCACTGCCGGTGGAGAACGCCTCGCCGCGCTTGAGCCGGGCCAAGGAAGCGCCTATAGGGTTGGCTTTAATGAGCGCTCATCATCCCCCCCTCGCGGAGCTTTATCCGCACCGTCACCTCCTCGGCATCGAGGGCCTGCAGCCCAACGAGATCGTCGCGCTGCTCGACCAGGCGGAAGCCGCCGTCGAGATCAGCCGGCAGGTCGAGAAGAAAAAGGCCGTGCTGCGCGGCCGGACCCAGATCAACCTGTTCTTCGAGGCCTCGACGCGGACCCAGTCCTCGTTCGAGATCGCCGGCAAGCGGCTCGGCGCCGACGTCATGAACATGTCGGTCGCCTCGTCCTCGGTGAAGAAGGGCGAGACGCTGATCGACACGGCGGCAACGCTGAACGCCATGCATCCCGACATCATCGTCGTGCGCCACCACGCCGCCGGCGCGGTGCACCTGCTGGCGCAGAAGGTCGGCTGCTCGGTGGTCAATGCCGGCGACGGCGCGCATGAGCACCCGACCCAGGCGCTGCTCGACGCGCTGACCATCCGCCGCCACAAGGGCACCATCGCCGGGCTGACGGTGGCGATCTGCGGCGACATCCTGCATTCGCGGGTCGCCCGCTCCAACATCATCCTGCTGAACGCGCTCGGCGCGCGGGTGCGCGTCGTCGCCCCCTCGACGCTGCTGCCGAACGGCATCGCCCAGATGGGCGTCGAGGTGTTCCAGGACATGCGCAAGGGGCTGGCCGGCGCCGACATCGTGATGATGCTGCGCCTGCAGCGTGAGCGGATGCAGGGCGCCTTCATCCCCTCCGTGCGCGAGTATTTCCGCTATTACGGCCTCGACCGCGACAAGCTGGCGGCGGCCGCAGAGGGCGCGCTGGTGATGCATCCCGGCCCGATGAACCGGGGCGTGGAGATCGATCCGGAAATCGCCGACGGGCCGCAAAGCCTGATCCGCGAGCAGGTCGAGATGGGCGTTGCCGTACGCATGGCCGTCCTCGAGGCGCTCGCCGCCCATCTGCCGAACAAATGAGGAGCCCGGCCATGGCAAACCCGCAGAGCCCGATCCTCCTCACGAATGCCCGGGTGATCGACCCGGCAAGCGGCCTCGACGCGCCCGGCAGCGTGCTGATCGAGAACGGACGCATCACCGCAGCAGGACCGGCGGCGCAGAACCAGGGCGCACCCGAGGGAACCGAGGTGATCGACGTCGCCGGCGCGGTCGTCGCGCCCGGCCTCGTCGATATGGGCGTCACCGTGGGCGAGCCCGGCGCCGAGCACCGCGAGACGCTGGCCAGCGCCAGCCAGGCGGCAGCGGCCGGCGGCGTCACCACCATCGTCACCTCCCCCGACACCGACCCGGTGATCGACGACCCGGCGCTGGTCGACTTCGTGCTGCGCCGCGCCCGCGACACGGCCTGCGTCAACGTCCATCCCTTCGCCGCGCTGACCAAGGGTCTTTCCGGCGAGGAGATGAGCGAGATCGGCCTCTTGCAGGAAGCCGGTGCCGTCGCCTTCTCCAACGGCCACCGCTCGGTCACCCATGCCGGCATCATGCGCCGGCTGATGACCTATGCCCGCGACTTCGGCGCGCTCGTCGTGCACCACACCGAGGACCCGGCGCTATCGGGCTCCGGCGTCATCAACGAGAGCCTGTCGGCCAGCTGGAAGGGCCTGCCGGCAAGCCCGCGCGAGGCCGAGATCATCATGGTCGAGCGCGACCTGCGGCTCGCCGCGCTGACGCGCGGGCGTTACCACGCGCAGTCGATCTCCTGCGCCGAGAGCACCAAGGCGATCGCCCGGGCCAAGGCGGACGGCCTCGACGTCACCTGCGGCATCACCGTCAACCACCTGACGCTGAACGAGAACGACATCGGCCCCTACCGGACCTTCTTCAAGATGTCGCCGCCGCTGCGCTCGGAGGACGAGCGCCAGGCGATGATCGCCGCGCTCGCCGACGGCACCATCGACGTGATCGTCTCCGGCCACGACCCGCAGGACGTGGAGACCAAGCGCCATCCCTTCGCCGAGGCCGCCGACGGCGCCATCGGCCTGGAAACGCTGCTGGCCGCCGGCCTGCGCCTCGTCCATTCCGGCGAGATCGGCCTTGTCCCCCTGCTCGCGGCGATGACGTGCAACCCGGCCCGCCGGCTGGGCCTGGAGGCCGGCCGCCTTGCCGCAGGCAGCCCCGCCGACGTGGTGGTGTTCGATCCCGACCGGCCCTGGGTGCTGGACAAGACGCGGCTGAAGTCGCGCTCCAAGAACACCCCGTTCGAGGACGCGCGCTTCTCCGGCGAGGTGCTGCACACCATCGTCGCCGGACGGATCGTGACGCCCTGAGACCCTTGCGAAACGCTGCGGAAAACCGGATTTCCCTTTTCGATCCGATGTTCTAGAGTTACATCGTCGCCGCAACCGGAGGCTGCACGTTGCCCGATCCGATCAGCTGGGCCCTTGCCTGGCCCTACTACCTGACTGCGCTCGTTTTCGGCTATCTGCTGGGCTCGATCCCCTTCGGGCTGATCATCACGCGGCTGGCGGGCCAGGGCGACATCCGCAAGATCGGCTCCGGCAATATCGGCACCACCAACGTGCTGCGCACCGGCAAGAAGCACCTGGCCGCCCTCACCCTCCTCGGCGACATGCTGAAGGGCACGGTGGCCGTGCTGGTGGCCAGCCGCTACGGCGGACCGGACCCGGCGGTGATCGCCGGCTTCGGTGCCTTCATCGGCCATATCTTTCCGGTCTGGCTGCGCTTTCGCGGCGGCAAGGGCGTTGCCACCTATCTCGGCATCCTGCTCGGCCTCTACTGGCCGGCGGCGCTCGCCTTCGCCGCGATCTGGGTCGCGGTCGCCTTCGTGACGCGCTACTCCTCCGCCTCCGCCCTCGTGGCGAGCCTTGCGACCCCCTTGCTGCTGTGGTTCGTCTTCGACCGGGCGCAGGTCGCCGAGCTGATGGCGCTGCTCTCGGTCATCCTGTGGGCCAAGCATCACGAGAATATCGGCCGCCTGCTCAAGGGCACCGAAGGCCGGATCGGCCAGAAGGCATGAGTTCAGGCGCGACCGGGCGCGGTCGCGCCCTCTCCGACCGCCAGCGCCTGGCCTGGCTGCGCCTGATCCGCTCCGAGAATGTCGGTCCGGTCACCTTCCGCGAACTGATCAACCACACCGGCTCCGCCGAGGCAGCGCTCGCCGCCCTGCCGGAACTCTCCCGCCGCGGCGGCAAGCGCACCATCCGCATCGCCTCGCAGGCCGACGCGGAGCGCGAGATCGAGGCGCTGGCGCGGATCGGCGGACGCCTGCGGGCGCTCGGCGAATACGGCTACCCGCCCCTGCTGCGCCATGTCGACGGCGCCCCGCCGCTGATCTCCGTGCTCGGCTCCGACGACCGGCTGGCGGATGCGGCGACCATCGCCATGGTCGGCGCGCGCAATGCCTCGCTCGCCGGACAGAAGATCGCCAGCGAGATCTCCGGCTACCTGTCGGCGGCCGGTTACACCGTCGTCTCGGGACTGGCGCGTGGCATCGACGCGGCCGCCCACCGCGCGGCGCTGGCGGGCGGCACGGCAGCGGTGCTGGCCGGCGGCGTCGACATCATCTATCCGCCGGAAAACCGCGAGCTCTACCACGACATCGCCGCCCGGGGCGGCGCCATCGTCAGCGAAATGCCCTTCGGCTGGAAACCGCGGGCCCGCGACTTCCCGCGCCGCAACCGGCTGATTTCCGGCATGTCGCTGGCAACGGTGCTGATCGAGGCGGCGCGCGGCTCCGGCTCGCTGCACACCGCGCGCTTTGCCGCCGAGCAGAACCGCGAGGTCTTCGTGGTGCCCGGCTCGCCGCTGGACCCGCGTTCGGAAGGCGGCAACCGGCTGATCCGCGACGGCGCAACGTTGGTAGCGAACGGCGCCGACGTGCTGGAAAGCCTGGGGCCCCGGCGCATCGCCGAAGAGGCCCCCGGCCTCGACATCGAGGAACCGGTCGCAGGCGGCGGCCCCGTCCAGCCGCCGGAAGTGGAGGACCGCGACCGTGGCCGCGTGCTGTCCGCGCTGGGGGCAGCGCCGGTCGAGGTCGACGAGCTGATCCGCTACACCGGCCTTGCGGCGCGCATCGTCCACGTGATCCTGCTGGAACTGGAGCTCGCCGGACGGCTGGAGCGCCATCGCGGCCAACGCATCAGCCTGATCGACGGACGCTGAGACAGACGCCGGGAACGGCAACGGGCGGACGACATCAGACGGGCGCGAGACGCACGCGGGGGCCGGCGAAAACCGAGCCTCGGGAAAGGGCATTTCCGCTGCCTTGCAGCGCGCCAGGCAGCCAGCCCGCCCGCCGGTCCGGTTCCCCGCTGCCGCGCTTCGCCCCGCAGCATCGATCACCGTTCCGTGAGGGTCAGACCGCAATGCGGATTGCAGCTGAATTTAGCACAACCAAAATTACAACCCAAAGGGGCGACGAGGTTGCACGATAGATATGCAAAAAAGAATGCAACCTGTGATGTGACTTATCGCCTTGCGGCTTTCTCGGCGCCCGAACGCTCCATCTCCGCATGCCTGTCGAAGGCTTCGACCCGCGCCATTTCAAGCAAATATGCAAGGAATTCCATATCGTTATTGGACGCAAGGTCTCTCAGCTCACGGCAGATCTGGGCGCAGTAGCGTGCGGCCTCAGAGCGGTCATTCTGTGGATCTATCGGCATTATGTGACCCGGTTGTTGGCCTGACGAGGCGTCGCAGAAGGTTTATACAACCATTGATTTTATACAATCATAGTACACGTCAAAAACGACGGCTGGCAAGGATGCGGCACGATATTCGCGTGGCCTGCCCGCAACTTGCGCAGTTTTACGGACATGAGGCACAGGCTTTCCACCGGTCGTGCCCATCAGGCGGCCATCACGGCGGCGACACCCCGGTTTTCATCGGGTTGTAGAGGTGGCATTCGCTACACGCCTACATTGAGGCGCCGGCAACCAACGCAAGAAGCGCTGCGAAAGGCGGTCCTTGCGCGCCGCATGGCGCGCGCCCGGCAAAGTATCGGCGCAGGGGCAGCGTCAGGCCTGCGCCTCTTCAGGCGTCACACCCAGGAAGCAGAAACAGCTGGAAGATGGGGGGAAGCGCCGCCGTAACGCCCGCCGCGCTTGCGGCAGCGCATTCCCGCGCCTTCGCGCATCCTGCCGGACGATGGACCGCTCACAGCGAGGTTGCGGGCAAGTTGGGAGGCGCTCGGCTGTCAGCCCCTCAACAGGCGCAGCAGATGGCTGCCGGCCCATAGGGCCAGGGCAAGCCAGAGGCAGACGATCACCGCGCCGGCAATACGGCTTCGCTTGCAAGGAGGGGCTGTGGCGGCCTTGTCGCGGGCGCGGGCGATCACCTCGTCCGGCATCAGCCGCAGCACCAGCCAGAGGCCGGCGGGGACGAGGATCAGGTCGTCAAGGAGACCGAGAACCGGAATGAAGTCGGGAATGAGATCGATCGGCGACAGGGCGTAGGCGACGACGAGGGCGGCGAGAAGCCGTGCGACCAGCGGCGCCTGCGGATCGCGCAAGGCGATGGCCAGCACGACGACGTCCCGCTTCAGCTGCCGCGCCCATTCAACCAGACGCGGCAGCATCGCCCTGCCCCTTACGCGGTCTTGTTGAAGATCTCGCGGCCGATCAGCATGCGGCGGATCTCCGAGGTGCCCGCGCCGATCTCGTAGAGCTTGGCATCGCGCAGCAGCCGGCCGGTCGGGTATTCGTTGATATAGCCGTTGCCGCCGAGCAGCTGGATCGCGTCGAGGGCGATCTTGGTGGCGTTCTCCGCCGCGTAGAGGATGGCGCCGGCGGCGTCCTCGCGCGTGGTCTCGCCGCGGTCGCAGGACTGGGCCACCGCATAGACATAGGCACGGCTGGCGTTCATCGAGACATACATGTCGGCGATCTTGCCCTGAACGAGCTGGAAGGTGCCGATCGGCTGGTCGAACTGCTTGCGCTCGTGGATGTAGGGAATGACCACGTCCATCGCCGCCTGCATGATGCCGATGCAGCCGGCCGCCAGCACCGCGCGCTCGTAGTCGAGGCCGGACATCAGCACGTTGACGCCCTTGCCGACCTCGCCGAGCACGTTCTCCTCCGGCACCTCGCAATCCTCGAACACCAGCTCGCCGGTGAGCGAGCCGCGCATGCCGAGCTTGTCGAGTTTCTGGGCGACTGAGAAGCCCTTGAAGTCCTTCTCGATGAGGAAGGCGGTAATGCCCTTGGGGCCGGCGGACGGATCGGTCTTGGCATAGACGATCATCGTGTCGGCATCCGGACCGTTGGTGATCCACATCTTGGTGCCGTTGAGGATGTAGCGGTCGCCGCGCTTGTCGGCGCGCAGCTTCATCGACACGACGTCGGAACCGGCGCCGGGCTCGGACATGGCCAGCGCGCCGAGATGCTCGCCGCTGACCAGCTTGGCCAGATAGCGCGTCTTCTGCGCATCCGTGCCCCAGCGGCGCAGCTGGTTGACGCAGAGATTGGAATGGGCGCCGTAGGACAGGCCGATGGAGGCGGAGGCGCGGCTGACCTCTTCCATGGCGATGCAGTGCTCGAGATAGCCGAGGCCAGACCCGCCCCACTCCTCTTCCACCGTGATGCCGTGCAGGCCGAGCTCGCCCATGGCCGGCCACAGCTCCTCGCGCGGGAACCAGTCCTCGCGGTCGATGCGGTCGGCGAGCGGGGCGATGGTGTCCTGCGAGAAGGAGCGGACGCTGTCGCGCAGCATGTCGGCGGTGTCGCCGAGGTTGAAGTTGAAGCCGGGGAAGTCGTTGCGGATCATGGGTTCGTCTCCGAAAGATGGGCAGGCGGCGCGCGGCGCCTCAGTCCTGCGAAAACACGTGGTCGTAGCGCACGAAGGAACTCAGCACCGCGACCTGGTCGTAGAGCCGGCGGGCACGGGCATTGTCGTCATGGGTCTGCCAATAGACGGAGCGGCAGCCGCGCCGGCGGGTCGCCGCATAGACGCCCTCGATCAGCGCGCGCCCGACGCCGCCACCGCGCAGGGTCTCGTCGACATAAAGGTCTTCCAAATAGCAGGTCGGCTCGATGGACCAGGTGGTCTCGTGCACCACGTAGTGCACGAAGCCGACAAGGCGCCCGCCGCGTTCGGCGACGAGACCCTCGTGGGCGCCGTCGCCGGAAATCCGCACGAAGACGGCATCGCTCACGCCGTCGGGCAGCTCCTGCTTGTAGAACGCGAGATAGGCCGCCCACAGCGCATCCCAGGCGGCGCGGTCGGACGGCTCCAGCCGGCGGATGACGGTGGCCTCTGCCCCGCCTTGCGCATCAGTCATTCAGCCCCTCCAGCGCGATCATTGTGAAAAGTCCGGTGGCGATGTGAATGTCCTCCTCGCCCGGCGTCTGGCCGTAGACGTCGGATGCGGTGACGGTGAGCGTGCGCCCCGGCTTGATGACCCGCCCGCGGGCGACGAGACGCGCGCCCCGGCCGGGGTTCAAGAGGTTCATCTTGAACTCGGTCGTCAGCACGCCGAAGCCCTTCGGGTAAAGCGACAGGGCGGCATAGCCGGCTGCGGTATCGGCCAACGTGGTGGTGACGCCGGCATGGAAATAGCCGTGCTGCTGTACGAGACCGTCGGCGAAGGCGACGGCAAGGTCGACCGAGCCCGGCTCCAGCCGGTCGATGCTGGCCCCCAGCGTCGTCATGAAGGCCTGACGGGCGAAGCTCGCCTCGACCCGATCGCGCCAGGCGGGGTCGCGCGGCTCGAACGCCCGCACCTTCTCTGCTACTTGCGTCATCCCATCCTCCCGTCGATGGCCCGCGCTTTCAAGGAGCCAAGGCGCGAGCTCTTGTCATGTCTTTTCGATCTATTCGGCCTTCGTCGCCGCGGCCGCGGCGGAGAACAGGTCGCTCATCGGCCCGAGCTCTCCGAGCCGGGCACGGGCGCCGCGCTCCACCTCGTCGAGCTCTGCCAGCGTCAGGTCGATGTCGTGACGCTTGGCCATCAGCTCCGACCGCCGCCCCTCGATGCGCTGGAGCAGCAGCTGGAGCTGGCCCGCCTCGCCCGGCGACTTGTCGTACATGGTGATGATGTCGCGGATCTCCGCGAGGGTGAAGCCGAGCCGCTTGCCACGCAGGATCAGCTTCAGCCGCGTCCGGTCGCCGGGCTTGTAGAGCCTCTGGCGCCCGCGCCGCGTCGGCTTGAGAAAGCCCTCCGCCTCGTAGAAGCGCAAGGTGCGTGTCGTCACGCCGAATTCCTGCGTCAGCTGGGTGATAGTGTAATAGGGCTGCATGGCCTCCTCCGCAGAAAACCCTGCATGACGTTTACGTTCCAGTCAACAGGATATATTTCTGTCATTTAATACAAGGATTTATGCTGAAATAATTTCAGCATGAAACGAATTCCGCACGTCTCACCAAGGCAAGGCGTCAGCGGATCGCGTAGGGCACCAGCCGGCGGTCGTCGCTGTCGATGGAGATCGCCCGGTTGAGCGGCGGCACGGAGCGCTGCGGACAGGTGAGCCGCTCGCAGATGCGGCAGGAGACGCCGATGGGCTCGAACGCCGCCTCGCGGGTGAGGTCGAGATCGTCGCAATAGACGATATCGCGCGCATGGGCGATCTCCGCGCCCAGCGCGATCGCATAGTGCAGCACCGGGCCGCTGTAGCCGCCGGACTTCTTCACCACGTGGGCGGCGAGCGAGATGTAGCGCGAGCCGTCCGGCGTCTCGGCGAGCTGGCGGATGATCGCCCCGTGGCTCTCGAAGGCGCGGTGCACGTTCCACAAGGGACAGGCGGCGCCGAAACGGGCGAACTGCAGCTTGGTCGCCGAGTGGCGCTTGGTGATGTTGCCGGCCCTGTCGACCCGGGCGAAGAAGAAGGGAATGCCCTTCAGGCGAGGGCGCTGCATGGTGGAGAGGCGATGCGCCACCTGCTCCAGGCTGGCGCCGAACCGGTCGGCGATGAGGTCGAGATCATGGCGGGTCTCCTGCGCGGCCGACAGGAAGGCGCGATAGGGCAGCACCATGCCGCCGGCATAGGCATTGGCAAGGCCGATGCGCGCGACCTGCGCCGCATCCGAGGTCTGGAACCGCGCCCGTGCCACCACCGCCTCGACGATGTCGCCGGCCTCCAGCAGCGCGATCTGGTGGGCGAGCTGGAAGACGATGGTGGATTCAGGCAGCGCCTCATTGAGATAGAGCCGGCGCTGCTCCCGGTCGAAGCGGCGGATGGCGCCCTCCCCCGCGGTGCCGGCGCGCCGGCGCTCGACGGCGATGCCGTGCCGCTCCTCCAGATACTGCGCAAGATCGCGGGCGAAGATCCGCCCCGAAGGCGACAGGCGCGTCGCCAGATCCTCGGCGGCGAGGTCCAACTCGTGGATGTAGTTGTTCTCGAAATGGAAGAAGTCGCGCACTTCCTCGTACGGGGTCGGGCGGGCGAGCCCCTCGTCGCGGGCCAGCCTGTCGTCGAACTGAGCCAGCTGCTCGCCCATCTGGCGATAGGCCTGATGCAGGCGCACAAGCGCATGGGCGAAGTCCGGCGCGTTCTGGCTGACCATCTTGAAATCCTGCAGCCCCGGCACGGCGCCCGCCAGCACCGGATCGGCGAAGACCTCCTGCAAGGCGGCGATCAGCCGGTCGTCGTCGTCGACCGAGAGCGAGGCAAGGTCGAGGCCGAAGCGCTCCGACAGGGTGAGCAGGACCGGCGCGGAGACCGGGCGCTGGTTGTTCTCCAGCTGGTTGACATAGCTGGTCGACAGGCCGAGGCGCTCGGCAAAATCCCGTTGCGTCAGCTGGGCCTTCTCGCGCAGGCTGCGGATCTGGCGGCCGAGGAACAGCTTTTTCATGACACGCTCTTCATGGCGGGGGCCCGGCTGGAGATGTTTGCAAATTCGCAAAATGAAGTTTGCAAACAGATTAAATTCGCTTTGCGGCTTTTTCAACTCTCCCGCTGCAAGGCGAAAAGGAGTAGCGAACAGGCAATGTGCCGCATGCGCGAGGCGACATGCCCGACGCGACGTGCGGCCCCGAACACGAGAGCCCGCGGCATCCGGGTCGGCAAGCCCCGCACGCGGCCCCCAGGAGGAAACGCCATGTCCGGCAGCTTCGCCGCCACCACCACGCCCCGTACCCTGCTCCGCTCGCTCGCCATTGCCCTGGCCGGATCGCTGCTGCTGACGGCCTCGGCCAAGGTCAGCGTTCCGTTCTACCCGGTGCCGATGACGCTGCAGACGCTGGCGCTCTTGGTGCTGGGCTTCACGCTCGGCCCGCGTCTGGCGACCACTGCTGTCGCCGCCTACCTGCTGCAGGGCGCGGCCGGCCTGCCGGTCTTCGCCGACACGCCCGCCAAGGGCATCGGCCTTGCCTACATGATGGGTCCGACCGGCGGCTTCCTCCTCGGCTTCCTCGCCTCCGCCTGGCTTGCCGGCATCTTCGCCGAGCGCGGCTGGACGCAAAACCTGTGGCAGGCGATCCCGGCCTCGATCATGGCCCAGGCCGTCGTCTTCGCCCCCGGCCTGCTGTGGCTCGGCGCGCTCATCGGTTTCGACAAGCCGATCCTCGCACTGGGGCTTTATCCCTTCGTCATCGGCGGTATCGTGAAGTCCGTGCTTGCCGCTGCCATCGCCGTTACGCTGGTGCGCGCCCGCACCCGCTGATCATCAGTCCGCTGCCGCCACAAGAGCGCAACGCCACCAGAGCCCGAAAGGCCAGCCATGCAGGAAATTTTGCAGGAACTGGAAAACCGCCGCGCCGCCGCCCGTCTTGCGGGCGGCACACGCCGTATCGAGGCGCAGCATGCCAAGGGCAAGCTGACGGCGCGCGAACGCGTCGAGATCTTCCTCGATGAAGGCTCGTTCGAGGAATACGACATGTTCGTCACCCACCGCTGCGTGGATTTCGGCATGCAGGACACCTCGATGCCGGGCGACGGCGTCATCACCGGCTGGGGCACGGTGAACGGCCGCATGGTCTACGTGTTCTCGCAGGACTTCACCGTGTTCGGCGGCTCGCTATCCGAGACCCATGCCCAGAAGATCTGCAAGATCATGGACATGGCGATGAAGAACGGCGCGCCCGTGATCGGCCTCAACGACAGCGGCGGCGCCCGCATCCAGGAAGGCGTCGCCTCGCTCGCCGGCTATGCCGACGTCTTCCAGCGCAACATCATGGCCTCGGGCGTGGTACCGCAGATCTCCATGATCATGGGCCCTTGCGCGGGCGGCGCGGTCTACTCGCCGGCGATGACCGACTTCATCTTCATGGTCCGCGACACGTCCTACATGTTCGTCACCGGCCCGGATGTGGTGAAGACGGTGACCAACGAGGTGGTGACGGCCGAGGAGCTGGGAGGCGCCAAGACCCACACCAGCAAGTCCTCGGTCGCGGACGGCGCCTTCGACAACGACGTGGAGGCGCTGATCGCCCTGCGCCGCTTCATCGACTTCCTGCCCTCCAGCAACCGCGAGAAGCCGCCCGTCCGCCCGTTCTTCGACGATCCGGCGCGCATCGACAATTCGCTCGACACCCTGATCCCGGACAACCCGAACAAGCCCTACGACATGAAGGAGCTGATCGTGAAGATCGCCGACGAGGGCGACTTCTTCGAGCTCCAGGAGAACTATGCCGGCAACATCGTCACCGGCTTCATCCGCATCGAAGGCCAGACGGTCGGCGTCGTCGCCAACCAGCCGATGGTGCTGGCCGGCGTGCTCGACATCAACTCCTCGCGCAAGGCCGCGCGCTTCGTGCGCTTCTGCGACTGCTTCAACATCCCGATCCTGACCTTGGTCGACGTGCCAGGCTTCCTGCCCGGCACCAGCCAGGAATACGGCGGCGTCATCAAGCACGGCGCCAAGCTGCTCTTCGCCTATGGCGAGGCGACGGTCCCGAAGGTCACCGTCATCACCCGCAAGGCCTATGGCGGCGCCTATGACGTGATGTCGTCCAAGCATATCCGCGGCGACATCAACTACGCCTGGCCGACGGCAGAGATCGCGGTGATGGGCGCCAAGGGCGCGACCGAGATCCTCTATCGCTCCGAGCTGGGCGACCCGGAGAAGATCGCCGCGCGCACCAAGGAATACGAGGACCGCTTCGCCAACCCGTTCGTGGCGGCGGAGAAGGGCTTCATCGACGACGTGATCATGCCGCACTCGACCCGCCGGCGGGTCGCACGGGCGCTGGCGACGCTGCGCAACAAGCAGCTCTCCAACCCCTGGAAGAAGCACGACAACATTCCGCTGTGATGCGCGCAGACCCACGAACGGGACCGACAGAACAATGATCAAGAAAATCCTGATCGCCAATCGCGGCGAGATCGCCTGCCGGGTCATCAAGACCGCGCGCAAGATGGGCATCCAGACCGTCGCCGTCTATTCCGACGCCGACCGCGACGCGCTGCATGTGAAGATGGCCGACGAGGCGATCCATATCGGCCCGCCGCCGGCCAACCAGTCCTACATCGTCATCGACAAGATCATGGATGCGATCCGCGCGTCCGGCGCGGATGCGGTGCATCCGGGCTACGGCTTCCTGTCGGAGCGCGCCGAGTTCGCCGAGAGGCTGGCCAAGGAGGGCGTCGCCTTCATCGGCCCGCCGGCCTCGGCCATCGAGGCGATGGGCGACAAGATCACCTCCAAGAAGCTGGCCGCCGAGGCGGGCGTGTCCACCGTGCCGGGCTACATGGGCCTGATCGCGGACGCGGACGAGGCGGTGAAGATCTCCGGCGAGATCGGCTACCCGGTGATGATCAAGGCCTCCGCCGGCGGCGGTGGCAAGGGCATGCGCATCGCCTGGAACGACGCGGAGGCGCGCGAGGGCTTCCAGTCGTCGAAGAACGAGGCGGCCAATTCCTTCGGCGACGACCGCATCTTCATCGAGAAGTTCGTCACCCAGCCGCGCCACATCGAGATCCAGGTGCTGGCCGACAGCCACGGCAACGCGATCTATCTCGGCGAGCGCGAATGCTCGATCCAGCGTCGCAATCAGAAGGTCATCGAGGAGGCGCCCTCGCCCTTCCTCGACGAGGCAACCCGCAAGGCCATGGGCGAGCAGACGGTGGCCCTGTCCAAGGCGGTGAACTACGCCTCGGCCGGCACGGTCGAGTTCATCGTCGACGGCGACCGCAACTTCTACTTCCTGGAGATGAACACCCGCCTGCAGGTGGAGCATCCGGTGACCGAGCTGATCACCGGCATCGACCTTGTGGAGCAGATGATCCGCGTTGCCGCCGGCGAAAAGCTGTCGATCACGCAGGACGACGTGAAGCTGAACGGCTGGGCGATGGAAAGCCGGCTCTATGCCGAGGACCCCTATCGCAACTTCCTGCCCTCGATCGGCCGGCTGACCCGCTACCGCCCGCCGCAGGAAGGCACCCGCGAGGACGGCACCATCGTGCGCAACGATACCGGCGTCTTCGAGGGTGGCGAGATCTCGATGTTCTACGACCCGATGATCGCCAAGCTGTGCACCTGGGCGCCCAAGCGCATCGAGGCCATCGACGCCATGGCCGACGCGCTCGACCGGTTCGAGGTGGAAGGCATCGGCCACAACCTGCCCTTCCTCTCCGCCGTGATGGACCACCCGCGCTTCCGCAGCGGCGCCATCACCACGGCCTTCATCGCCGAGGAATATCCAGAAGGCTTTGCTGGCGTCACGCCGGAGGCCGATGCGCTTCAGGAGCTTGTCGCAGTGGCCGCGGCCTGCAACCATGTGTCCGAGACGCGTGCAACGCAGATCAGCGGCGCCATGGACAACCACCGCCGGGTGGTCGGTCCGAACTGGACCATCGTGGTGGAGCGCGAGGAGTTTCCGGTCGCGATCACCGAAAACGGCGACGGCAGCTACACGGTCGCCGCACGCGAGGGCGAGGACGGCACGGCGCTGTCCGCCCCGCGCAAGGTCGCTCTCGGCAGCTGGAAGCCGGGCACGCCCTTGATCGAGGCGAGTGTCGACGGCCGGCCGCTGGCGGTGAAGGTCGACCCGACGCTGCAGGGCTTCCGCCTGCGCCAGCGCGGCGCCGAGGTGGTGCTCTCCTGCCTCACCCCGCGCCAGGCGATGGCCGCGCGGCTGATGCCGGAGAAGATCCCGGCCGACACCTCGAAGATGCTGCTGTGCCCGATGCCGGGCCTGGTGGTGTCCATCGCGGTGGAGGAAGGGCAGACCGTCGAGGCGGGCCAGACGCTCGCCACGGTGGAAGCGATGAAGATGGAGAACGTGCTGAAGGCCGAGCGCAAGGGCGTGGTCAAGACCATCGCCGCCAAGCCGGGCGACAGCCTCGCCGTCGACGAGATCATCATGGAATTCGAATAGGAGCGGGTCATGACCGAGAAGAAGACCGTTCGCGACTGGATGGACCTGGCCTCGAAGGAGCTCAAGGGCAGCGATCCGCAGGACCTCGTCTGGCAGACGCCGGAGGGCATCCCGGTCAAGCCGCTCTACACCGAGGAGGACCTGGAAGGGATCGGGCACCTGGGCACCCTGCCCGGCTTCGAGCCCTTCCTGCGCGGCCCGCGCGCAACCATGTATGCCGGCCGCCCCTGGACGATCCGGCAATATGCGGGCTTCTCCACGGCCGAGGAATCCAACGCCTTCTACCGCAAGGCGCTCGCCGCCGGGCAGCAGGGCGTCTCGGTCGCCTTCGACCTTGCCACCCATCGCGGCTATGACAGCGACCATCCGCGCGTCGTCGGCGATGTCGGCAAGGCGGGCGTCGCCATCGACAGCGTCGAGGACATGAAGATCCTGTTCGACGGCATCCCGCTGGAGCAGATCTCCGTCTCCATGACCATGAACGGCGCGGTGATCCCGATCCTCGCCAACTTCATCGTCGCGGGCGAGGAACAGGGCGTGCCGAGGTCCAAGCTCTCCGGGACCATCCAGAACGACATCCTCAAGGAGTTCATGGTCCGCAACACCTACATCTACCCGCCCGAGCCCTCGATGCGGATCATCGCCGACATCATCGAGTACACGGCGAAGGAGATGCCGAAGTTCAACTCCATCTCCATTTCCGGCTATCACATGCAGGAAGCCGGGGCGACGCTGGTGCAGGAGCTGGCCTTCACGCTGGCGGACGGGCGCGAATATGTGCGTGCCGCGCTGAAGAAGGGGCTCGACGTCGACGCCTTCGCCGGCCGCCTCTCCTTCTTCTTCGCCATCGGCATGAACTTCTTCATGGAAGCGGCAAAGCTGCGGGCCGCGCGCCTGCTGTGGTCGCGCATCATGACGGAGTTCCAGCCGAAGAAGGCCTCCTCCCTGATGCTGCGCACCCACTGCCAGACCTCCGGCGTGTCGCTGCAGGAGCAGGACCCGTACAACAACATCGTGCGCACCGCCTTCGAGGCGATGTCGGCGGCCCTCGGCGGCACCCAGTCGCTGCACACCAACTCCTTCGACGAGGCCATCGCCCTGCCGACGGAGTTTTCCGCCCGCATCGCCCGCAACACCCAGCTGATCCTGCAGCACGAGACGGGCGTGACCAAGGTCGTCGACCCGCTCGCCGGCTCCTATTACGTGGAGAGCCTGACCAACGAGCTGGCCACCCGCGCCTGGGAGATCATCGAGCGCATCGAGGCCGAGGGCGGCATGACCGCAGCCGTCGACAAGGGCCTGCCCAAGCGGATGATCGAGGAGGCCGCGACCCGTCGCCAGGCCGCCGTCGACCGCGGCGACGAGGTGATCGTCGGCGTCAACAAGTTCCGCCTGGAGAACGAGGACGACATCGAGATCCTCGACATCGACAACAAGGCGGTGCGGGAGTCCCAGATCGCCCGCATCGAGCGCACCCGGCGCCAGCGCGATCCCCAGCGCGCGCAGGAGACCCTGGACGCGCTGCGCGAAGTCGCCCGCACGGGCGAGGGCAACATCCTGGAAGCGGCCGTGGAAGCGGCCCGCGCCCGCGCCACGCTCGGCGAGATTTCCGACGCGCTGCGCGAGGCCTTCGGCGACCACGAGGCGGTGCCCAAGGTGGTGCGCCAGGTCTACGGCCCGGCCTATGAGGGCGAGCCGGAATACGAGACCCTCGTGCAGCGGCTCTCCGACTTTGCCTCCTCGCTCGGCGAAACGCCGCGCGTGCTCGTCGCAAAGCTGGGACAGGACGGCCACGACCGCGGCGCCAAGGTGATCGCCTCGGCCTTCGGCGACATCGGCTTCGACGTGATAGCCGGCCCGCTGTTCCAGACGCCGGAAGAAGCGGCCGACCTTGCGGTGAAGAACAAGGTGCATGTGGTGGGCATGTCCTCGCTCGCCGCCGGCCACAAGACGCTGGCCCCGCAGCTGGTCGAGGCGCTGAAGGCGCGCGGTGCCTCCGACATCATCGTGGTCGTGGGCGGCGTGATCCCGCGTCAGGACTACCAGTTCCTGAAGGATGCGGGCGTCTCGGCAATCTTCGGACCCGGCTCCAACGTGCTCGATGCCGCCCGTTCGGTGCTCGACCTCATCGCCGGCCGCCGCCGGAACGTGGCGTAAACGACGGACAAGGCGGGCCTTTTCGGCCCGCCTCGCCCCTTGCCCCAGGGTCGTCCGCGCCGCGCCAACAGCCCTCACCGGGCCGGCGCAAGACCCCTTCCCCTCTCATCCCTTCGCAGCAGGACCGCCGCGAATTCCGCAGCGACCCTTGACCCGCCCTGCCGGAAAGGTCATTTGACAGCGGCCATGCATTTGGGGGATCGTCCCGCGTCAGTCGCGCAGACCGTATCCGCTGCAAGGCGCCGTCCGAACGGATCGGCGCGACCGTTTTCCTGTTTGGGGTCTCATGAATATCGTCATTGTGGAATCGCCGGCCAAGGCCAAGACCATCAACAAGTATCTTGGCCCGGATTATCAGGTCCTCGCCTCCTACGGCCATGTCCGCGACCTGCCCCCCAAGGACGGTTCCGTGCTGCCCGACGAAGATTTCGCAATGACCTGGGATGTCGATGCGAAGTCCCAGAAGCGCCTCAACGACATCGTCCGCGCCGTCAAGGATGCCGACCGCCTGATCCTCGCGACTGACCCCGACCGCGAAGGCGAGGCGATTTCCTGGCACGTGCTCGAGGTGCTGCGGCAGAAGAAGGCGCTGAAGGACAAGCCGGTCCAGCGCGTCGTCTTCAACGCCATCACCAAGAAGTCCGTCCTCGACGCGATGGCCAACCCGCGCGAGCTCGACGAGCCGCTGGTCGATGCCTATCTGGCCCGCCGCGCGCTCGACTATCTCGTCGGCTTCACCCTGTCGCCGGTGCTGTGGCGCAAGCTGCCGGGCGCTCGCTCGGCCGGCCGCGTGCAGTCGGTCGCCCTGCGTCTGGTCTGCGACCGCGAGGCGGAGATCGAGCGCTTCGTGCGCCAGGAATACTGGTCGGTGCTGGCCAACCTGACGACGGCGGGCGGCGCGACCTTCCAGGCGCGCATCGCCGCCTTCGAGGGCAAGAAGCTCGGCCGCCTCGACATCGCCAACGAGGACCAGGCGAACAAGATCGCCGATTTCCTGCGGGCCGCCTCGCTGAAGGTCGCGAGCGTTGAATCGAAGCCGCAGCGCCGTCACCCGGCCGCGCCCTTCACCACCTCGACGCTGCAGCAGGAAGCCTCGCGCAAATACGGCTTCGCCGCCGCCCGCACCATGCAGATCGCCCAGAAGCTGTATGAAGGCGCCGATATCGGCGGCGAGACCGTCGGTCTCATCACCTACATGCGTACCGACGGCGTCCAGATCGCCGGCGAGGCCATCGCCTCCGCCCGCAAGGTGATCGGCAAGGACTACGGCGACAACTACGTGCCGGAAAAGCCGCGCCACTACTCCTCCAAGGCGAAGAACGCCCAGGAGGCGCACGAAGCGATCCGTCCGACCGACCTGACCCGCCGCCCGCGGGACGTCGCCCGCTATCTCGATCCCGATGCCGCCCGGCTCTACGAGCTGGTGTGGAAGCGCACCATCGCCTCGCAGATGGAATCCGCGGTACTGGAGCGCACCACGGTCGATATCGACGCCAGCGGCACCGGCGGCCCGGCCACCCTGCGCGCCACCGGCTCGGTCGTGCGCTTCGACGGCTTCCTCGCCCTCTACCAGGAGGGCCGCGACGACGAGGAGGACGAGGACGCCCGCCGCCTGCCGGCGATGAGCGAGGGCGAGAAGGTGGAGCGCCAGTCCATCGAGACGGCGCAGCACTTCACCGAGCCCCCTGCCCGCTTCACCGAGGCGACGCTGGTCAAGAAGATGGAAGAGCTCGGCATCGGCCGTCCCTCGACCTACGCCTCGACCCTGCAGACCCTGCGCGACCGCGACTATGTGCATCTCGACGGCAAGCGCCTGATCCCGCAGGACAAGGGCCGGCTCGTCACCGCGTTCCTGGAAAGCTTCTTCAACCGCTACGTGGAATACGACTTCACGGCGGCGCTGGAGGAAAAGCTCGACCGCATCTCGGCCGGCGAACTGTCGTGGAAGGACGTCTTGCGCGATTTCTGGAAGGATTTCTCCGGCTCGGTGCACGACACCAAGGACCTGCGCGTATCGGAGGTTCTGGAAGCGCTGAACGAGATGCTGGCCGCCCACGTCTTCCCCGACACGGGCAATGGCGAGGATCCGCGCAAGTGCCCGGTCTGCGGCGCCGGCCGCCTGTCGCTGAAGGTCAGCCGCTTCGGCGCCTTCGTCGGCTGCTCGAACTACGACAAGGACAAGCTGGAGGGGAAGGTTCCCAACGAGAACCCGCCCCATTGCGGCTACACGCGCCAGCTTTCGGCGGGCAGCGGCGAGGAGGGCGATGCGGAAATCGCCGACGGTCCGAAGCTGCTCGGCCAGGACCCGGAGACCGGTCTCGACGTGACGCTGCGCTCGGGCCGCTTCGGCCCCTATGTCCAGCTCGGCGAGGAAGCCAAGCCCAAGCGCGCCTCGCTGCCGCGCGGCTGGCAGGTCGCCGACATGGATCTCGACAAGGCGCTGCAGCTCCTGTCGCTGCCGCGCGAGGTCGGCCCGCATCCCGAAGACGGCAAGATGATCTCCGCCGGCATCGGCCGCTACGGCCCGTTCGTGCTGCATGACGGCACCTATGCCAATCTGGAAAGCGCCGACGAGGTGTTCTCCGTCGGCATCAACCGCGCGGTCGACGCGCTGGCCCAGAAGCGGGCGAAGTCGTCGCGCGGACGCGCCGGTGCCGCCCCGCTGAAGGAGCTCGGCGAGCATCCGGACGGCGGGCCGATCACCGTGCAGGATGGCCGCTACGGCCCGTACGTGAAGTGGGCGAAGGTCAACGCCACCCTGCCCAAGGGCAAGGACCCGATGTCGGTGACGCTGGAAGAGGCGATCGAGATCGTCAACGCCAAGGCCGGCAAGTCGGGCAAGGGCGCGAAGAAGGCGCCTGCCAAGAAGGCTGCGACCAAGTCGGCGGACGCCAAGGAGCCCGCCGCCAAGAAGACGGCCGCGAAAAAGCCTGCCGCCAAGAAGACCGCGGCGAAGAAGCCCGCAGCCAAGACGGCGACGAAGACCAAGAAGGCGGACACCGCCGCGGATGGCACTGCTTGACCACCAAGGGGCCGAAACGTCCGCGCACGGCGAAAAAGGGCGAGAAGACCAAGGGCACGGCCGAGCTGCCGAGCCGGGACGCGATCATGGCCTTCATCGCCGACAATCCCGGGATGGCCGGCAAGCGCGAGATCGCGCGGCATTTCGGCATCACGGGCGGCGCCCGCATCTACCTGAAGCGCCTGCTGCGCGAGATGGCCGACGACGGCCTGCTGGAAAAGCGGCAGAAGCGCCTCTCGCGCCCCGGCGACCTGCCGCCGGTGCTGGTGGTGCTGGTCACCGGCCGCGACAGCGACGGCGAGCTGCTGGCAGAGCCGGCCAGCTGGGACGAGGAAGAGCACGGGACCGCTCCGCGCATCCTGGTGCTGCCCGACCCGCGCAAGTCCGACATGCGCGCCCCCGGTCTCGGCGACCGGCTCTTGGTGCGCCTGACCGAAGATCCGACCGGCGACGAGGCGACCCGCTCGGGTCGCATCATCAAGCTGCTGGACCGCCAGGCCTCGAGTGTGCTCGGCATCCTGCGCCAGGCGCGCGGGCGCACCTTCCTGGAGCCGATCGACCGCAAGCAGAAGGAACTCGAGATCGACACAAGCGATCTCAAGGGCGCGGAAGACGGCGACCTCGTCGGCGCACAGGTCACCAAGGTCGGCCGCTATGGCCTGCCGCGCGGGCGCATTGTCCGCCGCATCGGAACCATGCATTCGGAAATGGCGGTCTCCGAGATCGCCCTGCACACCCACGGCATCCCGCACGACTTCCCCGACCGGGTGATCGAGGCGGCGGAAAACGCCAAGCCGGCGACGATGTCGGGCCGCGAGGACTGGCGCAAGCTGCCGCTGATCACCATCGACCCGGCCGATGCCAAGGACCATGACGACGCCGTGCATGCGGTCGCCGACGAGGACCCGGCCAACGCGGGCGGCTATGTCGCCACCGTCGCCATCGCGGACGTGGCCTATTACGTGCGGCCGGGCGAGCCGCTCGACCGCGAGGCGCATCTGCGCGGCAACTCGGTCTATTTCCCCGACCGGGTGATCCCGATGCTGCCCGAGGCGCTGTCCAACGGGCTGTGCTCGCTGAAGGAAGGCGAGGACCGCCCGGCCATGGCCGTGCGCATGGTCTTCGACAAGGACGGGCGCAAGCTCGGCCACAGCTTCCACCGGGTGATGATGCGCTCGGCGCTGAAGATCTCCTACGACAAGGCGCAGGCGGCCATCGACGGCGAGCCGGGCATCGTCGCCGATGCGGTGCTGGAGGAGATCCTGAAGCCGCTCTGGGCGGCCTATGCGTGCCTGAAGCGCGGCCGCGAGGCGCGCGAGCCGCTGGATCTCGACCTGCCGGAGCGCAAGATCCGCCTGAAGCCGGACGGCACGGTGGACGGCGTCTACGTGCCCAACCGCCTCGACGCGCACAAGCTGATCGAGGAATTCATGATCCAGGCCAACGTGGCGGCGGCCGAGACGCTGGAGAAGCACGGCGTGCCGCTGCTCTACCGCGTCCACGACGCCTCGAGCCCGGAGAAGCTGGAAGCGCTGAAGGAGTTCCTGGGGACGCTCGGCATCCGCCTCGCCTCCGGCGGCGGCATCCGCCCTGCGGCGTTCAACGGCATCCTGAAGAAGGTCGAGGGCACGCCCGAGGCCGAACTGGTCAACCAGGTGATCCTGCGCAGCCAGGCCCAGGCGGAATACTCGCCGCAGAACATCGGCCATTTCGGCCTCAACCTGCGCCGCTACGCCCATTTCACCTCGCCGATCCGCCGCTATGCGGACCTCATCGTCCATCGCGGCCTGATCCGGGCGCTGAAGCTGGGCGACGACGGGCTGCCGGACGGGATGGACGGCAAGCTGGAGATGATCGGCGCGGACGTCTCCGCCGCCGAGCGCCGGGCGATGCTGGCCGAACGCGACACCATCGACCGGCTCATCGCCCTGTGGCTGGCCGACCAGGTGGGCACCCGGTTTGCCGGGCGGATCTCCGGCGTCGTCAAGTCGGGCCTGTTCATCCGCCTCGACGACACCGGCGCGGACGGTTTCGTACCCGCCTCGACCATCGGCGACGACTACTACCATTACGACGAATCGTCGCATTCGATGAGCGGCCGAACCACAGGAGAAACCTACTCTCTTGGGGATCGGGTGGAGGTTCGACTGGTCGAAGCGGCCCCTTATGCGGGTGCCCTGCGGTTTGAACTTTTGAGTGAAGGTCACTATCACAAGCGGAGGAGTGCGCGCGAACGCACCCTTGAGCGCAACCGCAAGCATCGAAGCGGCGGCGCGGGCCGCTCGGCCAAGCCGGGACATCCGTCGAAGGGGCGGCCATCGAAAGGACGGCGGAAATGACAGTCACCTATGCAGGCTCGCCCGAGCTGTCGGGCGCGATCACCACGAGCGCTCCGAACGCCAAGCCCAAGCGCGATGTCAGCCGCGCCATGATGTTCGGTGCCAAGGGACGCTGCCCGGCCTGCGGTTCCGGCCGCCTTTACGGCAAGTACCTGAAGGTGGAGCCGGTCTGTGCCTCGTGCGGCGAAGAGCTGCACCACCACCGCGCCGACGATGCCCCGCCCTATTTCACCATCTTCCTGGTCGGCCACGTGGTGCTGCCGATCGCGCTGGCGGTCGAGATGATGATGGTGCCGCCGATGTGGCTGCACACGGTGCTCTGGCTGCCGCTGATCGTCATCATGACGCTGGCCTGCCTGCCGCCGATCAAGGGTGCGCTGATCGGCCTGCAATGGGCCAACTACATGCACGGCTTCGACCCGAACGCCATCGGCGACGACCAGCCGGCCTACGACTTCGGCGGAGACAGCTCTCGCACATGAACGAGTTCCTGGTGCGCCGGCTGTCCGAGGCCGAGCGGCAGACGAACAACCCGAACCTGCGGCCCAAGGATGCGGCAACGCTGCTCGTGCTCGACCGCAAGGAAGACGGGAATCACCGCGTGCTGATGGGCCGCCGCCACATGCGGCACCGCTTCATGCCGGGCATGTTCGTCTTTCCCGGAGGCCGGGTCGACCCGGCCGACAGCCGCGTGCCGGTCACCGGCGACTATCATCCCGGCGTTGCCAGCAAACTGGTCCACGCGATGAAGGGGCCGAAGACGGAGGCCCGCGCCCGCGCCTTCACCGTCGCCGCCATTCGCGAGACCTACGAGGAGGCCGGCCTGCTGGTCGGCACGCCCAGCGATCTGACCTGGCAGGGCAGCGGCGACATGGCCGCGTTCTCCGAGCGGCGCCTGCTGCCGGACCTTTCGCCCGTGCGCCTGATCGCCCGCGCGATCACCCCTCCCCGCCGGCCGCGCCGCTTCGACACGCGGTTTCTCGCCGTTTTCGCCGATGCGGTGGCCGACCGCCTGCCTTCGGGCACCGGCCCCTCCGGCGAGCTGGAGGACGTGCACTGGCTGACCCTTCAGGAGGCCAAGTCGCTGGAACTGCCGACGATCACGCTGACGATCATCGAGGAGCTGCAGGCGCGGCTGGCCGACGATCCGGAACTGGACCCGGCCCATCCGGTGCCCTTCTACTACTGGCGCGGCAAGGGCTTCGTGCGCGAGGAAATCTGACGCACGGGACCTGCGCGTGAAACCCGGGGCGGCACTCGCCTTCCCGCTTGACTTTGGGCGCGCGGAACGTATGTTGCGCGCACAGTTTTCCAAGACTAACCGGTGGAGCGTCTTCTCCGAAGAAACGGAGGCTCCGACGTATGGCCGGACACAAGTGCAAGGACAAGAACGATGGCCAAGGCGACCACCATCAAGATCAAGCTGCTGTCGACGGCTGACACCGGCTTCTTTTACGTGACCAAGAAGAACTCCCGCACGATGACCGACAAGATGGTCAAGCGGAAGTACGACCCGGTCGCGAAGAAGCACGTCGAGTTCCGCGAAGCCAAGATCAAGTAAGATCTTGCGCCACCGCGCGACGGCATTGGCGGCAAAGGCCCCTTCGGGGGCCTTTTTTGCGTTCAGGGCCCGGTGACGCCGAACGCCGACGGCGCGCGAACGCAGGCAGGCGGGCCGCGCGGCGGCTTTCGGGAACGGGATGAGATTCGCTGGGGAGTAGGCGATCGGCGTCCCGGCCGGGACACGAGGAGGCCACTCCAAACCCGGGGGGACGCCGATCGGACCCACGGTGTCAGGAGATGCGGCGGACCTGAACTTTCCGTGGGGCATCCTGCTCGGCTGCGCGAAGAAAACGGCGAAGTCGGCAAGATAGCGGGGCGGCAACCCGAAGATCAGCCGCCGTCGATTGAGATGAGAGTACCTGAAAGGCCCGCCGAATCAACACACTCGCCGAGATCGTTAAAACTTTCTTTTGTTTTTATGTAAATAAGTTCGGTTAACGCTCAAAGCTCGCAACATTGTTGCGCAAGGCGATGGCGGCACGTTCGATTCGGCAGGTTGTCGCCCCTCATCGGCGCCGTTTGCCGTGGACCTATGCCCCCCTGTTCGATGCACCGCGCCTCGCCGCAGTTGCGCGCGACCCGCCCCGCCGATAAGGAAAAGACGCCGTTGGGGGGCGGCAGCATGAGCCCTCCGCGCGCCCTCGTTTCAGCGGAGCGGATACACCTCATGAGACATTGCCTCACCGCCCTCCTCATGGTCCTTGCCGCAGCGCTGCTGGCAGGCTGCGAGACGGTCTCCAAGGAACAATGCGTTGCCGGAGACTGGAGCGAGATCGGTCGCGCCCACGCCGCGCAGGGCTACCCCTCCTCCCGCTTCGACGACGTCATCAAGGATTGCGGCCGCCACGGCATCACCCCGGACCCGCAGGCCTATATGAGCGGCTGGGACCAGGGTGTGCAGCTCTATTGCACCCCGCTCAACGGCTTCAACCTCGGCCGCCAGAACACCAGCCTGTCGCCGATCTGCCCGCCGAACCTTGTCGCAGAAGCCGAGCGTGCCCACCGGCTCGGCAAGCGGATCTGGACCACACGCGACAAGGTCACCCAGCTGGAGCGGCGGATCGACAACCGCCAGAGCGAGATCGACCGCCTGCGCTCGGAACTGGACCGGATCGACTGCCGCGAGAAGAAGGGCGACGAGCGCATCGCCTGCCGCGACCGCCAGAACGATCTGCGCCAGAAGGTGCAGGACGCGCGATTCGAGATCCAGGATGCCCGTTTCGAGCTCAACGACCGCCGGCGCGACTACGAACTGACGGTGGCGCAGGTGGACGAGGAAGCCCGCCGCACCATCCCCGGCTATCGGCAGTAGAAGACGGCAGCTAGCCGATGCGGGCGGTGCGGCCGGACGTGCCGCCTGTCAGCGGCTGGGCCGAGGCGCCCTCTCCCGCTTCCAGCTCGACGCGGTTGCGCCCCCCGGCCTTGGCCCGATAGAGCGCCTGGTCGGCACGCTTCAACATGGCCGACCCGCTGTCTCCGCTCCCCTGGAACACGGCAACGCCGATGCTCACCGTGACCAGAATCTCATCGGCGGACGGCAGGCGGAAGGGCTCGGACTCGATGATCTTGCGCAGCCGCTCGGCGATGCCCGCGGCCTTCTCCAGATCGGTCTCCGGCATTAGCATCACGAACTCCTCGCCGCCGAACCGGCAGGCGAGATCGAGGCTGCGGGTGTGCGAGCGCAGGCGCCGGGCCACATCGCGGATCACTCCGTCGCCGGCGTCATGGCCGTGCAGGTCGTTGACCCGCTTGAAATGGTCGATATCGACGAGCATCAGGGCCAGCGGCAGGTCGGCCTCGACCGCCTGACGCAACTCGCTCGCCAGATGCGTTTCCAGATAGCGCCGGTTGCGCAGGCCCGACAGCGGATCGGTGACCGCCATCGCCAGCGTCTGCTCCACATCGGCGGAAAGCCGGTCTATCGCCCGCTTGCGGCTGACCTGGGTACGCACGCGGATCGCCAGCTCGGTCTTGTCGATGGGCCGCACCACGTGGTCGTTGACGCCGAGATCGAGCGCCCGCGTCACCCGCCCCGTATCGTCCGCATCGGCGATCAGGACGATGGGCACCAGCCGGGTGCGATCGAGCGAGCGCAGCTGCGAGACGAGCCGGAGCGCGTCGTAGCTGGCCATGCGCAGGTTGATCAGGATCGTGTCATAGGCCCCGTTCGAGGCCGACAGCAGCGCCTGCGCCGCCGACGGCTCCACCGCAACGTCGTAGTCGCGCGACAGCGCACCGGCGAGGCGCTCGGCCGAGGTCGGCCGGTCGTCGACGATGAGAAGGCTGGCGGGCATTTCCCCCGCCGGATCGAAATCGCTGGAAAGGCCGAACTGCGAGCCGGTCTGGGCGCGCAGGCGCAATTCGTCGGTCAGCCGCTTGAGACCGATGAGGTTGCGCACCCGCGCAACCAGCGCGACATCGTTGACCGGCTTGGTGAGGAATTCGTCGGCGCCGGCCCGCAGGCCGCGAATGCGGTCCTCGGAACGGTCCAGCGCGGTGATCAGCACGACCGGGATATGGGCAAGGCGCGGGTCGGTCTTGATTCGCCGGCAGACCTCGAACCCGTCGAGGCCAGGCATCATCACGTCGAGCAGGACGATATCGCAGGGCCAGTCGGCGAGAATTTCAAGCGCTTGCGCGCCGCTGACGGCGGAGCGGACCTCGAAATACTCGGCTCCCAGTCTCGCTTCCAGGAGCCTCACATTCGCCTTGACGTCGTCGACAACGAGAATGCGCCCGCTCATGCCCTCTTCCGTTGGTCAGTCGCCCAGATAGGAACGCACGGTTTCCAGGAACTTGGCGACCGAGATCGGCTTGGAAATATAGGCCTCGCAGCCGCCTTGCCGGATTCGCTCCTCATCGCCCTTCATCGCGAAGGCCGTGACGGCGATGACCGGAATGGTCTTGAGGTCGTCGTCTTCCTTGATCCATTTCGTGACTTCGAGCCCGGAAACCTCCGGCAGCTGGATATCCATGAGAATCAGCTGCGGCCGGTGCTCACGCGCCAGCTCCAGCGCTTCCATCCCCGTGCGGGTCTGCAGCGTCTGGTAGCCATGGGCCTCAAGAAGATCATGAAACAGCTTCATGTTGAGTTCGTTATCCTCAACAATCAGCACGGTTTTAGCCATAGTATTCGCCTTCGTCCCCGCGCCCGGCCTTCCCGCGGCTCACGTCCGGCAGCTTGTAGCGCCGGCTTGGCGAGAGCGTGACTGGCGTCGGCCCCTTACCCACGATAGGTACCATATATCGTAGAGGGAATTCGTTTCGGAAAGGCAAACGCGAATGATTGGGCGGCATTCATCCCGCTTGGGGTCCGAGGAAGCGGAGGCGATCGCCACCGATGCGCTCGGCTATCTCGCCTCCGACATGGAGCATCTGGGCCGGTTCCTGGCCCTGGCCGGCATCGGTCCGGCCGACCTCAGGGACGCGGCGGGCGAGCCCGGCTTCCTGATCGGCGTGCTGGAGTTCTACATGGGCCACGAGGCCCTGCTGCTGGCGTTCTGCGAGGCGCGCGGCCTGCGCCCGACCACCATCGCCACCGCCCGCCATGCGCTCGACACCGCCCATGGCGACGGCGCCTTCGCGGAGAACGGCGAATGAACGCGCCGACGCCGGTGCTGCCGGCAACGCTCGACCAGATCCGCCAGCTGCACGACACGCATCCCGCGCGCCCCGGGCGCCCGCTTGTCATCTGCGACGTGGACGAGGTGGTGCTGCTGTTCCTTGCCCATCTGGAAGAGCATATGGGCCGCTCCGGCCACCGCTTCCTCAGCCACGAATACAAGCTGACCGGCAATATCGCAGATTCGGCCGGCACTCTGCTGGAGGCGACCGTGGTGCGGGCGCTGATCCAGGCCTTCTTCGACGAGTGGGTCGAGCTGCAGAAGCCGGTGCCGGGCGCCGCCGATGCGCTGGCAAGCCTTGCCGGGGCCGCCGACGTGGTGTTCCTCACCAATCTGCCGGGCGCCTGGAATCGCGAGGGGCGCATCCGCACCCTCACCAGCCATGGCATGGCCTATCCTCTAGTCACCAATTCCGGCCCCAAGGGCGGGGCGGTGGCGGCCCTTGCCGCCGGGCGCAGCGCGCCGGTCGTCTTCATCGACGACAGCCCCTCGAACATCCGCTCGGTGCGCGACAGCCACGCAGGAAGCACGCTAGTGCATTTCATCGCCGACCAGCGCTTCTTCGCCGGAGCGGAGGATATCGAGGGAACCGGCCTGAAGACCCATGACTGGGGAACCGCGACCACCTATATTCGGCAGGTGATCGGCGGCTGAGAGCTTACCCCGCCGCCGAACGACCGGAGCCGCGGGACATGTCGGGCGCAGTGCCTGTTGGGGGACGTATAGCGGGCGGCGGCGCCGAGGCGGCCCGCCGCGCCGGCACCGTCCTGTGCCGCGACTGCCTGAGCCGGGCGCCGGCGGCGGTGCGCGGTACCTCCCTGCGCTGCCGCTCCTGCGGCAGCCCGCGGGTGCTCTCCCATCCCGAACTCGACAGCCTCTCCATCGCCCATATCGACTGCGATGCGTTCTACGCCTCGGTGGAAAAGCGCGACAACCCGGAGCTGACCGACCGGCCGCTGATCATCGGCGGCGGCACGCGCGGCGTCGTCTCCACCTGCTGCTACATCGCCCGGATCAGCGGCGTGCGCTCGGCCATGCCGATGTTCAAGGCGCGCGAGCTGTGCCCCGACGCGGTGGTGATCAAGCCCGACATGGCGAAATACGTGCGCGTCGGCCGCGACATCCGCGAGCGCATGCGGGCGCTGACGCCCCTGGTCGAGCCGCTCTCCATCGACGAGGCGTTCCTCGACCTGACCGGCACGGAGCGGCTGCATCACGCAACCCCGGCGGAATCGCTCGCGCGCTTCGCCCGTTCCATCGAGGAGGAGGTCGGCGTCACCGTCTCCGTCGGCCTTGCGCCCAACAAGTTCCTGGCCAAGATCGCCTCCGATCTCGACAAGCCGCGCGGCTTCTCGGTGATCGGCGCGGCCGAGGCGGTGAGCTTCCTTGCCGAACAGAAGATCGGGCTGATCTGGGGCGTCGGCAAGGTGTTCCAGCAAAAGCTCGCCGCAGACGGGCTGACCACCATCGGCCAGCTGCAGAAGATGGAGGCGGTCGACCTCGCCCGCCGCTACGGCGCGATGGGGCTCCGGCTCGCCAGCCTTGCCCATGGCCGCGACGACCGCCCGGTCTCGGCGCATCGCGAGACCAAGAGCGTGTCGAGCGAAACGACCTTCGACACGGACATTTCCGACGTGGCGCAGCTGCGCGCCATCCTGAGGCGCCTTGCGGAAGAGGTCTCGACGCGGCTGAAGGCGGCGGATCTTGCCGGGCGCACGGTGACGCTGAAGCTGAAGACGCCGGACTTTCGCATCATCACCCGCTCGCGCAGCCTTGCCGACCCGACCCAGCTTGCCGACCGGATCTTCCGCACCGGCGACGAGCTGCTGAAGACCGCAGCGGAAGGAAAGCGCTTCCGCCTGATCGGCATCGGCGTGTCGGAACTGACCGACGGCACGCGCGCCGATCCGGACGACCTGGTGGATCCGGTTGCCGGCCAGCGCGCCCGGGCCGAGCGCGCCGTCGACGCGCTGCGCTCGAAATTCGGCAAGAAGGCGGTGGAGCTGGGCCTCACCAAGGCCGGCGACCCGCGCCGGCAGCGCGACCGCTAGCGGCGAAAGGCCTTACCGGGCCTCCTCGGCCGTCTCCTTCTGGCGCAACGCCTTGAGGCGGGAAATCAGCGTCCGGGCGCCGAGCAGGATATGCGTCGTCAGGTGCTCGCGCGCCGCCTCGACATCGCCCTTGCGGCACAGCTCGACCAGCATCCGGTGTTCGCGGCTCATCCGATCGCGCCCGCCGGTCAGCCGGATCGGCAAGGGAAAGTGTCGATAGGCGTTGCGATAGAGCTTGTGCACCAGCTCCAGCGTGCGCGGCCGGTTCGCCGGTGCATAGAGCGTTTCGTGAAAGCGCCAGTTGAGATCCGACCAGCTCTCGTCGCGCGGATCGCTCTCCATCTCCGTCACCAGTGCCTCGGCGCGCGCGTAATCCCGCTCGCCAAGGAGCGGCATCGCCTGCTCCAGAAGCCAGCCCTCCAGCTGCGCACGGATCTCGTAGGTCTCCTCCAGGTCGTCGACGGAAAGCCCCGAGACCACCGCCCCCTTGTGAGAGACCAGCGTGACCAGCCCCTCGGCCTCCAGCTGGTGCAGCGCCTCGCGCACGGGAACGCGGCTAACGCCGAGCTCCGCCGCGAGCTTTTCCTGTCGCAGCTGCGCACCCTCCGGCAGGGCACCGCTCAGGATGCGCTCGCGCAACCGGTCGACCACCTGGGCGCTCGTCGTCTTGCGGCGCCCGGCAGCGCCGCTTCCTGATGCAGCAATCGATGTCATCGGCAAAACGCGTCTCTTTTGCGGTGTCGGTCGGGCAGGCATACCCCGTGATCCGCCGCGATCATAGCAGCCTTTCGCGCCTGAAAAAAATTGAATCCAATTTCTTTCTGAATATGTCATACTGGTGATATCAGCTTCATCGGACCTTGAAATTATCGGCTAAAAACAGCCATTTGCAGACCAAAAAGATGCAAAGATAACTGGATACAATATGAGAGAAATCCACGCTCGCATGCAGGCTCCTGCCGCATGATCGTCGTCTCCAACAACGAAGGCGGCTGCGGCATTCCGGCGACGGCGCAGCTCCTGGCCGAGGGCCGCACCGCGCTCGATGCGCTCGAGGCGGGCCTGCGCCTGGTCGAGGCGGACGAGAGCGTGCGCACGGTCGGCCGCGGCGGCTGGCCCAACCTTCTGGGCACCGTCGAGCTCGACGCCTCGGTCATGGACGGGACGACGTTCCGCACCGGCGCGGTCGGCGCCATGACCGGCTTCCTGCATCCGGTCTCCATCGCCCGCCAGGTGATGGAACAGCTGCCGCACGAATTCCTGGTCGGCGAAGGCGCCATGCGCTTCGCCCGCGAGATCGGCGCGGAGGCCGGCGAGCTGCTGATGCCGCACGCGCAAAACGCCTGGAACCGCTGGTTCGCCACCGAGGTCGGAGAGGCGGAGCGCCGCGACTGGCCGGACGTGCCCATGCGCGAGCTGTGCAAGCAGGCGATCGATCCCGAGCTCGGCCGCGACACAACGGTGTTCCTCGGCCAGGACCGCAACCGCGACATCGCGGCGGCGACCAGCACATCGGGCTGGGGCTGGAAGTATCCCGGCCGCCTCGGCGACAGCCCGGTGATCGGCGCCGGCTCCTATGCGGACAGCCGCCATGGCGCCTGCGCCTGCACCGGTGTCGGCGAGATGACCATCCGCTGCGGCACGGCCCGCGCGGTGGTGCTCTACATGAAGATGGGAGCTTCGGTCGAGAACGCCGTCTACGAGGCGGTGGAGGACATGCGCCGCCTGGTCGGAGGCCTGATCGGCCGCGTCACCATCCACGCCATCGACGCGCAGGGAGGTCACAAGGTCGTCGCGGTCAACGGACTTCCCGAGAACCATTACTGGATCTGGCGCGAGGGCGAGACCGCCCCCCGGGCCGAACCGGCAGAAATCATCCCCATCAGCGACGACCCGACACCAAGGCCAACGGCACATGGCCGCTACGAGGTCATGGACCTGTAGCGCGCCGCCAGTGGAAGGGCGCGGGCAAGGCCCGCCCCTTGAAGTGAAGAAGACGACCCAACCGGAGAACATGGAATGGCATCAACAGGCATCAAGCTGGCTTTGGCTGCAGTGGCAGGAACGCTGCTGCTCGGAAACGCCGCGCTGGCAAAGGGCACGCTCGACATCGTCAAGGAGCGCGGGCGTCTGGTCTGCGGAACCAGCACCGGCATCGCCGGCTTCAGCATGGCCGACGACAAGGGCACCTGGACCGGCCTCGACGTCGACGTCTGCCGCGCGCTGGCGGCGGCGATCTTCGACGACCCGCAGAAGGCGGATTTCGTGCCGCTGTCGAGCAAGGACCGTCTCGTCGCGCTGCAGACCGGCGAGATCGACGTGCTGCCGCGCACCACGACCTGGACGCTCGGCCGCGATTCCGGCATCGGCCTCGACTTCACCGCCGTCAACTACTACGACGGCCAGGGCTTCCAGGTGCGCCGCGACCTCGGCGTGGAATCGATCCGCGAGCTGAACGGCGCCTCGATCTGCACCGTGCAGGGCACCACCAACGAGCTGAACCTTGCCGACTATTTCCGCGTCAACGGCATGGACTACCAGCTCGTCACCTTCCAGAGCATCGACGACACGGTGAAGGCCTATGAGAGCAAGCGCTGCGACGCACTCACGACCGACATGTCGCAGCTCGTCTCCTACCGCCTGAAGATGGCCGAGCCGGACGCGCACATGCTGCTGCCCGGCGTCATCTCCAAGGAGCCGCTCGGCCCCTATGTCCGCCAGGGCGACGATGAGTGGTTCGATATCGTCCGCTGGACGGTCTTCGCCATGGTCAATGCCGAGGAGCTCGGCGTCACCAAGGCCAATGTCGACGACCTTGCCGCCACCAGCGACAACCCGGAGATCCGCCGGCTGCTCGGCCTCGACGGCGAGTTCGGCAAGAATCTCGGCCTGACCAACGACTGGGTCGCCCGGATCGTGCGGCATGTCGGCAATTACGGCGAGTCCTTCGACCGCAACCTGGGCACCGGCAGCCCGATGCAGCTTCCGCGCGGCGTCAACGCCCTGTGGTCGCAGGGCGGCATCCAGTTCGCCCCGCCGATCCGCTGATCTCGGCCGAAAAAACGGGTGCGGGCGGCCTCGCCTGCCCGCACCCCCGTCTCGCCTGAAGAGCTACTGGTTGCACTCGCTCGCCGTCATCGGCGTCATCTCGACCAGGTTTCCGCGCAGCTCGAAGTCGCCGTAGTCCAGCACCAGCCGGCGGCTGACGCCGTTGTCGTAGAGCAGGAAGCTGAGCTGGTAGATCGGCGTGCGCTCGCCGCCATCGCCCTTGGTCTCGTCGAAATAGGAAATCGTCACCGGCCAGTGGGCGCTCGCGCCGATCTCGCCGACCGCCGCCTCCGCATCGCGCCCGACATCGCCGGCGCCCTCGCGGCGCGGTCCGATCACCGCCGTGGTCTCATAGACCTTCTCGCCGGTCTCCGAGCCGTCGAAGAGATCGGCGACGAAGATCGTCTCCCCCTCCTGCGCCCGCCCCAGCAGCGTGATCAGGTGCTCCGTCGGGAACAGGACCCTGCGCTTCAGCGCGACCTGGTTCTCCTTCGGCTTCTTCACGTCGATGTCGATGCCGCCCTCCGTCCGCTCGGCCCGCCCTTGCGTCTCTTCGCTGAGCTGCTGGTTGATGAAGGTCTTCGACAGGAACTGGAAGCTCTTGCCGGCCGGCTCCTCGAAGGAGCTCGTCTGCAGGTCGGTGACGCGGCTGTTGCCGCCCTCGTCCGCCACCTGCGTGACGAAACGGAACGCGACGCTGTAGCCCTCGCAGGCATTTCCCGTGAACTCGTAGACCATGCGCCCGCGCACGGCGCTCATGCCGGCGGCTTGCGACGTATCGGTCAACCCGAGGTCGTAAACGGCGCGGTGCGGCTGCAGCTGAATGCCGGCAAAAGCCGCTCCGGGTGCGCCGGCAGTCGCCAGCAGGACGCCAAGCCCGGCCATGGCGAGCGGGCGCGTCCAGTGGGTATGACACATGAAGCTTGTCTCCTTGGAGCAATCCGGCCCTTAGGGTCAGGACGACCATTGTTGCCATATAAACAGGTCCTGCCCCTAGTCTTGCCCATCCGGCGCGCGCCGACCAGACCCATTCGCGACAGGAAGCCGGGCACCCCCGCGATCATCCACCCGTTTCTCCCGTGCCGGCCCGGCAGGCGGCTTGATGCCTCCCCGGATTTGGGCCAATGTCGCCGCCGACCATCCAAAGGAGGACTGCAATGTCGGGTCAGATCGAGGCACGTATCGCCGAACTGGGCGTCACCCTTCCGCAGGCGGCAGCGCCGGCGGCCAACTACGTGCCCTTCGTGCGCACGGGCAACCAGCTGTTCATCTCCGGCCAGATCCCGATGGGTTCGGACGGCATCCAGTTCCAGGGCAAGCTCGGCGCCGGTACCTCCATCGAGGACGGCCAGGCCGCCGCCCGCCTTTGCGCGATCAACCTGCTGGCCCAGGCCAAGGCCGCTCTCGGCGACCTCGACAAGGTCGTGCGCCTCGTGAAGATCGTCGGCTTCGTCAACTCCACGCCCGACTTCAGCGACCAGCCGAAGGTGATGAACGGCGCCTCCGACTTCCTCGTCGAGGCCCTCGGCGACCGCGGTCGCCATGCCCGTTCGGCCGTCGGCGTTGCCGGCCTGCCCTTCGGCGTGGCCGTCGAGGTCGAGGCGATTTTCGAGGTCGAGTAAGACGGCTCAGGGACGGCAGACACCACCATGCGTGACATTTCCTGGCTGACCAGCCGTCCCATCGCCCATCGCGGCTATCACGACAAGTCGCGCGGCTGCCTCGAGAACAGCCAGAGCGCTGTTCAGGCAGCCGTCGACAAGGGCTTTGCCATCGAGGTCGACCTGCAGCAGAGCGCCGACGACGTGCCGATTGTCTTTCATGACGACACGCTCGACCGGCTGACCTTCGAAAGCGGCCCGGTGCGCCAGCGCAGCGCTGCCGAACTCACCGGCATCGCCCTGCGCGGCACCGACGACCGCCTTTGGACGCTGGACGACCTGCTCGACCAGGTGGACGGCAAGGCCGGGCTTTGCATCGAGATCAAGTCCCGCTTCGGCCGCGCGCCGGAGCGCGCCTTCATCGCCTCCATCGCCGCAAGCCTTGCCCGCTATTCGGGCCCGGTCGCGGTAAAGTCCTTCGACCCGGAAATGCTGGCCCTGATGCGCGAAGCCGCCCCCGACATTCCGCGCGGCGCGCTCGGCGACGGTGCCCGCGATCTGAAGGAATGGGGACGCGCCAGCCGCGTCGAGCGCTTCGCCCTGCGCCACATGCTGCACAGCGTCCGCACCCGGCCGAGCTTCGTCTCCTACTGGGTGAAGGACCTGCCGGCGTTCGCCCCGACGGTGCTGCGCAAGGCCTTCGGCCTGCCGCTGATCGCCTGGACGGTCCGCACGCCGGAAGACCTCACCCGCGCCCGCGCCTTCGCCGACCAGATCGTCTTCGAAGGGTTCGATCCGGACGCTGCCCCGTCTTCCTAGCCCGCCGTCTTTGCAGGAAGCGTGCGGCGCACTAGATGTGAGGAACGAGTTCCCACCCGGCCCGCCGCGCTCCTCCTCGCGCGGGCCGCAAGCGTTGAAGGCCTGCCCGAGTGACCGCAAGCGACGAAGACACCCGCGCGTTCCGCCTGAAGGCGATCAGCGGGCTCTCCGACATTCCGCGCCAGGAGTGGGACGCGCTCGCCAATCCCGGCTGGCAGCTCGATTCCGGCGGCAAGCTGTCGCCAGCCCCACTTGAATCAAAGTCTGCAGACGCTGAATCAGTTTCTCCGAAAACCGCCTTCAACCCCTTCATATCGCACGACTTCCTGTCGATCCTGGAGGAGGCCGGCTGCGTCGGACGCCGCGCCGGCTGGCTGCCCCAGCACCTGATCCTGGAAGACCCGGACGGACGCGCCGTTGCCGCCCTGCCCTGCTATCTGAAGTCCCATTCGATGGGCGAATACGTCTTCGACCACGCTTGGGCCGATGCCTATGAGCGTGCCGGCGGCAGCTACTATCCCAAGCTCCAGTGCTCGGTGCCTTTCACCCCGGCGACCGGCCGGCGCTTCCTGACCGGACCGGACATCGACCGCCCGGCCGCCATCGCCGCGCTGGCGCAGGGCCTGCAGGACCTTTGCGCACTGCGCGAGGCCTCCTCCGCGCACATCACCTTCATGGAGGAGGAAGAGTGGGACGCGGCGGGCGAGCACGGCTACCTGCAGCGCACCGACCAGCAGTTCCACTGGGAGAACCGGAACTATGCCGACTTCGAGGGCTTTCTCAGTGACCTTGCCTCGCGCAAGCGCAAGCAGATCCGCAAGGAGCGGCGCGAGGCGGTGGCGGCCGGCATCGAGATCGAGCGGCTGACGGGCAAGGACCTCACGGAAGCGCATTGGGATGCCTTCCACGACTTCTACGAGGACACGGGCGCGCGCAAGTGGGGCCGCCCCTATCTCAACCGCCGCTTCTTCTCGCTGCTCGGAGAGCGGCTGGGCGAGCGGGTGCTGCTGGTGATGGCCAAGCGCGAGGGGCGCTATATCGCCGGCGCGCTGAACCTCGTCGGCTCGCATGCGCTGTTCGGGCGCAACTGGGGCTGCATCGAGGAGCACCCGTTCCTGCATTTCGAGGTCTGCTACTACCAGGCGATCGACCATGCCATCGAGCACGGCCTGCCCCGCGTGGAAGCCGGCGCGCAAGGCGCGCACAAGCTCGCGCGCGGCTATCTGCCGAGCCTGACGCGCTCCGCCCACTACATCGCCCATCCCGGATTGCGCGATGCGGTCGCCGACTATCTGGAGCGCGAGCGCCGGGCGGTAGAGCAGGAAGGCGCCTATATCCGCGACGAGCACTCGCCCTTCAGGAAAGCCTGAAGACCTCGCCCCATCCGATTCTATCGACTCGTCTTTTCGCCGCCGTTGAATCGATATGCGAGGCCCGCCCGAGGCGCCATCGGGCCACCCTCAAGCCGCCGTTGAATCGATTTCTCAGCTTGAATCTGATTCTGAACTTGAACCCCGGCAGCGGCTATGCTGCCAAGGGACAACGAGTTCGCCTGTTCGGCCCTTACCGGAGAAAGCCATGCCGATCGAAGCTGCCGCCTATGACGACCAGAATGTCTTCGCCAAGATCCTGCGCGGCGAGCTGCCCGCCCAGAAGGTGTACGAGGACGACAAGACCCTCGTCATCATGGACATCATGCCGCGCGGCGACGGCCATGTGCTGGTGATTCCGAAGGCTCCGTCCCGCAACATCCTCGACATTGCCGAAGACGACCTTAACGCGGTCATGAAGACCGTGCAGAAGATGGCGCATGCGGTGGTGCGCGCCTTCGACGCCGACGGCACCACCATCCAGCAGTTCTCGGAAAGCGCGGGCGGACAGGTGGTGTTCCACACCCATGTCCATGTCATCCCGCGCTTTGCCGATGTGCCGATGCGCCCGCATACGGGCGAGATGGCCGACCAGGCGGTGCTGGCCGCCAACGCCGACAAGATCCGCGCCGCGCTCGCCTGAGCCCAAACGCGAAAGATCAGTCGCCGCCGCTCACCTTTGCGGCGGCGGCCTCATGCTCCGCATCGAGCCGTGCCTCGTCCTCGAAGACGCGCAGGAAGCTCGGCCGGGCGGTGATGCGCTCGGCATATTCGGTGAAGACCGGCAGGTCCGGCACCAGCTTGAACATCAGCGTCCAGCGCAGCGCCGCCCCCCACTGGATATCCGCAACAGTGATCTCGTCGCCGAGAATGTAGGGCGCCTTGCCGAGCTGCTCGGCCAGGGTCTCCATCACCTGGTCGTAGGTGCCATAGGACGACTGCGGGCCGGGATCGTGGCCGAGGAACTTGTCCATCAGGGCCGGTTCGAAACTGGCGGCATAGAACACCATCCATCGCAGATAGGCGCCGCGGCGCGGGTCATCGACAGCCGGCGTCAGGCCGGCCTGCGGGAAGAGATCGCCGGCATGCAGCGCGATGGCGATGGACTCGGTCACAACCGTGTCGCCATGGGTCAGCGCCGGCACCTTGCCGAGCGGGTTGATCGCCAGATACTCGGGCGACTTCAGCTCTCCCGCGCGCATGTTCAGTACATGAAGATCGTAAGGCGCGCCAAGCTCGTCGAGCAGCACGCGGGTGGTGCTGGCACGGCTGCGGGGCGCGTAGTGCAGCGTCAGCTTGTCGGCGGAACGGGTGTCGGACATCAGGGTCTCTCCTTCGGGGCCGGATGGACGGCGCGCCATCGCGCCGTCGCTGGCGGTGGAGTAGCAGCCCCCTGCTGACAGCCTCGTGTCAGCAGCCCGCCCTGTTCCCCGACTTGTCCTCAGCCGAGACCCAGCAGCAGCCAGCCGCCGATCAGCACGACCTCGCCGACCGCAACGCCCACCACCACCTTCTGCCGCGAGGCGAAGAAGGCGGCAAAGCCGCAGGCGGCCGCGACAATGCGCAGCGCCACCGGCGCGCTCTGCAGAGCGCCGGCGGGAAACAGGATCAGCTTGGCGATCACGCCGGCGACCAGGGCCGTCGCGATGGAACGCACGAAGATCATCACCTCGCTGTCTTCGCGCAGCTTGCCGCTGGCGAAGACGCCGAGCCAGCGCCAGATGTCGGTGGCGAGCCAGCCGGCCACCACGATCATCACATAGGGCCACCACCAGGCATCGGCAGCACTCATCGCAGCCCCCTTCGCGCGATCCGCGTGCCGACATAGGCGAGCGTGCCGCCGACCAGCCCGGTCCACAACAGGTCGAGCCCCGGCATGTAGAGATGGAACAGCGGCCCGAGCAGCAGCCCGATGGCCATCGCCGCCTTGTCGGCCGAAATGCGCGCCGCGCCCCACAGCGAGCACAGGAAATAGACCGGCGTCAGCATGAACAGGGCCGCCGACGGCAACAGCGGCATGTCCTCCACCAGCACATAGGCAATGCCGGTCATGCAGAAGACGAAAACCGTCAGGCTAGCGCCGAAGCCAAGGAAGAACGGCAGCCGCGCCTCGCGCGGATGCTCCTCCAGATACCGCATGGCCCAGACCCAAGCCGTGACGGCAACGAAATGCGAGGCGATCAGCAGCTGCCAGCGGCGTGTCCGGCCGTCGACCCGCAGCACCGGCATCAGGGCCATGGTCATGGGCATCAGGCGGACCGAAGCGAGAGCGACCGCAATGGCCGCTGGCACGAGGCCCATGCCGGCGGTGATCGCGCCGGTGAGCACGACGACGCTCGGCAGGGCCCAGACGAAGCCGACCATGGCCAGCGTCTCGCCGAGCGTGAAGCCGCTCTCACGGGCAAGGCCGGCATAGCCGACGAAGGCGGCTGCGAGAATGAGCGCGGGAATGGAAACCGCTGCCCGGATGCCGCGCAGGATCCAAACGCGCGAGGGCAGCTGCGCGCCGGCCTCCGGCTGATCCGGCAATGGCTCCGGGGATGCGGACGGGGACGTCGGCATGAAACAAGACCGCAAGACTAGGCGCCGGCTCCGGGAGGGGGAGCGGCAGGGAGAGCATCCTACCTAGCAGGTTGAAGCCGAAATGCAAAACGGCGCCGCAAGGGCGCCGTTCCGCGAGGCCGCGCAGGAAGCGCGGCGATGAATGCCGGAGCCGTCAGTCCGCCAGCGGCACCTTCGGCACCAGGCTCTTCTTGGCCGAACCGCCCTTCTTCGGCGGAGCGGCAGCCTCGGCCTTCTTCGCCGCCGGCTTGCGGCGGCGCTTCGGGCGGGCGGTCTTGGGCTTTTCCGCCTTCGGCTTGACCGGCGTGTCCTCGACCGTCTCCAGCAACAGGCCGGCCGCGTCTTCCGAGACCGACACCTTGACCGTGCCGCCCTTCTTGAGCTTGCCGAACAGCACCTCATCGGCCAGCGGCCGCTTGATGTGCTCCTGGATCACGCGGGCGAGCGGGCGGGCGCCCATTCGCTCGTCGTAGCCCTTGTCGGCCAGCCAGGCGATGGCGTTCTCGGTCAGCTCGAACGTCACGCCGCGATCGGCCAGCTGGGCCTCAAGCTGCATGACGAACTTCTCGACGATCCGGTGCACGACCTCGGTCGGCAGGCTGCCGAAGGCGATGACCGCGTCGAGACGGTTGCGGAACTCCGGCGTGAACAGGCGGTTGATCGCCTCCTGATCCTCGCCTTCGCGCTTGACCCGGTTGAAGCCGATCGGCGGCTTGGCCATGTCGGACGCGCCCGCATTGGTCGTCATGATCAGGATGACATTGCGGAAGTCGACCTGCTTGCCGTTGTGATCGGTCAGCCGGCCGTGGTCCATCACCTGCAGCAGGATGTTGAACAGGTCCGGATGCGCCTTCTCGATCTCGTCGAGCAGCAGCACGCAGTGCGGATGCTGGTCGACGCCGTCGGTCAGCAACCCGCCCTGGTCGAAGCCGACATAGCCGGGAGGCGCGCCGATCAGCCGCGAGACCGTGTGCCGCTCCATGTACTCGGACATGTCGAAGCGCAGCAGCTCAACGCCCAGCGAGGAGGCGAGCTGACGGGCGACCTCGGTCTTGCCGACGCCGGTCGGGCCGGAGAACAGGTAGTTGCCGATCGGCTTGTCCGGCTCGCGCAGGCCCGCACGGGCGAGCTTGATGGCGCTCGCCAGCGTCTCGATGGCCTCGTTCTGGCCGTAGACCATCCGCTTCAACGTGGCGTTCAGGTTCGACAGAACCTCCTCGTCGGACTTGGACACCGACTTCGGCGGGATGCGAGCCATCGAGGCGACAGTGGTCTCGATCTCCTTGACGCCGATGGTCTTGCGACGGCGCGCCTCGGGAACGAGCTTCTGCGAGGCACCGGACTCGTCGATCACGTCGATGGCCTTGTCCGGCAGCTTGCGGTCGTTGATGTAGCGGGCCGACAGCTCGACCGCCGTCTTGATCGCCTCGTTGGTGTAGCGGACCTTGTGGAAGGTCTCGAAATAGGGCTTCAGGCCCTTGAGGATCTCCACCGTGTCCGAGATGGTCGGCTCGTTGACGTCGATCTTCTGGAACCGGCGCAGCAAGGCGCGGTCCTTCTCGAAGAACTGGCGATACTCCTTGTAGGTGGTCGAACCGACGCAGCGGATCGTCCCGGAGGCAAGCGCCGGCTTGAGCAGGTTCGAGGCATCCATCGCCCCGCCCGACGTGGCGCCAGCACCGATCACCGTGTGGATCTCGTCGATGAACATCACGGCGCCCGGATATTCCTCGATCTCCTTGACCACCTGCTTGAGGCGCTCCTCGAAGTCGCCGCGATAGCGGGTGCCGGCGAGCAGCGCGCCCATGTCGAGCGAGAAGATCGTGGCGTCCAGCAGGACATCCGGCACGTCGCCGTCGACGATGCGCTTTGCCAGGCCTTCCGCGATGGCGGTCTTGCCAACACCCGGATCACCGACGAAGAGCGGGTTGTTCTTCGAGCGGCGGCAAAGGATCTGGATGGTGCGCGAGATCTCCGCATCGCGGCCGATCAACGGATCGATACGGCCGGACTTCGCCTTCTCGTTGAGATTGACGCAATACGCCTCGAGCGCATCCGTCTTCTGTTTGGGCTTTTCCACCCCCTCCTCCGTCGCAGCTTCCTCGTCGGCGCCGCGAACGGGACGTGCTTCGGACATGCCGGCGCGCTTGGCAATGCCATGGGAGATGTAGTTGACCGCGTCGTAGCGGGTCATGTCCTGCTCCTGCAGGAAATAGGCCGCGTGGCTTTCCCGCTCGGCGAAGATGGCGACGAGCACATTGGCTCCCGTCACCTCTTCCCGGCCCGACGACTGGACATGGATCACCGCGCGCTGGATGACGCGCTGGAACCCGGCGGTAGGCTTTGAATCGTCATCGCCGTCGATGACGAGGTTCTCGAGTTCGGTGTCGATATATTCCACGAGATTGCGCTTGAGGACGTCGAGATCGACGTTGCAGGCGCGCATCACCGCGGCCGCGTCCTGATCGTCGATCAGCGCGAGGAGCAGGTGCTCCAAGGTCGCGTATTCCTGCTGTCGCTCGTTCGCGAACGAGAGCGCCTGGTGCAGGGCCTTTTCAAGGCTTCGGGAGAATGACGGCACGGGCGACCCCTATTTCTTTTCCATCACGCATTGCAGAGGATGCTGGTGTTTGCGGGCAAAGTCCATGACCTGAGTGACCTTGGTCTCTGCCACCTCGTAGGTGAAAACACCGCATTCCCCGACGCCGTGATGATGGACGTGCAACATGATGCGCGTGGCTTCCTCACGGTTCTTCTGGAAGAACCGCTCCACCACGTGCACGACGAATTCCATCGGCGTGTAGTCGTCGTTCAGCAACAGAACGCGATACAGGTTTGGCCGTTTGGCGACGGTCCGCGTCTTGGTGACGAGCTCGCTGCCCGTGTCGTCACCGCTGCCGCGCTGAGGTCCGTTGGTCATTGGCTCTCCATCGCCTCCAGCGACGGGTTTCCGTCCGTGAGCGGCCCGGACACCCGTGATTTTCTTGCGGTCACGTAACGCGCCTTTCTCGCTTCCATCTCCTGCCGCGGCCGGCAGGCGGGCGTTGCCCTGCAGGGCCTGGAGACGACCGGCGTTTCCTCACGCCGGTCCGACTCTTCGGTCCCCGGCCTTGCCAGCATGGACGGAGTCGGAGCGTGTGTCCTTTCCGTCGTTGCGGCAAGCCGGATAAGGCAGCGTCCTGCATGTCCCGTTTCGGGAAATCCGTGCCGCGACCGCGACGCGAACGGTCTTGCCCCAGTTAGCCGGCCCCTTGCAGCAGCCGCTTGGGCAATCGTGCCCGCGCGCTCCGTTAATGTATGGCATCCTGCGCCAAGCTCAATGGCACCCTTGTGCATTCGCCGATGCAACATGCCGAATTGTCGGCGGGCGGGACCGGCAATCTGCGCGAAACGGCGCGCTTCTGCGGCTGGGACAAAAAAGGGGACGCTGAAACGAAAAAGACCCGCAGGTTTTGCCTGCGGGTCAAAAGTCCGGCGGCGGACCGCCGGGATCGTCTTGGGAGACGTAAAGCTTACTTGGCGACCTTCGAGAAGGCGCTCTCGTACGGCTTGTACGCGTCCTTGGCCAGGTCGCTGTACATCTCGCCGATCTTGGTGACCTCGCCGACGAAGCCCTCATAGGCGGTCTTCACGTACTCGCTCTGGGCCTCGAAGGCCTTGTCGAGCGACTTCGCGGAAACCAGCTTCTCGACGGCGGCGGTGCCGGTCTCGAAGGACTTCTTCTGGTAGTCGGCAACTTCCGAGGCGATCGCCTGGAAGCCCTTGGTCATGGCGCCGAAGCTCTGCATGACGACGTCCATGTTGTCCTTGCCGAGCTTCTGCATGTCTTCGAAATTGTTGATCATTGGTGACCTCTGAGCGTTTGTCGTGCAGGCCTTGCGGCCTTGTGAATTGCCCCGGTGTTCCGGTCCGGTCCGGCCTCGCCGGTTCCGGCACGCGATGTGCCCGAATGTCCGAACGTCCACGGAAAACCCTGAAGGATCTCCCTCTGGCACGCCTCAGCGTCGAGCCTTGCGATAACAACCTCAGATATATGCAATGCACAAATTTTGTCAAGAGTTCTTTCGCACTGCAACATAGCCGGCTTCGCAAGCTTCCGGCCGTGTTTTTCCCGATACCAAGCCGCCCGATCGCCGCAAGTTGCGGGCATTGCTGGACTTTTCCCTCGCACTTGCACAAGGGCGACGCTTTGGGCACGGTTTCGCGTGTCCGGGAGCGCCTCCGGTAACGGCGCATTAACTGCCTTTTGCGACTCTCGGCAGCATCGGAGCCGACGACAAGTCGGCCAAAAATCTCGAAAACCGGTTTCGTGTCATGGTCGTGTTTGGACATTCGTAACCGTATTTCGGGCAAGATGAGGCAACACGCGGTGCATCCGGCCGGGGCTGGCGGGGATCCGGATCGCAACGCAAACGAAACACCTGGACCCGAGTGGGGTAAAATTGTGCTGAGTAAAGGTGTGCGGCGCGTCGGACGCGCATTTGCAATGGGAACCCGGGGAGCGCTTCTGGCCGCCATGGCCCTCGCCCTCACCGCGATGCTTTCCGCTCCCGCTTTCGCCAACTCGAAGTATTCCGGGATCGTCGTCGACGTGAAGTCGGGACGGACCCTGTACAGCTACAAGGCCGACACGGCCCGCTATCCGGCCTCGCTGACCAAGATCATGACGCTCTACGTCCTGTTCGAGGAGCTTGAGGCCGGTCGCATGTCGCTGCAGACGCCGCTCAAGGTGTCCAAGCATGCCGCGAGCCGACCGCCGTCCAAGCTGGGCCTGAAGCCGGGCAGCACCATCAAGGTCAAGGACGCCATCATGGCGCTGGTCACCAAGTCGGCCAACGACGTCGCCGTCGTGGTCGCCGAGAATGTCGGCGGTTCCGTGCCGGCCTTCGCGCAGCGCATGACCCGCACCGCCCGCCAGATCGGCATGAAGCGCACCACGTTCCACAACCCGTCGGGCCTGCCGGACAACCGCCAGAAGACCACGGCGCGCGACATGGCCCTGCTCGGCCGCGCGATCCAGGAGCGTTTCCCGAAGTACTACAAGTACTTCAACACCCGCGTTTACACCTACAAGGGCCGCCGCTACGGCAACCACAACCGCCTGCTCGGGCGCGTTAAGGGCGTCGACGGCATCAAGACCGGCTACATCCGCGCATCGGGCTTCAACCTGGTCACCAGCGTCAACACCGGCGGCCGGCACATCGTCGCCGTGGTGATGGGCGGGCGCACCGGCGCCTCGCGCAATGCACAGATGAAGAAGCTGATCTCGCAGTACCTGCCGAAGGCGACCCGCGGCAAGCGCACCGCGCCGATGCTGGTGGCCCGCGCCGAGACCCCGGCCAGCCTGCCGAAGGTGACGCCGAAGCCGCTCGCCTTTGCCGAGCTGCGCAACGTGCCGGTGCCCGGCCTCAAGCCGCAGGAACAGCTGATGCGCGTTGCCGCCCTAAGCCAGCCGGCCAGCGTCATTCCGGTCGCGGCTCCGGCCGTGCGCGAGACCGAAGGCTCCGCCGAGACCGCCTCCGACATCGTCACCGGCTCCATCGCACCGGTGCCGCAGAAGCCGGACCTGAAGGCCATCCTGCGCCGCAAGGCAATGCAGGTCGCCGCGGCCGACCTTGCTGCAACCCCGCAGCCGACCGCAGCGCCGCGCTCGCCGGGCGTGCGCACGGTGCGCACCCAGACCATCCGCGTTGCCGCTGTCGGCGACGAGGTGGTGGCCGCCGCCCTGCCCGATCCGGAGCCTGTGACCGCGGATCTGCCGGACGCGCCGGCCAATGCCTCGGTCACCGTCGCCGCCAACAATGCCGCCGACCCGGTGCCGGGCTGGCAGGTGCAGATCGCCGCCGCCGAAAGCGAGCATGCGGCCGTCAGCATGCTGAAGAAGGCACAGGGCGCGCTCGGCTCGAAGCTGCGCGGCTACGACCCCTACACCGAGCCGGTCGATTCCGGCGGTGCCACCCTCTATCGCGCCCGCTTCGTCGGGTTCGAGACCAAGACCGCGGCCTGGAACGCCTGCCGCGACCTGAAGCAGAAGCGGTTCAACTGCTACGCAGTGTATCAGTAGGACGTCAGCCCATCACCCAGATCAACTTGTCACGCGTACTGGTGAGTTCAATGACGATCGAGAAGCAGGTCCTTCGCCTCGTTGAGTTTGGCGGCGAGAAATCCGCTCCCCCCCTGGTCGGGATGGACGCGTTTCATAAGACGGCGGTGCGCCGCCCGGATTTCCGCCTCGCCGGCGCCGGGAGAAAGCCCCAGAACCTCGTAGGCCTCCTGCTCGGTCATGGTGCCCGCGCCCGCCGGGCTTCCATGCCCCGCTGCGGCATCCGCCTCGAAGTCTACACGCCAGCCGGGCTCCCGGCGGTCGAGATAAGCCTCAAATAAGGCGCGGCTGTCCGGATCCCCGGACAGCTCGCCATAGAGGGCCGAAAGCTCTTCGCGTGACAGGCTGTCGAGGGTTCGTCCCTCGAAGCGGCCCACCAGAACCTCGCCCGCCATGGCACCACTGTCATGGTCGAGACGCATCTCCAGGAAAGCGGAGCGCACCGTCGAGGTCGCTCCGCTTTCGCCGTTCTGGCCCTCGCCTGCCGGCCGGAAGCCGCGCGCGCGCCGCAGGCCCAGCAGCGTCAGCCCGAAGCCGCCGGCCAGCATCGCAAGGTCGATGCGCCGGAAAACCAGCATCGCCGCCGCAACAGCGAGGAGACCGATGCCGCCCGCCGTCTTCATCTGGCGCGCCAGGTCCGACGGGTTCGCCCGCGTCGTGTAATGCGCAAATGCCAGCAGCAGGGCCAGAAGCCCGATGCCGAGCAGGAAAAATCCCATGCCTGTCCTCGTCTTTCGGAATCTTGCAGGTGCCGGCACTATAAGGCCCGAGACGGCCTTTCGGGAGCGCCCGCCCGCCTCACCTCTTCAGGCCGGGTCTCGCCTCAGCCAAGGTGCTGCAGCAGCCGCTTCGCCCCGCCATCACCGCCGCGCGTCAACCGCTCCAGCCCCTCGCGCCCGGCCGCTGCATAGACCGCCGCCGCCTTCAGCAGATCGGCAAGCTCGCGCGCCGACGACCCGTCGAGACGGAAATGCGCGCCTCGCGTCAGCCGGGCGATCTCGCGAAACGCGGTCTCGGCGTGGGCATCCGCCCCTTCCTGGAAGATGAAGGCCGGCACGCCGAGCAGGCCGAGCTCCCCCGCCCTTGCGCACAGCGCATCGACATCCTCCTCCACACAGTCGCCGATATAGACGAGCGCCTGAACCTTGCGCCGGCGCGTCTCGTCGATGGCGTGGCGGAGCACCTTGCGGATCTGGGTCTGACCGCCCCGGCAGTCGATACGGGTCATCAGCCGGGCGAGCGTCTCGCCGTCATCCACCCATTTGGAGGCGGCGCACTCGCCGAAGCCGCGGAAATAGACGAGCTGCATGGCGAGCCGGCCGACCTCGCCGGCCGCGGTGAACATTTCCGCCTGGATCGAGCACGCCCGGTCCCAGGTCGGCTGGCGGCTCATGGTCGCATCGAGCGCGATCACCAACCGTCCGGCCGTCGCCACGTTACGGGTCGCCTGCGCCGCGCCGAGAAACGCGGAGATCTCGCTCCGGGCCGAGGCCGCGGGCGTCTTGCCCGCGCTCCTGTCGGCCGGTGCGCGCGAGCGTGTCGTCTCCATCCTGCGGTCGTCGTCCACCATTCCTCCTCGCCATTCGCGCAAGCCTTGCAGTCAGTTGCAATTGATATGGCGCCCATTGCGGAAAAATCCAAACCGCGACCGCAAAAGGCGGTAAACACCGTAGCCAACGCCGACGGGAACGGTGTCGCAGACGGGAGGATACCGCAAGACATGACCAGGCCGAGGGTTCACGAGACCGTTGCCGACCTGCGCGAGGGCATTGCCGCCGCACGCGCCGCCGGACACCGCATCGCGCTGGTGCCGACCATGGGCGCCCTGCACGAGGGCCATCTGTCGCTGGTGCGCGCCGCGCGCGAGCAGGCCGAGCACATCATCGTCTCGATCTTCGTCAATCCCGCCCAGTTCGCCCCGACGGAGGATTTCGACGCCTATCCCCGCGACAACGAAGCCGACATCCGCATGCTGGAAGAGCTGTCGGTGGAGGGCGTGTTCCTGCCCTCGGTCGCGGAGATGTATCCGCAGGGCTTCGCCACCGGTATGACCGTCGGCGGGCCGTCCGCCGGGCTGGAGAGCATCACCCGCCCCCACTTCTTCAACGGCATGGCCATCGTCGTCGCCAAGCTGCTCCTCGCCACCCTGCCCGACATCGCCATGTTCGGCGAGAAGGACTACCAGCAGCTCGCCGTGGTGCGCCGCTTCGTTGCCGATCTCGGCATCCCCACCACCATCGTCGGCGCCCCGACCGTGCGCGAGGCGGACGGGCTCGCCATGTCCTCGCGCAACCGCTATCTCGATGCCGACGCCCGCCGCACCGCCGCATTGGTCCCGCAGGTCCTGATGCAGGCGATCGCACGCATAGAAGCCGGCGAGCAGGTGGCAACGGTGCTGGCGGACGGCACCGCGCAGCTTACGCAAGGCGGGTTCGCGGTCGACTATCTGGAACTGTGCGATGCCGCAACGCTGGCGCCGGTGGGACCGGAAAGCACCAGCGCCCGACTGCTGGTCGCGGCAAAGCTCGGCAAGACCCGGCTGATCGACAACATGGCCGTCACCCGCCCGGCCTCCGGCTGGGCCTGAACGACAGGCCGGCCCCCGCGCAAGGCGCGGGTCAGATCAGGCAGAGTTCGGCGAGTTCCCGGCGCATCGCGTCGGGAATGTCGCCGCCGCCGGCCATCTTGCGGAGATCTGCCGGTGCGTCGTCCGGCTTGAGATAGCGCCAGCCCTGGAACGGGCGGCGCGGCTGCGGCCGCGTGGGGTGCAGCACTGGCTCCAGCACCAGCTGGCAGCGCTTGACGCCGGCCGCATCGGTGAAGGGGCGGATGTCGAGGAGGTGCTGGCGCGCCTGGATCGAGCCCTTGATCACCCAATAGAGCGAACCGCCGTCGAGCAGCTCCTCGCGCCGGGTCGGGATCATCCTGGTGGTGTGATACTGCTCGGCCGGCTCGCCGCTCGCACGCTTTTCCTCCAGGCGGAAATCGATCCAGGCCTGAAGATCCTCGATGGCGTCGACGCCGACGCAGAGTTTCAGAAGATGAAGCGGCATGATCCCCTGTTATAGGGCTCCGCGCGCGCCGGCAAACCCGCAACTCTCCCGCCCTGCCCGCTATGCACAGGCGAAACGGCAAAAGGGCCGCGCAGCAAACCCGCGCGGCCCGAACAGGGTGCCCGTCCTTACGGCGCGCCGGCGACGACCGCGCCCGGCGGCACGAGCCGCATCACGAACGTGTTCGACGTCTCGCCCGGACCGAACGGACCGGGCACCTTGCGCTCGGTCGCAGGAAGCGAACGCAGATAGGCGATGATCGCCGCCATGTCCTCCGCGCTCATCGAGGCGAAGGACCGCCACGGCATGCTGGGCGCCAGGGTGCGCCCGTCCGGCCGCACGCCGGTGCGCATCACCGTATCGATCTCGGCATCCGACCAGGCACCGAGGCCGGTCGCCTTGTCCGGCGTCAGGTTGGGCCCGGCAAAGGCTCCCATGCCCGGAATTTCGAACGCCACTTCCGAGCCCGACAGGCGGTGCGCCATGTCCGGCTTGCCGAGAAAGTATCCAGGCGTGTGGCAATCGTTGCAGCCCATCATTTCCGTCAGATAACGGCCACGCTCGACCTGATCCTGCGGCCCGGCCGCATCCGCCCGGGCCGGCACGAGCGCAAGCGCGGCAAGCAGAACTACATTTCCAAAATCAAAGAACCGCATGGCTCCCTCCATAAGCGCGGCCTCACAGGCCGCGGCGGGATCCATGCTCTTTCTGGCGCGCATTCTCTGTGACGGCCGTCACCTTACGCAGGGTATTCCGGTGAAAACGGAACCCGGGTCAGTCCTCGTCCGCCAGGGCAACCACCGGCGCGCCCTGGTCGACCTGTGCGCCTTCCGTGACGAAGACCGTCTCGACGGTGCCGTCGCGCGGCGCGGTGATGGCATGTTCCATCTTCATCGCCTCGACCACGGCCAGTCGCGCGCCCTTTTCCACCCGGTCGCCGGGCGCCACATCGACGGCAATCACCTTGCCGTGCATCGGTGCCTTGACGGCGGATGCACCTTCCGCGTCCTCAGCGACACGGGCGAGATGATCGACGAGGGTCACGCGCACGGCACGCCCCGCCTCCACCGCATAGGTGCCGCGGTCGCTGCGCACGACGCGGCCCGCACCGGACGCAGAGCCTCCGGCGACCGAGGCGGTGCCGCCCTGCCACTCGATGGCGACCTCGCGCGGCTCGCCGTCCACCTCGACCCGCAAGCCGGTCTGCCGGCGGCCGGTGAGCTCGAACGCGTTCGTCGCCGCGAAGGGATCCTGCCAACCGGAGGTCTCGGCGGCGGCTTCCGGCAGCACCAAGGCGGCGACGGCCGCGGCGATGGTCTCCTCGCCCACTTCGCCTGCGGTCAGCCGGGCAAGGTCGCGGTCGATGAGCCCGGTATCGAAGCCGCCCCGGCGCACGTCCTCATGCGCGACCAGCGCGGCCAGGAAGGCGAGATTGTTCTTCGGGCCGGCGATCAGCGAGCGGTCGAACTGCGCCGCCAGCCGGTCCAGCGCGGTCTGCCGGTCGGGGCCGTAGGCGATCAGCTTGGCGATCATCGGGTCGTAGAAGGCGGAGATTTCCGCGCCCGTCTCGACGCCGGTATCGATGCGAACGCCTTCGCTTTCCGGCAGTTCCAGCAGGTCGAGCCGGCCGGTGGAGGGCAGAAATCCCGTGTCCGGATCCTCGGCATAGAGGCGCACCTCGACCGCGTGGCCGCTGATGGCGATCTCGTCCTGCGACAGCGGCAGGCCCTCTCCCGAGGCGACGCGGAACTGCCACTCGACCAGATCCTGGCCGGTGATCATCTCCGTCACCGGGTGCTCGACCTGGAGGCGGGTGTTCATCTCCATGAACCAGAACCCGTCCGGCCGCAGGGTCCCCGAGCCGTCGGCGATGAACTCGATGGTGCCCGCGCCCGCATAGTTGACGGCCTTGGCCGCCGCGACCGCGGCCGCGCCCATGGCAGCGCGCGTCTCGTCGGTCATGCCGGGAGCCGGCGCCTCCTCCAGCACCTTCTGGTGGCGGCGCTGCGCCGAACAGTCGCGCTCGAACAGGTGCACGGCATTGCCCTTGCCGTCGCCGAAGACCTGGATCTCGATATGGCGCGGGTTGAGGACAAATTTCTCGATCAGCACGCGGGCATCGCCGAAGGCGGACTTCGCCTCGCGCTGTGCGGAGGCAAGGGCGGCCTCGAACTCGATCGCCTTGTCCACGCGGCGCATGCCCTTGCCGCCGCCGCCGGCAACCGCCTTGATCAGGACCGGATAGCCGATCTCATAGGCCTTCTGCTTGAGGAACTCGGCTTCCTGACGCTCGCCGTGATAGCCCGGCACCACCGGCACGCCGGCCTTTTCCATCAGGGCCTTGGCCCCATCCTTGAGGCCCATCGCGCGGATCGCGGACGCCGAAGGCCCGACGAAGACGATGCCTGCCGCCGCGCAAGCCTCTGCAAAGGCAGCGTTTTCCGACAGGAAGCCGTAGCCGGGATGGATCGAGGCCGCCCCGGTCGCCTTGGCTGCCTCCAGGATGCGCTCGCCCACCAGATAGCTTTCGGAGCTCGGCGAGGGGCCGATGGCGACCGCCTCGTCCGCCATGCGCACATGCAGCGCGTCGCGGTCGGCTTCGGAATAGACGGCGATGGTGCGCAGGCCGAGACGGCGCGCGGTCTTGATGATGCGGCAGGCGATTTCCCCGCGATTGGCAATCAGCACCGAGTCCAGCATGGGGTGGGTCCTCGTTGAAATGGGCAAGTCGAGCGGGGCCGCACAGGCGCCCCGCGACGGGGATTACATGCGGAAGACGCCGAAACGGGTCTCCGGCACCGGCGCGTTAAGCGTGGACGAGAAGGCAAGGCCCAGAACGGTGCGGGTCTCCTCCGGCAGGATGATGCCGTCGTCCCACATGCGCGCCGTGGCGTAGTAGGGATGGCCTTCCGCCTCGTATTTCTCGCGGATCGGCGCCTTGAAGGCCGCCTCCTCCTCCGCGCTCCAGCTGCCGCCATCGGCCTCGATATTGTCGCGCCGGACAGTGGCCAGAACGCTGGCTGCCTGCTCGCCGCCCATCACGGATATCCTCGCGTTCGGCCACATGAACAGATAGCGCGGCGCATAGGCGCGCCCGCACATGCCGTAGTTGCCCGCGCCATAGGAACCGCCAACGATTACAGTGACCTTGGGCACCTTGGCGCAAGCGACAGCCGTGACTAGCTTCGCCCCGTCCTTGGCAATCCCGCCCGCTTCATATTCACGTCCCACCATGAAGCCTGTAATATTCTGCAGGAACAGCAGCGGAATCCGCCGCTGGCAGCACAGCTCGACGAAATGCGCGCCCTTCACGGCCGATTCCGAGAACAGGATACCGTTGTTGGCGATGATGCCGACTGGAATACCGTGGATGCGGGCAAAGCCCGTCACCAGCGTGGTGCCGTAATTCGCCTTGAACTCGTCGAGCTCCGAGCCGTCGACGATGCGGGCGATGACCTCGCGAATATCGTACTGCTTCTTCAGATCGACAGGCACGACCGCATCCAGATCGCGCGGGTCGACCACCGGCGCGCGAACGGGGGCGAGCGCCAGGTCCGGCGCCTTGGTGCTGTTGAGATTGGCGACGATGCGGCGGGCCTGCGCCAGCGCCTGATCGTCGTCGACCGCATAATGGTCGGCAACGCCGGAAACGCGGGTATGCACCTCGGCACCGCCCAGATCCTCGGCCGAAACCTCCTCGCCCGTCGCCGCCTTGACCAGGGGCGGACCGGCCAGGAAGATCGTCCCCTGTTGCCGCACGATGATGGTTTCGTCAGACATTGCAGGCACATAGGCACCACCTGCGGTGCATGAGCCCATGACCACCGCGATCTGCGGGATGCCCATGGACGACATGTTGGCCTGGTTGAAGAAGATCCGGCCGAAATGGTCGCGGTCGGGAAAAACCTCGGTCTGGTTCGGCAGGTTGGCACCGCCGGAATCGACCAGATAGATGCAGGGCAGCCGGTTCTCCATCGCGATTTCCTGCGCCCGCAGATGCTTGCGCACGGTCATCGGATAGTAGGTGCCGCCCTTGATGGTGGCGTCGTTGCACACGATCATGCAGTCGCGACCCGACACCCGGCCGATGCCCGTGATAAGCCCGGCGCCATGGATGGCGTCGTCATACAGGCCGTGGGCGGCAAGCGCGCCGATTTCCAGGAACGGGCTGCCGGGATCGAGCAGGCGGGCGACGCGCTCGCGCGGGAGCAGCTTGCCGCGCGACAGGTGCCGCTGGCGCGCCCGCTCGGGACCGCCGAGCGCCGCCGTGCGGCGCTTGTCCAAAAGGTCGGCGCGAAGTCCGGCCCAGGCGGCGCGGTTGGCCTCCACCTCCGGCCCGTGGGTCGTGGAATTGCTGCGCAGGATCGCCACCTGGTCGTCCCCCCGGTTGCTGTCGGGATGAGGCGGCGAGCGCCCCTCTCGAGCTTGTCGGTTTCATGCTGCGGCGGACAGTGAATGACGCTTACGTTTTAGTCAATACCATCCATATTTCGCTTTATTTTCATAATATTGTAGGCGGACTAATCCACTTCGTCCGCATCGACAACCCAGGCTTCGGTCGCCGCGCCCTCGCGCCACTCCACGAGAATGGGGTGCGCCATGACCGCCTCCGCATAGGCGCGCTCGACCTCGCCCATGGGCAGAAGGTAGGTGAGAAAGCGGCTGACGACGGGTGCGAAGAAGCAGTCGGCGGCGGAAAAGGCGCCGAACAGGAAATCCCCCTGCCCCGCATGGGCACTGCGACACTCGCGCCAGATTTCGCACACGCGCGCGATGTCCTTCGCGGCATCCGGCAGGTGCGGATGCGGCGACGGCGTGCGACGCAGGTTCATCGGGTAATGCCCGCGCAAGTCCGAAAAACCGGAATGGAACTCCGCACAGATCGAGCGCGCCCGCGCCCGCGCCGCCCGGTCCTGCGGCCACAGCCGGCCGGCGGGGGCAAGCTCCGCCAGATACTCGATGATCGCCAGCGAGTCCCACACCGCCAGATCGCCGTCGACCAGCACCGGCACCCGTGCGGCAGGAGACACCTTCCTGACCTGACTGGCGAATTCCGGCGTGTCGAGCGGCACCAGCACCTCCTCGAAAGGCAGGCCGGACAGCCGGGCCGCCGCCCAGGCCCTCAACGACCACGAGGAATAGGTCTTGTTGCCGATCACCAGTCTCATCAACGCTCTCCCGTCTCCGCCGGTCATAACGCCGGCATCACGCAACCCTTCGTAAATCTGGCAGGGTTAGAATGCTGTCCTCAATCCCCGCTCCCGCAAGGTCCGATGAACCCGTTCCCGTTGCAAGCCTTCAGACAGGCACTCGCTGCGAGCCTGTCGCTCTTCTTCGCCACGGCCGGGACGGTTCTCCCCGCCGCGGCGGACGGCTACGCCTACCGGGTCGCCAATACGGTCGTGGTGAGCGGAAGCGAAGGCAACCTGAAGGTCGTGCCAGGAGAACTCGACCAGCGCATCGTGCATATCGAGCGCCGCGAGAATGGCGAAGAGCTGCTGCTCGACATCGGTACCACCTTGAAATTATGGAGAATTCCCGACGGGTTGGCCCGCATTACCTGGCCTCACAGCAAGGGGATGTCGCTGTCGCGCGAGGACGCCATCGCGCTGGCAGGCCGCGAGAATGCCGCGGACGTGCTCGCCTGGGGCGCGGATGTCAGCTGGCCGCAGATCGGTCCCGTGATGCTTATCCTCTTCGAGGCCGGGCCGGAAAGCTATGGCGGACTGTTGTCCAGCGCGCCGGCCGGGATCCCCGTCTTGCGGCAGATGATGTTCCAGACGGTGGACCCGCGGGCGCGCCCGCGCAGCCCCAGCGCCGCTCAGGCGCCCCTCGGCGTCGAAACGCTACCCAACTGAGCTTCAGGCCTTTTTCGGTTCGCCGCCCGGCAGATCCACCGGCCCGCCGGCCTCCCGCCAGGCAGAAAATCCGCCGGCGACATGCGCAACCGGGGCAAGACCCATCTGCTGCACGGCGTGCGTTGCCAGCGCCGAACGCCAGCCCGCGGCGCAGAAGAACACGAACCGCTTGTCCTCGCCGAAGACGGGCTTGAAATAGGGACTTTCCGGGTCGATCCAGAACTCCAGCATGCCGCGCGGCGCGTGCACCGCGCCGGGGACACGGCCCTCGCGCTCCAATTCGCGGATGTCGCGGATATCCACGAAGACGACACCGGGATCGCCATGCAGCGCCACGGCCTCGCCGACCTCCAGCGTCTCGACGGCGGCGTTAGCCTCCTCGAGCAAGGCCTTGTATCCCTTGGTGATCTGTCCCGCCATCGCTCTCTCCCTGCACTCCGGCACGCTCCACCCGGCTCCCGGGCGGGACGCCATGTTTGCCGAGCCACCGGCGCAGGGCAAGCCCTGTCCCCGCCGAAGCCGGCCAGCAAGACGCGAAAAGGGCGCGGATTTCTCCGCGCCCTTGATAATTCCCGCAGTTCGTTAAGCTGACCGCCCTTGCGCCTCCGCTTTCGCGGGCGCGGCACCGCCTTAGTTTGCGATGGCCACGGTCGCGGGGGTGACATCCCCGCCGAACACATACATCAGCGCAAGCGCGCCACCCGCCAGGAGAACGACCCAAGCCGTTACACCCCAACAGGATTTCTGAACCTGTTCGTCCATGAAGTTCCTTGTTGCCCGAGTGTGGCGGCGCGTGTTTTGCCCCCAAGCGCCGCGTTCGGTCTGCAGCGGGATTTAACGATTTGGCAATTATTTCGCAAGCGCAAAAAATGTGCGAGCTGACCTGCACGTCACGCATGACAGTTCGATGCCCCTCGCCAATCCTCTCGCGATTCTTGCGCGCAAGCGTCTCGAAATTTTGCGACGAGCTCTCGAAATCCGTATCGAATTTCGAGAATTTTCGAGACTCCCGTCTCGAAATCGCAACCCGGCGTCGCCGCCGAAAACGGGGATAAACGCCGGCGCAGACAAGCAGTCGATCGGGCACGCAGCCAACGAGGATAGTTGGCCTACCGTTAAAGGTGACAAATTGACTCCAGTTATTTTTGCCCGGAGTTTGCGCCAAGGGCGGGTGCTGCTCGTCCGTTCGGCCCACAAGCGAAAGGCCTGCTGCTTGAAAAGATCGATAGCTCTCTTGCTCGCGCTTGCGCTCGCACCGGCTTATGGCCCCTCGTCTGCGACAGCTGCCACAGCGGCCCCCTTTACCGGCCAACCGGCCTGCACCGGATCGACGCTGAGCGAGGAGCAACGGCAGACGCTCATGCGCGACTACTACCGCCTCGTGAAGGCGAGCTACCGCGAACTCAAGGAAAGTGCCCGACGGGTGACCGCCGCCAAGGCGATCGAGGAACAGAAAGCTCTCGCGGACGAGCTTGGCGAGCGCTATCAGCGACTTCGCGAGGAGCAGGAGCGTATAATCGGCCAGCTGCCGAAGTGCTCCTCGATCACCCGGAAGGAGTATTTCGAAAAAAACTTCCTCGGCGCCATCGTCTACAAGATCGACATGTCGATGTACTCGGCCAGAGAACTCGTCGACTTGACGCGAGAGAGGGTGGAAGCGCAGATCCGCGACGCTGAGATCATCGCGCGCGCCACGGGCGCACCGTTCTTCATGGGATTCCCCTGCGACGTCGCGGCCCCGGACGACGATTATGCGCGAAGGCAGGTGCTGCTCGCCCGCTACGAATACATGAAGGAATTCACTGAAAACGGGATCGGCAGTTTTCTTGAGACCGCCGAACGGTCACGCGACGACCGGCAATTCAGCCGAGCAGTCGAGCGTCTCTACGATTCTACCTACACCGCCGAACAGGCGGAAAGCGAGCAAACCGTCTGCAACCCCGGGGTCGCAGATCAGTACGAGAAGAAATTGCTTCAGGAATAAGAGGTTAAGTGACAATGGCAGAAAAACTCGGATTTCAGCACAACCTCCAAGACGCCTTCAGGTTCTATAACAACGCGAACGACCAAGAAATTCTCAATAGGATGGCACACAACGCCGGTGCAGCGGCCGCGAGCCCAGGTGCTGTCGAAGGAGCACGATTGCTTTATGAAAATTATCTTCTCCAGGAGGTAAGGCAAGGCCGCGAAACACTCAGGCATGAAGCATTCAACTTCATCGAAACCGATCCGCAGGATTCCGTATTCTACAACAATGGAGATGTAGACCCAGAATATGTCTCGAGCTCTTTGGCCATGACGGGATACGGATTCAACGCAGAATCAAGTATAGAAACTGTATTGGCGGATCATCCGGATTTCATTGAGATCGACAACTATTCCGAGGGCGTCGACTTCATTGCTGAAGTTCTGGAGCAGTTGTTCATTGACGATCAATGGGCCTTTTAGAAGACCACAGCCCCTTCAGCCAGATCGTATGAACGAACCGGACCGGACCGGACGCCGATCCGATCACTCTTGCCCCGGCGGCTGGCACGATGCCGCCGCCGGACTTTCACTCGAACAGCAAGGCCGCAGGCCTCCTTACGCGATGGAGCGGGAGGCCTCGCGCACCTTTACCGTGGCGTGTTCGACCCGCTCGGTCTCCGCCGACAGCGACTGCATGTTGCCGCTGATCGCAACGACACCGGCATGGGCCTGCTGCATGTTGCCGGAAATATCGCGGGTCACGGCGGACTGCTGCTCGATCGCCGCGGCGACGCTTGCCGAAATATCGCTGATCTCCTGAATGATCTGCATGATCGCCTGGATGGAGCCCTCTGCCTCGGAAGAGGATTCCTGCACGGACGCAATGCGCGAGCTGATGTCCTCGGTTGCCTTCGAGGTCTGCGCCGCAAGGTTCTTGACCTCGCCGGCCACCACGGCGAACCCCTTGCCGGCCTCTCCGGCGCGGGCGGCCTCGATGGTGGCGTTGAGCGCCAGGAGATTGGTCTGCGAGGCGATGCTGTCGATCAGTTCCAGCACCTCGCCGATCTTGCGGGCATTGGCAGCAAGCCCGGTCATGACGGCCGAGGAATTGCGTGCCTCCTCGACGGCGCGCCCGGCCACGTGCATGGCCTGGTCCACCTGCCGGTTGATCTCGCCGATGGAGGCGACGAGCTCTTCCGTTGCGGAGGCGACCGCCTGCACATTGCCGGAGGCCTGCAATGACGAGGCGGAGGCGTCGGCCGCCTGGGCGCTCGCCTGGGTAATCGCGGCGACAACGGAGTCCAGATCGCCGTCGATCTGCTTCTGAACGGCCTCGCGGCGCCGTCGCAGCTGCACCTGCGCCGTGCGGTCGGTGGCGAACTTGACCACCTTCACCGGTTTGCCGTCCTCGTCGAGGATCGGATTGTAGCTCGCCTGGATCCAGACTTCCTTGCCGCCCTTGCCGAAGCGAAGAAACTCATTCGCCTGGAAGCGGCCGCTGCGCAGCTCTTCCCAGAACCGGCGATACTCGGGGCTGCGGGCGTAGTCCTCGCTGACGAACATGCGGTGGTTCTTGCCGACGATCTCGTCGAGCCGATAACCCATGGCCTTCAGGAAGTTGTCGTTGGCATCCAGGATCGTGCCGTCCATCGAGAAGCTGATCACGGCCTGCGAGCGGCGGATCGCGTCGATCTCGCCGGCCACCTCGAGGCTGCGCCGCTTTGCATCGGTGATGTTGGCGGCGATCTTCACCACCCGCACGGTGCGCCCGGCGCGGTCGAAGACCGGATTGTAGGTGGCCTGCAGCCAGATATCCCGGCCGTCCTTGCCGATGCGGCGGAACTCGCCGGAGCGCAGAGCGCCGCCCCCCAGAGAAGACCAGAAGGCGCGATACTCTTCGCTCTCGCGATCGGCGCGCCTCACGAACATGCTGTGATGCTTGCCACGGATTTCCTCAAGTCGGTAACCAACCGCCTTCAGGAAATTCTCGTTGGCATCGATGATGGTGCCGTCCGGGCTGAATTGAATGATCGCCTGTGACCGACCGATAGCCTCGATAAACGCCATCTTTTTATCGTAGAACATGGAGTCATTCTCCCGAGAACTCAACTCGGGCAGCGTACTACCGATCGTATTTAGAAACTCCTAATCCGATTAAATAAATCAAGCTCCCATAATAATACTATGGGACTATAATGTATAAAATTTTATCCAAAACCGACAGTATATAAGTAAAATACCTCAACGGCACTTCGGAATAAAACGCCGGAAATTTCTTCCCTCGCATTTTGCCGCACAAAAGGGCAAAAAACGACGGGAAAGGCATCGGGGCGTTCCCGTATGCAGGCGGTTGATCCTTATCGCATACGAGGCCAGACTTCGGCAGAAAAATACCGTAACGGAACATCCAAGGACAGCGAAAATGATCAACCTGGCCGGAACGGATCTGGCGGCACTGGCCTGGTTCATCGCCGCGTGGCTGGGATTCAACGTTCTGGTGGAGCTGTCATCGCTGAAAAGATGCACCCTGTCCTATCAGATGAACATGCATCGCCGCGGCTGGATGGAGATGATGAGTCGCCGCCCGGTGCGGATCATGGATGTGGGGATCGCCGCCGGCCTGCAGCAGGGTACGGGCTTTTTCGCCTCCACCTCGCTGCTGGCGATCGGTGGCTGCTTCGCGCTGCTGACCTCGACCGATTCGATCCTGAAGATGATGAGCGATCTCGGCCTCAAGGGCGGCGGCAACCCGGCGCTGTGGGAGCTGAAGGTGATCGGCCTGACGCTGATCTACGCCTATGCCTTCTTCAAGTTCGGCTGGGCCTACCGGCTGTTCAACTATGCCACGATCCTGATGGGGGCGATGCCGGAGGAGAATGCGCCCGAGTTGCATCGCCGCGCCTTCGCCGAGAAGGCGGCCGGGATCATGGTGCTCGCCGGCACGCATTTCAATCGCGGCCAGCGGGCCTTCTTCTTCTCCGTCGGGTATCTCGGCTGGTTCGTCGACCCGCGCGTGTTCATGGCCACCACGCTCTTCGTGGTCTGCGTGCTGGCCCGCCGTCAGTTCGCCTCCAGGGCAAGGGCGCTGGCAGCCGAATTGCACCAGCTGCCATCCGCCCCGATCGAACCGGCCGGCGGCATGAACACCGATACGGGCTCCTCGAACCCCTTCACCCGGTAGCTGCCGAGCGCGCCGGCATGGCACCCCATCAGGTCGGCGATGGCATCCGAGACGAGAATGTCCTGTTCCAGGTCGCGGGTCAGCGCGGCGATGCGCGCGGCAAGATTGACCACCGGCCCGACGACCGTGAAGTCGAGCCGCGCCTCGGCCCCGACATTGCCGAAGAACACATCTCCCGCATGCAGCGCGATACCGACGCGCAGGGGCGGCTTCTCGGCGCAGCAGTCGCGGTTCATCTCTGAGAGCGAGGCCGTTGCCTCGCGCGCGGCCAGCAGCGCCTGGCGCGCCGCATGGCGGGCACTGTCCTCGCTGGCATAGGGGAAGACCGCCATCACCTCGTCGCCGATGAACTTCAGCACTTCCCCGTCATGGGCCTCGACCGCGCGGGTGACGGCATCGAAATAGCCGTTGAGCAGGCTGATCAGCTTGTCGCCCGGCAGCACGTTGGACAATTCGGTATAGCCGCGCAGGTCGAAAAAGCCGACCACGGCGGAAATCGTCTCGCCGTCGCCGCGCTTGACCGTACCGGCGAGCACCCGCGCGCCCGCGCGCCGGCCGACATAGGTATCGAGCAGCGTGTGGCTCATCCGCTTCAGCGTGTAGAGCTCGCACAGGAGCGCCAGCGGCCGGGCGATCGTGTCGAGCAGCGAGATCTCCGCGCCGGAAAAGCCGCCCGTGCGGCGGGTGGCAAAGGTGACGCCCTTCACCGTGCCGTCGGAAAACGGCAGGGGCAGCGCGACATAATCGGTGTACCCGGCCTCCAGCAGCTCCGGCACGATGCCGTAGGCCGGCAGCTCGCCGCCCGCGCGCAGGCGAATGCGCACGCTGCGGCGCTCGGAGAACACCACCTTGAAGGGGCTGTTGTCGTAGGCCTTGATGCTCTCGGCCGTCTCCATGTAACGGCGCAGCTCGATGCCCTGCTCCGCCGTCCAGGTGATGCCCTCGGTACGCACGTTGGGGTGCATCACCGAAATGCCGGTGACCACCCGGTCGACCTGAACGCCGGCCTCGTTGAGCCGCATCGCCAGCGTCTCGATCAGCGTCGAGACTTCCTCCACCTGCACCGCGTCGCCATGGAGCCACTCCATGACCTCGGCGGCGACGAGACTTGCACTGATTGTCATGCGCGGCGCCCCTTTGGCGTTGCACCGTCCGGCATCCGCAATACCGGCGGCCGTCCCGCGCCGCACACGGCACGAGCAAACTGATTGCGTGCAGGCCCGCCCCGCGCGCGTGTTGTCATGTGGTGCGCGAGGACGCGGAAGGGAAGATGGCAAGGCGCCGCTCCCCTTCACAAGATCCTGATCCCGAGATCGGACCTAGGTCGTGAACTCATAATTCTGTCGAGAAACGGTATGCCCGAACCCGATCGGATACAAGGAGCAAGGCCGCAGGAAACCATTAGGTTTTCAAGGGCTTGCGACGCTGTTGCCGGCGGGTTCCGGCATACCCGAAGGGCGCCGTTCGAGCTTCGATCTGCGGCGTCGGATCGCTCGGCCGGGGGGACCTGCCCCGGCCATCGTGCTCCTCCTAGCATATCATTGCCCGAACGGACGCCGTTTCCGGCACAATTATGAGTTCACGACCTAGTGGATCTTCCGCTTCTTTGCCTTCGCCGCATAGGGGTTCTCGCCCTTGCGGTAACTGAGGCGGATCGGCGTGCCGGGCATGTTGAACGTCTCGCGCAAGCCGTTGACCAGGTAGCGCGTATAGCTCTCCGGCAGCACCTCGGGACGCGAACAGAAGACGACGAAATGCGGCGGGCGCGCCTTCACCTGGGTGACGTAGCGCAGCTTGATGCGCCGGCCGGCCACCGCCGGGGGCGGATGGTGGACCAGCACGCCGTCGAGCCAGCGGTTGAGACGCGAGGTCGACACGCGCCGGTTCCACATGTCGTAGGACTGGAAGGCCGCGTCCATCAGCTTGTCGAGGCCGCGCCCGTGCAGGCCCGACAGGGTGACGATGCGCACGCCGCGGATCTGGTTGAGATAGCGCTCGGTCGCATCGGAGATGCGCTGCATCGCCTCGGCGTGGTCCTCGATCAGGTCCCACTTGTTGATGGCGATCACCACGGCGCGGCCTTCGCGCGCGACGAGATCGATGATCTGCAGGTCCTGCTTCTCGAAAGGGATGGTCGCATCCAGCGTGACGATGACCACCTCAGCGAACTTGATCGCGCGCAGCGCGTCGGCGACGGAGAGCTTTTCCAGCTTCTCCTGCACCCGCGCCTTGCGGCGGATGCCGGCGGTGTCGAACATCTTCACGTGCCGGTCGCGCCAGACCCAGTCGACGGAGATGGAATCGCGCGTGATGCCGGCCTCCGGGCCGGTGAGCAGGCGCTCTTCGCCCAGGAACCGGTTGATCAGCGTCGACTTGCCCGCATTGGGACGACCGACGACGGCCACGCGCAAGGGACGCTGGGCACTGCCGGCGGGCGGGCCCTTGTCCTCTTCCTCCACGACCTCGCCATCCTCGTCGGTGGCAAGCTCGACATCGGTCTCGGCGATCTCGCCCGGCGGCAGCGCCGCTTCCGCGGCCCGCGCCTCGGCGGCGATCAGGGCTTCCTCGCGCTCTTCCACCGCATCGACCACCGGCCGCAGCGCCTGGTAGAGATCGGCAAGGCCCTCGCCGTGCTCGGCGGACATGGCCACCGGCTCGCCGAAGCCGAGGCTGTAGGCCTCGTAGAGCCCGCTCTCGCCCGAGCGCCCTTCCGCCTTGTTGGCGATCAGGATGACGGTCTTGTCGCTCCGCCGCAGCACGTTGGCGAAATGGCTGTCGCTCGGCGTGATGCCCGCGCGCGCATCGATCACGAACAGCACCGCATCGGCATCGGCAATGGCTTCGTCGGTCTGGGCCCGCATGCGGCCCTCGAGGCTGGCGGCGTCCGCCTCCTCGAGACCGGCAGTGTCGAGGATGGTGAAGCGCAGATCTCCGAGGCGCGCGTCGCCCGGACGGCGATCACGGGTCACGCCCGGCGTGTCGTCCACCAGCGCCAGCCGCTTGCCGACCAGACGGTTGAAAAGGGTGGACTTGCCGACGTTCGGGCGTCCGATGATGGCGATCTTGGCAGGCACGGTCCTGTAACCCCGGAAATGGCGAAAGCCCGGGCGGAATACACCCGCCGCGGGCCTGGATCAAATGAAGCATCCCGCGCCGGCACGGACGCGGGATGCGAGAAGCGAAGGAGCCGGCCGGGCGATGCGCGCCCGCGCCCCGTCAGTTGAACGCGACGACGTCGCCCTTGGAGGTGATGGTCACCATCCGTCCGCCGGCGATGATCGGGGTCACGTAGATGTCTTCCGATGTCTGCGACACGCCGAGCACGCGGCCCGAGGTGGCATCCACCCGCACAAGCCGGCCGTCGCTGGAGGCCGCGACGAGCACGCCGTTGGCGAGCACCGGGCCGGCCCAGTTGATGCGGCTCTTCTTCTTGCCTTCGACATTCGGCAACACGGTGCGCCACAGCGGCTTGCCGGTGGAGCGCTCCAGCGCGACCATGCGGTCCTCGATATCGATCAGAAACACGCTGCCGCCGGACACGATGGGCGTATGCAGCGACCCGACGTCCTGCTCCCACACGCGCTCGCCGTTGCGCAGCCGCGAGGCGACGAGACGGCCCGACACGCCGGAGGCGAAGACCATGTCGCCATTGACGACGGGGCTGGCCGAAACGTCGGTGAAGCCGGAGACCGCACGGGTGCGGTAGGAGCGGGTCACGCCCTCGACCCATTTCGGCTCGCCGTTCTTCATGTCGAGCGCCATCACCTCACCGGAGGTGAAGGGCACGATGACGGTGCCGCTGGAAATCGCCGGATTGGCGAAGGCGAGCAAGCCGCTGCTTTCGGCGATGCCGGCATAGGTCCAGCGCTCTGCGCCGTCGTCCTGGGCCGCCGCATGAACCTCGCCGGTCTGGGTGACGGCGACGACCGTGCCGCCGGCCGCGGCCGGGGCCTGGCGGGCCGGTGCGTTGATGCTCTTGGTCCACAGGACCGCGCCGGACGAGGCGTCCAGTGCGACGAGCTGGCTGTAGCCGGTGGCGACGAAGACGCGGCCGCCATCGACGGCGACACCGCCGCCGGATGCCACACCGCTCTCGCCCTCGGGCCGCAGCGAGCGGCGCCACAGGCGGCCGCCATTGGTCGACAGTGCGGTCACATCGCCATTCTGGTTGTAGACGAAGATGCGGCCATTGTCGGAAACAGGACGCGCGGCAATGCGCACGGTGCCGGAGAACATGCCGCCGCCGCTGCCGCCGACGGAGGCACGCCACGCGCGGCCGCCGGAGATCGAGGCCGAGACATTGCCGGAATTGTTGCCGGCATCACCCCCGCCCTGCCGCCATTCGACGGAGCTGGCCGAGCCGATGCTGGCGGTCTTGTTGCCTTCCTCACCCCCCGGAACGGCATTGTCGAACAGCGCCTCGCGCTCGCCCGGCAGGACCGTTTCCTTGGAGAAGGGATTGAGATCGGACAGCGACGAGCAGCCGGCCAGCGCCAGCGCCGCCAGCGACAGGGTCGCGGCGCGCAGGAAGGTGCGGGATCCGTTGCGGCCGAACGCGTGACTATTCGCTCGAATGCTCATCAGGAGCCCTCCCCGGCCGGCTTGCCTTCGGCGGCGTCGATCAGCTCCAGCAGGGTGCGGGCGCGCGAGGCGACGTCACCGGGCACTCCCTCCTGGTCGAGAATGCCGCCGAGCCAGCGGCGGGCGGCGGCCGTGTCGTTCTGCTTCCAGGCGGCCAGCGCCAGCGCCTCGCGGGCAAGGAACCGCCAGGCATTGTCGTCGCCCGACAGCGCCTCGAGACGCTGCGAAGCGCCGGAATAGTCTTCAAGGTCGAGCGACAGGTAGCCCGCGCGCAGGCGGGCAATATCGCGAAGCAGCGGCGCGGCGCTGGTGTCTGCGGCGATCGCGTCGAAGGCGGCGATGGCGCCGGCCTTGTCGTCCGCCTGCGCCTTCAGCGCGGCAGCGCGCATGCCGGCGAGCTGCGGATAGCCGCCGGGACCGTTCGCCAGTTCCGCAAGCCGTGCTTCAGCCTCGGCAAAATTGCCCTGATCGGCAAGACGGGCAGCGCTCACATAGATGTCGCCAGCCTCGCGGCCCGCGCTCTCCTGCCAGTAAAGCCAGCCGCGCCAGCCGGCGGTAGCGGCAACGATGAGGACAGCAACGGCGATCAGGTAGGTACCGAAACGGTTCCACAGGCGCTTGTAGCGCTCGTGCCTGATCTCCTCGTCGACCTCGCGAAAAATGTCCGACATACGCTGCGAATTCCCGATACTTGAGAAATGCGCCGCCCGGTCTGCCGGAGCGGCGCGGCGCCACCATATCCATTTGACCTTTCACTGGCAAACGGCAGTGACCGCTTCGAAAGGCGGCAGGCACCGAAATGAGCGCGCGCCTCTCCCCTTGCGCGTCTTCGTGGCGCAAGTGAGGCAGGTCACGCGGCGTCTCCTTAGACGACCGGCACGCCGATCAGCAGTTCGTGCAGGTAGAAGACGAAAGCGAGATAGAGGCCAAGGCCGACGACGAGCGAGACGATGTCGCCGGCTGCCGAGGGCGCGCCCGCCGCAGCTCCGCCCAGGGTCGCCGGGCGCCGCTTCAGCGAAATCCGGTCGATCACCGCCCAGGCAAGGAAGCTGGCGAAGAGCAGAACCGAGGCCAGATCGCCATTGGCCAGAAGATGGGCGAAGGCCCAGATCTTCACCGCCAGCACCATGGGGTGCTTGACCGCCTTCTTGATCCGCCCCGTCGGCGCACCGGAGGCGACCAGAAAGACGAAGACCGGCAGCATCAAGAGCATGGTGACATGCCGCATCCACACCGGCGGATCGTAGAGAAGCGGCGAGCCTTCCGCCCGTGCCGCGCCATAGCCGTAGACCAGCAGCGCGAAGCCGGCGAGCGAGGCGATGGTGAAGGCAATGCGATAGCCGCCGGCGCCGAGCCGGGCCCTCAGGCTGTCGCGCAGATCGGTCATCATCGGAACGGCATGCACGCCGATAAAGACGATGAGTCCCAGGACGAGCAATGTCATGGCGATGAAGTCTCCCTCTGTGTGCGGTCAGGGTTGACCTGCCGTAGCGCCAGGGTCAAGCCGCAGGGACGACCAAGGCCGGCAAGTTTCGCGCAAGGGACCTCACTGTTGCAGGAAAACGACGGGCGCCGCCGTTATTCCGTTGCCGCGGTCAATCCGCAAAAAACCCGATTATCGGCCTAATCCAGCCGCAACCAGCTTGGAGAATCACTGCAAGAGGGGCCATAGTTCGCCCGATTTGGGAGGCCGGATGAGATGACGATTCGCGACAGGCGGAGCAGTCCGCGTCACCGCACGCTGAAAAGCGGACGGATCGTCGTGGATGGCGGGGCGAAAATCCACGAATGCCGCGTCCGCAACCTGTCCGAAGACGGTGCCCTGCTGAAGCTTCCGAGCACCGCCGAGATCCCCGACCGCTTCGAGCTGCGCATCGTCAACGAGGATATCGTCGTCACCGCCATCGTGCGCTGGCGCACCGCAACCGAACTCGGCATCCAGTTCGAGAGCGAGGACGACGAGACGGCGGGCTGAGCCGCCGTCCCGCAAGGTTTGTCTCGACACGTTTTCCTCAAGGCTGGGGCGCAGCCGGCACGGCCCTGCGCCGCACCGCGACCTGCGCGGCCCAGACGCCTGCCAGCACCAGCGCGACACCGGCGATCTGCGCCGGGGCGAGCGCCTGGCCGAGCAGTCCCCAGCCGAGCAGAACCGCGGTGGTAGGGCTGAGGAAGCCGAGCGAGGCGACAGCCGAGGGCTCCAGCCGCGAGATGCCGCGGAACCACAGCACATAGGTCAGCGCGCTGGACAGGCTCATGTAGAGGAAGCCGACCATGTTGCGCGCGCTCGGCGCCGGCGGCAGCGGCTCCAGCACGGCAGCCATCGCCACCAGCAGCACCCCGCCGGCGAGAAGCTGCCAGGCCGCGAAGACGAGCGGGGAGACCGGCGGCTGCCAGCGACGGGTGAGCACCGTGCCCAGCGCCATCGACACCGCACCGCCCAGCGCCGCCGCGATGCCCACCGCATCGAGCGCCGCCTCGTTGCGCAGCACCAGCAAGGCGACCCCGCACAGGCCGGCAAGGGCGGCGAGAACCGCAAGGGGCCGGATCGCGCTGCCGAGAACAACGGCGGCCACGAAGATGACGATGAGCGGCTGGACCGCGCCGACCGTCGCGGCGATGCCCCCGGGCAGCCGGTAGGCGGCGATGAACAGCAGCACCATGAAGATGGCGAAGTTCAACGCGCCCAGCACGAAGGACCGCCAGATCCACTCCCCGCGCGGCAACTGGCGCACCAGCAGCAGCAGGAGCAGACCGGCAGGCAGGACGCGGGCGGCGGACACGAAAACCGGATGGCCGGGAGGCAGCAGCTCGGTCGTGACGATGTAGGTGCTGCCCCAGACCACCGGCGCGAGCGCGGTGGTCAGAAGATCGGAAGCGCGGAACATGACGGGCCTCGTTTGAGGAAGGGCGGGAACGGGCCGGACGGCAGGAACGCCGCCCGGCGATCTTGGCGGGCGCGAGAGGGGCAGACAAGCCCCCTCGCCCAACTGGCAGATCAGGCGTGCGACAGCACCTCGCGGAGCGGACGACGCGGCTTTTGCGGCCAGTTGCCGGGCGCGGCGCGGCCGACGGCGAGCAGCATCACCGGCACTTCGCCCTCGGCGAGATCGAACTCGGCCGTGACGCGGGCCGGATCGAAGCCGACCATCGCACCGCTGGCGAGCCCCCTGGCCGCGGCGGCCACCATCATGAAGGAGGCGGCAAGCGTCGCCGAGCGCACCGCCTCGTCGCGGGCGGCAACCGGGTCCGCGCCATAGGCATCGGCAACGGCGCGGGTCCAGTCAGCGACCATGCCAGCCGGCATGAACCCGGCCTCGACAGACGGGCGCAGCCGCTCGCCGAGACCCTCTGCATCCGGGTGGCTGCCGACGATGATGAAGGTGACGGCAGCCTCCGACACCTTGGCCTGACCATAGGCCGCCTCGCGCAGCCGCGCCTTGGCCTCCGGCGAGGCAACAGCGATGAAACGCCAGTTCTGCAGGTTGTAGGCGCTGGGCGCGCGCGTCGCGAGATGGACGAGCTCCTCGACCTCGGCGACGGCAAGGCCGACGGCGGGATCGAACAGGTTGGCCGAGACGCGGCCTTCCAGAAGGGTGGCGATATCGGTTGCGGTCATGGTGCGATTTCTCCGTGAACAGTACCGGGAGCCCGTGCTCCCTGCGTTGCCCAAGAGATATTCCCGTTCCATCTCTGCGATAATCGGGCTATTCATCCGATCACTCGCAACGCATAGTGAATAATAATGGAACAGCTCACCGCACTTCGCATCTTCCGCCGGGTGGTGGACGACGGCTCCTTCGCCGGAGCCGCGCGCAGCCTGTCGCTGTCGCCGGCGGCGATCAGCAAGAATGTCGGCGAGCTGGAAGCCCATCTCGGCGTGCGCCTGCTCAACCGCACGACCCGGCGGATGAGCCTGACCGAGCCGGGCCGGCTCTACTATGAGCAGGTGGCCCGCATTCTCGACGATCTCGCCGAGGCGGACGGGTCGATGCAGCCGCTGCGCCACCGGCCGAGCGGCCTGCTGCGGGTTGCGGCGCCGATCAGCCTGACGGTGACCCGCCTGTCGCGCACGTTCACCGCCTTCATGCAAGCCTATCCGGAAGTCGAGATCGACCTGCACCTGGACGACCGGCGGGTGGACCTGGTCAAGGACGGCTTCGACATCGCCATTCGCGGCACGCCGAAGCTGGAGGATTCCAGTCTCGTCGCCCGGCGGCTGATGGTGATGCGCCACGTGATCTGCGGGGCGCCGGGTTATTTCGACAAGGCCGGCCGGCCGCGCCACCCGGAGGAACTGGCGAGCCACCGGATCGTGCAGTTCTCGCTGTCCGGCAATGCCACGGAATGGATGCTGGAGCGCGCGGGCGAGCGCGTGACGATGCCGGTCGCAAGCCGCTACCGGATATCGACCAGCCTTGCCGTGCGCGAGGCGCTGCTGGACGGCTACGGCCTGTCGCTGATCCCCGCCCCTTACGTGCGCGAGGAGATCGCCTCCGGGCGGCTGGAGACGGTGCTGGACGGCTGGGCTGCGGCGGATACGCAGGTCTATGCGGTCTATCCCTCGCGCCGCTACCTGCTGCCGAAGGTGCGCGCGCTGATCGACTATCTGGCCGAGGACCTGCAGAGCGAGGCGTGACGCCCGATCATCGCGGGGTCAGCGCGGAGCCTTAAGCGCCGCGAACCAGAAGCCGAGGCACAGCGACAGCGCGCCGACGAAGATCGCCGCCAGCACCGCGCCATAACCGCCCGAGGCCTGCCACAGCAGCGCGGCGGCGAGCGGGGCGAGCGCCTGCATGAAGTTCATCGGCCCGGTGAGCGAGCCGCTGACCGCGCCATAGGCCTCGCGGCTGACCATCTCCGGCACGGCGAGGCCGCGCACGATGGTGATCATGCCGTTGGCCGCGCCGTAGACGGCGGCGACGGCGCCGATCACCAGCACCGAGGGCGGAGCGAAGGCGAGCGCCGCAGCGGCCAGCGGAAAGACGATGACGACCGCCGAGCCGATGACCCGCACGGGTGCCGCCGGTGCCAGCATGCGGATGGCGATGCGCCCGGCGACCTGGGCCGGGCCGATCACCGCCATCACCGCAACGACGCCGGCCGCATCCAGCCCCCGCTCCAGCAGCAGCGGATAGAGATGATAGGTCAGCGAGGAAAACGCCGCCGCATAGGAGACCCAGGCAAGCATCAGGCCCCAATAGGACGGCCGGCGCATCGCCGCCGCCACCGCACGGCGCCCCGAGAGCGGCGCGCTGCCGTCCTCGTAGACCGGAGCGGGCGCATCGCGCGCCGGATTGATCGCCAGGAAATAGAGCGAGGCGCACAGCAGGCCGTTGACGCCAGCCATCACCACCAGCGCGCCGCGCCAGCCCTGCGTCTCGATCAGGAGCTGGATGACCGGAATGAAGACGGTGCTGGCGAACCCGCCCCACAAGGTGAGCGCGGTGATGCCGCCGCGCGCCCGCAAGGGGCCGACGCGCCGGGCGATGACGGCAAAGGCCGGCTCGTAGAGCGTTGCCGCCTGCAGCATGCCGAGCCCGGCAAGCACCACATAGAAGGCCGCGACCTCTTCCACCTGCGACCAGGCGAGAAGCAGCAACCCGGCGAGCACGGAGGCACCCGCCATGAGGTAGCGCCCGCGCCCCCGGTCGATGGCCGCGCCGACCGGATAGGCCGCCATGCTGGCGAGCACCACGCCGAGGGTCGCGGCCCCGTAGAGAACCGGCTTGGACCAGCCGAGGTCGCCGCGCATCGCCTCGGCGATCAGCGGGAAGCCGTAGAACAGCGTGCCCCAGGAACAGATCTGCGCGATGCCGAGCGCCGTGATGAACCAGCCGGTTCCGGCTGCTTGCGCATCAACGCCAAGGGGGCGCTGCGACATCTCACATGGTCCTTGTGAAACCGGGCCGGAGCGGCGCCGGGCATTGGCGGGTCGAACGTTCGAAACGGGCAGCCGCAGGCAAGAACGGCAAGGGAAAGGCAGGATCGGTGGGGCGGGTACGGTCGGCGCGGTCCTCCCCTGACAGGAACACCGGGCCGCGCAGCACGCCTTCTTCGAAAACCAGAACAAGGGTTACGGCGCAGCTTGCCGCCCGGCAAGAGCTTTCCTTCGCGCGAAACGGCAGGCCGGCGTCAGTCCGCGCTGCCCGCCACCCGCGATCCGCGCTCGTACCAGCCGCGCGATCGGTTGACGATCCACACCACCGACAACATCACCGGCACCTCGACCAGCACGCCGACGACGGTGGCGAGCGCGGCCCCCGAATTCAGCCCGAACAGGGCGATGGCCGCCGCGACCGCCAGCTCGAAGAAGTTCGAGGCGCCGATCAGGGCGGACGGGCCGGCGACGCAATGCTGCTCGCCGGAGATCCGGTTGAGCAGGTAGGCGAGGCCCGAGTTGAAATAGACCTGGATCAGGATCGGCACGGCGATCAGCGCGATGATGAGAGGCTGGGCGATGATCCGCTCGCCCTGGAAGCCGAAGAGCAGAACCAGGGTCGCCAGAAGCGACACCAGCGAGAGCGGCTGCAGCAGCCCGACCAGCCGGTCGAGCGCCCGCTGTCCGCCGCTCGCCAGTAGTCGGCGGCGCACCAGCTGCGCAACGATCACCGGCAGCACGATATAGAGCACCACCGAGATCAGCAGCGTATCCCAGGGCACCGTGATCGCGGAGAGACCCAGCAGCAGACCGACGATGGGCGCGAAGGCGACGATCATGATCGCATCGTTCAGCGCCACCTGCGACAGGGTGAAATTGGGCTCGCCGCGCGTCAGGCTGGACCATACGAACACCATCGCCGTGCAGGGCGCGGCCGCCAGGATGATCAGGCCGGCGATATAGGAATCGATCTCCCCCTCCGGCAGCCAGGGCCGGAACAGGAAGCCGATGAACAGCCAGCCGAGCAGCGCCATCGAAAAGGGCTTCACCGCCCAGTTGATGAACAACGTGACGCCGATGCCCCGCCAGAACGTGCCGACCTGGGCCAGCGAGGCGAAATCCACGCGCAGCAGCATCGGCACGATCATCAGCCAGATCAGCACGGCGACCGGCAGGTTGACCTGCGCGACCTCGGCGGAGGCGATTGCGCCGAACACGCCGGGCAGCAGATGCCCGAGGCCGATGCCGGCAACGATGCACAGCGCAACCCAGACCGTGAGGTATTTCTCGAAGAAACCGATGGCCGGGGCATCCTGCGCCTCCGCCACGAGAGCGTGATCCGTCATGTGACTGTCCCTGAATGCGGTCAGCCTGCGCGAGGCAGGTCGCGGCCGATCTCCCCGAGCCGCGCCTGAAGCGTCATGCGGTCGAGCGAGGCCAGCGGAAGAGCGGTGAAGATGGAGATGCGGGTGGAAAGCATGCGCCAGGTGTCGGCAAAGGCAAGCGCCTGCGCGGTTTCCGTCCCCTCGACGGCCGCAGGATCGGGCACGCCCCAATGGGCGGTCATCGGCTGGCCCGGCCAGACGGGGCAGGCCTCGCCGGCCGCGTTGTCGCAGACGGTGAAGACGAAATCCATCACCGGGGCGTCCGGGGCGGCGAACTCCTCCCAGCTCTTGGAGCGGGCAAAGCCTGTCTCGATCCCGAGCTTGCCGAGCAGGGCCAGCGCCTGCGGATGGACCTCGCCCTTGGGCTGGGAGCCGGCGGAAAATGCACGGAACCGTCCCTTGCCGTCCCGGTTGAGGATCGCCTCGGCAAGGATCGAGCGGGCGGAATTTCCGGTGCACAGAAACAGCACGTTGTAGATGCGATCGCTCATGTTGCTCTCCATGTTTCCTCCGGCGCGGACGGCCGGCCGAGGGTCAGCACTTGCAGGTCACCGCGTCGATCACCGGGCGGCAGAGCTCGGGCGCGCCGTTGCAGCAGTCCTCCATCAGGAAGGCCAGCAGATCGCGGAAGCCCGTCATGTCGGCGGTGTAGCGCACGATGCGCCCCTCCCGCTCGGCGCGGATGAGACCGGCCTGGGTCAGCGTCTTGAGATGGGCGGAGACGGTGTTCTGGACCGCGCCGAGGCGAGCCGAGACATCGCCGGCGGCAATGCCGTCCGGCCCGGCCTGCACCAGCAGGCGGAAGATGTCGAGCCGGGTCTCCTGCCCGAGAGCGGCCAGGGCGGCGAGTGCGGATATCTTATCCATTTATCTCTCCTTCTGGATATATCGATACATTGAGAAGACACCCTCCGCAAGCGGCTTGACGCGCGCATCCGCATTCGCCAATCTTGAAACGTTATTACATAACAGATCAGGATCCCGGCGCATGAGCCTCTTCGTCAATCCGTTCGCCCCGCGCGACCGGCGCCCCTCCCGCCCCGAGCCGGCCGCAAACGGTGCCGAGGCGGAGGCGGAACGGCACGCCCAGCGCCAGCGCATCAAGGAGGCGGTGCGCCAGGTGCTGGCGCCCGGCGAGGACGCGGTGATTTCCATCAGCGAGCTTGCCTGCGGCGAGGATGGCTGCCCGGACGTGGAAACGGTGATCGGCATCCACGAGGCCGGCGCGCCCGCACGCCGGCTGCGCCTGCACCTGCCGCTGGCCGAGGTGGGCCTTGCGGATATCGCGGCTGCCGCAGAGGATGCCCGCCGAACCGCAGACAAGGACGCTTCCGCATGAGCACGAACCCCGTCGACCTGATGACCGAGCGCCTGCTGGACGAGGCGGGAATCGCCCCCGGCTGGACGGTGGTCGATATCGGCTGCGGGCCCGGCGCGGTGACGCGGATGATCGCCCGCCGCGTCGGCCCTGGGGGCCGGGTGCTGGCCGTCGACCGAGATCTCGCCATGCTGGACATGACCCGGCGCATGGCGGCGGACGAAGGCCTTGCCAATGTGAGCGTCATCGAGGGCGGCTTCGATGCGGAGCTTCCCGGCCACGGAACGATCGACGCCGTCGTCGGCCGCAGGGTGCTGATGTACCAGGGCGATCCGGTCGCGGCGGTGGAAGCGCTCGGCCCCGCGCTCAGGCCCGGCGGGGTCGTCGCCTTTCACGAGCACGACGCCTCACGGCTGGTGCCCGGGCGCCATCCCCTGCCCCTGCATGACGAGGTGCGCGACTGGCTGGCAAAGATGCTGAGCCGAGAAGGCGCGCGGCTCGACATGGGGCTGACGCTGCACGAGGTGATGAGCGCAGCGGGCCTTGCCGTCGAGAGCGTGCGGGCGGAAGCGAACCTCCTGACCCCCGACAGCAGCTATCCCGTCGGCATGATCGTGCGGGCGGTGATGCCCCGGCTGGAGCGCTTCGGCATCACCGACATGGCCAGCGCCGATCCGGACACGCTGGACGAGCGGCTGCGACAGGAGCGGCAGGCGAACGGCGCCACCTGCCTGTGGGAGCTGGTGTTCCGCGCCGTTGCCCGGAAGATGTGAGCGCCTCTCCGCCCGTCCGGTTGACCAGCACAATTGTTCGATATAATGAACAATTGTACGGAACGATGGATGGAGCGCGGAAATGGTACGGCATGTCGGCATCATCGCCTGTTCGGCGGAAGGGGCGGCGGAGTGCTACCGCACCCTTTGCGCGCAAGCCGAGCCCCTGCTCGGGGCCCACGGAAATCCGCCGGTGAGCCTGCACATGCAGCCGCTCGCCGAGTATGTCCGCCATCTGGATGCCGGGCGCGCTGATCTCGTCGGCGAGCTGATGCTGGACAGTGCAAAGCGGCTGCAAGCCTGCGGCGCGGACATGCTGATCTGCCCGGACAACACCATCCACCAAGGCCTGCCGCATGTGGCGGACCGCATGCCCCTGCCCTTCCTGCATATCGCCGAGGTGGTGGCCGAGGAGGCGGCGCGCCGCGGCTTCCGGCGGCTGGCGCTGACCGGCACGGTGTGGCTGACCGAAAGCGACGTCTATCCGCAGGCGCTCGGCAAGCAGGGCATCGAGACCGTGCTGCCGACGAAGGCGGAGCGGACCGAGATCGGCCGCATCATCATGGACGAGCTGGTGCGCGGGAAGCTGGAGGCCCCGGCGGAGGCCTATTTCCAGCACGTCATCGGCCGCATGGCGCGCGAGGACGGGTGCGACGCCGTGGTGCTCGGCTGCACGGAAATCCCGCTCCTGATGAACGACGGCAACTCGCCGCTGCCGACGCTCGATTCGACGCGGCTGCTGGCGCTCGCCGCCCTGCGGCACGCGGTAGAGGGGTGATCTGCCGGCCCTAGCCGTGCTCGATGATCAGCACGGCGCGGGTGTCCGGCTCCAAGGCCTCGAAAGCGTGAGGGACATCCCCCGGATAGGCGGCATAGTCGCCGGCGGCTAGCTCCACCTCGCTCCCCTGCGGGCCGAGACGGGCGCGGCCGCGCATCACCACCACATGCTCGCGCGTGCCAGGCCCATGACCGGGCGAGAGATGCGGGGAGCCGGGCTCCGCCTCGATCACGTACAGATCGCGCCTTGTGCCGGGTCCGGCCGCGGACAGCAGGCGGGCGAGATAGTCGGCATGATCCGAGCGGGTCGACGGTCCCTCCCCGGCGCGGATCACCTCGACCTCGGCGCGTGGTGCCTCCAGCAGCGTGGCAACGCTGACGCCCAGCGCGTTGGCGAGCAGCCAAAGCGTCTCGATGGCCGGGTTGCCGCTCCCGGCCTCCAGCTGCGACAGGGTCGACTTGGCAAGGCCCGCGGCGCGCGCAAGCTCGCTTGCCGACAGGCCGGCACGCTGGCGCTCGCGGCGCACCGCAGCGCCGACCACGGCACCGATGCCGGTTGCTCCCTTGATGCCCTCGCTGCCGTCCACCTCTTCGCCTTTCGCAAATGCCGACCCTGCGCCGGCGCCCATGCGACGACTATAAAAGCGCGCGTCCCGTGGAGCCATCGGCTCCGCGACGATTTCCCCTCGTGACAGACGCGCCCGGGGCCGCTAGAGAGCGGCAATGCACAGCATGAGGGAACTCCTGAAGGACCGGTTGCTGACGTGGTCGATGGCCGCGACGATCGTCCTTGCCATGCTGCTGCAGGGCCTTGTCGCCGCCAATGCGCGCACGGTGATGGCCGCCGACGGCACCAGCCCGGCCTATGTGCTGTGTTCGCCGACGGCAATCGCCGATCCGGGCGACGACCATCCGCTCAAGGACCTCGCCCGCGACTGCTGCTCGACGCTGTGCAAGCTCGCCTGCGCCGGCGGCACGCTGGCAGCCCCTGCCGCGATCGACCTGCCCGCGCCCGAGGCGGCCGAGACCGACGCCTGGGTGCCCGCCCCGGCTCCGACCGCGCTTGCGCGCGCGGAAGGACCGCCGCCACCGGCCCGCGCACCGCCGCATATCTCCATCTGACGCAAGCCAATACCCAAGGACCGGCCGCGCCCGAAGGCCGCCGGTCAGCATAATTGCGACTTATGGAGCCTATCCCATGCGTATTCTTCAGTTCGTCTTCGCGGCAGCCCTGACGCTCGTCGCCTTCGTCGGCGCCCAGGCCCACAGCTACCGGGCCGGCGAGATCCAGATCGGTCATCCCTGGACCCGCGCCACCCCGCCCGCCGCCAAGGTGGCCGGCGCCTTCATGAGCTTCACCAACGAGGGCGGCGCGGCCGACCGTCTGGTCGGCGGTTCCTCGCCGATTGCCGAAAAGGTCGAGATCCACACGATGGAAATGGCCGGCGGCGTCATGAAGATGCGCCCGCTTGCCGATGGCCTCGAGGTGCCGGCCGGCGCCAAGGTGGAGCTCGCGCCCGGCGGCATCCACATCATGCTGATCGGCCTCAAGCAGCCCATCGCCGAAGGCGACAAGGTGCCGCTGACCCTCACCTTCGAGAAGGGTGGCGACATCGAGGTCGAGCTGGCCGCCGACAAGATGGGCGCCGGCGGCAAGGCGCAGGACCATGGAGCCCATGGTCACGGCGAGAGCAAGAAGACCGACCACAGCACCCACTGATCCCGGCACGGCGCCGGGCGAGGCTTTCGGGCCGGCGCCACCGGATCGTCCCGACAAACGGCACCGAGGCCGTCCCGCCGCCGCCGCATTGCGCGCGGCGCAGGGATCGTTGTGCCCGGAGATCAATCCATGACCGATACCACCGCGCAGGGCGCCGGAACGGGGGCGCTCGCCTCCCCCGCTTCCAGCTCCGACCTCTATCGCGCCGTCTGGCGCTGGCACTTCTATGCGGGCCTTCTGGTTCTGCCCTTCATGATCACGCTCGCCGTCACCGGCGCGCTCTATCTCTTCCGCGACGAGCTGGACGCGATCCTGCACGCGGACCTGAAACGGGTGGAGGTCCGCGAAAATGTCGCCAGAGCCGCCCCGTCCGCCATCGTCGCGGCGGCACTCGACGCCTATCCCGGCCGGGCGGTGAAATACATCTCGCCAGCGGGTGACCGGGATTCGGCGGAGATCACTGTCAGCGCCGACACGGGCCAGCGGCTGGCCGTCTATGTCGATCCCTATGATGCCACGGTGCTGGGCGCCCTGCCCGACCGCGGCACAGTGATGTGGACCGTGCGCTACCTGCACAGCCTGCGCTATTTCGGCCCGACCGTGCGCGCCGTCATCGAGATCGTCGGCGGCTGGTCGATCCTGCTGGTCGGGACCGGCATCTATCTGTGGTGGCCGCGCAGACGCGGGCGCGGCGGCGTCACCAGCATACGCGGCACGCCGAAGAGCCGGATGTTCTGGCGCGATACACATGCGGTGACCGGCATCTTCGTCGGCTTCTTCATCGTGTTTCTGGCAATTACCGGCATGCCGTGGTCCGGCAACTGGGGCGCCAAGGTCAACGAATGGGCCAACGGCAACAACTTCGGCTATCCGTCCGGCGTGCGCGTCGACGTGCCGATGTCGGACGCAAAGCTCGCCGAGATCGCACCGACCACATGGTCGCTGGAACAGGCGCGAATCCCGCAGTCAACCGACGCCGCGCCGCAGGCACGCGATATCGGCCTCGACCGGGCGGTGGAGATCGTCGACGGCCTGGGCCTGCACCGGGGATACACCATCGGCCTGCCCTCCTCGCCGACCGGCGTCTACTCGGCCTCGATCTATCCGGACGACCTGGCGCAGCAGCGCGTCGTGCATCTCGACCAGTACAGCGGCAAGCCGCTGGTCGACATGAGCTATGCCGATTACGGCCCGCTCGGCCGATGGCTGGAATTCGGCATCAACACGCATATGGGCCAGCAGTTCGGCCTGGCGAACCAGCTCCTGCTGGTCGTCGTGTGCCTGGCCATCGTGATGCTGGCCGTCTCCGCCGGCGTGATGTGGTGGAAGCGGCGACCAGCGGGAAGCCTCGGCGTACCGCCGATGCCGGCGGACAGACGGGTGTTCCGCGGGCTGCTGGCGATCCTCGCCATCGGCGGCATCGTCTTCCCGCTGGTCGGCCTGTCGCTGATCGCGATGCTGGCCGTCGACCTGCTGGTGATCCGCCCGCTCGGCACGTGCCTGTCGGCGCGCTGACGGCGCATCGGAAACGGCTCGCGGCGGCATAAGCTGCCGCGAGCCTCAAGCGTAAAACGTCAGGCGGCAAGGCTCAGGCCGCATCGGCCCCGGCTTCGCGCGCGGCGCGGGCCTGTGCCGGTTCGGCGAACAGGATCCAGTCCGGGATCAGCGAGACGACCTTGGCCAGCAGCGCCGTTGCGACGACGGCGAAGAGCAGCCGGCCGAAGAAGACGCTGGTGAAATCCGCCCCCACCGCGACGACGATCAGCGTGTCCTCGATCAGGCTGTGGGCAAAGCCCATGAAGGCGCTGGCGAGGAACACCTGGCGCGGGTCGACGCGCGATTCCCGCGCCTCGCGGATCAGCAAGCCGCCGCCATAGGAAATGCCGAGCAGCAGGCCAACGGACGCGAACGGTACGGCGGGCGGAGCAATGCCCGCGAGACGGAACAGCGGCACCAGCGCGCGGATCAGCCGGTCCATGATGCCGGTGACCTTGAGGATGTCCATCAGCCAGCACAGGCCGAACAGGATCACCAGCATCATCAGCAGGGTCTTGCCGAGGCCGATGGCGAAGCCGGTCCAGGTTGAGGTTTCCTCCATCGGCATCCACACCGGCGACAGCGGCGTGGAGAGCCAGCCGGTGGCCTCGTAAAGCTGGTGGAGAAGCGCCGCGCAGGCGAGACCGCCGGCGATGCGCAGCACCGTGGTGATCCAGAAGCCCGGCCCGGCGCGCTGGATGATGCGCTGCTCGATGGGCAGCGCATGCGCGAAGAGCAGCAGGGTCGAGAAGACGGTGATGTCGGCCACGGTCAGCTCGGACACCGGCACCAGGGCGAAGACGATGACGATGGCGCCCCACAGGCCGATCAGCAGGCCGGTGAGCCAGGCGAGCGCGATCTCCGGCGGCAGGCCGTAGAGCTGCATCACCGGCTCGAAATACGGCGACATGGCGCGGATGGCGCCCAGACGCGCCAGAATCTCGACGATCACCATGACCGGCACGATGATACGCACCAGTTCCCAATAGATTCCAAAGGTATCGCGGGTCCGCTGGATCAGCTGCGCACGCACAGACATTCGAGTCACTCCGACATTTTCGTGCGCTACCGATACCGCAGCCGCGCGGCATTTTTGGTCAAACTTTGCAGCTTCGTGCAATTTTATTGCATAGTGATCCGAACGCTGGAGACGCCATGGATCGCATCGACAGGAAGCTGCTGAACCTGCTGCAGGCGGACGCCGCGCGCACCAATGCCGACCTTGCCGAGGAGGTCGGCCTGTCGCCGTCGAGCTGCCTGCGCCGCATCCGCAGGCTGAAGGCGACCGGCGTCATCGACCGCACGGTCGCCATCCTCAACCCGACACGCGCCGGCAAGGGCCTGAAGGCCGTGGTGACGGTGGAACTGGAGCGCCACGGCGAACAGCAGACCCGCCGCTTCCTGGCGCTGGTGGAGAACGAGCCGGCGGTGGTGCAGGCCTACAGCGTCAGCGGCGAGACCGACGTGGTCCTGATGCTCCGGCTGTCGGGCATGGAGGAATTCGACGGCTTGTGCGAACGTCTGTTCCGCAACGAGACCAATGTGGCACGCTTCTACACGATGTTCGTGATCCGCACCGGCAAGGAGACCACGGCGATCCGGCTGGCGCCGTGAAACAAGCGAGACTGGAGAACGCGACACGATGGAGACGATCGTCCCCAATGCCGGCGCCTTCATGCATGTACGGGTGTTCATCGGCATCATCACGGGCCTGTGCGTGGCGCGCCTGCTGAACGGGCTCGCCAACCTGGTGCAGAACCCGAGCCGCGAACATCTCTACAGCGTCCATATCGGCTGGGCGCTGTTCCTGCTGCTTTCCGTGATGCATTTCTGGTGGTTCGAGATCGGCCTGGCCCGGATCGAACGCTGGACGTTCGACCTCTACTTCCTGGTGGTGGCCTACGCCTCGTGCTTCTTCTTCACCTGCGCCATCCTGTTTCCGGACAAGGTCGGCGAGAATGCGAGCTACCGGGACTATTTCCACACCCGCCAGAAGTGGTTCTACGGGCTGCTGGCGACGCTGTTCTGCATCGACATGCTGGATACGGCGATGAAGGGAGCCGAGCACTTCCGCTCGTTCGGGGCGTTCTACCCGCTGCGACAGACGGTGCTTGCCGCCCTCTCCGTCGCGGCGATGTGGATACGCTCGTCGCGCTTCCACATCGCCTTCATGGTGGTGGCGCTGGCCGCGGAGGTCTTCTGGATCCTCGACCAGTTCGCCGTGCTGGACTGAGCCTGAAGGGTCAGGCCACCTCGAAGCGGATGTCCTGCGCGCCTTCCCACAGCACCTTGCGGCCGAGCTCGGGCAGCTTGTCGAGGTTGGAGGTCAGCGTGATGAAGTGGTTGCCGGCCAGCTGGCCCATCTTCGAGGAGAAGTCGACGCCGCCATAGGCGAGCAGGATCTCCGTCTCGCTGATGCCGCCGGGATAGAGCAGGATGTGGCCCGGCGCCGGATGGCTGGTGTGGTTCTCGTAGCCGACGCCGAAGGACAGGTCGCCGAGCGGGATCCACACGCCCTCGCCGGACCAGCGCACATGCACGATCTGCCCGGCAAAGGGCATGCGCGCCAGGAAGGCCTTGCAGGTCTCCGGCGCCTTTTCCGTCTCCAGCACCGCATCGAAGGTGAAGGGGCCGGCGGTGATCTTGATCTTCATGGTGTTTCCTCCTTTGGAAGTCAAAGCGGTGCGGCACCGCGGGTGCGGGCCGAACGATAGGTGCCGTCGCCCTTGGCGCCGACGAGCGTGTTGTCGCGGACCATCACCCGACCGCCGAGGATGACGGTGGTCGGCCAGCCGGTGATCTCCAGCCCCTCGTAGGGCGAGTAGTCGGCCCCGTCATGCAGGTCCGCATGGCGGATGGTGCGCTTTTCCGTCGGGTCCCAGATCGCAAGGTCGGCATCGGAGCCGATGGCGATGGTGCCCTTCTCCGGATAGAGGCCGTAGGTGCGCGCATGCGCGGTCGCGGCCAGCGAGACGAAGCGCGGCAGGTCGATCCGCCCCTTCATCACGCCTTCGGAAAAGAGGATCGGCAGCCGCGTCTCGACGCCGGGAATGCCGTTCGGAATGTGCCGGAAGCTGGTGAGGCCCTTCGGATTGCGCTTGCCGCGCTCGTCGTCGTAGCGGAACGGACAATGGTCGGACGAGAACAGGTCGAAGACGCCCGTCTCGATGCCGCGCCAGCACTCGGCCTGGGCCGCCTTGTCGCGCGGCGGCGGGGAGCAGACGAACTTCGCCCCCTCCCAGTCCATGCCGTCGAGATCCTCGGCCGTCAGCACCAGGTATTGCGGGCAGGTCTCGCCAACCACCTTGAGCCCGCGCGCGCGGGCTCGCGCGATTTCCTCCATCGCCTCGCCGTTGGAGACATGGACGATGACAATGGGCACATCGGCGATCTCGGCGAGTGACAGCGCCCGGTGCGTCGCCTCGCGCTCCACCGCCACGGGACGGGTGGAGGCATGGGCGCGCGGGGCGACGTCGCCGGCCGCCTCGTGCCGGGCGATCAGGAAGCGGATCGCGTCCTCGTTCTCGCAATGGACCATGACGGTGGCGCCGGTCGAACGGGCGACGTCCAGCGTCTTGAGGATTTCCGCATCGCTGAGCCGCAGGTCCTCGTAGGTCATGAAGACCTTGAAGGAGGAATAGCCGTCGGCGGCGAGCGCCGGCAGCTCCTGGCCGAGCAGCGAATCCGTCGGGTCCGAGACGATCAGGTGAAAGCTGACATCGGTGTAGCAGTTGCCCTCGGCCAGCTTGTGATAGGCGGTCAGCGCCTCGCGCATCGGCCGCCCCTTCTCCTGCAGGCAGAAGGGCATGATGGTGGTGTTGCCGCCGAACAGAGCCGAGAGCGTGCCGCTCTCGAAGTCGTCGGCCATGACGATGCCCTCGCCCGAGGGCTGCGAGACGTGGACATGGCTGTCGATGCCGCCGGGCAACACGTACTTGCCTCTCGCGTCGATCACCTCGCAATCGCCCGTCAGCGCCTCGCCGATCTGGGCGATGCGCCCGTTGCGAATGCCGATATCGGCACGGAACACGTCCGAGGCGGTGGCGATGGTGCCGCCGCGCACGATCAGGTCGAAACGGTCCATGTCCGCCCCCTCAGTGATGCAGGATCTTGCCGAGGAAGGCCTCGGTGCGCGGGTTGTGGCGGGCGGTGAAGAACTCCTCGGTCGGCCGGTCTTCCACGATCTCGCCCTGGTCGATGAACACCATGCGGGTGGCGACGCGGCGGGCGAAGCCCATCTCGTGGGTGACGACCATCATCGTCATGCCCTCGCTTGCCAGGGAGGTCATCACGTCCAGCACCTCGGAGATCATCTCCGGGTCGAGCGCGGAGGTCGGCTCGTCGAACAGCATCGCCTTGGGGTTCATGGCGAGTGCACGGGCGATCGCCACACGCTGCTGCTGGCCGCCGGACAGCTGGCCCGGATACTTGTGCGCGTGTCCGCTCATGCCGACGCGCTCCAGAAGCTCCATCGTCCTGGTGCGGGCGACCTGCTGGTTGCGGTTCAGCACGATGCGCTGGGCCAGCATGATGTTGTTCTCGATGGTGAGATGCGGGAACAGCTCGAAATTCTGGAACACCATGCCGACCAGCGAGCGCAGCTCGGGAAGGTTGGTCTGCGGGTCGTTGACCTCGACCCCGTCGACCCGGATCGAGCCTTCCTGGATCGGCTCCAGCGCGTTGACGCACTTGATCAGGGTGGACTTGCCCGAGCCGGACGGGCCGCAGACGACGACGACCTCGCCCTTGGCGACGCTGGTCGAACAGTTCTTCAGGACGGGGAACTTGCCGTAGTACTTCGTAACTCCGGTGATCTCGATCATGGTCACCCTCCTTGGAACCGGGAAATGGAAAAGGCCGTGAGGTCGCGGCCGGGATCGCGGCCGCGCACCAGCGCCGCCGTCAGTTGCCCGACGATGGGGCCGAGCGTGTAGCCGTTGGATGTCACGGCATTGAAGAAGCCGGGCATGGCCGGGTGCTGCCCCAGGATCGGCGCGCCATCGATATTGATGTTCATCGCCGCCCAGCTGCGGATCACATGCAGCTTGCGCAGGCCCGGCACGACGTGCTGGGCGACCCAGAGATTGCCCTCGAGGCTGGAAAACAGCGGGCGCGGATGGCTGTGCACGGGATCGAGGCCGGCGGTCCAGCCACCGCCGATCAGGAAATTGCCGTTGGCCGCCTGCTTCAAGGTCAGGTGCCGGTCGGCATGGGCAACGAGATGGGAGACGGCGGGCGCGGCCGCCTCGGTCACCACCATCTGCAGCGGCGCGCCGAAGACGGGAACGTCGAGCCCGAGCATGGCGCCGATCCGCGCGGCGAAGGCACCGGCGGCATTGACGAGACGCCCGGCGCGCAAGGTGCCCCGCGAGGTCTCCACGACGAAGCCAGAGCCCTCGCGCCGGATCGCCAGAACCTCGGTGCGGTCGAACACGCGGGCACCGGCCGCGACAGCGGCCTCCAGCACATGGCGGGTGGCGACCAGCGGGTTGATCTTGCCCTCCTGCGGGCAGTAGGCCGCGCCGATCATCGCCGGCGACAGGGCCGGCTCGAGCCGGGCGAGATCCTCGCGGCCGATCACCTGGCAGTCGATGCCGTGGCTGCGCTCGACGCGGGTCTTTTCCTCCAAGAAGCGCAGATGCGCCTCGGTCTCGGCAACCATCACGCCGCCGGTGATCTTCATCTCGAAGTCGCGGCCGAGCCGGACCTCGAGCTCCCGCCAAAGGTCGATGGAATCGCGCTGCAGCGGCAGGGTGCGGGCGGCGGCGCCGCCGTCGCCTTCCGCCTTGGCGCCATGGTCGAAGGACAGCAGCTGGGCATGCAGGCTGCCGGCATTGCCGCCCGAGGCGAGCCCGCCGGGGAAGCCGCGCTCGACCACCGCAACCTCCTCCCCCGCCTCGGCGAGGAAGAGCGCGGTCGACAGGCCGGCAATCCCAGCGCCGATGACGAGGGTTGCGACCTCACGGATCGGCAGCGGTCCCGGAGCCTCCAGCGGCGGACGTTCGGGCAGCAAGGCCCGCTTGTGGCCGCCCCATTCGGGCTTTTCGAGCGCGAGCGCTGCCAGCGGCACCGGGCGCAGCGGCATCTGCGGGGCGAGCAGACCGTTGGTCTCGTTGGCCGGACGGCCGGCCAGCGCGGTCAGCGTGCGCCCGCAATAGCGCCCCTGGCACCGGCCCATGCCAGCGCGCGTCAGTCGCTTCAAGGTGGCGATGTCCGGCGGACCGCCGGCGGCCGTCTCGCGCAGCACGCTCAAACCGACGCTCTCGCAGCGACAGGACAGCGTGGCGCCAGCGTCGGCCTGCGCGTCCTCCGCCGGGCGGAACAGCTGCCACAGCGCCTGCTGGAAGCGGCGGGCGCGGGCAAGCCGGCGCTGCGCGGCCGGGTCGGGCGCGACGCCGAGCCCGAGCTTGCGCGCAATGGCGAGGCCGGCCAGACGCCCGGCCGCCATGGCGACATGGGCACCGCCGAAGCGCGCGGCCTCGCCGACGATATGGACGTGCGGATCGGAGCTTTCGCCGGCCTCGTCGCAATGCGCGACCAGCGTGCCGTCGCCGGCAACCACATGGGCAAGGCCCAGCAGGCGCGACAGCTCGTTGGACGGGACGAAGTCGCCGCCGACCAATACCGTATCGACCTCGAGCACCTCTTCGCCGGACGGGCCTTCGAGGCGCACGGCTTCGGCGTGGCTCTCGCCCAGCACTTCGACGGCGCGGGTCTGCCAGCGGATGGAAACGCCGGCGCGCTGCAGGGCGGCGATCTCGCCCATGCCCTTCAGCGCAAGCGCCGGATCGGCCTGCAGGATGGCGATGGCATCGCGCGGGCTCGACCAGGGCGCGCGGGCCCGGTCGGCCAGGCACACGACCTTGCCGCCATGGCGCAGGATCTCTCCCGCTACCTGGATGTTGAGCGGGCCGTTGCCGGTGATGGCGAACCGGCGTCCGGGAAGACTGGCGTAGCTGCGCAGGAGGGTCTGCGCCGCGCCCGTGGTCATGACGCCCGGCAGGGTCCAGCCGGGAAGCGCGGCCGGCCGCTCGAACGCGCCGGTGGCGATAACGAGCATGCGCGGGCGCATGTAGAAGGCGCCGTCGGGGCCGAGGCAACCGAGCACGGAAGCTCCGTCCGCCTGGCGCTCGGCGCCCCAGACCGTGACGCCGGAGAGAAGCTCCACGCCGCAGACGCGGGCCTCGGAGACAAGGCCGGCACCGTCCTGCGCCTGCCGGTCGTGGGCGAGCGCTGCCCGCGCTTCCCCGGTTGCCGGCTGCTTGTAGAACTGGCCGCCGGCAGCGGGGCGCTCGTCGACAAGGGTGACGCTGGCTCCCGCACGGGCTGCGGCAATGGCGGCGGAAAGTCCGCCCGGCCCAGCGCCGACGACGAGAACGTCGACGGCACGAGAGGGCAATTCCGCCGGCACGGGTGCAAGGTCGGTGAGCGAAGACGAGAGAATGTCGGGACGCGCGGCCTGCCGCTCGACCCGCATGCCGTCCTGCACCTTGGTCATGCAGGCGCGCTGGCTGGTCCGTCCGTCGATAGTGACGAGACAGTCGTGGCACACGCCCATGCCGCAGAAGAGCCCGCGCGAACGGCCCGCCGCATCGCGCGAGAAGGCGGAGCGCCCGCCGGCCGCAAGAGCTGCGGCGACGGACGTGCCCGGATCGACACGGTGCGCCTCGCCGTCCAGATGGACGGTCACGAGGTCTGGGGCCGGCCTGGCGTTGTGCGGGGCCGCAGCGGACATGGGTGTCTGCCTCCGGTCAGTTCTCGAAGCGCAGGCCGAACTGCTCGACCAGCGCCTTCATCTGCGCATCCTGCGCCGGCGGCAGCGGCAGGCGCGGCGGCAGCGGCGCGCCGGTCGCAAAGCCCATATGCGAGAGCAGCGACTTCGTGCCGGCAACATAGGCCTGGCCGCCGACCGCCTGGATGATCGGCAACCACTCCAGATAGAGCGCGCGGGCCGCATCGTAATCCTTGTCGTCGGCCGCGAGCGTGAAGATGCGCGACATCGGCCCCGGCGCGACGTTGGAGGCGACCGCCACCCAGCCCTGCGCGCCCATCACGAAGGATTCGAACCCGAGGATGCCGCCGAACGGCACCATGCGGTCGCCGGCAAGGCGCACGATGTCGCGGATACGCGTCACCTCGAGAGTGGATTCCTTGACGTAGTCGCAGCCGTCGATCTCGGCGATGCGGGCCAGCAGCTCCGGCTTCATGTCGACATTCGACGTCGCCGGGTTGTTGTAGACCATGATCGGGATCGAGATCGCCGCGGCGATGGTGCGGTAATGCTCGACCAGCTCGTCGTCGGTGGGGGTGGAGTAGAACGGCGGGATGATCATCACGCCGTCGGCGCCCATCTCCTGCGCCTTGCGGGCGAGCCGGACGCATTCGCGCGTGTCCTCCGCGCCGGTGCCGATCAGCACCGGCACCCGGCCGGCGGCGGTGTCGATCACCGTGCGCGCCACCGCGTCCTTGTCCTCTTCGGACAGCGAGAGGAACTCGCCGGTGGAGCCGAGCGGGATGAGGCCGTGCACGCCTTCGCGGATCTGCCAGTCGGTGAAGGCCGCGAGTGCTGAAAGGTCGGGCCTGCCGTTGCCGTCGACCGGCGTGATCATCACGGTGAAGACACCGCGAAATTTCGTAGACATCTTGAAGTTACCCTTATGAAAGTTCAGCGCTTTTCCGTGAGACCCACGGCGGCGGTCGACTGGCCGAACCGGCGTTCGATGCGTCGCTGGACGAAGTCCCAGAGCGTTGTCAGGATGAGGTAGTAGAGGGCCGCGACCGCGAAGAGCTCCAGCACCATGAACTTCTCCTGGATGAGCACCTGGGTGCGGCGCAGCAGCTCTTCCATGGAAATGACGGAGGTGACGGAGGTGGTCTTGAGCAGGCCGTTCACCGAGTTGCCGAGCGGCGGGATGATGACCTTGAAGGCCTGCGGCATGATGATGTAGCGCATGATCTGGCGCTCGGTCATGCCCAGCGCCCGGGCGGCCCGGGACTGGCCTTCCGGCACGGCCTCGATGCCCGCGCGGATGATCTCGGCGAGATAGGCCGCCTCGTTGAGCGCAAGGCCGATCAGGGCGGCCTCCACCACCGAGAAGCGGATACCGAGCTGCGGCAGCGCGGTGTAGATGACGATGAGCTGCACCAAGAGCGGCGTGCCGCGGAACAGCCAGATGTAGAACCAGGCGATGCCGCGCACCACCTGCAGCTTCGACCGGCGCATCAGGGCGATGAGGAAGCCGAGGAACAGGCCGCACAACAACGAGACGCAGGTCAGCCAGATTGTCGTGAAGACGCCTTCGAGAATGTAGGCGTTGGTGAGATAGTTGAAGAAACCTGACCAGTTCCAGACTGACATGGCGGGCCTTTCTATCGGGTGCGGCAGGAGGCGGGCGGCACCGCCGCCCCGAAGGAAGCAGGCCGGAGACCGGCTGCAGGCTTTCGGGGACGGAACGGGTCGAACGACATGCAAGCGCCAGCGACAGGGTCGCGCCCTTCCGAGAAGGAAGAGACAACGAGGTGAGATGGGGCCACGGGTTGGTTTGCTTTTCCCGCATTCATTTGGTATACCGATTTAATACACAGCAGCAAGGCCTGCGCAAGTCCCTTTGTCGGACCTGTGCACGCCTCTCCCTCACAGCCCTGCTAAGGCAGCTTCGAAAGGCACCGATGTCGCCCGTCTCGTCCCGCCCGGCGGGGATCTCAATAGGTGGAAAGAACCCGCTGGCGCACCTTTTCAAGGTGCTGGGTCATGCACTGGCGCGCAGCCTCAGGATCGCGCGCGGCAAGCGCGGCCAGGATCTCTCGATGGTCCTCGAGGCCCGGCTTGCGCTGTGCCAGCCGCCGCTGCCGTTCGAAGATCGTCGTGTAGCGGCGCATCTGGACGATGGTCTCGGCCATGAACGGATTGCCGCTCGCCTCGCCCAGCCCCTGGTGCAGCGCATCGTCGAAGCGCCAGATCATCGCCGGATCGGGATCGGGATCCTCGTCAATGGCGTGCAGCATGGCGGCAAGCTCGGCGAGCTTGCTCTCGGTGATCTCGGGACAGGCGAGCGCGGCCGCCGTCGGCTCAACAAGCAGGCGCATGGTGAGGCTGTTGAGATAGTCCTTCAAGGTGATGACGCGCACGGTGAGCATGCTCTTGCCGTTGCGCACCAGGAGCCCCTGCCCTTCCAGCCGGCCGAGCGCATCGCGCATCGGCGAACGCGACACGCCGAGGCGGGCGGCCAGCCGCCGCTCCTGCACGACGACGCCTCCGGCCAGTTGCGCCGACAGGATCTCCTCCAGCAGGGCGCGATAGGTCTCGTCCGCGAGACTCGTCTCCGTGCCGGTTTCCTGTTCGGCCATGTGCCGTCTCCACTTCACTATTTGACGATCATGACTGCTATGACGCATGCCTCTTGCCAAGGAAAGCATTTCGCATGAGGTCGAGCCCGCGCAATACCACGCCTTCGGAGGGGCAAGCCAAGTGAGCGTTACGGAGGAAAACAGCGGCGGCGCGTCCGCCCGCGGAAGCCACAGCCTCGCGGCGCTGGCCTACAACGCCGTGTCGGACATGATTCGCCACCGCAAGCTCGGCGGAGGCCATGTCATCGTCGAGGCCCGGCTCGCCGAGACGCTGGGCGTCTCGCGCACCCCCTTGCGCGAAGCCCTGCAGCGGCTGGAAGGCGAAGGCCTCGTCCACAAGGGCGACGGGCGCAACTACGTGGTGCGCCATGTCGATATCGGCGAGTACATCCAGAGCCTGAAGCTGCGCCTGCTGATCGAGCCGGAAGCGGCCGTGCAGGCGATGGGAACCATCCCCAGCCGCAAGCTGATCGAGGTCCGCCACGAGATCGACGACCTGATGGGCACGACTAGCTACCACACGGATGCGCACTGGTTCTCGGACGACCATCTGCACGGGCTGATCATCGACCATTGCGGCAACGACGTGATGGCCCAGGTGCTGCGCAACCTGCGCGCCACGACGCGGCTGTTCGAGATCGGCCAGCTGAAGGATCGCCTGACGCCGGATTCGACGGAGCACCTGATGATCATCGACGCGCTTCAGCGGCAGGACGCCGACGACGTGCGCCGGACGGTGGCCAACCACATCGTCAGCCTGATCGACTTCGCCCGCAAGCACCTCAACATGACCGACTGAAGTACGGCCCCTCGCCCGCCTCACACCAGCGTCAGCAGCCGCGCCGGCGTTTCCTTCAGCAGCAGATCGATCTCGGATTGCACAAAGCCCCGGTCGCGCATCAGGGGAATGACGTTGCGCAGCATGTGCGCATAGCCGTGGCCGCCATGGCACTGCAGGCGCGAACGGGTGCAGATGTCATGCGACAGGACGACATTGCCGCCGAGCCCTTCCTCGAACAGCCGCCGCACCGCATGGATGCGCATGTAGTCGGTCGGAAGGTCGGCCACCGCCATCCAGTATTGCGACTGCTCAATGCCGAAGAAGTCGTATTCCACGACGCAGCCGCGCCGCGCCAGCGCGACGACCTGCTCCACGTTGTCATAGGTGCGGTCCATGTGGTCGATGATGACGCGGGAAAGGTCGGCGCCTGCGGCCTGAAGCACATCGAGGATCTCGTGCGGGGCATCGGGATGGCGGCCGGGATGGACGGTGATCGCCGCGCCGGTGCGCTGCTGGGCAATGGCCCCGGCCGCGAGCGAACGTCGCTCGAACGGGGTCAGCGGCCAGGAGCAGCCGATCTCGCCGATGATCCCACAGCGGATATCCGTGCCCCAGGCTCCTTCCTCGACCTGCGCCGTGACGATATCGGCGAGCGCCTCCTGCGGCAGCGCCAGCGTCGCCTCGTCCTGATAGCCTTCCGTATAGAAGCCGGCGCCGAGCACCACATGCACGCCGGTCTCGGCCGAGATCGCCGCAAGCCCCTTGGGATCCGGGCAAAGCCCGCCGGTGGTCATCTCGACGATGGCGCCGCCGCCCGCCTGCGCGAAGCGGCGGGTCTCGGAGGTCGCGACGGCAAGGTCCTGGAGCCGGTGATTGCCGTGATAGTCGTTCGGCCGGTAGGTGACGTCGAAGGCGTTTTCCAGCGTGATCTCGACCTCTGGCAGGCCCGCGTTTCGACGCGCCGGCGGGGTCAGGTCGCACAGCAGGTGCTCGTGCATCAACGTGTAGCCGAGCGCCTCCGGCGCGACCGGTCCGCACACTGTCTGAACCGTCCCCGCACGCGCCATGCCACTCTCTCCGAGTTCCGTTGATTTTGACCGCTTGCAGACCGCATATAAATGGTATACCGTCCTAATACAATATAAAAACAGGCCTCATCAAACCAACCAGAGCGGAAGATAACCTCATGAAAAACAATGGATTCGATCGCATCCTGAGCGCCGGAATTTCGCGTCGCAGCGTGCTTCTGGGCGCCGCGGCCACTGGCGCTGGCCTTGCCCTTGGCGGCCGCGCTGCCTTTGCGCAGCCGGCACTCGCCCCCCCGCACATCATCAAGCCGGGCACGCTCGTGATGAGCACCAACCCGACGCTGCCCCCGCTCCAGTTCGTCGACGACAAGGGCGAAGTGCAGGGCATGCGCATCGAGCTCGGCAAGGAAATCGCCTCCAAGCTCGGCCTGACGCCGGAATACATCAAGGTCGAGTTCGCGGCGATGGTGCCGGGCCTGGCCGCCGGCCGTTGGGACATGATCAACACCGGCATCTTCTGGACCGAAGAGCGCTCGAAGCTGATGTACATGGTGCCCTACGAGCGCGCCGCCGTGAGCTTCCTCGTTCCCAAGGGCAACCCGAAGAACATCACCAAGTGGGAAGAGCTGGCCGGCCTGTCCGTCGGCGTGGAGCTCGGCGGCATCGAGGAGCGCCGCACCCGCGAAGTCGACACCATGCTCAAGAATGCCGGCCTCGAGGGCATCACCGTCCGCGTGTTCAACAACTTCTCGGAAGCCTTCCAGGCCCTGCGCGCCGGCCAGGTCGACGCGGCGACCTCGATCGACGCGACCGCGAAGTTCCTCGAGGACCGCGACGACTTCACCCGCGCCATCGCCGGCCTGTTCCCGCAGACCGCGACCTTCGCCTTTACCGACAAGACGCTGGCGGAATCGGTCGTCGGCGTGCTGAACGACCTGCGCGCCAGCGGCTTCTACGACGAGCTGTTCACCCGCTACGGCGTGCTGACCATCGAGGAAGAGAAGTTCGCGATCAGCGGCCCCGGACCGGCTTAACCCCGGACCGGCGCGCGGCCAGACAGACGCTCTGACGCGCAACACTCTCCCGGACCTGCCAGGTGCCCTGCGCCCGGCAGGTCCTGCGGCAGGCGGTGCCCCATCACCGCCGCCGCCCCCCTTTACCTGATACGGTCTGGACATCGTGATGAGCACCCGCCCCCGGGACAGGCTCGGGGTCATCGGCTTCGGGCCCATCGGCAGACGACTTGCCGCCCGCTTCCGCGATGCGAGCGAAGGACCGCAACTTGCAGCCCTTCTCGTGCGCGAGCGCCAGGTGGCGGACGCGGCCGCCCTCGCTCCCGATGCTGCGATCTGCACCGACCTCGACAGTTTCCTGAAAGCCCGGCCGACCGTCGCGGTGGAATGCGCCTCGGCCGCAACGCTGGTCGAGGCGGCGCCCGCCCTGCTCGCCTCCGGCTGCGATATCCTGCCGCTGTCGCTCGGCGCCTTTGCCGACTGCGATGCGGAAACCCTTCTGAAGCAGGCTGCCGCCAAGGGCCCGGGGCGCATCGAGGTGCCGGCGGGCGCGCTCGGCTCCATCGGCTTCCTGACCGCCGCCCGCGAGAACGGCCTTGCCCGCGTCGCCATGCGCATCGGCTATCCGCTGGAGCGCTGGCAGATGATGGGGGCGGACCGCTTCATCGCTCTCAAGGGCCTGCGCGAACCGACCGTCTTTCTGGAGGCAAGCGCCCGCGAGATCGCCGCGCAGTTTCCCGGCCATCTCAATGTCACCATCGGCGTCGCGCTGGCCGGTCTCGGCCTCGACGACACCCAGGTGACGCTGCTCGCCGACCCAACCGTTAGCCAGGCCTGGTTCGAGCTTGAGGCCCACTCCGCCTCCGGGCCCGTGCATTTGCGCGTCGACGGACGGGACGCCCCCGTTCACCAGGACCCGCTCGACTACACAACGTTCAGCGTCATGCGCCTCTTGCAGCGCCGTTCGGCGGCCATTGCAACGTGACGGCGGACAAAAAGACCGACAGGGAGACCACCGTGACATCGATCCTGCAGGACATCGCCGACGCTTCGGCGCGCGAGCGTGCGCGCATCCTCGACGGGCTGCGGACCTATGTCCGCGCCGGAAAGGACGGCGAGGCGGCGGTGCAGACCCTGTTCGCCGAGACCGCCGAGGCGCTCGGCTGCACCGTCGAGGCCAGCTCCTACAATCCGGCGGATGTGCGCATGATCGAGGAGTTCGCCGGCGAGGCGGCCATCGATCCGCAGGCCCGCACCAGCATCATCGCACGCTGCAAGGGCGCGGGGCGCGGACGCAGCCTGATCCTTTTCGCCCATCCCGACGGCGAGCCGGTCAAGGGCACCGACCGCTGGCGGCACGACCCGTTCGCCGGCGAGGTGGAGGACGGCCGGCTCTACGGCTGGGGCGTGGCCGACGATCTCTCCGGCGTCGCCGCCGGCCTGCAGGCGCTGGAGCTGCTCGCCTCGCTCGGCCTGCGCCCCGACGGCGATGTGCTGATCGCCAGCACGCCAAGCAAGCGCCATGCGCGCGGCGTGTCGCGGCTGATGCAGGAGGGAATGACGGCGGACGCGGCGCTCTACCTGCACCCGGCCGAGTCCGGTGTCGGGCTGCGGGAGATCAAGGCGCTAGCCTCCGGTCAGGTCGAGTTTCGGGTGATCGTCGAGGGACGGCAGCCGCCGACCACCGAGCCGCTGCAGACCGCCTTCGGGCATCTGGGCGTCAACGCCATCGACAAGGCCTTCGTCATCTGGGACGCCTTGAAGCGGCTCGACGCCCGGCGCGGCGAAGCGGTGCACCACCCCGCGCTGCATGGCGAGGTCGGCCGCTCGACCAACATCATGATGTCCTACATCTCGGCCGGCGATCCGAAGCGGCTCGCCCGTCTTGCGACCAGCTGCACGCTCGGCGCTGCTCTCGCCTTCCCGCCGCCGGAGAAGCTTTCGAACGTCTGCGCGCAGATCGAGGCGGCGGTAGCCGAGGCTGCCGCAAGCGATCCCTGGCTTTCGGAAAACCCGCCACGCATCGTCTGGGACAGCGGCACGACAGGCGCCGAAGTGCCGGGCGACCATCCGCTGCTGCTCGCCGCCCATGAAGCGATCCGCGGGGTCTGCGGTCTGGAAGCGCATGTGAACCCGATGCACACGGGCAGCGACATCCGCAACCCGATGATCCAGAAGGACATCCCGACCATCGGCATCGGCCCGCTGTGCGGCGATCTCAGCCAGAACGACGGCGTCGACGAATGGGTCGACACTGAGGATCACGTGCGCTTCGTCGGCGCGGTTGCCGGCATCATCGCGCAGTGGTGCGGGGTTTCGAAACTGCAGGCCTGAGGCCGCTTGTAGAAGATGATTGCGGCGGCGAGGCATGCCCGCCGCCGCAGAACCCGTCAGTCGCAGGCGGCGGTGACGATGATCTCGACCTTGAGGTCGGCGCGGGCGAGCTTGGCCTCGCCGCAGGCACGGGCGGGCGCGCAGCCGGCCGGCACCCAGGCATCCCAGACCGAGTTCATCTCGGCGAAGTCGTTCATGTCCGCCAGCCAGACGATGGCCTGCAGCATCTTCTCGCGCGAGGAGCCGGCGCGATCGAGAAGCGCCTCGACCCGGGCAAGGCACTCGCGGGTCTGGTCCGCGACGGTTTCGCCCTCGCCGACCTGGCCGCACAGATAGACAACGCCGTTGTGCTTGACGATCTTGCTCATGCGCGTCGCCACATCGATGCGTTCGATCATTCCGTAGTCTCCTTGCTTTGCGGGGCGGCCAATGCCGCCAGTTCGCCCAATGTCACCGGCTTCAACGGCGGCCGGATGCGGTAGTATCCGGTCTCGTCCTGGGTGCGCCCGTTCGCGTCGGCCAGCAGCTCCGTCACGGTCAATCCGCAATAGCGCCCCTGGCACGGTCCCATGCCGACGCGGCCGAAGGCCTTGGTCTGGTTGGGACCGAGGCACCCGATGGAGGCATAGCGCCTGATGTCGCCCGCCGTCACCTCCTCGCAGCGACACACCAGCGTGTCATCCCCCGGAAGCCGCGCGCCGGCAAAGGGCGGATAGGCACTATCGAGGAACGGACGCACCGCCAGCTCGCGCGACAGTGCCGCCTGCAAGGGGCGCGCGGCGCGATCCCGCTCGCCAGGGCTCAGGCGGCCGAGGTCGCAGGCAATGGCCAGCGCAGCGAGCCGGCCGGAAAGCGCGGCCGCCCCGGCCCCGCCGATGCCGCCGCCATCGCCCGCGATGAAGACTGTCTCCAGTCCCGCCGCGCGGCCCCAGGGGGCGCGCTCGGGCAAGAAGGCACGCTGAGCATCGTCCCAGCGGTGCGGAACGCCGATGGAGCGGGCGACCTGGGTGTTGGGCACGACGCCGTGATGCAGCAGCACGGTCGAACAATCGATGCGATGGGTGCGTCCGCCGGCGGCAAAGCTGAGCGCCTGTGCCCGCGAGGCTCCTTCGACAGCAAGTTCGCTCGCAGCGGTGTAGCGGCGCACGCCGGCGCGGCGCAACTCGGCCAGCAAGCCGAGCCCCTTGGTAAGCGCCCGCCAGCCGCGCAATGCACCGCCGATGTGGCGCAGCGCGGCCAGCCGGTCGGAAAAGGTCTGCGTCTCGACCAGGGCGAGCGGCGGCGTGCCGGCCCGGCACATCTGCGCCGCCACGAGATACAGAAGCGGCCCGCAGCCGGCGAGCACTGCTTCCTCGCAGACGATGCCCGACTGCTTGAGCAGGATCTGCGCGGCACCCGCGCTCATCACACCGGGCAGCGTCCAGCCCGGGATCGGCATCGGCCGCTCCAGCGCACCGGTCGCGATCAGCAGCCGGCGCCCCTCGACCAGCTCCGCCTCGCCGTCGAGCGTGAAGGCGACGCGGCGGCTTTCCTCCACCTGCCAGGCGGTGGCGCCTGTCAGATGGCGGATATTCGGATGCGGCAGGTCGCGGACGAGCTCCGCACCCTTGAGATAGTCGGCCCCGAGGATCGCGGCGCGGCTCTCTCCCGCCCGCTCCACATCGCGGTAGATCTGGCCGCCGGCGCGCGGCTGCTCGTCGAGCAGCACCACCGCAAGGCCGGCCTCCGCCGCCGTCCGGGCAGCGGCCATGCCCGCGGGTCCCGCGCCCAGGATGACAAGATCGGCCTCACGCATCCCCGTCCCTCCCCGCGGCCGGCATCGCGATCTCCATGCCGGGATCGACCTCGCACATACAGGCCTGGCGGGTGACGCCATCGATCTCCACCAGGCAGTCGAAGCAGGCGCCCATCATGCAGAACGGGGCGCGCGGTGCGCCGGAAACGGGCGTGCGGCGAAACGGGGTGACGCCGGCGGCCAGCAGCTCGGCGGCAAGATTTCCGCCCTCGCGCAGCATCAGGTCCTGGCCGGAAAAGCGGACGCGGACCCTTGCCCTCTCCGGCTCCAGCTCACGAAAGGTCGAAGCGGTCTTCACTGAACACCTCCAGGTCGGGGGCCTGCGCCGTGCCTTCCAGCCAGTCGGGCAGGAAACGGGCATGGGCGGCGGCAAGCGTCACTCCGCTGTGACAGGTCACGAGATAGGCGCCGGGCATCTCGCGGCTTTGCTGGTAGATCGGCAGCCCATCGGGCGACAGCACCCGCAACGCGCCCCAGGAGCGCACCAGCTGGGCCTTCGCCAGAACCGGATAGGCGGTGATGGCCTGCGCGGCGATCCCCGCCATGCCGTCCACCGTCACCGTGTCGTTGTGGCCGACTTCCTCGTTGGTCACGCCGATCTGGACGCCGCCCTCGTCCACCTGGCGGGCGATCAGCGAGGGGCGGTTGAAGATCTTCGGCAGTTTCTCGGTGATCAGCACCTGGCCGCGCTGCGGCCGGATCGGCGCGCGAAAGCCCATCTGCGGCCCCAGCACCGCAGAGCCGAGGCCGGCGGAGAGCACCGTGCGCGCCGCCTCCACGATGGTGCCGTCTGTGCACTCGATGCGGAACACGTCGTTGCGGGTGATGGACTGCACGCTCTTGCCGTTGAGCACCCGCCCGCCCCGGCGCCGGACATCAGCGGCCAGCGCCCGCAGCAGCTTCAGCGGATTGGCGTGGCCGTCCTGGTGATGCAGGATCGCGCCGACGACCTTCGGCCCGATTGCCGGCTCCTCCATCCGCAGTTCGTTGTGGCCGAGCACCTCGTAAGGATAATTGCCGCCGAGCTTCGCCTTCAGCACCTCGTAGCGCGCGACGGTCTCGGCCAGCGTTTCCTCGGAAAAATGCAGATCGTAGCCGCCGTTCTGCTGAAGCGCGGGATCCTCGCCCGTGCCCTCGCGCAGCTCGTCGGCAAAGTCGCGCCAGGCGGCGGCCGAGCTTTGCGACCAGCTGGCATAGCGCGGCTGGTTCATGCCCTTCGACTGCACCCAGACGAGACCGAAATTGCCGCGGCTGGCGCGAAAGCTGCCGTCGTCGCCGTCGATCACGGTGACCGAGCGCCCGCGCCCCAGCAGGCCCCAGGCAACGGAAAGGCCCACGACGCCCCCACCGATGATGGCGTAGTCAGAATCCATGACGATGTCCGATCAGATTGAAAAGGATGCCGGGCAGCGCGACGCCGCCCGGCAGGCAAGAGGCAAGGTCAGTTGCGGGCGCTGTCGAGAACGGAACGCGCCCAGTCCTCGCCGATGTCCTTCAGCACCTCGGGCCACACCGCCTCGCGCACCGTCTCGGCCATCGCCGACAGTTGCTCGTCGGAGAGCTCCACCACATTGGTGCCGAGCTCGTCAGCCAGCCGCTTCTCGTTCTTCGCCTGGTCCTGCTCGGCAACGGTCCAGCGCAGGGTCTCGAACTCGGTCGCGACACGCTGCATGGCCGCCTGGACGTCGGGGTTAAGGCCCTCGAACACCTCGGTCGAGATGATCATGAACCAGACCTCGAAATGGGTGTTGGCAGGAATGTAGGTCTTGGTCACATCGCGGAAGGAGGAATAGTAACCCTCCGCGCCCGAACCGATCACCCCGTCGACCACGCCGGTCTGGATCGCGGTGAAGGCTTCCGAGAACGGGATCGGCGAGGGAATGTAGCCGAGCGCCTCGCCGGTGAGCTGGAAGCTCTTGATGCCGGGAACGCGCACCTTGATGCCCTTGGCCTCGGTCGTGCCGGGCGTCACCGCGTCGCGGTTGAGGGCAATGCCGCCGAAATAGACCGGATAGGCCGCCAGCATCGTGATGTCCTGCCCGGCAAAGAGCTCCGCCATGGTGGCGTGCATCGCCCCGCCGCGGCCGTAGACCTTGCGCGCTTCCTCCCAGTTGGAGGCGAGGAACGGCAGGGAGGCAATCTGCATCCGACGGTCAGCAGCGGTCGCCGCCGGCTGGACGGACATGTCGATGGCCCCGACCGACACGCGCTCCTGCACGGTGGTGTAGTCGCCGAGCGCAGAGGCGGCGAAGATCTGGATATTGACCTCCCCGGCGCTCGCCTCGCGGATCGCATCGGCGAAGACCTTCAGCTCGGTGTCGATGGTCGTGCCCTGCGGACGGACATGGCTCATCTTCAGGTCTGCGGCCTGGGCAAGACCGGCGGTGGCCAGCAATACTGCGGCGGCAGTGATGTGCAGAACGTGTTTCATGGTACCTCCTCTTTGGGTTTCTAAAAGGTCGGGTTTCTTCTTGTTGTTGTCGGGGTCAGTAGCCGAATAGCCTCGGCAGGTAGAGCGACAGGTCCGGCCAGAACGAGGTCAGGAAGACGACCGGCAGGTATCCCGTGACGATCAGCATCATCGCCGGCGGGATCACCTTGGTGACCTTCACCTTGCCGATGCGCGCACCGAGATAGAGGATCGAGGCATAGGGCGGCGTCACACCGCCCATGGCCGTGTTCACTCCCATGATCGCGGCGAACTGCACGGGCGAGACGTCCATCGCCTGCATCAACGGCATCAGGAGCGGGGCGACGAGGAGAATGGCCGTCGTGTCGTTGACCACCATGCCGATCAGGAAGAGCAGCAGGTTGATCAGGATCAGCAGCAGGACCTTGTTCTCGGTGATGCCGAAGATCGCCTGGACGATCTGCTGCGGGATGCCCTCGTAGACGAACATCTGGCCGACGATCATCGAGAACAGGATCATCAGCATGATCGCGCCGACCGCGGTGGCCGCTTCCTTGCCGGCGAACAGGAAGTTCTCGAGCTTCAGCCCCTTGTAGACGAGGAAGCCGACCGGCACGGCGTAGATCACCGCGAGCGCCGCCGCCTCTGTCGGCGTGACGATGCCGCCATAGATGCCGCCGAGAATGATCACCGGCATCAGCATCGCCGGGAAGGCGTGGACACCGCGCCGCGCCACCTCGCCGGCAAGCTCCCCGAGCGCCGGCTTTTCATCCAGCACCAGGTTGAACTTGCGCGACATCCACAGGTTCACGACCGAGAAGTTGAACATGATCAAGAGGCCCGGCCCGAGCGTTGCCAGGAAGCAGGCGAGGATCGAGGTCTCGGTCACCCAGCCGAACAGGATCATGCTGAGGGATGGCGGGATCAAGAGGCCGAGGATCGAGGAGTTGGCGATCAGCGCCGTTGCGTATTCGCGCGGGTAGCCGCGCTTTTCCATCTCCGGAATCAGGAGCGGGCCGATCGCCGAGATGCCGGTCAGGCCGGAGCCGGAGATCGCACCGATCACGGCGCAGCTCACTGCCGCAACGATGCCGAGGCCGCCGCGCACATGGCCGACAAAGGCGTTGACGAAGCGCAGCAACGAGGCCGCGATGCCACTTTCCGACATCACCGCGCCGGCAAGCACGAAGAGCGGAATAGCCAGCAGGACGGGATTTCCCAGCTGCTGGAAGCCCCAAAGCACCATGCCCTTCATGGTGACGTCGCCGAGATAGTACATCACCATCAGCGCGGCGCCGAAGCACCAGGGCAGCGGAACGCCGAAGGACAGCGTGACGACGAGGGCGGCAATGGCCAGCAACGCGATCTCGATCATCGTGCCGCCTCCCCTGCCAGGGCGCGGACATGGCCGACCATGTGGATCACCGTATAGAGCATCATCAACGCAAGGCCGATCACCAGCGCCACATCCGAATAGAAGGTCGGGATGTAGAGGGTCGGGCTCTCCTTCCACACGCGCCAGGCGTAGCGGGTGAAGTCCCAGGCCCAGTAAAGCAGCCAGAGGCCGATGATCAGGCTGAGGATCTCGCCGATAATGGCGAGGATCGTGTGCTGTCGCTTCGTCTTGAGGAAGATCTCGAGAACGTTGGCCCGGATATGGCTGTTCTCCCGCGAAGCATTGACCGCGCCCAGGATGTAGAGCCAGAGCGTCGGATACATCATCGTCTCCTCGAGCCCCATCACAGGAACCTGGAAGACATAACGCGTGAGCGCCTGAGCAAACTGGCCAAGGGCCACGATGCATATCAGCGTGGTCAGCAGGTATTTTGCAAACCTGTCCAAAACACTCCTCCCTCTCATGACGGTCTTGCGAGCGCCACAGCAACCTCCATTGCAGTTGCCATTGTCGGATTTGCTATGGCATAAAATCAAATTAGAATTACTGCTATATCCATAGAGTGGGTCTATAGGTCGGACATGAACCTGTCGTTCCGCCAGTTGCAGACATTCGTCGAGGTAATGCGCACCGGCTCGGTCTCCGAGGCGGGGCGCTCCCTCGGCCGGACGCAGCCGGCGGTCAGTGCCATGATCTCCGGCCTGGAACGGGAGATCGGCTTTCCGCTGTTCGAACGCGAGCGCGGCCGGCTGATCGCCCGGCCCGAGGCCCACTACTTCCTGGAAGAAGCGGAGTTCGTGCTGGAACGGCTGTCGCATTCGGCGCGCACGCTCCAGGAAATCGGCAATCTGGAAAAGGGCAAGCTCCGGATCGCCTGCAATCCGGCGGCATCCGGCTTCTTCATGCCCAAGGTGGTGGCCGGCTTCCTGCGCGAGCGGCCGCAGGTCGAGGTGTCGCTGATGATGCAGTCCTCGGTGGTCATCACCGACTGGATCGCCTCGCAGCAATATGACATCGGCCTTGCCGAAACGTCCGAGCCGCGACGCACGATCCGCGCACAGAATTTCGCCTTTCCCGGGCTTTGCGCAATGCCCGTGGACGATCCGCTGACCGCCCGCAAGGTGATCACTCCGGCGGCTCTCGACGGGCGGCCGCTCGCGATGCTGTACGACGATCACGTCACCGCGGTGCAGACCTATCGTGCGTTTCGCGATGCGGGCGTCCGGCTCAACCGCCGCTTCGAGCTGCGCACCTTCCTGCCCGCGCTACAGCTCGTCTCGGAAGGGTTGTGCTGCGCGATCTGCGACAGCTTCACCGCCATCAGCCATGAGGAAACGTTCGGACGAGCCAGCAGCATCGTCTTCCGCCCGTTCGAACCGGAAGTGAAGCTCGACCTGTCGCTGATGACGCCCGCCAACCGTCCGCTCTCCATGCTGGTGCAGGAATTCGCCGCGGAGCTGACCGGCCAGTTGGCCGAGCTCGCCGCAAGGCGGGACTGGTAAGCCGCCGGGCACGAGCGGTCGGACCGGACATGAGCCGCTGCGCGGGATGCAGGCAGCAGGGCGCTGCGGCAAGGAACTGTCCCCCGGCACATGGGGCCATCACGGCCGGGGGACGCCATGGCCAGGGGAAGCCACGGCCGGGAAAGCGGGCTGTTACGCCCCCTCCCCCTTTTGAGCTGCAGCAGCAAGGCGCGCTGGCCGGATCCGCAGGAACCAGACGAAGGCCGCCGTCATCAACAGCAGGATGACGCTTGCCGGGCTGCGCAGGAAGATCGTCGGATCGCCTTCGGAGACGATCAGCGAGCGGCGCAGGAACTCCTCGAAATAAGGCCCGAGGATCACGCCCATCAGCGCCGGGACGACCGGATAGCCGAAGCGGCGCAGGAAGTAGGCGAGCACGCCGATGGCCAGCGCCATCCACATCTGGAAGATCGAGAAGGACGAGGCATAGACGCCGACCATCGAGATCAGGCCGATGAAGGCATAGAGAAAACCCCGGTTGATCTGCGACAGGCGCAGATAGACCGGACCGAAGGCCAGCACCGACACGAAGACGAAGATCGAGGCGACGAAGAGCGCGGCGAACATCGGCGCGATCAGCGGGAAATTCGCGCCCAGCAGCGCCGGCCCGGGAACCAGGCCGTGGATCAGCAGCACGCCGAAGATGATCGCGGTCACTGCATCGCCCGGAATGCCCATGGTCAGCAGCGGAATGACCGCGCCTCCGCACATGGCGTTGTTGGCGCTTTCGGAAGCCGCCAGCCCCTCATAGGAGCCCTTGCCGTACTGTTCGGGATGCTTCGAGCCACGCTTGGCATCGGCATAGGCGATGAAGGAGGCCATCGACGCGCCGCCGCCCGGCAACATGCCGATCACGACGCCGATGACCGAGCTCTTGACCGAGTTCCACACGCCGATCTGGCGCAGATGCTCGCGGCGGGGAATGAAGTCGCGCCGACGCGGCCGCGACACTTGCGCGGCAGACACGCCCTGCACCAGCTTCGCCGGCATGCCGGACTGCGCGATCATCTCGCAGATGGCGAACAGGCCGATCACCGCCGGCAGCAATCCGACGCCCTCGATCAGATGGTAGCTGCCGAAATCGAAGCGCCCGACCGGCGCCATCGGATCCATGCCGACGGTCGAGATCATCAGACCGATGGCCATGGCGACCATCGCCTTCAACAGCGACCCTTGCGAGACGATGGTCACGGTGACGATGGCCAGCAGAACGAGCGAGAACTTATCCGGCGTGCGGAACAGAAGGGCCAGACTGCTGACGGGCTGGGCCAGCGAGATCAGCACCACGGTGCCGATCAGCCCGCCGATGGCGGAGGACAGCGCGCTGACGCCTAGCGCCTGCACCCCTTCGCCGCGCTTCATCAGGGCGTTGCCCTCGATCGTGGTGATCGCCCCGGACGGTGCGCCCGGGATGTTCAGCGTGATGCCCGTGATCGAGCCCGCATAAATGCCGGCCATGTAGATGCCCGCCACCATCACCAACGCATCGGCGACCTTCATCCCGAAGGTGAAGGGCAGCAGCAGGGCGATGGCGAGCGTCGCGGTTAGACCGGGAATGGCACCGAAGACGATGCCCAGCAGAAAACCGCCGATGAGATAGAGGAAGGTTACGGGGTCGGTGAGCGCCAGGAAACCGTCGGCAAGCTGTCCAAACATCTCACAACTCCCACATCGGCAGGTAGAGCCCGAACAGCTTCACGAAGAACAGCCAGCCGAACACCGTGATCGCGGCGGAGGTCAGGACGGCAAAGATCACCGACCGGGCCCAACTGCCGCTTTGTTCGTAGTTGAAGAACAGGGAGATCGCGAAGGTGTAGAGCGCGGCGGCGACGATATAGCCGGCGTAGAAGAACACGATCACGAACAGGCTGATCAGGGCGATGGCCACCAACGGGCCGACAATGCCGACCCGAGGGATCGCGCTCAGAGCGCGTTCGGCATCTGGCACCGGCTCGGGGCTGCGGAATTCGTCGACCAGGATCTTCAGAACCGCGACATAGACGAAGCCGCATAGCAGCATCGGCATGAAGGCCGGGCCCGGCTCGCCGGTCACAAAGGGGAACGGCATGACCAGCACCTGGCTGGCATAGACCGTGTTCAATCCGAGCAGGACAAATGCAAACAGCACCTGCCCAGTGACACGTCGCGTCATTGGCATACCCTCCTGCGCCGGCAAGACGCAGTCCCAAGGCGGATCAGGAACACAAATCGGGCGGGACCACTCGGCCCCGCCCGACTAGGCCTTACTTCTGCAGCAAGCCGTCGGCGATCAGCTGGTCGATCAGCGCGAACGCCTTCTTCTGCGACTGCTCGACATAGGCCGCGGTCTCGTCCGCGTTCATCCACACCGCGCCCATGCCCGTCTCCTTGGCGGTCGCCTGGAACTCGGGCATCTCGAAGACGGCGGCAAAGCCTTCCTCAAGGGTCTTGCGGATCGCCGGATCGACCTCGGCCTGGGTGCCGACCAGGCGGAAGCCGCCCCACACGACGTCATAGCCGGCTTCCTTGAAGGTCGGGACCTCGGGGAAGTTCGGATCGCGCTTGTCGGCCATCACGCTGAGCACACGGGCCTGGCCGCTGTCGATGGCCGCATAGGCGGCGGAGATGCTGATGGAGGCCGCCTCGGTCTCGCCGGAAAGCAGAGCCTCGCGCTGCGCGGCCGAACCGCCCGGATACGGGATGTGCTGCACCTCGATGCCCGCCTGGCTGGCGAAGTCGAGCGCCGGCAGGTGCCAGACACCTCCGGTGCCGACATTCGAGATCTTCAGCGTGCCCGGCGCGGCCTTGGCGGCCTCGACGAACTCCTGGAGCGTCTGCCAGGGCGAGTCCGCACGCACCACGATCGCCGTCGGGTGGACGGTGACCGAGCCGAGATAGGCGAGCTGCTTGGTATCGAAGCCCGGCACCAGATCGTAATACGGCACGGTGATCACGCTGTCCCAGGTCAGCGAGCCGATGGTGTAGCCGTCGGGACGCGACTTCATCAGGCGCAGCGTGCCGACGCCGCTCTGCGCACCGGTGATGTTCTGCGTGTTGATGCCGACGCCGAGCGACTTCTCGGCAAAGCTCATGAAGGTCCGCATGACGGTGTCCGTGCCACCGCCAGCGCTCCACGGCATGATGTGAACGAGGTCCTTGCTGGGATAGTCCTGGGCGCCGGCCGCCGGCGCGAACGGCAGCGACATCGCCGCGGCCACGATCAGGGCCTTGGACAGGTTAGCGAATTTCATGAGCTCATTCCCTCTGGTTTGCTGATGTTGATTGAAAGCCCGGTGAAAAAGGGGATGGCAGGCCCTGCCCGCCTCTGGGTCAGGCGAAATACGGCAGCTTCCGCTCCTTGGCCGAGCGGACCCAGGCCGGCACGAAGGGGACGATCTTGTCCTGCGAGGGCACCATCATCTCGATGAAGTTGGCGCCCGGATTGGCGATCGCCTCGCTGAGCACCGCCTCGATCTGGTCCTCCGAGGTGATCCGCGCCGCCTTGAAGCCGAAGCCTTCCGCGACCTTCACGTAATCGACGGCACCGAAATCGGTGGTCCAGGGCGCATCGACATTGTCGAGCAGGATCGCCTCGCCGCGGATCCAGCCATAGGTGTCGTTGCGGGTCAGGATGACGGTGATGTTCTTGCCGCTACGGCGGATGGTCTCGAAATCGCCGAGCACGAAGGCCAGCGAGCCGTCGCCGGTGAAGGAGATCACCGGCCCGTCCGAGGCGAAGGCCGCGCCGATGCCGGCCGGAACCGAATAGCCGAGCGAGCCCATCGAGTAGTTGGTGATGTAGCGGCGCCCCGCCTCGCGCACCGACATCAGCGCAGACGGATAGATGGCGCTCACGCCCGGCTCGGCGGTGACGATGGCATCGGCAGGCAGGATGCGGTCCAGCACCTGCGTCAGCTTGACCGGCGAGACGGTGCCTTCCGGCATCGGCATGTTGGAGTTGAACACCGCATCGAGCGCGGTGCGCTTCATGTCCGTGAGGTCGATCTTGTCGCGCTTGACGGCCGGATGCTCGGCGCGGATCAGCTCGACCATGTATTCGAGCGTGGCACGCGCATCCCCCACCATGCCGACCTTCAGCGGGAAGTTGTTGCCCACATGCGCCTCGGCGATGTCGAGGTGCAGGAAGGTCTTGGTCTTCGGGTCGCCGTAGAGCTTCCAGTGGTCGGTACCGCTGGAATCGGTGTTCGAACCGATGAAGAAGACCGTGTCGGCCTCGCGGACATAGGAGTTGGAATACTCCATGCCGCCGCGCGCACCGATCACCCGCAGCGACAGCGGGTGGGTCTCGGGGATCACGCCCTTGGCGGGCGTGGTGGTTCCGACGGGGATCTGCAGCAACTCGGCAAGGTCGAGCACGGCCTGCGTCGCCTTGGAGATGAGCGCGCCCTGTCCGCAGACGATGACCGGCTTCTTTGCGGCCAGCAGCACATCGATTGCGGCACGGATCCGGCTGTGATCGGCGACCGGACGGTGGGCGGGGAAGAACTGGTACTCCGGCTCGGCATAAAGGTCGGTGATCTCCGCCTCCTCATGGAAGACGTTGATCGGCACGCGGATATGCACCGGCGCCGGGCGGCCGGAGGTGGCGACGCGGAAGGCGCGGCGCAGCAGGAACGGGATCTCCGCCACCTTGGTGAGGACGAAGGATTCCTTGCAGATGGCGGCATAGAGCGCCGTCTGGTCGACGCCGGTCAGGCCGTGCTTCTTGTCCTGGTTGATGGGAATGTCGGAGCTGAAATAGATCACCGGAACCGAGCTGAGATAGGCCTCGGTGATGCCCGGCGTGCAATGGGTGACGCCCGGGCTCGGGGCCTCCAGCACGCAAGGACGGCCGGTGATCTTGGCATAGGCCTCCGCGGCGAAGGACGCGGTCCGCTCGTCGCGGGTGAGCACGTATTCGATGTTCGAGTGCTCCTGCCATTCCTTGTACCAACCGATGGTCGTCTCCCCCGGAAGGCCGAAGACATGCCGGACGCCATGCAGCTCCAGCATCTTCAGGATGACCTGAGCGCCATTCATCGTCTGTGTCACGAAAGCCTCTCTCGTCGCCGCGCGCGATCTTGCATTCCATTCTGTATACAGGACGATACACAGAACAAAACACAATTCAATTGTTTTTTCGGGACCGATGGCTAGAGTGATTTGCAGGGACGGCGCGGGAAGTGGAACTCATTGAAAAAATGACAAGAACCGAAGGAAGTGTTGAGCGGACGTACCGGGAGCTCAAGGAAATGGCGGCGAATTACCGGTTCAAGCCGGATTCACGCCTGAACGAGAGCGAGCTGGCCAAGAAGCTCGACACCAGCCGAACTCCCTTGCGCGAGGCGCTCAACCGTCTGGTCGCCGAAGGGTTTCTGACCTTCCGCAGCGGCCAGGGCTTCTTCTGCCGCTCGCTGACGCCAGCCGAGATCATGGACCTCTACGAGGCCCGCGCCGCCATCGAGTGCGAGGCGGCCAAGCTCGCGGCCCTGCGGGCCAAGCCCGAGGATGTCGCGGCACTGGAAACGTTCCTCAACGAGTCCCGTGTCGACTATCAGCCCGGCACGTCGCCCGTCGATCTCGTGCGGCTGGACGAGGAGTTCCACACGCGGCTGACCGCGCTCTCCGGCAATGCCGAGATGGTGCGGATGCTGGAGAATATGAACGGACGCATTCACTACGTCCGCCTGATCGACCTCAAGACGCTGTGCGAGCGCGACGGGCCCGACAGCGTGACCACGGACCCGCACCAGCGGATCCTGGAAGCCGTGAAGCGCGGCGACGCGGACGCCGCGCGGGCCGAAATGGCCGCCCATATCGAACGGCGCCTGGAATCGATCACCGAGAATGTGCGCAACGCCTTCGCGCAGCTCTACGCACCCTGACGCCCTCGCTCGGCCGCAGCCGGCCTTGCCCGCGCGCCGAGATCGCCACCGGACGAACCCGAGAAAAAGGGCGGACGGGATCTCCCCATCCGCCCGTCCTGCAGCGCAGCTCTCACACCGTCGGCACGGTGCCCCCGTCGATCACATATTCGGTGCCCGTGATGCTGCCGGCCCGTTCGGACGCGAGGAAGGCGACCAGATTGGCGACCTCCAGCGGCGTTGACGGCCGGCCGAGCGGGATGCCGCCGAGCGAGGCCATGATCAGCCTCTTGCCCTCCTCGACCCCGACACCCTGTTCCGCCGCCAGCCGCTCAGCCAGATGCACGGAGGCCTCGGTCTCGATCCAGCCCGGCGACACCCGCACGACCCGCACCCCGCGCGGAGAGACTTCCTTCGAAAGAGCCTTGCTGTAGGTCGACAGGGCAGCCTTCGCCGCCGCATAGGCGGTCGTCGCCTCCGGCAGGGGCAGTTCCCGTTGGATCGACGTCACGTGGATGACGACGCCGCTGCCGCGCGACACCATGTCCGGCACCAGCTCCCGGTCGAGGCGGACCGCCGGCATCAGGTTGAGGTTCAGCTCCCGGCCCCACTCCTCATCGGTGAGAGCAAGAAAGCCGCCCGCGGGGGCAGAGGAGCCGCCGAGCATGTGCACGAGGAGATCCACCCCGCCCATCCGCTCGCGTGCTGCAGCAGCCAGGCTTGCGCATCCCTGCGCGGTGGTCAGGTCTGCCGCGAAGAACCCGTCGTCGGACTGCCCCTCGGTCCTGTTTCTGGCAGAGGTCAGGACCTGCGCACCAAGCTGGCGAAACAACTCGACGGTTGCGGCCCCTGCCCCGCGCGTGCCGGAGGTTATCAGCGCCCGCTTGCCCTCAAGGCTCAGGAACGGGGGCGCGTCCGAACGTGCTGATGCCTGCCTCTGGCCGGCGGCGACCGGCGGACGGCCGCTCACGGGACGATCTCCAGCTCCGCGATCTTTCCTTCCCTGAGGAGAAAGAAATAACGCAGGTCGACGGGACTGCCCGGAAAGTTGCCTTCCAGATGACTGGTCACCACTGTCCGCTCGCCATCTCTGGCGCAGGAGAACGGCACGCAGGTGTAGCTGTATTTCGCCGAGGCATCGGCCTTCCAGCGCCGGATTTCCTCAAGGCCCGAATGCGTCCTGCGCTCGTCCCTGACGACGGCGTCACGGGCAAAACAGCCCAGCATCGCGTCGACTTCATTGTCTCTGTCGGCCGCGAAATATGTCGCGACAACCGAGGGAAGATCGATGGTCATAACCGTGTCCTTTCATTCCCCTGTTCCGGCGGCGGCAAGCACGGGGCCCAAGGGTGCGGACCCCGCCCGGCCTGCCGGCGCTTGTCGCACCAACTTATGGATGGACCGGCTCCCCGATAAGCGGGATAAAGAGGGACGTTAAATCTCGAAAAACGGGACAATGACCCGACACAGCCTGATCGAACTGGACGCCGTGCTCGCAATCGCTCGTCGCGCCTCGTTTCGCGCCGCGGCGCTGGACCTCGGCATGTCGACGACGGCGCTCAGCAACACGATCGCCAAGCTGGAGCGCGAACTCGGAGTGCGCCTGTTCAACCGCACGACGAGAAGCGTGTCGCTGACCGACGCGGGGAGGAATTTCGTCGAACGGGTCGGACCGGCCCTCCAGGACATTCACGGCGCGATGGATGCTGTCCGCTCGCAGCAGGACACGCCTTCAGGAGTGCTGCGGATCAACACCTTCGCCACCGCCGCCCGCGCGATCCTGTCCCCGCTCATCCTCAGGTTCCTGCAGCGCTATCCGCAGGTGCAGGTCGATATCGTCACCGAAGGCCGGCTGGTCGATATCGTCGCCGAAGGTTTCGACCTCGGGCTGCGCAGTGCCGATCTTGTTCCCAGCGACATGATCGCGGTCAGGCTGGGCCCGGAACGCCGTTTCGCCGTCGTCGCTTCGCCGGACTATATGAAGGAGCGGGAAAGACCGCGCGTCCCGACGGACCTTCTGCGGCACGAATGCGTGCGCGTCCGGCTGCCCGACGGCAGCCTTTTCCGCTGGAAGTTCGAGAAGGACGAAAAGCCCGTCCAGATCGACGTGAAGGGCCGCCTGACGCTCGATGAAGCGAGCCTTGCGCGCATGGCTGTGCTGGAGGGAACCGGCATCGGCTTCTTCATGGAAGAGGACGTGCAGCAGGACCTCGCGGCCGGCCGGCTGGTGCGGTTGCTGGAGGACTGGACGCCCCGGCAACCGCCGCTTTGCCTGTACTATCCGGGCCGCAAAAACCCCTCCGCCGCGTTCAGGGCCCTTGTCGAGATGGCCAGAAGTCTGGCCGCCGAACCGGCGAGTTAGGTCCGCGAAGATGGGCAGGCTCTAGACACGGCAGGCCTCGGCGCTTTCTCCGCGCATCGACCGAGGCTGCTCGCTTTCGGCCTCCGCGTAGAACACGAGCCGCAGGTGCTTATCCTCATCCACGACGAAGGACGAGTGATCGAAGGTAACCGCGCCCCTGCCCTCGATCATGAAGCTCCGGCGGCCTTCGCAGCGCCCATGCACGTCGTGCTGGTTCCACAGCGCCTTGAACGAGGGGGAGACCTCTTCCAGCGCCCCAACCAGCGCGACCATGCTTTCGTCCTCCGGGGCCCTGGCAAAATCCCGCCTGAAACTCGCCAGAACCTGCGGGGCCTGGACCGCCCATTCCACGATCCGGCTGTTCAGCCGGTCATCGGCGAACAGCATCCAGAGCATGTTCCGCTCACCGGGATCTCGCCGCTCGAACCCGAACAGCTGCTCGGCCGCAGCGTTCCACCCGATCACGTCCCAGCGCAGGTTCAGCACATAGGAAGGGCGCCGCGTGAGGTCGTCGAGCAACCGCCGCACCAGCGGGGGCAACTCGCACCAGGCCTGCCCCGCCACGGCGGGCGGGCGCTGGTGGGCGAGCAGGAACAGGTGCCTCCGCTCGATTTCATCCAGTTTGAGAACGCGGGACACATTGTCGAGAAAAGCGGCGGAGACCGTGATGGCACGGCCCTGCTCCAGCCACGTGTACCAGGTGATGCCGACACCGGCGAGCGCGGCGACCTCCTCGCGGCGAAGCCCCGGCGTCCGCCGCCTTTTCCCGACTGGCAAACCGACGTCGAGCGGGGACAGGCTCTCCCGCCGCCGCCTCAGGAAATCCGCCAGTTCGGAGCGCGTACGATCCAGCCGGCTGTCCATCGCATTGCTCCCAGTAACACCATAACTTGTTCCATAGTAACACGTTATTGGCTGTGGCATGCGACTTCAAGAAACTGGAGTTGTCATGACCATCGATACCCCCCCCACCACCCCCTGCCCCCCTCGAGCCGCACAGGAAACCCGCCCTTCGGCTCTGGCGCTAGCCATCCTGTTGCTCGGCGGGTTCATCACCGTTTTCGACCTGTTCGTCGTCAATGTCGCCATACCGTCGATGCAGGCCGACCTTGGCGTGAGCTTCGCCGAAATCGGCTTCGTCATCGCCGGATACGAGCTGACCTTCGGCGTGCTGCTGATCGCCGGCGGACGGCTTGGCGACCGCCATGGCCGGCGGCGCCTGTTCGCGCTCGGCATGGCTGGATTTGCGCTCACCTCCTTGCTCTGCGGCCTCGCTCCCGACGCTACGAGTCTTATTGTGGCCCGCCTTCTGCAAGGCGCGACCGGAGCGATCCTGTTTCCGCAGGTCTATGCGCTGCTGCGCGTCATGTATGACGAGGCGGGCCGTCGCCGGGCCTTCGGTCTTCTCGGCATGACGCTCGGAATGGCGGCAATCGCCGGACAGGTCCTCGGCGGTCTTATCGTCGAGAGCGATCTGTTCGGGCTCGGCTGGCGGATCATCTTCCTCATCAACCTGCCGATCGGCATCCTCGCCCTGCTGGTGGCGCGCGTCATTCCGGAATCGAGGTCTTCCAGGGCCATGAACGTCGATTGGCCGGGGATCGGGCTTGCAACGGCCGGGCTGCTGCTTCTGCTCCTGCCGCTGCTCGAAGGCCCCAATATCGGCTGGCCGCTGTGGACTTGGGCCAGCATGGCCACCTCGCTGGTACTGCTGGCCGCGTTTCTCGCCTGGCAGCATCTGCTTGCACGACGCGGCGGCGATCCCGCCATCGACCTCGCCTTGTTCCGCAACGCCGGGTTTTCCGCAGGCTCCGTGGTTGTGCTGCTGGTCTATTCGACATCGACGTCGCTGTTCCTGTGCTTCGCCCTGCTGGTGCAGTCCGGCCTTGGCCTGACACCTTTCGCAGCCGGCACGCTGTTCGCACCGGCAAGCGTCGGCTTCGTCGTCGCCTCGCTGGTGGCCCCGAAGCTGGCGACGCGTTTCGGAAACAGGGCGATCGCGGGCGGCGCACTCGTTTACGCGGCCGGGATCGGCTGGCTGATCGTCACCGCATCCGGTCTGGAACGCAGCGCCGAAGCGCTCGCGCTCTTGCCGCCGCTGGTGCTGTTCGGCTTCGGCCAGGGCCTCTCGATGACCCCGCTGCTCAATCTGGTCATCGGCTATGTCGAGGAAAACCATGCCGGAATGGCCGCCGGCTTCATCTCCACCATGCAACAGGTCGGCGGAGCCTTCGGCGTTTCCGTTGTCGGCATCTTCTTCGTCGGTATTCTCGCCAGCGATGCCGGCGAAGGCATAGGCCAAGCAGGCCGCTATGCCGGCGCCTTCTCCGGCGCGATGCTCTACAACCTCGCCGCCGTCCTTGTCGCGGCTGCCCTCATTGTCTGGATCACAAGAAAGAAAGCCGGATGAAGCAAGCGAACCACCATGCGCTTGCGCGGGGGGCGGCTCTCAGGAGCCATCTTCGGCGGCGTGGATGAAACCCGTTGCGAACCAAGAATGTACCGTCACGTTTTCGTCAGGTAGCGGTCGACCCAGCGTGATCCGACAGCAGTTTTCGCGCGATCGCCATGGCCTCGTCGCGTGACGGGGCAAGCATCATTGGGTAACCCCAGAACTTTGCGAAGGTGATGCCGAACGCCTTGAACGCGAGACGCTTGGCCGCGCTCGGCTCGACGATGATCATCGCCAGCACGAGCTTGCGCAGGCCAGCCTTGTTCTTCTTCATCCACAACGCCGTACGCTTTCTGTCCTCCGGCGAATGCTCATGGTCTTCGCTCGGGACGGAATCCGTCAGCACCACGAACGGCTCTCCCCGCTTCAGATTCTCTTCAAACGACGCGAAGTCTTCATCGTGGTCATGATCGGGGGCGTCTGCATAACTCATCCAGACGAAGGGAAAATTGGAGTTGTCCATTGGCATGGGTTGCGTCCTTTGTCGGTCATTCATGCAGATCATGCGGTCCGAAGGCGCCGCCACGACAGCGTGGTCAAGACGACGAGAACCCCGCCGAAGATGAGAGACGCCCGATTGGCGGCCGGCCGATCGATCAGCGCCAGCAGAGCCGGGATTACCCAGGCACCATAGAAGGCCGAGATCGCCCATACTTGCGCGGCGGTGAAATTGAGCGAAGGCATCGCCCCGTGCGCCACGACGGAGACGTTCAGGTAGGAGAAAATCTGGATCGTACCGTAGATTGTCACGCCAACCGCTGTGACAAGCCAAACGAGCGGAAGTCGGCTTTGTCTCTTTTCGTCCATCTCAGGTCCATCCATCCGCAATCTCGTTCGGGGGCGGCGCCCACGCGGGCCGGAGCCTTGCCACCGACGATAGATGGATAGATAGATCTGCGAATGGCGTCATTGCGCAATGTAGACATTATATGTTTCATTTCGGCCAAATTGAGTGTCGCAGCGAGGCCCCCGTGCATCTGGATCTCCGTGGAGATTGGTCTTCGTATGTCGATGAGGTCCCCCGCGATCTCGTCGCGGTCAATGGTGTCGGCAGCCTGGAGAGCATGGAGCGATCAAAGCGCCACCGTCATGAAAAGGCGCAGCTGCTCTATTCCGCCCGCGGCGTCATCAACTGCGAGGTTGATGACGGCGTCTGGATCGTGCCGCCGCAGTGCGCCATCTGGATTCCCGGCAGTTTGCCGCATGCCGCATTCGGTTCGGGCGAGGTGGAGTGCATCTGCCTTTTCGTCGCGCCGGATGCGGCTGCGAACCTGCCGGTCAAATGTTGTACGATCGCGGTTTCGGGTTTGCTGCAACATCTGCTGGTCAGGGCCAGCGAGCTTCCGGAGCGCTACGAGATCGACGGCCCGGACGGCCGTGTCGTTTCTGTCCTTCTGGACGAACTGGCCAAGGCCCCAGTCGAGGAACTCTGCCTTCCGATCCCCTCTGACCCGCGCCTGAAACATCTTGCCGGGCTTCTGGTCTCATCGCCGGCGGATCATGCGACGGTTGCCGAGTGGGCCTGCCGGGTCGCGCTCAGCGAGCGCAGTCTCAGCCGCATGTTGATGGAGGAGATCGGCATGAGTTTCGGCCGCTGGCGTCGCCAGTTGCACGTCATCCTCGCCCTTCGGCGGCTGAGCGCCGGCCAGACGGTCCAGACCGTCGCACTCGACCTCGGCTATGAGAGCGCCAGCAGTTTCGTGACCATGTTTCGCAAGATGGTCGGCAAGCCGCCCGGCCGCTATCTCTTGGAACGGCAGGAGGCCGTTCCTATCCCGAGGTCAGGCCCGCCGCCGAAATCACGCTATTGCCGCCGTTAGTATCCCTCATTCCCACTCGATGGTTCCGGGGGGCTTGGAGGTGATGTCATAGGTCACCCGATTGATGCCCTCGACCTCGTTGATGATCCGCGTCGCGGTCTCGCCGAGGAATTCGTGGGTGAAGGGATAGTAATCCGCCGTCATGCCGTCGACCGAAGTCACCGCACGCAGGGCGCAGGCATAGTCGTAGGTCCGCCCGTCGCCCATCACGCCGACGGTGCGCACCGGCAGGATCGCAACGAAGGCCTGCCAGATCTCGTCGTAGAGCCCGTGACGGCGGATCTGGTCGATATAGACCGCATCCGCCTTGCGCAGGATGTCGAGCTTCGCCCGCGTGATCTCGCCCGGGCAGCGGATCGCAAGGCCGGGTCCGGGGAACGGATGACGGCCGATGAAGCTGTCGGGAAGGCCGAGCTCGCGCCCGAGCGCCCTCACCTCGTCCTTGAACAATTCGCGCAGGGGCTCGACCAGCTTCAGCCCCATCTTTTCCGGCAGGCCGCCGACATTGTGGTGGCTCTTGATCGTCACCGACGGACCGCCCGAGAAGGAAACGCTCTCGATCACGTCCGGATACAGCGTTCCCTGCGCCAGGAACTCGGCGCCCTCGATGCTGTTCGCATGCTTCTGGAACACGTCGATGAACAGCTTGCCGATGGTCTTGCGCTTCACTTCCGGATCGCTGACGCCCTCCAGCGCCGACAAGAACAGCTCCTGTTCGTCGGCATGGATCAGGCGGATGTTGTAGTGGTCGCGGAACATGGTCACGACCTCTTCCGCCTCGCCGAGGCGCAGCAGGCCGTGATCGACGAAAACGCAGGTGAGCTGGTCGCCGATCGCCTCATGGATCAGCACCGCCGCCACCGAGCTGTCGACGCCGCCGGACAGGCCGCAGATGACCTTCTTGTCGCCCACCTGCTCGCGGATCTTGCGGATCGCCTCCTCGCGATAGGCGCCCATCGTCCAGTCGCCGGTAAAGCCGGCCAGCTTCACGAAGTTCTCGTAGAGGCGCTTGCCGTTCGGCGTGTGGTGCACTTCCGGGTGGAACTGCACGGCAAAGAACTGGCGCTGCGGATCGGCGGTGATGGCGAAGGGCGCATTGGGCGAAGTGCCGAACACCTCGAAACCCGGGGCCAGCCGGCTGACATGGTCGCCATGGCTCATCCAGACCTGCTCGCGCCCGCCGTCGAACCAGCCGTCGAGGAAGGGCAGCCGCTGCTCGGTCGGCGTGACATAGGCCCGGCCGAACTCCGCCGTGCCGCCGCCGCCGGAGATCTTGCCGCCTTCGACCTGGCCGCCGAGATCCTGCATCATCACCTGCTGTCCGTAGCAGATGCCGAGGATCGGCACGCCGAGCTCGTAGACGGAGGCCGGCGGGCGCGGCGATCCCTGGCGGGTCACCGAATCCGGGCCGCCGGAGAAGATCACCGCCTTCGGCCGGAACTCGGCCAGAAAATCGTCGGTGACGTTCTGGAAGGGATGGATCTCGCAGTAGACGTTCAACTCGCGCAGACGCCGCGCGATGAGCTGGGTTACCTGCGAGCCGAAATCGATGATGAGGAGCTGGTCGGTCATGGGCAGCTAATAGCCAAAGCGTGGCGGGTTTTGAACAGGAATCTTGTGCCCTCAGCCCTGCATTTGTCGCAATGCCGCAATCTTGCCGGACGGCTGCGGATAACTGCGGGAACGGGCGCAGGAACTTTGACCATCTGGACGAAGCACCCTACGCTCCCGCAATGACCTGCCTTGAAGACCGCGCGGCCGAATCGCCGCTGTCGGACCGCAATGGCACTAGCGCGGCTCAGGAGCCCACCCGATCCATGGCCTCATTCCTTTCGCCGCCCGAAGCCTCAGATGCTCTCATCGCGGCCGCCGCACGCGAATCCGCCGGCGACTTCAACGGCGCCCTCGACATCTACCGTGCGCTGATGACCCGCGATCCGGAGGATTTCGAGGCCCGCTACCGCGCCGGCACCGCGATGATGCGCAAGGGCGACCTCGAAGAGGCGGTGACCTTGCTGCGCCAGGTGGTGTTCACCCGCCCCGAGCATGGCCCTGCCCGCGCCAATCTGGGCAATGCCCTGCTGCTGCTGGGGCGCTACGACCAGGCCCGCGAGGCGTTCCTGGCCGTGCTCGACTTCGACCGCGACAACCGCAATGCACTTTACGGCCTGTCGACGATCCTGATCCGCTCCGGACGCCATGCCGAGGCCGCTCCCCATGCCCGCCGCCTGCTCAAGGCCATGCCGGAAAGCGCCGCCGCGCTGACGCTGGATGCCGATGCCCAGGCGCCGCTCGGCAATGTCGCGGCCGCCATCGCCCAATATCGCCATGCCCTGCGCCTCGACGAGACCTATGTCCCGGCCCTGAAGGGTCTGGCCCGGACCCTGTTCCGCCAGGCCAGACACGATGAGGCGCTGGACGCGGCCACCCACGCGGTGGCGCGTGGTGCCGCCGATGCCGAGATCATGGCCCTGCTCGGCTCCATCCACCTTGCCGGCGAGCGCTGGAGCGAGGCAATCGAGGCCTTTGCCGATGCCCAGGAACTGGAGCCCGACAATCCGGAGCACCCGATCCAGCTCAGCCATGCCTGCCGCAAGGCCGGCGATCTCGCCGGCGCCCTGTCCAACGCACGCGCTGCCTGGGAACTGGATGCCGACAACCGCGCCGCCGGCAACGCGCTCGGCACCGCCCTGGCCGCAGCCGGAGCCGGCCTGCAGGCCCGCAGCGTGCTGATGGCCTCCGGCCAGCGCGACCGCGTCCCGACCGGGGTCTGGCGCGATCTCGACGTGCTGGTGCCCCAGCTCGAACAGCAGGCGGTGGTGCGGGCGCAGGAAGCTGCAGAACGTGCCGAACGGCTGCTGGCCGAACGCCAGCATCACGCCGAGGAACAGCCCGCGGCGGACGACACGTTCCCCGAGACCGTTGCGGAAGCAGGCGAAGGCGGCGAGATCAGCCACGCGGACAGCGAAGCTGCAGAGCAAGAGGAGCCCGCGCGCGAGCCGGAGAACCTGCCGCTCTTTCCCGGCATCTGACGGCGCACAGCCTTACCGAAACGAAAGAGACTGCCCGCAGGCAGCCTCTCGCATCAGATATCGCTCACACTTTCGGCTCAGCCCTCTTCGCGCCGCCGCAGCAGAGCGATGAAGAAGCCGTCCGTCGCGGTGCGCGCAGGGCTCAGCGTCGCAAAGCCGGGCTCCTCGAAGCGCGGACGCGGCGCGGCATCACCGAAAAGCTCCGTCCAGCGCGGCTCGAGCGAAACCGTCTCGAATTCACCCGCCTCGGCCAGGAACGCCCGCACCTGCTCGCCATTTTCGCAAGGCAGCAGCGAGCAGGTCGCATAGAGAAGGTGCCCGCCCGGACGCACGTGCCGGCTTGCGGCAGCCAGCACCTCGCGCTGTTCGCGCACGCGCGCGGCCAGCGCATTGGGCGTGATGCGCCACTTGGAATCGGGCCGCCTGCGCCAAACGCCAGTACCCGAGCACGGCACGTCGACGAAGACGAGATCCATCCGCCCTTCCAGATCGGCAAGTGATGTGGCGTCCGGATCGCGAACCTGAACGTTGCGCGCGCCGGCCCGCTGCAGCCGCTCGAAAATCGGCGCAAGGCGCAGCTTGCTGGCATCATGGGCATAGATCTGCCCGCGATTGCCCATGGCACCGGCCAGCGCCAGCGTCTTGCCGCCACCGCCCGCGCAGTAGTCCAGCACCTGCGCCGGCTCGACCGATGCGGCAACGAGCGCAGCGACCTGGCTCGCCTCGTCCTGCAGCTCGAACCAGCCCTTGCGGAAGCCCTCCTCCGCCTGGACATGCGGCGCGCGCTCCTTTCCGAGCGGCGGCTCGATCCTCAGCCCCACCGGCGAGATCACCGTCTCGTGCAAGGACAGGTGCGAGAGCTTGCGCAGCATGCGCTCTCGGTCGCCCTTCAGCAGGTTGACGCGCAGATCGATGGGCGCGCGAGCGGCAAGCGCCCTGCCCTCCTCGATCGCGGCATCGCCGAAAGCCTCGTGGAACTGCGGCCAGAGCCATTCGGGAATATCGGCCGCCACATGCGGAGCCATGTCCGCGGGAGCCTCGGCTCCGAGCCGCAGGACCTCGTCCTCGCTCAGCGGTTCGGGAGCAAAACGGTCGCCGTCGAGGACCGCAAGAAGGCCCTCCACGCCAAAGCCCCAGATCCGCGCATAGGTGGCGAACACCAGCGCGCGCGGGCTGTCGTCCTGCATCGTCGCAGCCAGCGACAGCCGCCGCCGCAGCGCGTCGAACACGAGATTGGCGATGACCAGTCGATCACCCGATCCCGCGAAGCGATGCTGCCGTCCCCAGTCGCGCAGCGCATCCTGCACCGGGCGCCGCGCGTGCTCGACGTCGCCGAGAATCTCGATTGCCGCCGCAAGGCGGCCTCCGTCCTTCATCTTCCGTGCCCTCGAAATCCATCCATGCGCGCCGGCCTGTCGCGAATTTGCCCGCGACGCGCAGCCGCTGCCCTGTGGCGCGACGCACAAAATCTGCCGGCAAGCCCGTCACCGCCCCATCGGTCGGCACTGCGCCCTTTCGGCTGCTTTAGCCGATCCATCTCGGATTGCCAATCTCTGGGCGCCTTTCCGGGTTGGCGTGTGCCCTGCTGATTTCCCGGTCATCTTCCCGCAGGGATTGTATTAATGATCAACCTCAGGTAGGAATGACTTGTTATTATTTACAGAAAACACCTTTAACTCAACCAATACGTGTCAATCAGTAGAATAGAAATAACGCTTCCATAACGTCCTCCAGCGCCAAATCTTGCCGACCGAGGGAGGATGCCATGCGCAAAGACATCAACCAGCCATCAGCAAACCCCACAACGGATCCCGAAAAGGAAATTCGCGCCTGGAAGGCGTATTTCGCATATGCCGCGCAGGACATGACAGCGGAGGCCCCAGAGCTCCTCGTCGCCTGCGCCCATCGCCTTCTGGAGATGTCGCGGGAGCCGCGCGCGCCCCGTCGCGGGGGGCGGCGCCGCGCCGCGCCTGTCGCGGCCGCGGAAGCTGGCGCGAGCTGATCGACCGGCGTTCAGGGCAAGAGATGCCGGAAACGGCAGCGGGCGGGAGATGTCTCCCGCCCGCTGCTTTTTTCGTGTCAGCTGTCAGCCGTCCCGCGCTCAGACGCCGCCGGGATAGTTGGGGCTCTCGCGGGTGATGGTCACGTCGTGGGCATGGCTTTCGCGCAGGCCCGCGCCGGAGATGCGCACGAACCGCGCCTTCTCCTGAAGGTCGGGAATGCTGCGAGCTCCGACATAGCCCATCGCCGCGCGCAGGCCGCCGCCGAGCTGGTGCAGCACGCTGGCGAGCGGTCCCTTGTAGGGCACCTGGCCCTCGATGCCTTCCGGCACCAGCTTCAGGGTGTCGCGCACCTCGGCCTGGAAATAGCGGTCTGCGGAGCCGCGGGCCATCGCGCCCACCGAGCCCATGCCGCGATACGCCTTGTAGGAGCGGCCCTGGTGCAGATAGACCTCGCCCGGGCTCTCGTCCGTACCGGCGAGCAGCGAGCCGACCATGGCTCCGGACGCGCCGGCGGCCAGCGCCTTGGCCAGATCGCCGGAGAACTTGATGCCGCCGTCGGCGATGACCGGAACGCCATCCTTCTCGGCCGCCGCACAGGCTTCCATGATCGCCGTCAGCTGGGGAACGCCGACGCCGGCAACGATGCGTGTGGTGCAGATCGAGCCGGGCCCGATGCCGACCTTCACCGCATCCGCGCCCGCGTCGATCAGCGCCCGCGTGCCGTCGCCCGTGGCGACGTTGCCGGCCAGCACCTGCACCGCGTTGGACTGCGCCTTGACCCGGCGCACCATCTCCAGCACGCGCTCGGAATGGCCATGGGCGGTGTCGACGACCAGCAGGTCGACGCCCGCATCCATCAGCCGTTCCGCCCGCTCGAAGCCCTCCGGCCCGACGCTCGTCGCAGCCGCGACCCGCAGGCGGCCCTGCTCGTCCTTCGAGGCATTGGGGTTGAGCTGCGCCTTCTCCATGTCCTTCACGGTGATCAGGCCAACGCAGTTCTGGCGATCATCGACGACAAGCAGCTTCTCGATGCGATGGGCGTGCAGCAGGCGCTTGGCTTCCGCCTGGCTGACCGTGTCGCGCACGGTCACCAGTCCTTCGCGGGTCATCAGCTCGGCAACGCGCTGCGCCGGATCGGAGGCAAAACGCACATCGCGGTTGGTCAGGATGCCGACCAGACGACCGACATGCTGGCCGCCGGCGCCGCCGTTCTCCACCACCGGCACGCCGGAGATGCCGAAGCGCTGCATCAGGTCCAGCGCCTGCTGAAGCGTCGCGTCCGGGCCGATCACCAGCGGGTTCACCACCATGCCGGACTCGAACTTCTTCACCTGGCGGACCTGCTCGGCCTGCTGGTCGACGGTCAGGTTGCGGTGAATGACGCCGATGCCGCCGGCCTGGGCCATGGCGATGGCGAGACGCCCTTCCGTGACGGTGTCCATCGCGCTCGACAGGATCGGCAGGTTCAGCTCGAGCTCGCGCGTGATGCGGGTGCGCAGGTCCGTTTCCGCCGGCAGGACCTCGGAATGGCCCGGCATCAGCAGGACGTCGTCGAAGGTCAGAGCCTCCGTACCGTGAATGGACTGGTAGAATGCGGGCATAGGCCAATTCCCCTTTCAGGAAAAACGAACCTCGTCCGGTCGGGAGGCGTCCGGAAGAGCGATCGCAGATGGGAGAAGTTGGCGCGGGTCATTAACACGCGTGCGACGGGAAGGGAAGCGGGATCGCGGAAGGAGCGGTCCTTCCGCGAGCTTTTCTTCCAGGAGCCGGTACGGCCGGCGCCTCGTCTCAGTCCTTGCGGCCGCGAAAACCCTTCGCAAGCACATAGAGTTCCGGGCTTTCCTTGCGGCTCGCCGGAGGCTTGATGTGATGCACCGTCTGGTAGTCGCGCTTCAGTTCGGAAAGCTGGTCGTTCTCCGCACCGCCGCGAAACACCTTCGACAGGAAGGCGCCGCCCGGCGCCAGATTCTCGCGGGCAAAGAGAGCGGCGACCTCGAACAGGTGAGTCGTGCGCAGGTGATCCGTCTGTCGGTGCCCGGTGGTCGGCGCCGCCATGTCGGAGATCACAAGGTCCGGCGCATGGCCGCCGAGCGCCTGCAACAGGGCCTCGGGTGCGTCGTCGTCGAGAAAATCCTTCAGCAGCAGCACGACGCCGGGAAGCGGCTCGACCTCAAGATAGTCGATACCGACGATCAGCGGATCGGCGTCGGTCGAGCCGGTCTTGGCCGCTGCCACCTGGCACCAGCCGCCAGGCGCTGCGCCCAGGTCGACTATCCGCTGCCCCGGCTTCAGCAGCTTGTGCTTCTCGTCGATCTCCAGCAGCTTGTAGGCCGCACGCGAGCGATAGCCGTCGATCTTCGACCGGCGGACATAAGGGTCGTTGAGCTGGCGCTGCAGCCAGCGGGTGGAGGAGTTCGACCGCTTGCGCGCGGTCTTCACCCGCTCGAACATGCCGCGGTCGCCGCGTCCGCGGCCCGAAGTGGTCATTGCCTTGTCCTATCTCGTGCGCCCGCGCGGGCGCTGTCGGTGCGGCGGCTTGCGGCGCCAGACATTGTCGGCGGCCATCAGCTCCATCAGGATGCCTTCGCGCAAGCCCCGATCGGCGACACGCAGCCGCTGACAGGGCCAGCGCCGCCGGATCGCCTCGAGGATCGCACAGCCGGCCAGCACCAGATCGGCCCGGTCGGCGCCGATGCACGGGTTGTCGACGCGCTCCTCATAGGGCATCGCGCGCAGCCGCTCAATCATCGCGGTGACGTCTTCGTTGTCCATCCACGCGCCGTCGACCCGGCGCCGGTCGTAGCGCTTCAGGCCGAAATGCACGCCGGCCAGCGTGGTGACGGTGCCGGAGGTGCCGAGCATGTGCACCTTGCCGTCGCAGATGGCGGCGCTCAGCTCGCGCCCCAGCGTGAAGGCCTCCAGATGCGCGCGCGCGTCGTTGACCATGGCCTCGAACGTATCGGCAGTGACATGGCGCCCGCCGTGACGCTCTGCAAGGTTGACGACACCGACAGGCAGCGAGATCCACGCCCGGATGAAGCGGGTGAGCGCCACGCCCCGCGCACCGCAGCGGTTGCGCAGGTCCAGCCAGACGATCTCCGAGGACCCGCCGCCGATGTCGAACAGCACAACACCATTGGCATCCGGGCACACGAGCGAGGCGCAGCCTGCCACAGCCAGACGCGCTTCGGTTTCCCGCGAAGCGATCTCCAGCGCAAGCCCGGTCTCCTGCCGCACGCGCTCGATGAATTGCGGGCCGTTTTCGGCCGCCCGGCACGCCTCGGTCGCAATCAGGCGGAACCGCTCGACGCCGCGATCCTCCAGCTTGTCCCGGCAACAGGCCAGCGCCTCCATCGCCCGCTCCATCGCCGCATCGCTCAGGCGGTTGGTATGGCCGAGCCCCTCGCCCAGCCGGACGATGCGCGAATAGGCATCGACGACCCGAAAGCCGCGCTGCTCTGGGCGCGCCACCAGCAGGCGGCAATTGTTGGTGCCGAGGTCGAGTGCCGCGTAGAGGCGTCCCTGCGCCTCGTCGGAGACGTCCGGTACATCGCGGGAGACATGTCGCGGCGAACCGGAAGCGCAAGGTGATCCGTGCCCGCTCGCCGCCACCTCCCGGCGATCGCGACCGACAGGTTCCGTTCCCGGCGCTCGCGCTGCAGCGGGCCTGACGGCCTTCTCGCAATCGGAAATGGGGCGCGAACGGCGCTCGTTTGTATCGCCCGCCTGCGCTCTTGCTGCGCGCACCACCTCCCCAGGGCGGCCCGCGGTTGGCTGCGGCCCGCTTGCAGGCGGCTGTGCTTCCGCCGTCGAATGTCCGTCGGTACGGGCAGCGCCCGCACGGCGCTCGGCCCGGTTGGGGCGGTGGCGCTTGCGGCTCCGCTTCCGGCTGCCGGCGGACGCAGTCTTGCTGTCCGCGCCGCCCTTGATGGGCACGTCGGCTGCCTGTCCATCCGCATCCCGATCTCCGGCGGCGCGTCCCGCACCCTGTCCGGAGACCCCGGCCTGAATGCTCCCGGCATTCTTCGGCCTGCGTCTCTTCCGGGACCGCTTGCGCTTGGCGGGCTCTGTGCCGGCGCCTCTCGCGTCGTCCTGTCCCGGTGTCGAGCCGGGATGCAGCCGGTCGTTGCCCGGCCTCATCTGTCCCGATTCGCTCACAGTCTGTCCTTGCCGGCACCCTCAGGTGCCTCTGCTTTCCCTGCGGCAGCCTGCTTGCAGCCGCCGCCCGGAAACGCATTGTCGTTAGGTAGAGTTTACCACCATATCCGCAGCCCGCAACTTGCGAGCCCCCGCATTCCTCGACGAGAGCCGGTGACCTGCCAATGGCGGCGTTCCCTGCGATATGGGAATGAAGCGAGCGGATATACACAGGCACGCGCGATCAAATTTTCGCTGAGCCGGCATCCATGCTTGACAGCGCAGGCACGCATTCATAAAAAGCCGCCCATGGATGCGCTGCCGCTTCGCGGTGGGCGACGGACGGTTTTTACCGAAAACCTTCCGGCAGGATTTCAGGGACAAAGCGGCCCAAAAGGCCTCGGCACCTTGAAAATCCTTGATTTCCGGCCATATCCGGATAAGGCATCCAACGGCATTGGGGAATAGGTTAACGGTAGACCCGCGGACTCTGACTCCGTTAGTCCTGGTTCGAATCCAGGTTCCCCAGCCAACTTCTCTCCCGGATATCACCACAGCGCCTGCCCTGAGGGTCATTTCCCTGCACTTGCAGCAATGCACACTTGCGTGAGCGCGTTGACGCTTGAGAGAAGCCCTTTGCCCGGCTAGGCTGCAAGCGGGTCTGTTGCTCTACGTGACATTGTCCGCTCCGGAGGATGCCCGGTGAAACGCGAAGTCCTGGGCATTCTCGCCGGCGCCCTGCTGGCATTTGCGGCGGCTCCCGCATCGGCGGACTATCTGTCGCCGCGCAGCAGCTCCGATTGCAACCTCTACACCCCCGCCTATCCCTTCAAGGCAAGGCTGGACGCGATCGACGCCCGCGCCAGCCAATGCGAGCAGTCGCACAGCCAGTTGGGCTGGACGAGCGCATGCGGACATTATGGCCCGAATGCATGCCTGCCGATCTACCAGCAGACCTGCACCTTGAGGGACCAGATGGCCCGCATCGAGGCGCAATGCCGGCAGACCCTCGAGAACTGGAAGATTCGGGAGGCCGCCGAAGCGCGTCGCCGCGAAGCCGAAGAACAGGCCCGCAAGGACGCCCAGCGCTTTCTGAACGAGGCAGGCGCCAGAGCCGGCCACAAGCAGGAGCCCTATGCCGCGCTGCGCGACGGGCAGGCCTTGCCGCTGGAGGTGTCCGACCGGCTGCGCCACGCGCGCGGATTGCCCGGCCCGGGCGGCGCCGAAAAGCTCTCGCGCGCCTTCGTCAAGCACGGCACGGCTCGGATGCAGGACATCCAGGCCGCAGCCCTCGCCTATCTGGAAGGAGCGACCTCCAGCTTCCAGCTCCACAGCCCGCCGAACACGCGAGGCTACAGCGCCGCCAATCCTCGCCGCTCCGCCTCGCAGCTGGACCGTGCGCTCCACAGCCGAACGACCCAGTTGCAGCGGATCGAGGCCATGCAGGACCTGCAAGCGGCCGGCGGCACGCCCCCGATGGACAGCGCGTACTCGGTACTGATGACGCAGATCGTCGAAGCGCAGGCCAATGGCACCCTGCCCGCCGATAGCCTCGACGCCGTGACCCGCTGGATCACCAGCGAAGTGGAGCGGGCGGAAACGGAGCGGGGAAACGCAGAGCGCGCAAGGGTGTCGCGAGAACTCGAGGCGCTTCTGCCGCAGCAGCGAGCGCTTGCGAATGCCGCGTTCCAGGTGCTGGACGAGCGCCGACGGCAGGACGAAGCACGCCGGAGGGCCGCAGAACAGGAGGCCGCGCGCCAACGCGGCAACGGCGCGGGCGGAACGCGGTCCGGCACGGCTTCGGGCGGCGGGAGCAGCGGGCACCCCGGCGGATCCCGCTACGAGTACTGCCAGGCAAATCCGCATCTGAGCTGGACCAACTGCCTGCAGGGGCGCGATACCCCAACGAGCAGAAGCAAGCCGGACAGGCGGAATTCCGGCTCCAACGGCAGCAGGAACAATTGCGGCAGCCGGACATGCGGCGTCTTCTGAGGCGGTGGACAGGGGGAGCGGTATGCGAAGGATGACCAATGCCCTGCGGACGGTTTCCCTGTCCGTGTTGTTGATGACCTGCCCGCAGGTCGGAACCGGTATCCTCACCGCTCAGGAAAGCATCTCCAGAACCGATGCGGCGGTGATGGCTGCCGCCCGTGCCGACGACCTCGACACCCTGAAACAGCTCGCCGAGGCCGGACTGGATCTCGCCGCGGTGGAGCATGCGGGCACCAACCTCGCGACCATCGCCGCCATGCGCGGCTCACCGGACACGCTGGCTTTCCTTGCAGCTCAAGGCGTCGATCTGAACCTGAAGGACGCCGAGGGCTACACGCCGGTCATGCGGGCACTGCAGCAGGCCCGCACCGACAATGCGCTGAAGCTCCGGGAACTCGGCGCCAGTCTCGAAGGGATCACCGAGGACGGCTACTCCGTCAGGGTCCTTGCCGAGGTCGCCGGGCTGGAGGATTTCGGCCCTGAGCCTCCCCCGCCCTCCCTGCAGCTCTCCCCGGATGCCGCCGACACGATCCTGCTCAAGGCAGCGGAATTCGGCGACCTCGACAGCGTCCGCTTCGCGCTCGACCATGGCGCAAATGTTTCCGCGCGGGCCGCCAACGGCTGGACGCCGCTGATGATCGCGGCTCTCGGCGGCCACGCGGACATCGTCCGTCATCTTGTGACTGCAGGAGCGGCAGGCGAGGAGGACGGCCCTCTGCCGACCGTGGATGGCAAGCTCGATGCGGTCGTCGCGGCTCTGGTGGGCGGCGCCAAACGGGAGGAGAGCCGCGCCGACGAACTTGTATGCGCCCTCTCGCATGCCAGGAACCTTGCCCACGACATGCCGCGATATCGCGCGGTGGCAAGCAGGCTCGGCTACAGCGATGCCTTCCAGGACAAGCATTTCCCGGCCAACGACCTGCCGCCGCTGGAAATCGACCTCCCCTATCCGCGGAGGGGAGATGCTGCGGCCTGGCGTGCCCTGCAGTCGGCGCTGCGCGACAAGGGGCTTTACCAGGGCACAATCGACGGGGTTCTCGGCGACCAGAGCCTGATTGCGTTGCACTATTACTTCCAGCCGCTCTTCGAACGGCTCGTCCAGCGCTCCGCGACCGCAGCCGCGCGGGCGCAAGAGGCCTTGGCGGGCGGAGACCGATCCTCTCCTTACGGCGAGGTCGGTCGAGGCATCTCGGGAGAGACCGCCTATGGCCAGAAATTCGGGTCCGCGCCGAAGCCCGTCTACTTCGCCGAAGGTATCGACGACCGCGGCCGTGCAGCCGGCGACAAGATCACCGTCACCTATCAGGATGCCAGCGAGGGCCATCAGCGGCGGCTGCAGCTGAGCCAGCAGCCGGACGGTTCCGGATTTTACCAGTATTTCCATACCTATATAGCCGGCGGCTTTTTCTTGGCCCATGTGCGCGGCAACTCGCTCACGCTGAGTTTCAACGGCGAGCGGCCTCGGATCCAGCACGAGGTCAGGCTGAACCTGTCCGCCGGGTCGCGGATCGAGGTGCGCCCCGTTGCCGGCGCCAGTCTCAGCCCGTCTCGACCTCTCCCGTGCCTGCCGCAGGATCCTGCGCCGATCATTCTCGATTCGGCTTCCAGCTCCGTCATTCTCGACGCGTCGGACGATGGCCCGGCCGAGCAGCGCTCCCGGCTCCTCCGCATCGACGAGGACGCGCCTGCACCGCAGGGGCCGGCGGCGAGCTCGCCCGTCCAGGATGCGAGCGAGGCCTGGGAGCGCTGATCGCAGCCGACGCTGCGTCGCCTTCGGATTTTCCCCTGCCTTCGAGCGTGCGACGCGGCCGGACCATGGCCGCGTGACGCGGCTAGATTTCGTTTGTCCGACAAACCGGCAAAGCGCGGAATCGTCACCGAGCAGCAGCTCATTGGCGGAAATTCGGAGGCGAGAGGGGCAAGAAATATCCGCTTGACGGTCAAAACCTGCTTGTGCCAACCTTTGTCCGACAAAGGGACGAACTGACAAGGCGCGCCGCCAAGATGCGTGCCGCAACCGTCCGGGAGGAGACGTTCAGCAATGTCGATGGCGGAGCCGGGTCGCTTCGAAAAGATCAAGGTGCCCTCCGCCTACCAGATGGTCGCGGAGGCGATCGAGCGCGAGATCATGGCCGGGCGCCTGCGCCCGGGCGACGAGATCGGCACCGAGGCAGAGCTGGTGCGCCAGTTCGGCGTCAACCGCTCGACAGTGCGCGAGGGCATCCGCCTGCTGGAGCAGGCGGGACTGGTCCAGCGCGAGGCCGGCCGCAAGCTCTATGTCTGCCTCCCCCACTACCGCAAGCTGTCCGACCGCATGAGCCGCGCCCTGGTCCTGCACCAGGTGACCTTTCGCGAGCTGTTCGAGGCGGCCGTGATCCTCGAGCTCGGGGTGATCGAAAGCGCCGTCGACGAGGCAACGGAAGAGGACCTCGCCGCGCTGGAGGCCAACCAGGCGATGGCCGAGGCGGCGCTGGACGATCCGGTGCGCCTTGCCGGTCTCGACACGGAATTTCATGCGCTGATGGCCAAGGCCTCGCGCAACCGGGTGCTGGAACTGGCGCGCGAGCCGGCCGCACTCCTGTTCTTTCCCACCTCGGAGCTGATCTGCCGCCGGGTGCCGCAAGGCGCCGGCCGCATGGTCGCTGCCCACCGACGGCTGATCGATGCCGTCGCCGCGCGCGACAAGGAGGAAGCGCGCCTGTGGATGCGGCGGCATGTGGTCGACTGGAAGCGCGGCTTCGAGCGGGCCGGCCGCGACATCGACGAGCCGGTGGAGAGCATCTTCGAGCGTCTGTCGGGGGTGAGACAATACGCATCGTGAATTGAGGTTTTCCGGCTCTGGAGGGGGCCGCCGGTCGCGACCGGAAAGACAAAGGACTGGGAGGAACATGTCGCAGGTTCTGCATGACCGGCCGCTGGCGGCCGGCTCCATCGCGCCCGTGCGCCGCCAGGTTGCCGTTGCAGGCACCAGGAAGGGGCACCGATGACCGCGCCCCACGAGACCGGCGCCGCGCGCCTGGAGGTCGAGGGCCTCTCGCTGTCCTTCGGCGGCCTCAAGGCTCTGCGCGGCGTGTCCTTCTCGGCCGAGCCCGGCTCAATCACGGCGCTGATCGGCCCGAACGGCGCCGGCAAGACCTCCATGTTCAACTGCATCTCGGGCTTCTACAAGCCGCAGCAGGGGAGCGTGCGCTTCGACGGGCGCGACGTGACGCGGATGCATCCGCCCGAGCGCGCCGCCCTCGGCTTCGCCCGCACCTTCCAGAACATCGCGCTCTTCCGCGGCATGACCGTGCTCGACAACATCAAGCTCGGCCGCCACGCCCACATGAAGACCGGCCTGTTGCAGGCCCTCGCCTATTGGGGGCCGGCCCAGCGCGAGGAGATGGAGCTGCGCGCCGAGATCGAGCGCCGCATCATCGACTTCCTGGAGATCGACCACATCCGCAACATGCCGGTCGCCTCGCTGTCCTACGGCCTGCAGAAGCGGGTCGAGCTGGCCCGCGCGCTGGCCATGCGCCCGCGCATTCTGCTCCTCGACGAGCCGGTCGCCGGCATGAACCGCGAGGAAACCGAGGACATGGCCCGCTTCATCCTCGACGTGAAGGAGGAATGGGGCACCACGATCCTGATGGTCGAGCACGACATGGGCATGGTCATGGACATCTCCGACCATGTGGTCGTGCTGAATTTCGGCGAGGTCATCGCCAGCGGCCTGCCGCAAGAAGTGCAGGCGGACCCGCATGTGACGGAAGCCTATCTCGGCAGCGGCGATCCCGCCGCACTGATGGCCCGGCTCAAGGGCGAGGCCGGCGCAGCTGGCGGCACGGCCGCTGCAGAGCGCGAAACGCGCGAGGACGTGGCATGAGCGACCTTCTCTTCTTCACCGAGGTGACGCTGGCCGGTCTCGGCTCCGGCGCCCTGCTGTCGCTGACGGCACTCGCCTTCGTGCTGATCTACAAGGCGACGCGGGTGATCAACCTTGCCGTCGGCGAGCTGTTGATGCTCGGCGGCTATCTCTTCTTCGCCTTCGCCGCCGGTCTCGGCCTGCCGGCCTGGGCGGCGATCCCGCTCGCCATCGCCGGCGGCGGCCTCGTCGGCGCGGTGGTCGAGCGCGGGTTGATCCGTCCGATGCTCGGCGAGAGCCCGATCGCCGTCTTCATGGTGACGATCGGCCTCGGCTCGGTCCTGGTCGGCCTCGTCGAACTCGTCTGGGGCACCGATCCGCGCGCTCTGCCCGCCTTCATGGGCAATGCGCCGATCTTCATCGGCGAGGCCTATGTCTCGCGCAAGATCGCCATCGCCTTCGCGGTTGCCGCCGTGGTGATCGCGGTCTTTCTCGCCCTTTTCCGCTTCTGGCGCGGCGGCGTCGCGCTGCGGGCGACGGCAACCGACCAGGCCGCGGCGTATTCCTGTGGCATCAACGTGCCGGGCGTCTTCTCGCTCGCCTGGGTGATCGGCTGCGGCACTGCCGCCGGCGCCGGCGTCCTGCTCGGTTCCATCGGCGGCATCTCGCCGGCCATGGGCGTCTTCGGCCTGTCCGCGCTGGTCGTGGTCATCGTCGGCGGTCTCGACTCCGTCGCCGGAGCCCTTGTCGGCGGCCTCGTCATCGGCCTCATCGAGGCCTGGGCCGGGACCTATCTCGGCGGCGAATACAAGCTCGTCACCACATTCGGCCTCCTCCTCGTCGCCTTGATGATCCGTCCCTACGGCTTGTTCGGCACGACAGAAATCGAGCGTCTCTGACATGCAGATCGGAACCGCCAAGCACAGCTACCAGGCCGACGAGGCGCTGCTGACCACCCGGCCGCAGCGCGTGTGGATGGCCCTGTTCGCCCTGAGCCTTTGCATCGCGCCCTTCGTGCTCGACAATTACTGGCTCTATCTCGCCTGCCTCGTGGCCATCAACGTGGCGAGCGCCACCGGCCTCAACATCCTGACCGGCTATACAGGCCTCGTCAGCCTCGGCCAGGCCGCCTTCATGGCGGTCGGCGCCTACACGGTCGGCTGGATGCAGCTGAACCTCGGCACGCCCTTCCTGCTGAACCTCGTCGCCGGCGGCATCATTGCCGCGGCGGTCGGCATCCTGGTCGGCATCCCGAGCCTTCGGGTCAAGGGCCTCTACCTGGCCATCGCCACCATCGCCGCCTCGTTCATCCTGCATTTCATCTTCGTCAACTGGGAGAGCGTGACCAACGGCAACAGCGGCCTGACGCTGACACCGGCGAGCTTCTTCGGCACGCCGCTGACGGACTACTCCCAGCTCTATTTCGTCTTCGTGCCGATCACCGCGCTGATGGTGCTGGGCGCGGCCAATCTCTTCCGCACCCGCGTCGGGCGCGCCTTCATCGCCATCCGCGATCGCGACATCTCGGCCGAGGTGCTGGGCATCTCGCTGCTGCGCTACAAGCTGATGAGCTTTGCGATCTCGTCCTTCTATGCGGGCGTTGCCGGCGGCATGTGGGCCTACTTCTTCCGCGTCGTGACGCCGGAGAGCTTCCCGTTCGTCTATTCGATCTTCTTCCTCGCCGCGATCATCGTCGGCGGCATGGGCACAATCCTCGGCGGCATTCTCGGCGCCATCTTCATGACCCTCGTCCCGGAACTGCTGCGCTTCGGCATCGACTGGCTCACCCCCGTTCTTCCCAATGCGGCGGCGATGCTCTCGCCGGTTCGCACCATCGTTTTCGGCCTCCTCATCGTCGGCTTTCTCATTTTCGAGCCGAAGGGACTTGCCGAAATCGTCCAGAGATCCCGGCGTTACTTCCATCTCTGGCCCTTCAAGAAGTGAATGAACAAAAGTCACGCGATAAAACCGGAGGAAACAATGCTTAGCTTTACCAGGAGAACGCTGCTTGCCCTGTCGGCATCGGCAGCCATTGCCACCGCGCTTCCGGCCGTTGCGGCCGACGACATCGTCATCGGCGGCTCGATCCCGCTCACCGGCGTCTTCGCCTTCGCGGGCGTCGGCATCGAGGCCGGCATGCAGGACTACATCAAGATCGTCAACGAGGCCGGCGGCATCCAGGGCCGCAAGGTCCGCCTCGCCTACGAGGACACCGGCTACAAGGTCGACGCCTCCGTCGCCGTGTTCAACAAGCTGACCAGCCAGGACGAGATCCACCTCTACTACGGCGACTCCACCGGCTTCGCGAAGACCATCAACGGCGAGATTGACCGCCGGGGCTCGATGATCATGGCCGGCGCGTCCTTCGCGACCGAGCTGAACGATCCCAAGGCCTTCCCGCACCAGTTCATGGCCGGCCCCGACTATTCGGAAATGACCGGCATCCTGCTGGAATACATCGCCAAGGAGAAGCCGGGCGCCCGCATCGTGCTGGTCAACTCGGACACCGAGTTCGGCCGCGACCCGATCGCCGCCACCAAGGCGCGCGCCGGCGAACTGGGCCTTGAGGTCGTCGAGGAGATCATCACCCCGCCGACCGCCGTCGACGTCTCCACCGAGGTGCTGAAGCTGCGCCGCGCCCGTCCGGACTACACCATCTTCCACGGCTACGTGCTGGCGCCGCTGCCCGAATTCATGAGCCAGGCCAAGCAGCTCGGCCTGGAAACCAAGTTCATGGGCACGTTCTGGTCGATGGACTCCAGCATCTGGGCCAAGGTCGGCGAGGCTGCCGACGGCTTCATGGGCGTCATGCCCTATCGCTACTACTACGACGACGCCGACAACGCGCCGATGATGGACCGGATCCGCGAGATGCGTCCCGAGTACCAGTCGACCCCGTACATGCAGGGCTTCCTGACCGCCATGCTGTTCACCGAGGCGGCCAAGCGCGCGCTGGAGGCCGGCAAGGAGCTCAACGGCGCCAACCTGAAGGCCGCGCTCAACTCCATCGAGAACTTCGACACCGGCGGCATCATCGGCGTGCCGATCTCGATCCCGGGCAACTCGATCCCGGTCGGCCGCATCTACCGCTACGACGCCAGCGCTCAGCAGATGAAGCCGGCGTCCGACTGGATCAGCGTTCAGGAGTAAGTGAGATGGCCGCGGACATCCTCCTCGACATCAACAACATCGAGGTCGTCTACAACAAGACCGTGCAGGTGCTCCGCGGCCTGTCACTGAGTGTCGGGCGGGGCAAGATCGTCACCCTGCTCGGCTCCAACGGCGCGGGAAAATCGACGACGCTGAAGGCGGTGTCGAACCTTCTGGCGCTGGAGAACGGTGCCGTCACGGCCGGAGCCATCCGCTTCGACGGCGACGACATCTCTCGCCTGGCGCCCCACGCCCTGGTGCGGCGCGGCCTCTTCCACGTCATGGAGGGGCGCCGCATCTTCGAGGACCTGACGGTCGAGGAAAACCTGACGGCGGCGACCTTCGCCCTGTCCGGGCGCGGGCTCAAGCCGACGCCCTTCGACCTCGTCTACCAGTACTTCCCGCGTCTGTTCGAGCGGCGGAACGGGCGCGCCGGCTACCTGTCGGGCGGCGAGCAGCAGATGCTGGCGATCGGGCGGGCGCTCATCGCCCAGCCGTCGCTGATCCTCCTGGACGAGCCGTCGCTAGGGCTCTCGCCCGTTCTCGTCGAGGAGATCTTCACCATCATCGCCTCGATCAACCGCGATCTCGGCGTTTCCATGCTCCTGGTCGAGCAGAACGCCGCCGTTGCCTTCGCCGTCGCCCATTACGGCTACATCATGGAGACCGGCAAGATCGTGCTCGACGGGCCGACCGAACGGCTGGTGAAGGACGACGACGTGCGCGAGTTCTACCTCGGCGCCAGCGGCAGCGAGGGCACCAAGAGCTACCGCGACATCAAGCACTACAAGCGCCGCAAGCGCTGGCTGTCCTGAGGCGAGACGACATGGCCGACTTTCCCCAACTCACCCTGCCGCAGATGCTGCGCGCCCATGCCGAGGCGACACCCGACCGGGTGGCCGTCCTGCAGAAGGATTTCGGCATCTGGAATCCCCTCACCTGGCGCCAGTATCACGAGCGTGCCTGCGATGTCGGCGAGGGCCTGCTGGCGCTCGGGCTCGGCGAAGGCGGCCATGTCGCCATCCTGTCCGAGAACCGGGTGGAGTGGGTGCTGGCGCAGCTCGGCGTCAATGTCGTCGGCGGCGTCGCCATCGGCGTCTATCCGACCAGCCCGGCCAACGAGGTCGGCTATGTGCTGGAGCATTCCGACAGCGAGATCATCGTCTGCGAGGACCAGGAGCAGCTCGACAAGGTGATCGAGGTGCGCGACCAGCTGCCGAAGCTGCGCCGCGTCGTCGTCATCGAGACCAAGGGCCTTCGCGGCTATTCGGAGGACTTCGTCATCTCCTTCGCCGCCATGGAGGCGATGGGGCATGCCCGCCGCTCGGGCGCTCAGGCCTCGCAGCGCAAGGTCTCCGCCGACCGCACCCTCGATGACATCGCCCTGATGATCTACACCTCGGGTTCGACCGGAAAGCCCAAGGGCGCGATGCTGTCCTATCGCAACCTGCGCGCCCAGGCGATCGCGATCGCCGACCGCATCGATCTCGACGCCGAGACCGTGCACCTCTCCTACCTGCCGCTCTGCCACGTCGCCGAGCAGATGGTCACGGTGATGGCGCCGATCTACCTCGGCTCACGGATCTGCTTCGGCGAGTCCCTGCGCACCGTCCAGGAGGACCTGCGCGAGGTCGCCCCCTCCTCCTTCCTCGGCGTGCCCAGGATCTGGGAGAAGCTGCATTCCTCGATCCATATCCGCATGCTGGAGGCCGGCGGCTACCGACGGGCGCTCTACGAATGGGCCTATCGCGCCTGCGAGCCCTTCGCCGAAAAGTCCCGAGCCGAGCGCAGCGTGAGCGAGCGGATCACCTTCGCGCTCTGCTACCTGTTGGTCTTCCGCGCGCTGCAAAATTATATCGGCCTGCGCCGGACCCATATCGCCATGACGGGCGCCGCGCCCATCTCCCCGCGCATCGTCCGCTTCTTCCGCACCATCGGTGTGCCGTTGGTCGAGGTCTACGGCATGACGGAATCGAGCGGCGTCGCCCTCGGCCAGACGCTGGACCACCTCGTTCCGGGGTCGGTCGGCCCGGCCGCCAAGGGCGTCGAGGCGCGCGTCGGCGAACACGGCGAGCTGCAGCTGAAGGGCGATACCGTCTTCGTCGGCTACTACAAGAACCCGGCCGCCACAGAGAGCTCGCTGCGCGACGGCTGGCTCCATACCGGCGACGTAGTCGAGGTGGAGAACGGCGAGTTCCGCATCGTCGACCGCCTCAAGGACATCATGATCACCGCCGGCGGCAAGAACCTCAGCCCCTCGGAGATCGAGAACACGGTCAAGGGCAGCCCCTACATCAAGGAATGCATCGTCATCGGCGAGGCCCGCAAATACGTGGCGGCGCTCATCCAGATCGACTTCGAGACCGTCGCCAAATGGGCGGAGGAGAAGGGCCTGTCCTACACCAACTTCCGCAGCCTTGCCGAGAACGCGGCGGTGCGTGAGCTGGTCGACACGGAGATCCGCGCCGCCAACGACCAGTTGGCCCAGGTCTCCCACATCCGCCGCTTCCACCTGCTGACCAAGGAGCTGGACCACGACGACGACGAGGTCACCGCGACCATGAAGGTGCGTCGCTCCAGCATCCAGACCAAGTATGCGGGCGAGATCGCCAGCCTCTATCCGACCGGCTGACGCCTCCCCGCCCCGGATCCAACGGAGCCCGACACCCCGACATGCCCGACGCCCTGATCTACGACCACCTGCGCACGCCGCGCGGCAGGGGAAAGCCGGACGGCGCCCTGCACGAGGTGACGCCGATCCGCCTCGCCACCACCGTCCTGGAGGCGGTGCGCGAGCGCAACGCGCTGGACACGGCCCTTGTCGACGACGTGGTGATGGGCATCGTCATGCCCGTCGGCGAACAGGGCCAGTGCCTACCGCGCGTTGCCGCCATCGCCGCCGGCTATGCGGAAGAGACCGCGGGCGTCCAGATCAACCGCTTCTGCGCCTCGGGGCTCGAGGCCTGCAACATGGCCGCCGCCAAGGTGATGGCCGGCCAGGCCGACATGATGGTCGCCGGGGGCGTCGAATCCATGTCGCGCATCCCGATCCTTTCCGACGGCGGCGCCTGGGGCGCCGACCCGCAGGTCGCGGCCGCCACCACCTTCGTGCCGCAGGGCATTTCCGCCGATCTCATCGCCACCAAATGGGGCTACTCCCGCGAACAGCTCGACGCCTATGCGGTGGAAAGCCACCGCCGCGCCGCACAGGCCTGGTCGCAGGACCGCTTCGCCCGCAGCATCGTTCCCGTGCGCGACCGGGTCGGCGAGGTGCTGCTCGCCCGCGACGAGACCATTCGCGGCAATTCCACCGTCGAGGACCTTGGCCGGTTGAAGCCGTCCTTCGCCGGGCTCGGCGAAAAGGCCGGCTTCGACGCGGTGGCGCTGGAGCGCTATCCCGGCTTTGCCGAAATCCGCCACGTCCACCATGCCGGCAATTCGTCCGGCATCGTCGACGGCGCCTCGGCCGTGCTGCTCGGCACGCGCGAGGCGGGAGCGCGCGCCGGCCTGGTCCCGCGTGCCCGCATCCGCGCCTTCGCCGAAATCGGCTCCGAGCCGACCATCATGCTCACAGCGCCTTCCTTTGCGGCGGAAAAGGCGCTGAAGCGGGCCGGCATGACCGCCGCCGACATCGATCTTTTCGAGATCAACGAGGCCTTCGCGGCCGTCGCCATGCGCTTCATCGAGGCGCTCGACCTCGACCCGGAGATCGTCAACGTCAACGGAGGCGCCATCGCCATGGGCCACCCGCTGGGGGCAACCGGTGCGATGATCCTCGGCACCGCGCTGGACGAGCTGGAGCGGACGGATCGCCAGACCGCCCTCGTCACCCTGTGCGTGGGCGCCGGCATGGGCGTGGCCACCATCATCGAGCGGATCTGAGGAGAGGCCCCATGCTGACAAGCGAGATCGATAGCGGCGGCATCGCCCTTCTCATCATCGACATGCCGGGCCGCTCGATGAACGTCATCGACTGGGCCTTCACCGAGGCCCTGCGCGAGGAGATCGCCCGCCTCGCCGCCGATCCGCAGGTCACCGGCATCATCGTCGCGTCCGGCAAGGACAGCTTCATCGCCGGCGCCGACCTTGCGATCATGAACGGCATGACCGGTCCGGGCACCTCGCCGGCCACCGCATCCGAGCGCATTCGCGCCATGACCGATGCCTTCCGCGCGCTGGAAACCTGCGGCAAGCCGGTCGTTGCAGCGGCCAGCGGCACCGCGCTCGGCGGCGGGCTGGAGCTGATGCTCGCCTGCCACCACCGGATCGCCGCGCGCAATCCCAAGGCCGTCTTCGGCCTGCCCGAGGTCACGCTCGGCATCCTGCCGGGCGCCGGCGGCACCCAGCGCCTGCCCCGCGTCATCGGCATCGAGGCGGCCCTGCCCCTGCTGCTGGAGGGGCGCCGCCTGTCCGCCGACGAGGCCCTGTCGCTCGGCATTCTCGACGAGCTGGCCGAACCGGAGGATCTGGTCGCCGCGGCACGGCGCGCGCTCACCGAAGGCCGGGTTCCGGCCGCCGCCCCATGGGACGCCAGGGGCTTCGCCCCGCCGGGCCCGCCCGTGACCTCCGAGGCCGCATCGAACGTCTTCCTCTTCGCCAATGCAAAGGTTCGCGCAAGCGGCCACCGCAACTATCCGGCGCTGGAGGCGATCCTCTCGTGCGTCTACGAGGGTCTGCGGCTGCCCATCGACAAGGCGCTCAAGGTGGAGCGCCAGTATTTCGGCCATCTCGTCCACGGCGATGTTGCGCAGGCGATTATCCGCACCCAGTTCTTCGCCCGCCAGGCGCTGGCCCGCGAGGGACGGGCGCGCGCGGACAAGGACGGCCCCCTTGCCAACGCCTGCCGAAACGCGCTCGACGCCGAGGCGCTTCGCATGCAGGCTGAGGGCATGAGTCCCGCCTTCATCCGCAATGCCGCCGAGGTCGTCGGCCTGTCCGCCCTGCCCGCCTTGCCGACCGATGCCCCGCTTGCGGCCACCGACGATGCGAGCGCGCGCGCGTCCCTGCGCCCCGCCGGCATGCGGCTGCTGCGCGCCATGGCCCTTGCTGCCGTCGCAACGCTCGACCGAGGCGACGTCGCCTCGGCGCTGGAGGCCGATGTCCACGCCATCGACGCGGCAGGCTTTCCCGTATGGACCGGCGGGCCACTGAGCCTGATCGACACGCAAGGGGCGGCGGAATTCGTCGCGGCCTGCCGTGCCGACAAGCTGGAGGTCCCGGTCGGCCTTGCCGCCATGGCCCGGGACGGCGGCCGGTTCCATTCCACGAAGGAGGCCGCCGCATGAGCGACGAACCGGTTCTTGCCGAGATCGATGCCTCAACCGGCATCGCCACCATCACCATCAACCGGCCGAAGGTGCTGAACGCGCTCGACGTGCCGACGGCGCGTGCCTTCCTGCAGGCGGTGCGCAAGGTCACCACGACCAAGGGCGTTCGCTGCATCGTCCTTACAGGTACAGGCCGCGCCTTCGTCGCCGGCGGCGATGTCGCGGCTTTCGGCACCGACCCGGACCGCGCCGCCGAGGTCGTCCACGACCTGCTCGATGCCCTGCATCCGGCCCTGACGGCCTTGCGCGAATCCCCCGCCCCGGTGCTCGCGGCCGTGCGCGGCGTGGCGGCCGGCGCCGGCTTCAGCCTGGTGCTTGGCGCCGATCTCGTGGTCGCCGAGGCCGGCGCGCGCTTTGTCGTCGCCTATGATCGCATCGGCGCCTCGCCCGACTGCGGCGGCACATGGGCGCTGCCGCGCAAGGTCGGCCGCGCCAAGGCGATGGAACTGCTGCTGCTCGGCGATGCCCTCAGCGCCGAGGAGGCCCAGGCGGCGGGCATCGTCAACAAGGTGGTTCCGGCCGAGGAGCTCGACGCCGAGACCCTCGCCCTGGCAACGCGCGTTGCCAGCGGCCCGACACAGGCGCAAGGCGCGGTCCGCGCCCTCGTCGACGGCGCGCTGGACCGTCCCTTCGCCGCCCATCTGGAGGCCGAACGCGCCTCCTTCATCCGCATGACCGGGACCCGCGATTTCCGCGAGGGCGTCTCGGCCTTCCTCGAAAAGCGCCAGCCGCAGTTCCGCGGCGAGTGACCGGCACGCCCGGCAGATACCGGAGGGATCCCGCATGACCATGCCGAAATCATTCGACGGCCGCCTCAAGGTTCCGGCGATCGCCTCGCCGATGTTCCTCGCCTCCGGCCCCGACCTTGTCGTCGCCACCTGCCGCGCCGGCGTAATCGGCACCTTCCCGGCGCTCAACCAGCGCACGAGCGAAGGCTACGGCGAATGGCTCAGCGAGATCGAGGATCGTCTGTCCGGCCATGACGATGCCGCCCCCTACGGCGTCAACCTGATCGTCCACCGCAGCAACAAGCGGCTGGAGGCCGATCTTGCAGTGACCGTCGAGCGGAAGGTGCCCCTGGTCATCACCTCGCTCGGCGCCAATCCCGATGTCGTCTCCGCCGTCCACTCCTATGGCGGCCTCGTCTTCCATGACGTCATCAACCCGCGCCATGCGCGCAAGGCGGCCGAAGCCGGCGTCGACGGCATCATCGCGGTCTGTGCCGGCGCGGGCGGTCATGCCGGCACCATGAGCCCCTTCGCGCTGGTCTCGGAAATCCGCGCCTTCTACGACGGCGCCATCATTCTGGCCGGCGCCATCAACACCGGCGCGCAGATTGCCGCCGCCCGCGCGATGGGCGCGGACCTCGCCTATCTGGGCACCCGCTTCCTCGCCACCGCGGAAGCGATGATCGTCGACGACTACAAGCAGATGATCCTGGATGCGACCGCAGCCGACATCCTCTACACGCCTGCGATCAGCGGCGTGAACGCCAACTTCCTGCGCCCGAGCATCGAGCGCGCCGGCCTCGACCCGGACAACCTGCAGCATGCGGGCTCGCTCGACATGGGCAGCGAGGCGAAGGTCTGGAAGAACATCTGGTCCGCCGGCCAGGGCACCGGGACGATCACCGACCTGCCGCCTGCGGCCGAGCTGTGCGAGCGCCTGCGCGCCGAATACCGCGCTGCCTGCGCCGCCCTTGCCTCGGACCCCTACGCCTGAGGCAAGGGCACACCGCCCCTCACGAAACGGGAACGGCCTTGGGCTTCGTCACCGGCGGCTCCGGCTTGGTAATGTTGGTGCTCTCGCCCTCGGCATCCACCGGGACCAGCGTGATGTTGACCGGATTCGGCGTGTGGTCGAGCGTCGCGCCGGAAATGGCGTCGACACCGACACCGACCACGCCGCCCAGCAGGATGTTGCCAGCAAGGCCTGCGGCCCCTCCACCGCTCACCTTGGTGTCGACGAAGACCTGCCCCGGCTTGTAGCCCTCCTTCTCCGCTCGCACCATGAAGGTTTTCTTGCGGCTCACCTCGACCGTGCAAGGCGACTTTTTGCAGGAGTGTCCAAGCGTCGTGGTGACCAGCGCATCTCCCGGTTCCACATTGATGATGACGTCTTCGCTGGTGCCACGAACGACCGATGCGCAGCCCGAGACCAGGACGGCGCAGGCAATAGCACAAATAATTACCTTCATTACTACCCCCACAAAATACGGAGGGACTGAAACACACGCAGGAGGAAGGAGTCGATATATTTATCAGTAGTTGTCCACGCATATGACACAGGTTTCGCCTTGTGCCGGTGCGCGGATGCCGCCGCCCCTCTTGCCGCTGGCGATGAAGCAGGAGAAACTGCGGCACAGTCAGGTTCGGCGCATGCGCCGCCAGCTGCAGCCATCGTCCCTCCCTCTTTTCAAGACCGCTGCCGAACCGTTCGGATCGGCGTGGCGGCAGGATCCCGCCTTGACATCGTCGTCCTTAACCGTGCTCGTCTCGGCCCTGTTCGGCTGGGCTCTCGTTCTTGTGGTCAGCCGCATGCTGCTGATCGGTTTCGGGTTCGATCCCTGGCTTTTCACGCTCATCCAGATGCTGACCGGCGGGATCTTTCTGATCGCCGTTGCCGGGCGTGGGCCTGCCGTCGGCGGGGCCCTGCGCAATCCCTGGACCTGGGTCTACGGCACGCTGCGCATCGTCACTGCCGCCCTGTTCACCGCGGCCCTCGTCCATATCAGCACCGCGAACGCCGCCTTTCTCGCCGTCACCTCCGTGCCGATCAGCGCTGTCATGCTCTGGCTCGTCCTGTCCCGGCGCCCCTTGCGCCAGGAATTGCCCGGACACGCCCTGATCGTCGGCGGGCTGGTGTTGCTGGTCTTCACTCTCGACGGGGGATGGCACAATCCGGCGATCCTGCTGATGGCCGGCTCGGAGATCTGCGTGGTCGCCACCACCGCCATTGCCGAATTGCACCCGCTCAACCGCACCAACGACATGCGCCAGCGCGCCAGCCTGACCGGCGTCATGCTGCTCGCCAGCGCGCTCGTCATGTTGGCCTCGGCCCTCGGCCTTGCGTTCGCCGCCACCTGGCTGCCGGGCCTGCGGGAGCTGGTGCCCGTCAGCCTGCCGTGGCTCACCGATCCCGCTCTTGCCCTCGATCCGTTCCTCTGGATCCTTGCCGCAGCCGTCGGCATCGCCTTGCGCGGCCCCTCGATGTTCTTCTCGCTGAAGGCGATCTATCTGGTGCGCACCGAGAACTATCTCGCCGCGATGGCCACGCTCCCCTTCATGTGCATGCTGCTGGAGAGCATCGCCTATGCCGCCGGCTGGCTGCCGCCGGTGACATTGGCAAGCCCCACCACCGCGTTCGGCCTGATCATGACGCTCGGCTCTCTCGCCGTCCTGTGGGGCCGCTCGCGGGCGGCACGGTCGGCGCGGATGGCGCAGGCCTGAGACATGACGCGGAAAGCCTCTCCCTAGAGAGGCCGCGTCTTCGTCACATAGGTCTCGAAGAAGTCGGAGAATTTCGCAACCCGCATCGGCAGGCGCTCATAGGGCGGATAGTAGAGCGTCAGCCAGATTTCGGGCGCCTCCCAATCGGTCAGCACCTGGGCGAGCCGACCCGTCGCCAATGCATCCTCGACGATGAACAGCGGCAGCAGGGCGATGCCCTCGCCGTTTTCGGCAAGCCGCGCCAGCAGGTCGCCGTTGTTGCCGGCGATCGTGCCCCCGGCCCGCACCCGGCGCGTGCGCCCTTCGCGGCGCAGCTCCCAGGTCTCGGCTTGTGAGCGCTCGTCATAGGCGATGCAGGAATGGCCTGAAAGGTCATCTGGCGTCTCGGGCACGCCGCGCAAGGCCAGATAGGCCGGCGATGCCACCATCACCCGGCGCACCAGGCACATCTTGCGCCAGATCGTCGACTTGTCGCGCGGCGCCTCGGAAATGCGGATCGCCAGGTCGAAGTCGTCGGACACGATGTCGATGAAGCGGTCGGTGAGGCTGATCGACAGAGACGCCTGCGGATACTGGCTGCGGAAGCCCGCCGCCACGTCGGGCAGCACCTGCTGGCCGAGCGACATCGGCGCGTTGATGCGGATCGTGCCGGCCACGTCGCCATGCTGCTCCTGCAGGTCCTCGGTGGTGCGGCGGAACTCCTCCAGCAACGGCGCGATGCGCGCGGCATAGACCGCGCCCGCCGAGGTCAGCGACACCTGCCGCGTGGTGCGCAGCAGCAGCTGCACGCCGAGCTGCTGCTCCAGCGCACTCACCGCGCGCGTCACGGTCGGCGCCGTCATCGACAGCTGCCTAGCGGCGGCCACGAAGCTCCTGTGCTCGGCGACCGCCAGGAAGATGCGAATGTGATCGAGATCGATCATGCCGACTATTATTACATGTTCTGCAATAATCTCAGCGAAATTAATTCCATTCTCAAAAGGCCCTTCCTGCCCCATCTTCACGTCAACGGCACAAGCCGGCGGCTTTTCGACAGAAGGGACAAGCGCCATGCTCACGCAGATCAAGGGCCTGCATCACGTCACCTCGATGGCGGGCGATGCCCAGGAAAACAACGACTTCTTCACCCGCAGCCTCGGCCTGAGGCGCGTCAAGAAGACCGTCAACTTCGATGACCCGGAGGTCTATCACCTCTATTACGGCGACGAGACCGGCACGCCGGGCTCAGTCATGACCTACTTCCCCTTCCCGCAAATCGTGCAGGGCCGGCCCGGCGTCGGCGAGGTGGGCGATACCTACTTTGCGGTTCCGAAGGGCTCCCTGCCCTACTGGAAGGAGCGCCTGTCCGGCCTCGGCGTCGGCGGTCTCGAAGAGTACGAGGCTTTCGGCGAGAAGCGCCTGCGCTTCAAGGGACCGGACGGCGACGGCTTTTCTCTGGTGGAGACGACGGACGATGAGCGCCTCGGCTGGACAGCCGGCGGCGTCGGTTCGGCCGAGGCGATCCAGGGGTTCCGCGGCGCGGCCTTCCGCCTGCAGGATGCCGGCGGCACGGCCGAGCTGCTCCGCTTCATGAACTACCGCGAGGTGGAGCGGAGCGGCAACTGGACCCGCTTCGCCATCGAGGGCGGCAACGGCGCCGATGTCATCGACATCGAGGAAGCGCCCTCCGCCGGCCATGCCCGCCAGGGTGCCGGCTCGGTCCATCACATCGCCTTCGCGGTGGAGAACCGGGCGGCCCAGCTGGAGGTCCGCAAGGCCCTGCTCGACACGGGATACCAGGTCACGCCGGTGATCGACCGGGACTATTTCTGGGCGATCTACTTCCGCACCCCCGGCGGCATCCTCTTCGAGGTGGCGACCAACGAGCCCGGCTTCGACCGGGACGAGGACACTGCCCATCTCGGCGAGGCGCTGAAGCTGCCGACCCGTTACGAACAGTTCCGCGCGCAGATCGAGGAGATCCTCAGCCCGATCCGGGACTGACATCCCACGCTCCCGCACGGCTCCCGAGGGCCGTGCGGGAGGCTCCTCCCTCGGTCCATCTGGGATTTGCGTCATGACCACGGATACCTATCACGCACTGACCACGGAGCCGGCTCCCGGCGCGCCGCTGGTCTTCGCCTTCCACGGCACCGGCGGCGACGAGCATCAGTTCGCCCGCTTCGTGGAGGAAGCCCTGCCCGGCGCCGGCCTCGTTGCCCCGCGCGGCGATGTGTCGGAGCACGGAGCGCTGCGCTTCTTCCGCCGCACCGGCGAAGGCGTCTACGACATGGACGACCTTGCCCGCCGCACGCAGGCGATGGCCACCTTCGTCGAGGCCCACCGCAAGGCCCATCCGGGCCGCCCGGTCTACGGCTTCGGCTACTCCAACGGCGCCAACATCCTGGCCTCGGTCGCCTTCCTGCGGCCGGACCTGTTCGACCGGATCGCCCTGCTGCATCCGCTGATCCCGTTCGAACCCGCGCCCCAGCCTGGTCTTTCCGGGCGCAGGGTGCTGATTTCCGCCGGCCAGCGGGACCCGATCTGCCCTCCGGCCGCGACCAGCGCCCTGATCGACTGGTTCAAGGCCCAGGGCGCCGAGATCACGCTCGCCGTCCATGAGGGCGGGCACGAGCTCCGACAGAACGAAATCGACGCGCTGGTGGGCTTCCTGAAATAGCCGTCAGCCGCATCTGCAAAGGAGACGGTACGATGGTCCTGATCCACGAGAACATGAGCCGGGGCCGCACGCAGAGCGGCTGGCTCGACGCCTGGCACACCTTCTCCTTCGGCGGCTTCCGCGATCCCACTCGGATGGGCTACGCCGCCCTTCGGGTGATCAACGAGGACCACGTCGTTCCCGGCGCCGGCTTTTCCGAGCACGGCCATTCCGACATGGACATCCTCACCATGGTCCTGTCGGGCCGGCTGCGCCACACCGACACGCTCGGCAACGAGACGGAGATCGCTGCTGGCGAACTCCAGCTCATGTCGGCGGGAAGCGGCATCCGCCATGCGGAGATGAACGCCTCAGACAGCGAGCCCGCCCATGTGTTGCAGATCTGGCTGATCCCGGACACGACCGGCGGCGCGCCGACCTACCAGCAGGTCGACCTGCCGGCGGCGGAGACCACCCGGACCTGGTCCCTTCTTGCCAGCGGCAAGGAAGGAGAGGCCCCGCTCAAGCTCCTGTCCGACACCCGCGTGTCGATCGCGACACCGCTGGCGGGCGATGCCACCACGCTTCCCGTTGCCGGCGGGCGCAGGCTCTTCCTCCACATGGTGGAAGGCATCGCCACGGTCGAGGGCGAGCGGCTTGTTGCCGGAGACGGGCTGCAGGTCGGCGAAGAGGAGATCGGCGATCTCCTCTGGCAGACCGACGGCCGCGCCCTGCTGTTCGACATGGGCGCCCGCCGCGCCGCCGCCTGAACCGCCTTGCGGGACTGCCGATCCGGGCCGGAGACCGGTCCGGATCGGCGCCACGCACCACCGGCAAAGGTGTGTGCGATGCAAAATCCCGTTGCCTGTCGCCCAGGCTCGGAAAATACTTCGCAGAATTGGCGGAAAGACCGGAACTCTTCCTCGACAACCCAATCAAAGGGGTGCCGTGATGACCGTTGTCGCATCGTCCCGCGATCGTCTTGGCTGCCGCGCGACCGATCTGGCGCGCGACGAAGAGATCGCCCTCTCTGACGTCACCTTCCTGCGCAAGACCTCCGCCAGCCCGTGCCCGGTCAAGGTCGAGACGCCGCCGAGCGGACAGGGTCTCGTCCTCGGCATGTCGCTCGGCGAGAACCACTGGCGCGACATCCGTATCGGCAAGGCCGCGCATCGCCATCACTTCCAGCGCAACAGCCTTTACCTGCGCGACTTCGAGATCGCCTACCGGGCCGAGCTCGGCGGACAGTTCGACTTCCTGCTGGTCGAAATTCCGTGGACGCGCTTCCTGCCGCAGGACGACAGCGGCCCGCGCCTGATGCCGCGCCGCATCGACTTCGAGACCGGCATGACCGATCCGACAGTCACTCACCTCCTCTCGGCGATCCAGCCGATGCTGTCCGGCCAGCAGCCCACCGACCAGCTCTTCATCGACCAGGTCGCCGAGGCGCTCATCACCTATCTGCGGCACCGCTACGCCCCGATCCGCATCCCTCGGCACAAGCGCGAGCGCACGCCCTCCCCGCTGGTCCGGCAGGCGCTGGATATCCTGCGCGACTCGCTCGACGGCAACGTCTCACTCGACGACATCGCGCGGCGCTGCAATGTCTCGCGCTCGCACTTCTATCAGGTCTTCCGCCAGGAACTCGGCTGCACGCCGCACGAATGGCTGATGCGCATGCGTATCGAGCAGGCGCGCTCCCTGCTGCGGCGGCCGGATCTGACGCTGGCCGAGATTGCCGGGCGCTGCGGCTTTTCCGATCAGAGCCACTTCACCCGCACTTTCAGCCGCCGCTTCGGGATGTCGCCGGGCCGCTGGCGCGCCGAATACGGCGTCGCGGCGATCGCATAAGCAGACTTACGGACAATCCTTCAAGGCGCAGGCGACTGCCGTTCAAGACAGCCGAGGGATGCCAACACTACCGTCAGGCCATCCGACACACCTTGCAAGAGGACCTATGTCCATGGCCCCGACCGCCACGCCCACCCCCGGCGACCTGCTGCTTTCCCCGACCGACCACATGCTGGTGATGATCGACTTCCAGTCGCAGATGTCCTTCGCGACCAAATCGATCGACGCCACGCTTTTGCGCAACAACGCGGCCCTCGTCGCCAATGCCGCCGCCGGCTTCAAGGTGCCGACGATCCTGACCACCGTCGCCGAGAAATCGTTCTCTGGCCCGATGTTCTCCGAGATCACCGACGCCTTCCCGGGACAGGCGCTGCTCGACCGCACCTCCATGAACACCTGGGAGGACGCCGCCGTCATCGACGAGGTCAACCGCATCGGCAAGCCGCGCATCGTGCTGAGCGGGTTGTGGACCAGCGTCTGCATCGTCGGCCCGGCGCTCTCGGCCCTGTCGCAGGGCTTCGAGGTCTATGTCATCGCCGATGCCTGCGGCGACATCTCCGACGAGGCGCATGAGCGCGCCATGGAGCGCATGGTGCAGGCGGGCGCACGCCCGATGACCTCGCTGCAGTACATTCTGGAACTGCAGCGCGACTGGGCCCGCACCGAGACCTACGACATGACCACCGGCATCGCGAAGAGGTTCGGCGGCGCCTACGGCCTCGGCATCATCTACGCCAAGTCGATGTTCGGCGCCTCCGAAGGGCACTGACGGGCAAGTCAGGCGGGGCCGCGTCCGCGCGGCCTCGCTCCCGTCTTTGTATTCTCTCGCTGCCGGAGTGCCCGACCATGAAGATGTACCTTCTCTCGCTCGGTGCCGGGATCCTCGTCGGCATCGTCTACAGCCTGCTCAACGTGCGCTCGCCCGCCCCTCCCATCGTCGCGCTGGTTGGCCTTCTCGGCATCCTGCTCGGCGAGCAGGTGGTGCCGATGGTCCGCCACGCCCTGCGCGGTGCGCCCATGACCCTCGGCTGGATCGCCGAGCATCGCCTTCCGCACATCTGCGGCGAGCTGCCGAGCGGCACCGACCCTCGTCAGGCCACCGCGGCCTCCGCTCCGCCGGATCGCGGTGGCGCTGCCGGCTGATCCCGCCCCGACACGACCTCACGCAAGGCCATGCCATGACCCCCGATCTCGTTCTCTACAATGGCCGCATCACCACGCTCGACCGCACACGGCCGGAGGTGACCGCCGTGGCGATCCGCGACGGTGCGTTCACCGCCGTCGGTGAGGACGCCGCGATCCTTGGGCTCGCCGGCCCGCAGACCCGCCGCATCGACCTGCAGCGCCGGCGGGTCCTGCCGGGGCTCATCGACAACCACACCCACGTCGTGCGCGGCGGCCTCAACTTCAACATGGAGCTGCGCTGGGACGGGGTGACCTCGCTCGCCGACGCCATGGCCATGCTGCGCGCCCAGGTCGCCATCACGCCGCCGCCGCAATGGGTCCGGGTCGTGGGCGGCTTCACCGAGCATCAGTTCGCGGAAAAGCGCCTGCCGACGCTGGACGAGATCAATGCCGCCGCGCCCGACACCCCGGTCTTCCTGCTGCATCTCTACGACCGCGCCTTGCTGAACGGGGCGGCCCTGCGCGCCGTCGGCTATGACCGCGACACGCCCAATCCGCCGGGCGGCGAGATCCAGCGCGATGCGAAGGGCAACCCGACCGGCCTGCTGCTGGCCAAGCCCAATGCCGGCATCCTCTATTCCACCCTGGCGAAGGGGCCGAAGCTGCCGCCCGAATACCAGCTCAACTCCACCCGCCATTTCATGCGCGAGCTCAACCGGCTCGGCATCACCGGGGTGATCGACGCCGGCGGCGGCTTCCAGAACTATCCCGAGGATTACGAGATCATTCGCACTCTCGCCGAGGCGGGACAGATGACCGTGCGCCTCGCCTACAACCTCTTCACCCAGAAGCCGGGCGAGGAGAAAGAGGACTTCCTCGCCTGGACCCGCTCGGTGAAGTACCGCCAGGGCGACGACTATTTCCGCCACAACGGCGCCGGAGAGATGCTGGTCTTCTCCGCCGCCGACTTCGAGGATTTCCGACAGCCCCGGCCGGACATGGCCGAGAGCATGGAGGACGAGCTCGAGGATGTCGTGCGCATCCTCGCCGAGAACCGCTGGCCCTGGCGGCTGCACGCCACCTATGACGAGACGATCTCCCGCGCCCTCGACGTCTTCGAGAAGGTCGACCGCGACATCCCGCTCGCCGGCCTCAACTGGATGTTCGACCACGCGGAGACGATCTCCGAGCGCTCCATCGACCGGGTCGCCGCGCTCGGCGGCGGCATCGCCACCCAGCACCGCATGGCCTATCAGGGCGAATATTTCGTCGAGCGCTACGGCGCGGCGGCGGCCGCCGCCACCCCGCCCATCGCCCGCATGCTGGAAAAGGGCGTCAACGTCTCCGCCGGCTCGGATGCCACCCGCGTCGCCTCCTACAACCCCTGGGTCTCCATCGCCTGGATGGTCACCGGCCGCACGGTCGGCGGCCTACGGGTGACGCCGGCGGCAAACTGCCTCGACCGCGAGACGGCGCTGCGCATGTGGAGCGAGAAGGTCGCCTGGTTCAGCAATGACGAAGGCCGGCGCGGCCGCATCGCGCCAGGCTATCTCGCCGACCTCATGGTGCCCGACCGCGACTATTTCTCGGTTCCCGAGGCCGACCTGTCGCATCTCGTCTCGGACCTGACGATGGTCGGCGGCCGCGTCGTCTGGGGCTCGGGCGACTTCGCCGCCCTCGACGACAGCCCGCTGCCGCCTGCAATGCCCGACTGGTCGCCTGTGCGGCGCTACGGCGGCTTCGCGGCCTGGGCGGCGGACAAGCCCGACGCGGGCCTTGCGCGCACAGCGGCGGCCGGTTGCGGCTGCGCCAGCGCCTGTCATGTCCACGGCCATGACCACGCCCGCGCCTGGGGCGCCGCGCTGCCGGTCGGCGACCTCAAGGGCTTCTTCGGCGCGCTCGGCTGCGCCTGCTGGATGTGACGCGGATGAGCAAGCCCTCCACGCCCGCCTCCGCCGCCGCCCCCGGCGCCTTCGCACCGCTGGCCGGGCGCGTCTTCCTGGTCCTGTGGGTCGCGACGGTCATCGGCAATGTCGGCAGCTTCATCCGCGACACCGCCAGCGGCTGGATCGCCACCGACCTCAGCGCCTCTCCGGCCGCCATCGCCACCGTGCAGGCCGCCGCCACGCTGCCGGTTTTCCTGCTCGCCATTCCTGCCGGCGTGCTGTCCGACATTCTCGACCGCCGCCGCTTCCTGATCGTCGTGCAGATCTTCCTCGGTCTCGTCAGCCTCTCCTTGATGCTGCTGTCGGCCTTCGGCGCCATGTCGCTGACCGCGCTCGTCGCCCTCACCTTTCTCGGCGGCACCGGCGCGGCGCTGATGGCGCCGACCTGGCAGGCGATCGTGCCCGAGCTCGTCGAACGCCCGCAGATGAAGGCCGCCGTCGCGCTCAACTCGCTCGGCATCAACATCGCCCGCGCCATCGGTCCCGCCGCCGGCGGCCTGCTGCTCACCGCCGCGGGCACCACGATCACCTATGGTGTCGACGTGCTCAGCTACGTGCTGGTCGTCGCCGCGCTGGCCTGGTGGCCGCGAAAGGCGAAGGGCAGCGACCCGCTGGCCGAGCGGTTCGGCGGCGCCTTTCGCGCCGGCCTGCGCTACGCGCGCCAGAGCCGGGAGCTGCATGTGGTGCTGCTGCGCGCCGCCGTCTTCTTCCTGTGCGCCAGTGCCGTCTGGGCCCTACTGCCGCTCGTCACCCGCGAGCTGCTGAGCGGAGGTTCCGGCCTCTACGGCCTGTTGCTCGGCGCCGTCGGGCTCGGAGCCATCGGCGGCGCGGTGTTGCTCCCCCGCCTTCGCGCCCGGCTGGATGCCGACGGCCTGCTGCTGGCCGCCTCGCTCATCGCCGGGGCGGTCATGCTGGCGCTCGCCCTCGGCCCACCGCAAGAGGCGGCCCTTGCCCTCCTCGCAATGCTCGGCGCTGCGTGGATAACCGCCCTGACGACGCTGAACGGCACCGCCCAGTCCGTCCTGCCCGACTGGGTGCGCGGACGTGCACTTGCCGTCTATCTCACTGTTTTCAATGGCGCGATGACGCTCGGCAGCCTCGCCTGGGGCGGCGTCGCGCAGCTCTTCGGCATTGCCGCGGCGCTTGTTGCGGCGGCCGTCGCCCTCACCCTTGCCGGGATGATCTTCCACCGCATCCGCCTGCCGCGCGGCGAAGCGGACCTCACCCCCTCGAACCATTGGCCCGAGCCCCTGGTCGCCAGCGGTCTTGCGGAAACTCTCGAGGCCGACCGCGGCCCCGTGCTGATCACCATCGCCTATCGCGTCACGGCCGAGGATCGCCCCGCCTTCCTGGAGGCGGTCAATCGGCTCGCCGGCTCGCGCCGCCGCGATGGGGCCTTTGCCTGGGGCATTACCGAGGATGTCGCCGAGCCCGGCGTGTTGCTGGAATGGTTCCTCGTCTCGTCCTGGGCCGAGCACCTGCGCCAGCATCGCCGTGTCGCCGGCCACGATGCCGACCTGCAGCGCGAGGTGCAGCGCTTCCATTCCGGCGACAGCCCGCCGCAGGTTCGCCACTACCTGACCCTCGACCCACCACCACCTAAAGAGGCAAGAAAATGAGCACCTTGACCACCAGCGACGGCGCCGAGATCTTCTACAAGGACTGGGGCTCCGGCCAGCCCATCCTCTTCTCCCATGGCTGGCCGCTGTCGGGCGATGCCTGGGACGCGCAGATGCTGTTCTTCGGCATGAACGGCTACCGGGTCATCGCCCATGACCGGCGCGGCCACGGCCGCTCCTCCCAGCCGTGGGACGGGAATAACATGGACCGCTACGCCGACGATCTGGCCGAGCTGATCGAGCATCTCGACCTCAAGGACGCGATCCTCATCGGCCATTCCACCGGCGGCGGCGAGGTCGCCCGCTACATCGGCCGCCACGGCACGGCCCGCGTTGCCCGCGTCGTGCTGGTCGGCGCCGTGCCGCCGGTCATGCTGAAGTCGGACAGCAATCCGGAAGGCACGCCGATGGACGTATTCGACAGCATTCGCGAAGGAACCGCGAAGAACCGCGCGCAGTTCTTCCTTGATCTGACGACGCCCTTCTACGGTCTCAACCTTGATGGCGCGCCGAAAGTGCCGGGAATGCAGGAGAAATTCTGGCTGCAGGGCATGGCCGGCAGCATCAAGGGCCACTACGACTGTATCCGTGAGTTTTCGGAAGTCGATTACACCGAAGACCTGAAGAAGATCGACGTTCCGGCGCTGGTCATTCACGGTTCCGACGACCAGATCGTGCCGATTGCCGCCTCGGCGGAAAAGGCCGTGAAGCTGCTGCCGCAGGGCGAGCTGCTGGTGATCGAGGGCGGCAGCCACGGGCTCGCCGAGATCGATCCCGACACGTTCAATCAGGCCGTGGACAAGTTCATCCGTTGACGGGCATATCGCCAGAAGACCCCAGCGGGTCCGGCAGCGGCCGGGCCCGCATTTCCTGCGCGGTCTGGCGCACCGCATCGGCGATCTGCTGCAGCTGGCGGGCGAGCGGGTTCGCCTTGCGCCAGATCATCCCGATGGTGCGCGAGGGCTGCGGCTCGTCGAACCGCGAGACCGAAACCGAGGCCGAGCGGGTTTCCACCGGCAGCGCCATTTCGGGGATCAAGGTCACGCCGATGCCGGCGCTCACCATCTGCACCAGCGTCGACAGCGAACTGCCGTCCATCAGCTCGCGCGGCTGCGCCGGGCCCATGTTGCAGAAGGACAGCGCCTGCTCGCGAAAGCAGTGCCCCTCCTCCAGCAACAGAAGGCGCATCTCGCGCAAGGCTTCGCGGTTCGGCACGGGCTTGCCTTCGTCCTCCGTCGGGCGGACGAGCACGAAGTTCTCGGAAAACAGCGCCACCTCGCTGAGCGCCGGCTCGGAAACCGGCAGCGCGACGATGGCCGTGTCGAGGCGCCCTTCGGCAAGTTCCTGCACCAGGCGCGACGTGACGGTCTCGCGCACATGGATGTCCAGCCCCTCGTTGGCGCGGGTCAGCCGGGCGATCACCGCCGGCAGGAGATAGGGCGCGATCGTCGGAATGATGCCGATCCGCAGGCGCCCGGCCAGCCGGTCCTGCGAGGCGCGAGCCAGATCGCCGAGCTCGTCCACCGCCTGCAGGATGTCGCTGACCCGGCTGGCAAATTCCTCGCCGAACGAGGTCAGGCGCACCTGGCGCGCAGTACGCTCGAACAGCTCGGTGCCGAGCGCATCCTCCAGATCGCGGATCTGCACCGACAGCGCGGGCTGGGAAATCGAGCAGGCTTCCGCCGCCCGGCCGAAGTGGCCGTGCTCGGCCAGGGCGCGGAAATAGCGCAGCTGCTTGAGCGTCAGGTTTCTCATAACAAAAAACTATCGCGACAATCAAAAAATACAACTTAAATTAATGAAGCGGCTGGGGCATAGTGCCCTTGCGAGGATGAGAAGCGACGACCTTGGCGCCCCGCTGGCGCAACGGGTTCCGGCCGCGCGCAACCGTGCGCTGCAGGACCCCGAAGGATCGCCGCCCCTCCCGGCATGCAATGCTTCGGGACGACCTCGAGAGGGAGAGTGCATGGCAGCGCGACACGGTCGCCATGCGGGTCGCAGGGCGGGTCACCGCGCTGCACGCCATGATTTTCTCCTTCTCGGACAGTCGTTTGAACAACCTGACGAGTGAGAAACATGGACAGACCCGATTTCGACACCGCCGGCAAATGCCCGGTCGTTCACACCGCCCAGCAGCCGCGCCAGAACTGGTGGCCCAACCAGATCAACCTTCGCGTCCTGCACCAGAATTCTTCGCTGTCCAATCCGATGGGCACCGGCTTCAACTATGCCGAGGAGTTCAAGAAGCTCGACCTCGCGGCTGTGAAGGCCGACCTGACCGCGCTGATGACCGACAGCCAGGACTGGTGGCCGGCAGACTGGGGCCACTACGGCCCGCTCTTCATCCGCATGGCCTGGCATAGCGCCGGCACCTATCGCACGTTCGACGGTCGCGGCGGCGGCGGCAACGGCCAGCAGCGTTTCGCCCCGCTGAACAGCTGGCCGGACAACGTCAACCTCGACAAGGCCCGCCGCCTGCTGTGGCCGATCAAGCAGAAGTACGGCAACAAGCTGTCCTGGGCCGACCTGATGATCCTCACGGGCAACGTCGCCCTGGAGAGCATGGGCTTCAAGACCTTCGGCTTTGCCGGCGGCCGCGCCGACACCTGGGAGCCGGAAGAGTACGTCTACTGGGGTGCCGAGTCCGAGTGGCTGGCGACCAGCGACAAGCCGAACAGCCGCTATTCCGGCGACCGCGAGCTGGAAAACCCGCTCGCCGCGGTGCAGATGGGCCTCATCTACGTCAATCCGGAAGGCCCGGACGGCAACCCGGATCCGGTCGCTTCGGGCCGCGATGTTCGCGACACCTTCGGCCGCATGGCCATGAACGACGAGGAGACCGTCGCGCTGGTGGCCGGCGGCCACACGTTCGGCAAGTGCCACGGTGCGGGCGATGCCGCGCTGCTCGGCTCCGAGCCGGAGGGCGCAGGCCTTGAGGACATGGGCCTCGGCTGGACCAGCCGCTTTGCCTCGGGCCTTGCCGGCGACACGATCTCCAGCGGCATCGAAGGCGCGTGGAAGCCGAACCCGACCACCTGGGACATGGGCTACCTGAAGGTCCTGTTCAAATACGAGTGGGAACTGGTCAAGAGCCCGGCCGGCGCCAACATGTGGCTGGCCAAGGACGTGGACGACGAGGACATGATCGTCGATGCCCACGACCCGTCGAAGAAGCATCGCCCGATGATGACGACGGCCGACCTGTCGCTGCGCTTCGACCCGATCTACGAGCCGATCGCCCGCCGCTTCCTGGAGAACCCGGCCGAGTTCGCCGACGTCTTCGCCCGCGCCTGGTTCAAGCTGACCCACCGCGACATGGGCCCGAAGTCGCGCTACCTCGGCCCCGAGGTTCCGGCCGAGGACCTGCTGTGGCAGGACCCGATCCCGGTCGTCGACCATCCGCTGGTCAACGATGCGGATGTCGCCGAGCTGAAGAGCAAGGTCCTGGCCTCGGGTCTCAGCGTGTCCGAGCTGGTCTCGACCGCCTGGGCCTCGGCCTCGACCTTCCGCGGTTCGGACAAGCGTGGCGGCGCCAATGGCGCGCGTATCCGCCTCGCCCCGCAGAAGAGCTGGGAGGTCAACCAGCCGGCCCAGCTCGCCAAGGTGCTGGCAAAGCTGGAAGAAATCCAGTCGGCCTTCAATGCGGCCCAGTCGGGCGGCAAGAAGGTATCCCTCGCCGACCTGATCGTGCTGGCGGGCGGTGCCGCCGTCGAGAAGGCAGCCAAGGATGCCGGCCTCGATGTGACCGTGCCCTTCGCACCGGGTCGCACCGATGCCAGCGCCGAGCAGACGGACGTCGAGTCCTTTGACGTTCTGGAGCCCGCCGCTGACGGCTTCCGCAACTACGTCTCGGGCCGTTCGGTCCTGTCGCCGGAAGAGGCGCTGATCGACCGCGCCGAGCTGCTGACCCTGACCGCACCGGAAATGACCGTGCTCATCGGCGGCCTGCGCGTGCTCGGTGCCAACCACGGCGGTTCGGCGCACGGCGTCTTCACCGAGCGTCCGGGCACCCTCACCAACGACTTCTTTGTGAACCTGCTCGACATGGGGACAAAGTGGAAGCCGGTGTCGGATAAGCAGGACGTGTTCGAGGGCTCCGACCGGGCGACCGGCAGCCCCAAGTGGACCGGCACCCGCGTCGATCTGCTCTTCGGCTCGAACTCGCAGCTGCGCGCCCTGTCCGAGGTCTACGGCCAGAATGACGCGAAGGAGAAGTTCGCCCACGACTTCGTCGCCGCCTGGACCAAGGTGATGAACGCGGACCGCTTCGACCTCGCGTAAGCATCGCAATGCCCGCTGGCGGCCGGGGTTCTCCCCGCCCGCCGGCCCCGAACGCGAAAGGCGCGGCGGTTCTTCCGCCGCGCCTTTTTTGTTTGGCAGCAGAGGCTTGCCCGCAATTGACTCCTGCCGCCCGCGGCCTACCATCCCCTTCCCCGAGGCGGGCCGGACACGGAACTCCCCGCCTGCCTGACCACCTGTCCACGGCCTGCAGTCTCTCGCACGGGCTTGGCAGGGCCTCGCAAATTTTGCGCGGAATTTTGCGAAATTCCGTCTCGAAATCGCTGAAATTCGAGACGCCCGTCTCAATTCACCTCATGCGGAAGGACATCATGGCCCGACTGGACGAAAGTGCCCGCGGCGTCTACCTGATCGCCGTCACCCCCTTCACCGAAACCGGCGCGCTCGACCTCGAGGGCTGCGACCGGATGGTCGACTTCTACCTGGAGGCGGGAGCCTCCGGTCTCACCCTCTTGGGCGTGATGGGCGAGGCGCCGAAGCTGACGACCGACGAGTCCGCGACCATCGTCAACCGGGTGCTGAAGCGCGTCGACGGGCGCGTGCCGATCGTCGTCGGCGTGTCGTCGCCGGGCTTCGCCCAGATGCAGGCGCTGACGGGGCGCGTGATGGACGACGGCGCCGCCGGCGTGATGATCGCCCCGCCGGGCAGCCTTCGCACCGACGACCAGATCGCCGGCTATTACGAGCAGGCGGCCGAGATGATCGGGGATGTCCCCTTCGTGCTGCAGGACTTCCCGCTGACCACCGGCGTGCAGATGTCCGTGCCAGTGATCGCCCGCATAATCCGAGATATCCCCACCTGCGTGTGCCTGAAGCACGAGGACTGGCCCGGCCTTGCCAAGATCACGGCGCTGCGCAAGGAGGGGGCGACCGCCCGCCGGGTGTCGATCCTGTGCGGCAACGGCGGCGTCTTCCTGCCCGAGGAGATGGAGCGCGGCGCCGACGGCGCGATGACCGGCTTCGCCTATCCGGAGATGATGACCGGCGTCGTCGAGAACCACGCGAAGGGCGACATGGAGCGGGCCCGCGACCTGTTCGACGCCTATCTGCCGCTCGCCCGCTTCGAACAGCAGCCGGGCCTCGGCCTTGCCATCCGCAAATACGTCCTCTACCGGCGCGGCGTGCTCGCCAACCCGACCCTGCGCAAGCCGGGCGCCGCCCTCGATCCGCTGTCGCGGGCCGAGGTCGACCGCCTGATGGCCCGTCTCGAAAAACGCCTGAAGGAGCTCAACTGATGGATCTCGGCCTGAAGGGCAAACGCGCCCTCGTCCTTGGAGCCAGCCGCGGCCTCGGCCGGGCCATCGCCGAAACGCTGGCGCGCGAGGGCGTCCGCGTGATCGCCGCCGCCCGCAACGAACCGGCGATTGCCGAATGGGCCGCCGCGATGCCCGACTGCGACATCACTCCGCTGCGGATCGACCTTGCCGACATCGCCTCGATCGACGGCACGCTGGAGGCGATCCTGGCCGATGGCGGGGTCGACATCCTGATCAACAATGCCGGCGGCCCGCCTCCGGGAACGGCGCTCGATGCCGACCATGCCGCCTGGACCGCCAATTTCTCGGCGATGGCCGCAAGCCTCTTCCACATCACCTCGAAGCTGGTGCCCGCGATGCGCGAGCGCGGCTTCGGCCGGGTGATCACCATCGGCTCGTCCGGCGTCGAGCAGCCGATCCCCAACCTTGCCATGTCGAACGGCATCCGCGCGGCGGTGCTGGCCTGGTCGAAGACGCTGGCGAGCGAGGTCGCGAGCGACGGCGTCACCGTCAACATGGTGGTGCCGGGGCGCATCCACACCGCCCGCGTCGACGAGCTGGACGCCGCCGCTGCCAAGCGTACCGGCAAGAGCGTCGAGGAAATCGCCAAGGCTTCCGCCGCCTCGATCCCGGCGGGGCGCTACGGCCGGCCGCAGGAATTCGCCGACATGGTGGTGTTCCTGGCGTCCGAGCGCGCGTCCTATGTGACGGGAAGCCGCGTGCGCGTCGACGGCGGCGCGATCAGAAGCCTCTGACCGCACACGCATCTCAAGACAGACCGCCGGGTCCCGCTCAAAAGGCGGAGATCCGGCGGGTGGTCTCCGGATCGAGAAAGCCGGCGACCGTCGCCTCGGTTTCCAGATCGAGCGCACGGTGAAGATCGCCGGCGGCAACCGCGTTGAGCACGCGCTTCATCGAGCGCACGGCCAGCGGCGGCAGCTCGGCAAGCCGCCGGGCCAGCGCCTCAGCCTCGCCCTGCAGCGCGTCGTCCGCAACCACCTTGTGGGCAAGGCCCAGCCTGCCCAGCTCGGCCGCCGTGTAGCGCTCGCCGAAGAACAGCATCTCGCGCGCCTTCATGAGGCCGACCAGCGCCGGCAGCAGCGCCGTCACCGCGCCGGTGACGAAGACGTTCAGCGAGACTTCCGGGAAGAAGGCCTTCGCCCCATCGCCCCAGATCGGAAAGTCGCAGTTGATCGCCCATTCGAAGCCGCCGCCGACGGCCCAGCCGTGGATCGCCCCGACCACCGGCTTCGGCCCGAAGGAGATGGCATGGGTCGCCCGCTGGATGGCAAGCACGAGATCGCGCGCGGCTTCCTCGGTTTCCGGGTGGAGATGCTCGCGCCGGTCGTCGCCGGCACAGAACGCCTTGCCGGCGCCGGTGAAGAGGATCGCCCGGGTTTGCGGATCCCGGTTGGCATCGTCGAAGGCGCGCGCGACATCGTCGATCAGCTGCCGGTTCATGGCGTTGAGGCTTTCCGGCCGGTTGAGGGCGATGGTGCGCACCCCGCCCTCGCCAAGCGTGCTCAGCACGGTCTTGTAAGCAAAATCGGTCATTGCTCCCCCCTGATGACGCGCCGGGTCTTGCCTTCGGTGCGCGGCAGGCTGCCGGCGGGCAGCAGGTGCACGCTGGCACTGGCCCCGAGCCGTGCCTTGATCTCGGCCGCCACCCGGGCGGCAAGGTCTCCGCTCTCCGGCGCGCCCTTCGCCAGTTCCGCCTCGACCGGCAACGTGTCGTAGGGGGGCGGCGACGCGAGGCGGATGCGGTACTCGCCCGACAGCTCGGCAAAGGAGTGGAGCACCGCCGCGACCATGGTCGGGAACATGTTGAGCCCGCGCACCACCACCATGTCGTCGGACCGACCGACGACGGAAAAGCGAAAGCCCGTGCGGCCGCAGGAGCACGGCGAAGTGCTGCCCACGCGGATGATGTCGCCGGTGCGGAAGCGCACCAGGGGCTGGCAGTCGCGCACCAGATGGGTGAGCACCAGCTCGCCGCTCTCGCCGGCCTCCAGGGCCTTCGGCGCGCCGCTGTCCGGGTCGATCAGCTCGGCATGCAGCACGTCCGCTGCCATGAAATGCAGATGCGTGTCGTGCTCGCATTCGGAGGCGAAATTGCAGAAGACGTCGGAGACGCCATAGTTGGAATTGCGCGGCTGCAGGCCCCAGGTCGCGGTCATGCGGGCGCGGAAAGCGGGATCGTCGACACCCGGCTCGCCGCCGAAAAGGCCGAGCTTCAGGCCGAGATCGCGCGGGGCAAGGCCGGGGAACTTCTGCGCGATCACCCGTTCCAGCACCGCCGGATAGGACGGCGTGCAGGAGATCGCGGTCACCCCGACCTCCAGGATCGTGCGCACCAGCAGCTCGGTCGAGCCGACGCCGAAGGGCACGACGGTCGCCCCGGTCTCCTCCAGCGTCAGGTGATCGGTCAGCCCGCCCATCCACATCTGGTAATTGAGGCAGTGCACCACCGTGTGGCCGGGGCCAAGGCCGGCCGCGCTCTGGCAGCGCCCGCCGATCTCCTGGGTAACGCGGGTGTCGCGGGCCGACAGGGCAAGGTTCATCGCCTGCCCGGTGGTGCCGGAGGTGCGGTGCATCCGGCGCACGGTGTCGCGCGGGGCGGCGAGATAGTCGCCGAAGGGTGGGTGCGCAGCCTGCGACAGGCGCAGCTGCGACTTGTCGGAGAGCGGCAGGCAGGAGAGGTCGGACAGCGCACGCGGCGGCGCCTCGCCCTGCCACAGGGCGCGATAGAAGGGAGAGTTCGCCATCACATGCGCCCGCTGGCGCTCCCAGGCGGCCTCAAGATGCGGCCGCAGATCCTCGGCGGACGCGAAGTCCGCCCGCGCCAGCGTGCTCATAGGCTCATCCCCCGCTTCCAAATCAGGGTCAACGTGTCGATGACGGCCTCGTCGCTGGCCGAGATCGCGACCAGCGCCGGGTCCTGCGACAGGATCAGCGCGGACAGGTACTGGTCGACCATGCCACCGAGCGCATAGGCGCGGCGCAGCAGCTCCTCGCGGTCCACCGCCTCGCCGCGCCCGAGGCGATGCAGCCGGCGCTCGACCGCCGCGACCACGGTTTCCAGCCAGTCGCGGTTCAGCCGATGAAAGGCCTCGCGCGCCTGCGGCAGCGTGTCGAGATGATGGACGAGACAGCGCATCAGGCCGGGATTGCGGCGGAACAGCTCGACATAGGCGCTGGTCGCCGCGCGCACCGGGTCCTCCGGCTGGGCGGAGCCGGCTACCCGCATCGCTGCCTGCAGGAAGCCGACGAAGCCGACCAGCAGCTCGTCGAGCAGCACGGTGCGGTCGGCGAAGTAGATGTAGAAGGTGCCGTTCGAGATCCCCGCCTGCTCGCACACAGCGGAGACGGTGAACTCCTGCGGCCCCTGCCGGTCGAGCACGGCGCAGGCGGCCGCCTGGATCTGGGCGCGCGTGCGCTCGCCCTTGGGCCGCCCGGCGGCCCGCGCGGTCAGAGCCTGCGGATAGAACAGCACCTGATCCTCCCCCTTCCGGGGCACGGCACGCAGCATGGCGGCGACCTCATAAATAAAAATGACATCAGTTTCATATTTTGAAGGGAGGTCGGAGTCAAAGGGGATTTTTTGGATCGGAGGGTTGGGCGGGGGAATGGGGAGCCCCGAGGCGAGAGTGGCAGGCGCCGTGCCTCCCCGGTTCCGGATCGTCGGCCTCCGGCCTCGTCCGGAATGACGAGGGAGAGGTTGGGGCGAAGACCCGCCCGCCCGGCGGATACTGGACACCTGCCTTCGCAGGTATGACAGCCGTGGGCGTGGCCGCACCCTCCACCTCACCCCTGCTGAGGGGACCAATGGATCCCGGCCCTCCGGCTTCGCCTGCGGCCGGGATGACGGCGGGAGAGGCAGGAGCGACGGAGTGGCGGCGCCCCCGCGGCGGGCGTGACAAAACGGGAGCGAGGTGAGCATTCTGTTCGCATCGATCTGAACATGGAAGCCGGCAGCAGCGCGTTGGTAGACAGTCGACCCGTTTCTCATTGCGGTCTGGCTGGATTGTCCAAAAAAATGCGGCGAGATCAAAGGCCTGCTACAAAAATGAAAACCTCAATCAACGTCGTCCACTCTCCGGCCGATCTATGCGCTCACATCGCGGCCAGGTTGCATGACAAAGACCTTCTGGTGGTCGGAGTTTGCGGCATGGCGGGTTCCGGGAAGTCGACGCTGTGCGATCAAATAGCTGAAATCGCCAGTTTCGATGCAGTTCGCCTGGACTGCGACCAGTTCTCCTCCCATAGCCTGGCCGAGCGGCAGACACTCATCGAGGAAGCTACGAAATCGGGAAATCCTCAGCAGATCGAGGTCATCGAAAACCCGCTCAACTGGTATGCCTTCGGGGACATCCTCTCCGCCCTCGATGATTTGAAGTCCAATCGCATCCACACCTACAATCGCGCCTGGAACAGGCAGACGGGTGAGTTGAACGGGCAATACTGTCTGACGGTACCCACCGGCCGCCCGGCAGTAGTGCTCTGCGATTGCATTTACCTGTTACACCCGGCAGTCAGGAATGAACTGGACCTGATGGTCCTGGTGGAGGCTCCAGAAGATATTTTAGTTGAACGAGGACGTCGGAGATCCAGAGGCGATCTCTCCCGCGCAAATCATATGGAGAGCCTTCGCAGGAAATATTCAGTGCCATACTTCAAGACCTTCGGCGGCACAGCCGATATCGTTTATCGAGCCCTCATATAGCCATCCCGGTTGCAAACCGCCGTTGAAAATTCCATGAGGCACTTGTCCCGCAAGGCGTGCCTCTGGACACGCAGTCTTGCCCGCGGCCTCCCGGACCGCACGTGAGCGCCGAGCCGTACACCCCAACGGGACCGGAGAGCCGGGAGCCGCTCGAAGATGCACCCGAGGCTTGCAATCGGCGTCCGACCTCGAAACGATGGGCCGCATCGGAACCGGGAGACGGCCCTTGCTGCGCGCAATTCTATCGCTGGCGTTTCTCGTTATCTCCGGCTTCTCCGCGCAGCTCTACTATTCGAACCACTTCAAATGGCGCGACTGCTTCAACGAACTGGGCCGGTGCTACGACCCGGAGACGGGCGTCGTCTATCTGGAGCAGAGCGGCGCCATCTGGCTGGCGCTCGCGATTTCCGCGTTCGCGATAGCAGCCTATCAGGCCTGGCGCTGGACACGGCGCTAGTGCCCCCGCCATCCCCTCACGGGCAAGAAGGGGCTGGCAATGCCGGCCGCATGGCTCCAGAAATAGACCTGCGGGCCCGACCGGAGGACCGCAGGAGGAAACGGGCCGCGATCGCGCCGCGCAAGGTGCGGGCGGTCCGGTCCGCACCGGCATTTCAGCCCGCGCCTTTACGCCAGCATGCCGTTTCAGTCGCCGAACGACAAAGGACAGGATCTTGAACTTTCCCCCCATGTCTTTCTTCATCCCGCCTGCCCGCAGCATCCTTGCCCGTACCGCGATTGCCGTGTGCCTGGGCGCCGGCTCGGCCGCCCATGCCGAAACCGCCCTGCCCGCCCTCGGCCTGCCCGATCCGATGCCCGCCCCCGATCAGATGGTCTGGCTCCCGGTGACCCAGGAGAGGATCGATGCGGCGGTGGCGGCGCTCGACGCGCTCAGCACCTCGATGCTGGAGCGCTCCGGCATTCCCGGCCTTGCCGTCGCCGTGGTGCACAAGGGCGAGACGGTCTATGCGCGCGGCTTCGGCAAGCGCGCGGCAAACGGCAATGCGGACGTGGATGCGGACACGGTCTTCCTGCTGGCCTCCCTGTCGAAACCCGTCGGGGCGACCGTGGTCGCCGGGCAGGTCGGGACCGGGCGCATCGCCTGGGACACCCCGGTACGCGCGCATCTGCCACGCTTCGACATGGGCGATCCCTGGGTGAGCGCGCATGTCACCATCGGCGATCTCTATGCCCACCGTTCGGGCCTGCCGGACCATGCGGGCGACGATCTGGAGGATCTCGGCTATGACCGCAAGACGGTGCTGGAGCGGCTGGCCCTGCTGCCGAAGCACCCGTTCCGCGCGCACTACGCCTATACCAATTTCGGGCTGACCGCCGCGGCCGAGGCGGTGGCCGCCGCTGCCGGCACCGACTGGGCGAGCCTATCGGAGGAAACGCTCTACGCGCCGCTCGGCATGACCTCGACCAGCTCCCGCCACGCCGACTACATGGCGCGCGACAACCGCGCCTCCAGCCACATGATCGACGGCGACGGCTACGCCCTCACCGACCTGCGGCAGCCGGACGCGCAGAGCCCGGCCGGCGGCGTCAGCTCGAGCGTCAGCGACATGGCGCGCTGGATGGCGATGGTGCTGGCCGGCGGCGAGGCGAACGGCAGGCAGGTGGTGGACGCCAAGGCGCTGCTGGCGGCGACCTCGCCGCAGGTGATCAGCGGCGCCCCCGGAACGGCGGACGCGCGGGCCGGCACCTACGGGTTCGGCTTCGGCGTGGGAGTTCGCCCCTCGGGCCGGGTGACGATCAGCCATTCGGGCGCCTTCGCGCTGGGGGCCTCGACCAATTTCGTCCTGGTCCCGGATCTCGAGCTCGGCATCGTCGTGCTGACCAACGCCGCGCCGAGCGGCGTCCCGGAAGCGGTGACCGCCTCATTCCTCGACCGTGTGGAACTGGGGATCGAGACGCGCGACTGGCTCGCCGGCTACGGCCCGCGGCTGAAGGCGCTGAGCCGCCCGTCCGGCAGTCTCGTCGGCGTGCAGAAGCCCGCCGATCCGGCCCCCGCGCAGCAGGCCGAGGCCTATGTCGGGCGCTACAACAACGCCTATTTCGGCCCGGCGACGGTGGAAGAGACCGATGGCGACCTGGTGCTGCGCCTCGGGTCCGGACAGGCGCCGCTGGCGATGCAGCACTGGGACGGCGACAGCTTCATCGTGCAGCCGATGAGCGAGAACCAGCCGCAAGGGTCGATCTCGCGCGTCGACTTCTCGCGCACGGCCCCGGCCAGCGCCGCCTCGGTGACCATCGAGCATCTCGACGAGAACGGACTGGGGACCTTCGAGCGGCCGCGCTAGCGGTCGTCGAGGATCGCCAGCGCCACGAGCATCAGCACGATGGCGGGGCCGGTCTTCACCAGCGCGCCGAGCGGCTCGATCCACATGTCCGGCGTCAGCACGGCCGCGCCCGCCATGTAGAAGAGCGACAGGGCGATGCCGGCGAGAAGCCCGGCCCGGCAGCTGCGCCGGGCCGCGATGGCCGCGCCGATGCTCATGTCGGCAAGGCTGGTGACCACGGTGATCGCTTTCGCCAGCAGCGGCGGGAAGGCATGCGCCGTCAGGATCGCCACCGCCGCGTCGAAGGCCACCGTGAGCGCGATCAGCCCCGAGACGAACCAGAAGACGACGAGAATGCCGAGGATCGCCGGCTTCAGCATGTAGAGGCGGGCGAACCAGAGTTCCTGCACGCCGGCGGGATAACGGGCGAGCGCCGCCTCCAGCGACCGGGGCTCAATGCTTGTGGCCGCGACCCAAGAGCCGGGATCGCCGGCAACGCCGCGCCGCATCTCGGCCAGCGCCGTGCTGCGCACGGGCGGTGCCCAGCCGAGACGCGCGGCAAGATCCCCCGCCCTTGCCCCCAGCGACAGGAGCGCACCCGGCAGCCGCCAGCGCGGCGCCGGGCCGCCGATGCGGGCGCGGAATGCCTCCACCACCTCGCCGACGGTGTGCGGGCGGCGCTCCATGATCTCCCAGGTCTCGCGCCAGTCGCGCCGCCCCTCCCCCCACGCATCGGCAAGAAAGGCAATGCTGCGGGAAATGTCGGCGACATCCGTCACGGCGAAGGGGCGCGAGGCTTCCTCCTGCGGCAAGCGGAACGGCACGGCGGCGAGGCCGCGGATCAGCGCGCTGCCGCCATAGGCGACCGGCGCGACGACGAAGCCGGGACGCAGGATCGCGAAGGGAACGGTGCTGTCGGCAATCAGCTGCTCGGCCTCGCGCTTGGTGGCGGAAAAGGCGGTGCGGTCGCTCTCGGGCGCGCCGGGGATCGACAGCTGCACCAAGAGCTGCGGCCGCGCGCCCTCTTGCCCCATCGCGGCGAGCAGACGCGAGACGAAGCCGCCATGCGCGTCGCTTGCGGTGCCCTTGCCCGGCATGTCCTGCAGCACGCCGATGCAGTTGACGAGGATATCGACATTGCGCCCGGCCAGCAGGGCGGCAAGGCCGCGCGCGTCCAGATCGACCAGCGGCGCCTCGACGGCAGCCTCCCCGAGCGCGGCTTTCTGTGCGCGGGTAAAGCGGCGGGCGAACGCCGCGACCGGGAAGCCCCGGTCCATGAGATCGAGCGCGACGGCGTGGCCGATCAGGCCGGAGGCGCCGAGAACGGCGATGGTGGGAGCAGCGGCGGCCATCGGTCAGATCTCCGGTTTTGCGATCATCAGCCAGAGGATCGCCGCGACCGAGCCGAAGCCGGGAAAGCCGAAGACGAACCAGATGCGAAACAGGCGGTGATAGGCGGCGGGAAGCGGCGCGCCCTCAGCGGCGGCACCGCGCGCAAGATCGCGCATGCGCGCCTGGATCCACACCACCGGCAGCCAGAAGACGCCGGCGACGAGGTAGAGCCCCAGCGACAGAGCGATCCAGCCGTCGGTGAAGGCGTATCCGCTCTCGCGCATCAAGAGATAGCCGGTCACCGGCTGCACCGCGACGGCGGTGGCGGTGAAGAGCTTGTCGGCCAGCACGACCACCGCCGAGGTCTCGGCGATAAAGGCAGCGCTGCGGGAGCGATGCGCCATCAGCATGAAGAAGGCGATGCCGGTGCCCGTGCCGAGAATGACGATGGCGCCGAGGACGTGGAGATACTTGAGCAGCAGATAGGTCACGGCGGACGGCCCCAAGAGGACGGGTTTTCCTCTTCGCATCCACAGCAGGCGGGATCAACCCGTTAGCTGGCCGCAAACAGCCCCCCCCGCCCGCTCGCAAATCGGGTCGAGCCCGCCGGGCGCCCCTCGTTAAGGTCGCGCGCAACACCGCCAACGGAGCCTTCCATGCGCGCCCTCGACCGACTTGTCGCCTCGTCCTACGGAATGAACATCGCCGACCAGATCGCGCTGGTCGCGGTGCCCATCGTCGCCGCGACCGCCTTTGGTGCCGGCGCCAGCACCATCGGGCTGCTGGTCGCCTGCCAGTCGATGGCGCATCTGGTGGGCAGCCTCCCCTTCGGCGTTCTGGTCGACCGCATCCAGCCGCGCAGCGCGGTGCTCGCCTCGGCGGTGCTGTCGCTCATGGGCTTTGCGGCGGCGGCCCTTGCCATCGCTGCCGGAGAGATCCTGCCCTTTGCCGGGGCGATCGCGCTCGCCGGCCTCGGCATCGTGCTCTACGGACTGGCGAGCCTGTCGATCCTGCCGCGGATCGTGACGCAGGGCGAGCTCACCAGCGCCAACGCAGCGATCTCCCTGCCCCGCTCGGTCGCCTCGCTGGCCGTGCCGCTCGCCCTCGGACTGGCGCTCGACCGGGCGGGCGCTGCCGCCGTGTTCTGGGCAGCGGCGGCCTGCGCGCTGTCGGCGCTGGTGCTGACGGTGCGCCTGCCGGTCTTTCCCTTGCGCCCCGTGCAGCGCGAGGCGCTGGCGGTCCGGCTGGCGAAAGGCGCCGGCTTCGTGCTGCGCCACCCGATGCTGCTGCCGATCACCTTCTGCGCCGTGTTCTGGAACTTCGCCTTCTCGATGCTGGTGGTGCTGGCCGTCCCGGTGATCACCCAAGCACACGGTGGCGAGGCGACGCTCTTTGCCGGTGCGATGGCCGCCTTCGGTCTCGCCTCGGTCGCCGGCATCTTCGTGGCCGGACGCCTTGCCAACCGCATCGCCCCGCGCGTCGTGCTGATGTTCGGCCCCGGCAGCTCGGCCATCGCCGCCTTGATGCTTCTGGTGCTGCCGCAAGGCGATCCAGGTCCGCTGCTGCTCACCGCCTTTTTCGTGCTCGGCTTCGGCCCGTCGATGTGGCTGGTGACACAGAACACGGTGCGCCAGCTGGTGACGCCGGCGCAGATGCTGGGGCGGGTCAACGCGGTGATCCAGACGGCGATCTACGGCACGCGGCCGCTCGGCGCACTGGCGGCCGGCGCCATCGGCACGGCCTTCGCCCCGCAAACCGGGCTCGTCGTGGTCGCGGCCCTCTTCGCCCTCTCCTTCGCCGTGGTGCTGGCCAGCCGGCTGACGACGGTCACCGACTATGGCGCGCTGGCGCTGGCGGAGGAGACGGCCTAGTCCGATCAGCCCCGGCCGCGATAGGGCGGCACGCCCTGGTCGGGGATCCACACATCAGCGGGCGCCGGGCCGGTCTGGTAGAAGACATCGATGGGAATGCCGCCGCGCGGATACCAGTAGCCGCCGATGCGCAGCCAGTCCGGCGCCAGCAGGTCGACGAGCCGCCGGCCGATGCTGACCGTGCAGTCCTCGTGGAAGGCGCCGTGGTTGCGGAACGAGGTGAGGTAGAGCTTCAGCGACTTGCTCTCCACCAGCCAGCCGGACGGCAGGTAGTCGATGACCAGATGTGCGAAATCGGGCTGGCCGGTCATCGGGCAGAGCGAGGTGAATTCCGGCGCGGTGAAGCGCACGGCATAGCGCACGTCCGGCTGCGGATTGGGCACCCGCTCCAGCACGGCGTCCTTCGGGCTTGCCGGGATCTCGGTCGCGCTGCCGAGCTGGGTCAGGCCGGAATAGATATCCTTGTCGCTCATCGCACACCGTCCATCGCTAGAAAGCGTTGAGGGAAACCGGCCGCTGCCGGCGCCCTCCGTGTATCACCGCGCGAGAAACGCGGCAAACCGGGCGGGGCTCTTGCGGGATATGGGACGGGATCAGGGCACCGACCAGGGCGGGACGCGGAAGGTCTCGACCAGATAGTCGATGAAGAGACGCGCGCGCGGCAGGAGCTGGCGCTCGGGCAGGTAGACCGCGTGAAAGGCGGTATCGTCGCGCACCTGATACTCGCTCAGCAAGGGCACCAGATCGCCGCGCGCGATGGCGGGATTGGCCAGATGCTCGGCCATGCGCATGACGCCGTGGCCGGCAAGGCAGATCTGCACCAGCGACAGGCCGTTGGCGCTGCGGAAGTCGCCCTCCACCGCCACGGTCTCCACCGCGCCATCGACGAGGAACGGCCAGCGGTTGAGATGACCGCGCCGCCCCTCCCACATCAGGCAGTTGGCCCCGGCCAGGTCGCGCGGATGCGCGATGGGCCCGTGCGCGGCGAGATAGGCGGGCGCGGCGACGACGACCCGCTGCAGGTCGCAGAGCTTGCGGCTCATCAGCGAGGAATCCTCCAGCCGCCCCATGCGCACGGCAACGTCGATGTTTTCCTCGATGAGATTGGCGAAGCGGTCGGTCAGCGACAGGGCGAGGGTCAGGCCCGGATGCCGCTTCAGGAAGTCGGGAATGCGCGGCACGATCTGATCGGTGCCGAAGGCGATGGGCGCGCTGACGCGCAGCTCGCCGGCCGCCGCCCGCGTGGCGGAGGACACCTCCCCTTCCGCCGCCTCCACCGTGTCGATGGCGCGCACGCAGGCCTCGAAATAGGTCTGCCCCTCGTCGGTGAGCCTGTGCCCCCTGGTCGAGCGGTGCAGCAGCTTGACGCCGAGCCGCTTTTCCAGCCCCGAAACGCTCTGGCTGACGAAGGGCTGGCTGACGCGCAGCATGTCGGCGGCATGGCGAAAGCCCCCCGCCTCGACGACCGCGCGGAACACCCGCATTTCCAGCAAGCGATTGTCCTTCATGCCCCGTCCATGTCCCCCTCGCCGCCCCCCTCAGGCAGCGGGACACACTAGCAAGGCGGGCGGGCGGCGTCAGCCGGGAGACAAAAAAAGACGGCCGGGCGCACGGGACGCACCGGCCGCTGAAGCGGTGTAAACAGGGGACACAATCGCCCGTCGAACATGTCTCAGTCGAACATGTCCGGGCAATCCTGGACCAGCTGGTCCCAGATGGTCTGGAAATGCAGCCAGCCGATATATTCGCTGCCGACATGCTCGCGGCTGTAGCGGGCGCGGTCCTCGCGGATGTAGATCGGCGGGATGCCGGCGGCGGCAATCGCCAGCTGCTGCTGGCAGCAGCGCTCCAGTGCGATGAACCAGAAGGCCGCCGCCTCGATGCTGTGGCGGCTCGCCGTCAGCAGGCCGTGGTTCTGGTGGATCGCCGCCTTGACGCCCTTGAAGGCGGTCGCGACGTTGGACCCGGCATGGTTCTCGACCGCGACCGCACCGGCCTCGTCGCCGATGATGACATGGTCCTCGAAGAAGGCGCAGGCATCCTGGGTGATCGGCTCGATGGGCCGGCCGAGCGCGGCATAGGCGGTGCCGTAGACCGTGTGCGCATGGCACATGGCGATGATGTCGGGATGCGCCTCGTGCACATTGGCATGCAGGACGAAGCCGGCGCGGTTCACCGCATGGGTGCCCTCGATGACATTGCCTGCATGGTCGACGAGGATCAGGTTCGACATCTTCACCTTGTCGAAGTGGATCGCCATCGGGTTGGTCCAGTAGAGCTCCGGACGCTCCGGGTCGCGCACCGTCAGGTGGCCGGCGAAGCCGTAGTCGAAGCCCTGCTGGGCGAAGGCGCGGCAGGCGCCGACCAGGCGCTCCTTGCGGTGGCGGCGCTCTTCCTCGACGCTCTCGAACGAGGGCTCGTACGGAAAGATCAGGCCTTCCTGCTCCGGCTGGTAGATCGAAACCCGTCCCTTGAGATCCAGCATGTCGTTCCCTCCTGAAGGCCGGCGAAACCCCGGCTCGCATATCTCCCCTTCTGGCTCGCATGCCCACCGAAACGGGTCAATTCCGCCCCGGTGATAACTGTTATCGCCCTCACACGAGGGCGAGCGTCAGGTAGGGAAACAGCGCGATCAGCGCCAGCGAACCGAGCATGACCAACATGAACGGCACGGTGCCGAGAAAGATCTGCTCCACGCCGACGCTCGGATCGGCCAGCGTGTTGTGCACCGTGAAGACGGAGATGCCGAAGGGCGGCGTCAACAGCCCGATCTCCACCGCGATGACGGTGACGATGCCGAAATGGATGAGATCGAAGCCCATCGACTGGGCGATGGGCGCGGCGATGGGCACCATGATCAGCAGGATCGAGCTGCTGTCGAGGATCATGCCGAGCAGCAGCAGCAGCACGACATAGAGCACGAGGAAGCCGTAAGGGCCGAAGCCGCTCATGCGCACCACGTCGCCGATGGCGTTGGGAATGCCGGCGACCGACAGCATGCGGCTGTAGAAGCCGGCCGCGATGAGCAGGATCAGGATGCCGACGGACACCGTGCCGGTCTGCTTCAGGACCTCCCAGATGCGGTGGCGGTCGAGCTTGCGGCGGGCAAGCGCGATGACCAGCGCGCCGAAGGCACCGACGCCGCCGGCCTCGGTCGGGGTGAAGAAGCCGCTGTACAGGCCGCCGAGCACGAGGACGACGAGCATCAGGATCGGCAGCAGCTTGACCGCGATCTCGCGCCCGCCCATTTCGCGCTCGCGGGCGGCGGTGCGCGCGGCGGCGGCGGACGGATCGGTGAAGACGAAGGCGGGACGGAAGCGGGCGAGCAGCATGATCACCGCGACGAAGCCGAGGGCGAGCATCACGCCCGGAATGACGCCGGCGACGAACATGCGGCCGATGGAGACCTCGGCGAGCACGCCGTAGATGATCAAGAGCAGGCTCGGCGGGATCAGCATGCCGAGGACGGAGCTGCCGGCGACGGTGCCGGCGGAAAAGCCCGCGCGGTAGCCGTGGCGGCGCATCTCCGGCACCGCGACGCGGGTGAAGACGGCGGCGGAGGCGATGGAGACGCCGGTGACGGCGGCAAAGACCGTGTTGGCGGCAACGGTGGCAACGCCCAGCCCGCCGGCGATGCGCCGCAGCAGGCTTTCGGCGACCTCGAACGTGTCGCGCCCAACATTGGAGACGCTGACCAGGAGCCCCATCAGCACGAAGAGCGGGATGGTGGCGAAGAGATAGTCGGCGATGCCGTTATAGGCGGTGATCGACAGGAGCCGCATAGCGAGCTCGAAATTGTCGCGGATGATCCACACGCCGGCAAAGGCGACGGCGAACAGCGCCACCGCGATCTGCATGCCAAGGAGCACCAGGAAGATGAGCGCGGCGATCAGCAGGACGCCGATGGTCAGGGCGGTCATGGACGGGCCTTCCGGTAGGCGGCGAGATGCGAGGCGGCGACCGCGATATAGGCGGCAACGGCAAAACCCGAGCCGACGACGATGATGGCGCGGAACGGCAGGGTGGGAATGGTGAAGACGCCCTGGACGCCGAAATACTCGCTGCCGCGCCAGGCGCCGACGGTGTCCGGCCAGGCGGAACAGAGGATCGCCAGGAAGACGGCGGCGCCGACCAGCGAGAACAGCGCGTCGACCAGCGCCATCAGGCGCGGCGTCGCGCGCTCCAGCCCGCGCACGAAGAAGTCGGCCCGGGTCATGCGGCCGCTGAGAATGGCGGAGGCGACCTGCAGGAAGACGATGGCGACGACCGAGCGGGCGCAGACCTCGGCGACACCGGTGATCGGGGCATTGAGCAGGTTGCGGCCGACGACATCGGCGACGATGGCCAGCATCATCGCGAAGATCCATACGGTGCCGATGGCGGCCAGCGCATTGGCGGCAAGGGCCAGCGCGGCGGCGCCCGGCACCCCGGCGCTTACCGGCGGCGCGCTCGCCTCGCCGGCCTCCAGGTCGATTTCCTCAGCCATCGTCTCCCCCGCTGGCTTTTCCCGCATGCAACGTCCCGCCCCCCGGCAAGCAAGTCCCGCCCGGCAAGCGGCCGGGCGGGACGATCATCGCAGCACCAAGGATATTACAGGCCCTCGTCCCATGCGCGCAGCGGCTCGACACCGCGCTCGCGCAGGGCCGCAAAATAGGCCTTCAGCACGGTCTTCGCCGGCTCGCCGCCGGTCGCCAGCCACGGCTCGACGATGTTCGGCAGGTTGTTCACCCACTTGCGCTTCTCCTCCTCGGGAAGCTCGCGGATCTCCAGGCCCGCCGCCTGCATCTCGGTGATGGCGGTGGTCGCCTTCTCCGTGACATAGGCGCCGTGACGCTTGGAGGTCTCCTTGCCGGCGGCGCGGAACGCCGCCTGCACGTCCTCCGGCAGACCGTCGAAGAAGCTCTTGTTGACGGCGATGCCGCCGAAATACATCGAGCCGATGCCGACGCGAGTGAGCTTGGGCGCGACCTCGTAGACGCGGGTCGGCAGGATGCCCGAGGCAAACGACAGCGTGCCCTCGGTCACGCCGGTCTGGATGTTGGTGTAGTAGGTGGTCAGCGCGCCATCGACGGGCGTGGCGCCGGTGTCGCGCAGCCAGTTGGCCGAGGTGCCCGGCGCGTTCAGCTTGCGGTTCTGCAGGTCGGCGAGGCTGTTGACCTCGAACGTGGCATAGATGTCGTAGCTGTCGGTGATCAGCGACGACAGGTGCACCATGTTCTGCTCGGCCCAGCTGTCGCGCAGCTCGGGGAGTTCGTCGGTGAGCTTGTCGAAGATCTCGATCAGGAGCTCATGGTCGCCGGTGGCGAAGGGCGTGAAGTAGGTGACGTTCTGGAGCGGCATGGTGGCGCCTTCCCAGACCGTGCCGACCATGCCGACATCGACGATGCCGTCGCGCACCGCCTCGCGGGTGTCGGTGAACTTGTAGAGCGTGCCGCCGTAGGACTCGACCCAGTTGACCTTGTAATCGCCCTTTTCGGCGAGCAGGCGGTCGACCTCCGGCTGGAAGCCGTTCTTCATCGCCCAGGCCCAGATATTCGCTTCCGGATGGCTGGAGCCGATGTTGACGGTGATGGTCTGCTGGGCGCTGGCCGGAACGGCGAAGACCGTTCCCGCGAGCGCGGCAGCCACGATGAGATGCTTGAACTTCATGGTCTTCCTCCCCAGTTCGGCCCCGTCAGCGGACGAAGCCCGGCACCCTTGAGGGCGCGTTACACAGCCCCGAGCGCCGCCAGGATCCTGGCCGGCGTGAAGGGCATTTCGGTCACCCGCCCCCCCAACGGGCGCAATGCGTCGTTGATGGCGTTCATCACGGCCGCCGGCGCGCCGGCGGTGCCGGCCTCGCCCGCGCCCTTGGCGCCGAGCACGGACTCCTTCGTCGGCGTCTCCACATGGCCGATGACCATGTCCGGCATCTCCGCCGCCATCGGCACGAGATAGTCCGCCATGTTGGCGTTGAGCAGCTGGCCGTCCTCGTCGTAGTGGCACTCCTCGTAGAGCGCCCCGCCGATGCCCTGGACGATGCCGCCGCGGATCTGCTCGTCGACCAGCCGCGGATTGATCACCCGGCCGCAATCCTCGACGCACCAGTGCTTCAGGAGCTTGACGAAGCCCGTCTCCGTGTCGACCTCGAGATAGCTCGCCTGCACGCCGTTGGTGAAGGCGAAGGGATAGTCCGAGGTGATGAAGTGGCGGGTCTGCACCAGCTCGCGCGGCAGGCCCTTGGGCAGCGTGTCGCCGCGGAAATAGACGATGCGACCGAGCTCCTCCAGCGGCATGCGCGCCTCGCCCGTGGCCTTGTCGGTCACCGCACCGTCGACGATGTCGAGCCCGTCGGCCGAGGCCTGCAGCATGGAGGCGGCAACGGTGAGGATGCTCTCCTTCAGCGCAAGGCCGGCCTGAAGCGCGGCCTCGCCGCCGATGCCAGCGCCGCGCGAGGCCCAGGTGCCGCCGCCATAGGGCGTCGTCTGGGTGTCGCCGGTGATCACCTTGACCCGCTCGACCGGCACGCCGACCGCCTCGGCGACCACCTGCGCCAGCATCGCCTCGGTGCCCTGGCCCTGCTCGGTGACGCCGGACATGGCAACGACGCTGCCGTCCGGGTCCATGCGCACGGTGCAGCCGTCCTGCGCCGAGATGCGCGCGCCGCCGATGCCGTACATGAACGGGCTCGGATTGGTCAGCTCGATGAAGCTGGCGATGCCGATGCCGCGATAAATGCCCTTCTCGCGCAGCGCCGCCTGCTCGGCCCGAAGGCCCTCGTAGTCCATCAGCTCCAGCAGCTTGGCGAGCGAGGCGTGATGCGACAGGCCCTCGAAGCGCATGTTGGCCGGCGAGGTGTAGGGATAGGCATCGTCCGCAATCAGGTTGCGGCGGCGGATCTCGACCGGATCCATGCCCAGCGCTTCGGCCGCGAAGTCGACGAGCCCTTCGGTGATCGCCGCGGCGATGGGATGGCCGACGGCGCGATACTGGCAGGTCGGCGTCTTGTTCTGCAGAACCACCGTGGTGCGGGCGCGGTAGGCGGCGAAGTCGTAGGGGCCGCCGCACAGGTTGACCACCTGGTTGCCCTCGATGGCCGAGGTGCGCGGATAGACCGAATAGGGGCCGATGCCGGTCCAGTCGTCGACGTCGATGGCAAGGATCTTCCCCTCGCCGTCGACGGCGATGCGCGCGTCGATCTCGTGGTCGCGGGCATGGATGTCGGTGGCGAAGCTCTCGACCCGGTCGGCGATGAACTTGACCGGCCGGCCCATTGCCCTCGCGATCGCCGCCGTCGCCATCTCGTCGGGATAGACGTGGACCTTGATGCCGTAGGAGCCGCCGACATCGCCGCAGATCACCCGGACCTTGCCCTCGGGCAGGTCGAGATGGCGGGCGATGATGCTCTGCATCATGTGCGGCGCCTGGGTGGAGTGATGGACCGTCATCTGGCCTTCGGCCGGATTGTAGTCGGCAAGGATCGAGCGCGGCTCGAGGCAGACGCCGGTGTGGCGGCCGGTCTTGAAGCTGGCCTCGACCACCGTGTGCGCCTCGGCGAAGACCTTGTCGACCTCGCCCTGCTCGTGCAGGCGGCGGAAGGTGAGGTTGTCGCCGAGCTCGGGATGAATGAGCGGCGTCGCCTCATCGAGCGCGGTGCGAATGTCGGTGACGACGGGAAGCGGCTCGTACTCCACCTCCACCAGCGCCGCCCCGTCCTCGGCCGCCGCGCGGCTGTCGGCGACGACCGCGACCACCGCCTCGCCGGTCCAGGTGACCCGGTCGATGGCGAGCGCATGCTGGGGCGCCGACTTCAGCCCCTTGAGATGGGCGAGCACCGCCACCCAGGGCGTGCAATGCTCGGCAAGCTCGGTGCCGGTGAAGATGCGGCGCACGCCGCGCACGGAGGCGGCGGCCTGCGTGTCCACCGACAGGATGCGCGCATGGGCATGGGGGCTGCGCACGAAGGCGACATGCAGCATGCGCGGCAGCACGATGTCGTCGACATAGCGCCCGCGCCCTTCCACCAGGCGGCGGGCATTGGGGCGGGGAACCGTGCGGCCGATATAGCTGTTGGGGCGGTCGGGGTTGCCGAAATTGATGGTCATGCCGAGACCTCCTCAGCCCGCGCGCGGGAACCCGCGACGGTCTCGATGGCATCGACCACCGCCTCGTAGCCGGTGCAGCGGCAGTAGTTGCCGGAAATGTGCTCGCGGATCTCCTCGCGGCTGGGCTGACCGCCCTGCCCCAGGATGTCGGCGGCGGCAAACAGCATGCCCGGCGTGCAGAAGCCGCACTGCAGGGCGTTGCGCTCGACGAAGGCCGCCTGCAGGTCGGCAAGCGCGCCGGTCTCGGTCAGGCCCTCGACGGTCCACACTTCGGCACCGTCGAGCTGGGCGGCCAGCATGAGGCAACCGCGCACGATCTCGCCGTTGACCTGCAGCGTGCAGGCGCCGCAGACCCCGTGCTCGCAGCCCGCATGGGCGCCGGTGAGGCCGAGATCGAGGCGGAGGAAGTCGACGAGATGGCGGGAGACGTCGACACGGGCGTCGACCGGCTCGCCGTTGACGGTGAGCGAGATGTCGACGCGGGTGGGAAAGCTCTGCGCTGTATCGGACATGTCGGACCTTCAGGAACGTGTCGCGGCAAGGGCGCGGCGCAGCAGCACCCGCGCCAGATGGAGACGGACGGCAGCCGGGGCATGGACGTCGTCGAGCGGTTGCAGGTCGCCCTCAAGCAGCTCGGCCGCCTCGTCCGCAGAAGCGCCGCGGTCGATGGCGGCCATCGCGCCGGTGGCCAGGACCGGCGTCGGCCCGACGCCGAAGAAGGCGGCGCGGACACCGGACGGGCGGTCGACCAGAACGATGCCGGCAAGCGCGTAGTCGCCCGACCGGCGCGCCAGCTCCATCGTGGTCTGGCGCTCGCCCGCCATCGCCACCGGCACCTCGACGGCGACGATCATCTCGTCCTCGGCAAGATCGGTGGTGAACAGGTCGATGAAGAAGTCGCCGGCCCGCACGCGCCGCTCGCCGGCAGGGCCGCGCAGCACGATCTCGGCATCCAGCGCCAGCATGCAGGCAGGCAGCTCGGCTGCAGGATCGGCATAGGCGAGCGAACCGCCGATGGTGCCGCGATTGCGGATCGCCGCATGGGCGATCAGGGGTGCGGCCTGCGCAATCGCCGGCACATGGCGAGCGACGAGGTCGGAGGTGGCGAGCTCCCGGTGACGGGTCAGCGCGCCGATGCGCAGGCGCTCGCCGACGAGCTCGATGCCCGACAGTTCGGCAACGCCGTTGATGTCGATAAGGGACGTTTCGCCGGCCAGTCGCAGATTGAGCGATGCAACAAGGCTCTGCCCGCCGGCAAGGATGCGCGCCTCGCCCCGCGACTGCTCAAGCAGGGAAATGGCGTGAACAAGATCGTTCGCCCGGATGTACCCGGCCGCTGCGGCTTTCATCTCGATTTCCTCCCCCGCGCCGCCATGGCGACCCGGCCCTTTCCCCCCGGAAAGGTTGTCCCGGATCGGCGGCACACTCTTATTGATCAAATGATCTATTGCGGCCGGAGAAATTGCAAGAGAAAACTTGACGGAGCGGTTTCCGCCCTCAACAAGAGGTCAGCCCAGAAATTCTGCCCCGAAGAGCGCAGCACGATGACAAAAGCTTCCCCTTCCGCAGGCGATCGCAAGCGCCTGTCCCCCGAAGAGCGACGGGCGATGATCCTGGCCGGCGCGACGGCCTACTTTTCCGAAGTGGGGCTGGAAGGAAACACGCGCGAGCTGTCGAAGCGGCTCGGTGTCACGCAGTCGCTGATCTTCAATTATTTCAGCACCAAGACCGACCTGCTGGAGGCGGTCTATCGCAGCGTCTATCTCGACCGGATCTCGCCGGACTGGCCGGCGCTGATCGCCGACCGCAGCCGCTCGATCCACGACCGGGCGCTGACCTTCTACCGCGAATACACGCAGGCGATCTTCAGCTACGAATGGATGCGCATCTTCATGTTCTCCGGCCTCGCCGGCGCGGAGCTGAACCGGCGCTACCTGGAACATGTCAGCGGGCTGCTGTTGCGTCCGTTGATGGAGGAGTTCCGCCACGCCGCCCCCGGCCCCCGCAAGCCGGAGATGGAGGACATCTGGAACCTGCACGGCGGGATCATCTATATCGGCATTCGCCGCTACGTCTATCAGGTGCCCTGCCCCGACGACCAGGATCCGGCGATCTGCGCCGCGATCAGCCGCTTCGTCGATGCCTTCGACATCCCTTGCCCGAGCACGGAGAACCTGCCGGCCCGCAACGCTCAGGCCGCCGACATCACCACCAGGTAGATGAGGATGAACAGCGGCGGCACTTCGAGGAAGGCGTCGCCGAACAGGAACAGCTTCAGCAGGAAGAACAGGAAGGCCGAGTAGAGGCACGCCGCGAAGGGCATCAGGAAGCCCGGCGTGATCGGCGCCGTGAGCGCCAGCAGCGGATCGGTCAGCTTCCTCAGCACCACGAAGAAGGTGAGATCGCGGTCCGAGCCGACGAAGAACTCCAGCACCCCTCGCGAGAACAGGAAGGCGGCAAGCCCGGTCAACGCATAGGTTCCGCCCAGGAAGATCGCCACTTCGGCAGGAGCGCCGGCGACCATGAAGGTGACGAGGGCGAGCAGGTAGGTGGCGATGAGCAGAAGAACGCCGCCGAACGCGGAAGCTGGCATGAATGTCCGTCCCTTCGAGGATAAAAAAGCGCAGGGCCCGTGGGCCCTGCGCCTTGTTCTATAGCCGCTTTGTCAGTGGCCTTGAACCATCATCGTTCCGCCCTTGGGCAGGCGCAGACGATCCACGAAGTCCTGCATCTCCTGACTGGGCTCCGGCGTGATCAGCGACACCACATAGGTGACGACGAACGCGACCGGGACACCGAAGACGCCGGCGGAGATCGACGCCACGCCGAACCACGAGATCTCGTCGCCCGTGCCCTTGACGAAGTCGAAGCCGTACACGTTGCCGATCAGGTAGTACATCGTGACGCAGAAGCCGGACGCCATGCCGAGCACGCCACCGAGCGTCGTCGTCCGCTTCCACCACACGCCCATGACGAGCGGGGCGAAGAGGCCGGCAGCCGCGATCGAGAACGCCCACGCCACCATCGACAGAATGTCGGACGGCTTGGTGCGCGCCAGGAAGGCCGCCGCAAGCGCGACCACCACAAGCAGGATCTTGGCGACCAACAGGCGGCGCTTGGCGTCCGCATTCGGGTCGATCATCTTGTAGTAGACGTCGTGCGACAGGGCGTTGGCGATGGCCAGCAGCAGGCCGTCGGCGGTCGAGAGCGCCGCGGCGAAACCGCCGGCACCGACGAGACCGACAACCCAGATCGGCATGCCGGCGATCGACGGGGTCGAAAGCACGATCATGTCGTTGTTCAGCTTCAGCTCGGTATACGGGAAGCCCGTTGCGAACCCCTTGGCCTCGCAGGCCGCCTGAATCGCCGCGACGGTTTCCGCCTTCACGCCGCAGATCGTCACCAGCTGGTGACCGGCGATCGAGCCCCACTGGATCATCCACTGCGGAATGGCGGAGAAGGCGAGCTGGTAGTTCGCCTCCGCGCCGGCACCCACGAAGAGACCCATCAGGTTGAACTTCGAGAAGGCCGCATAGGCGGGAGCCGTGAAGTACAGCAGGAAGATGAAGAGCAGCGACCAGCCCACCGACTTGCGCGCCTCACGAACCGTCGGGGTCGTGAAGAAGCGCATGAGGATGTGCGGCAGCGAGGCCGTACCCACCATCAGGCAGAAGATCAGGAAGAAGTAGTCCTGGGCGCTGTAGGTCTGGAACGGCGCGACGTGCGTCCGCGTGACCTCCAGGAGCCGCTCGTACTCCGCGATCTGCGACAGGGCGCCGCCGTAGGTCAGCTGCGGCACCGGAATGCCGAACTGCACGGTGGACATCCAGATCGCCGGAAGCAGGTAGGCGACGATCAGCACGATGTACTGAGCCACCTGCGTCCAGGTCACCGCCTTCATGCCGCCCAGCATCGAGCAGACGAGAATGCCCGCAAGACCGGCGAACACCGCATAGCGGAAGTCGATGCCGAGGAACTGCGAGGCGATGATGCCCGAGGCGTAGACCTGCGCCGTGATGTAGGTGAACGAGCAGCAGAACAGCACGACGATGCCGACGAGCCGGGCCATGTTGCCGCCGTAGCGGGTGCCCAGGAAGTCGGGCACCGTGTAGGCGCCGAACTTGCGCAGGTAGGGTGCCAGAAGCACGGCCACCAGCACGTAGCCGCCGGTCCAGCCCAGCACGAAGGCGAGGCCGTCATAACCCAGCACGAAGAGCGTGCCGGCCATGCCGACGAAGGACGCGCCGGACATCCAGTCCGCGCCCGTCGCCATGCCGTTGTAGATGGCAGGCACCGAGCGTCCGGCGACGTAGTATTCCGCCACCTGCGCCGTTCGCGACATGATGCCGATGAACGCGTAGATGCCGATCGTGGCGGCCATGTAGCACCACAGGATGAACCTGTCGGGCACGCCGATCATGGAGAAGATCGCCATCAGGACGACGAAAGCGGCAAAGCCGCCGACGTAGATCCCGTAGATCTTCCCGAGGTTGTCGGTGAAATCACCCTTCATGGAAAGTGCCATTGGATCCCCCTCAGTCTTCGGCGACGCCGAATTCCTCGTCGATCGCATTCTGGCGCGAAGCGAACCAGAAGATCTGGATGACGAAGACGATGAGCGACCCCTGCGCGGCCATGTAGAAGCCGAGCGGGAAGCCAAGGATCACGACGTCGTTCAACGCCGTCACGAAGAAGTGGATGAAGAAGCCGAAGAACGCCCAGATGGCCAGCGAAACCCACATCAGGTTGCGCGTCTTGGACCAGTGCGCCTCCGCCACTTCCGGTGGCAGTTTCTCGGTCAAAACAAATCCTCCCACTGAATGCACCGTCGGCTGAACGACCTCGGCCAGCCCGGTCTTCCCCGCCCGCAATAATCACAAAGTCTAATAGGGTCCTCCCCGACCTTTTCGCACTAGCAGCATGCGATATATTGCAATGCAGGGGCACTTGCGCCGTCAGGTTATTCTCTTCAATGTAGAAAAGGAAAGTTATCCGAAAGACTAATCACGAAAGCCGGGACCAACCGGCCGACCACCAGGGAGTAGCACCAAGTGCTTGATTTGATTGGATCCATCCTGCCCCGACGGCAGCGCTCCGACTGGGACTCGGCGGTCGAGGCGATCCGCGCCGGCGCGGCTTTTCTCGCGCAAGGGGCGAGCTACTCGTATCTGCGCGCCCGCTCGCTGCTCGCCGGCCCCCGCCTGTTCCAGGACGAGGGATTCGGCATGGCGCTGAAGATCTGCAAATGGGAGGGATTCGCGGTCGCGGCGCAGGACCTGATCCTGATGATCGAGGCGGAGGTGCGCCCGCATCTTCCCGCCGATCCGAAGCTGCGCGCCGCCGGCCTTGCCGAACTCTACCGCACGGTGCTGGCCGCCGAGGAGATGCCCGAGCACCGCGCCGAGCGCGGCTGGGACGACGTGATCGAAGAGTTCGACCGCCGGCTGGAGGTCTACATGGCCAAGCCGCCGCTCAAGCCGGACGCGATCTCCATCGCCACCGCCCTGCGCCTGCTCGACCACGCCCCCATCGACAGCGCCGTGCGCGAGGCCGACAAGATGATGGTGGTCAACAACGTCGCCTTCCGCTTCATCGACTACCAGGCCACCTTGCGCAAGCGCATCGACCTCGTCGCCTTCGCCCGCCAGCTCTCCGACAGGATGGTGGCGGTGTCGTGAGCCCGGCGTCGCGCCAAGGCAACGGACAACGCGCCGGCGCGACGCCCCTGATCGCGCTCGACGTGGTCGTGCTCGACACCGAGACCACCGGTCTCGACATCCGCAAGGACCGCATCGTGCAAATCGGCGCGGTGCGCATGGAAGGGGTGGAGGTCCATCCCGAACTCAGCTTCCAGGAACTCGTCGCCCCCGGCCTTGCGATCCCGGAGGTCGCCCGCCGCATCCACGGGCTCGGCGACGAGGACGTCGCCGGCAAGCCGGACTTCTCGCAAGTCGGCCCGCGGCTGCTGGAATTCATCGGCGATTCCGTCGTCGTCGGCCATTCGATCCATTTCGACCTCGCCGTGCTGCGCCACGAGGCCGACCGGCACGGCATCGCCTGGCGCGAGCCGCGCTCGCTCGACGTGGCGCTGCTGGTCGCGGGCCTCGACCGGGCCATGATCGACACCTCGCTCGACAGTCTGGCGCTCGGCTACGGCATCCCGGTGGAAGGGCGGCACACCGCCTTCGGCGATGCGGTCGCGACCGCGCGGATCTATTCCGCGCTGATCCCCAGGCTGCTCGCCAAGGACGTGCGCACGCTCGCGGAGGCGGAGAACCTGTCGCGCAAGCCCGCCGGCCTGATCGCCCGGCAGGAGGAGGCCGGCTGGTTCGAGCGCCCCTCCGAGCGGCCGGACTTCTCCCGCGCGGTGATGCGCTCGGGCAGCCAGCGCGCCATCGACAGCTTTCTCTACCGCCACCGGCTGGCCGACGTGATGAACAGCCCGCCGATCTGCATCGCGCCGGAGGCGAGCCTGCACGAGGCCGCGCAGCTGATGGCCGACCGCGGCATCGGCTGCCTGATCGTCGATCCCGCGCACGAGGACGGGGAGCCCGGCATTGTCACCGAACGCGACGTGCTGCATGCGCTGGCCCGCGAGGGACCTGGCGCCAGCGAGGTTGCGGTCGGAAAGGTGATGAGCGCGCCGGTGATCAGCGCGCCCGACGACACGTTCCTCTATCGCGCCCTCGGCCTGATGGCCCGGCGCAACCTGCGCTATATCGGCGTCACCGACGGCGCCGGACGGCTGGCCGGCGTCTTCACTCTGCGCACGCTGCTGCGCAAGCGCGCGCTGGCAACGCTGACCGTCGGCGACGAGATCGCCACCGCCGCCCGCCCGCGCGATCTTGCAAGGGTGCAGGCCGCCCTGCCCTCGCTCGCCGCCGGGCTGCTGGCCGACGGCCAGGACGCACGGCAGGTGGCGGCGATCATCGCGGCGGAAGCCCGGGCAATGACGGGGCGCGCGGCGGAACTGGCCGAGGCGGAGCTGGTGGCCGCCGGCCGTGGCCCGGCGCCGGCCGACTATGCGCTGCTGGTGCTGGGTTCGGGCGGGCGCGGCGAGAGCCTGCTCGCCCCCGACCAGGACAATGCGCTGGTGATCGCCGACGACTATACGGGCGATCTCGACGACCCCGACGACTGGTTCACCCGCTTTGCCGCGCGCATCAACGAGATCCTCGACCGCGCGGGCATCCCCTATTGCAAGGGCGGGGTGATGGCGAAGAACCGGCCCTGGCGGCGACGCCTCGGCGAATGGCTGGATCAGGCGCGCGACTGGGCCGGCCACCCCTCGCCGCAGGCGCTGCTCAGCGTCGACATCTTCTACGATTTCACGCCCGCGCATGTGTCGGGCAGCGGCGGCAGCCGACTGGCGGGACAGCTGCGGCGGGACGCCGGCGAGATCGCCCGCGGCTCGCTCTCCATGCTGCGGGCACTCGGCAATGCCGCCGGCAGCCACGCCCCGCCGCTCGGCCTGTTCGGGCGGATCAAGAAGGACGACACGGGCCGCGTCGACCTCAAGGCCGGCGGGCTGCTGCCCATCGTCTCGGGCGCGCGCGCCATCGCCCTGCGCCACGGCGTCGCCTCGCTGTCGACGCCCCAGCGCCTGCGCCAGGCGGCGGAAAAGGCCGGCCGCTCGCAGGCGGATGCGGACCTGCTCGCCGACATCCACGGATTCCTGATGCGGCTGATCCTGACCCAGCAGATCGTCGACCTGGAGGCCGGCGTGCCGCCGACCAACCGGGTGCGGCTCGACGCGCTGAGCCACCGCGACCAGGACGAGCTGCGCGAGGCGCTCGGCAGGATCGACCTGATCACCCACATGCTGCAGGACCTGCTGCAGGGGCTGTGAGACAGGGCCCCGCGTTCAGCCGCGCAGGGTCTCGGCTAGTGTGGTGAATTTGAAATACGCCTCACTTTGGCAGCACACCCAGAGCGTATTTCAAATTCGAAAACCACACTAGAAACATAAACTTGCTAGTCACCCTTTTGAATCTGAAGTTCGTTCAGAGCATGCCGTGAAATACGACGAACTTCAGATTCGGGTGACTAGGTCGTTCCACACCATCTGCCGCGTCAGCTTGCCCGCCTCGACCTCGAACCGGTCGATGAAGCGCACGCCGGAAAAGGCGGTGCCGTCCGGCCATTCGCCCGACAGGGTGCCGAAGCAGAACACCGTGGCGCCCTCGACGCCCAGCGCCGTGTCGAACCCCTCATAGGTCTTGCGCACGAAGCGGTAACGCCCCTTCGCCCAGGCGGCGAGCTCCTCGGGCCGGGAAAAGCTGACCCCGCCGGGGAAGGTCATGACGAACCCTTCGGCGAGATATTCCGAGGCGCGGGCGAGATCGCGCGCCTCCATCGCCTCGAGGAAGCCGCGCACCAGCGCCTGCGGGTCGGGAGACGGGGCGCCCGGCACGCGGGACGTGCCGCCGCGCATGTAGTTGTCGGGCCGCACCTCCTCGATAGCCACGGTGATTCCCTCCAGCGGCGCGGCCATCGTACCGCGCACGGCGGCAGTCAGCCGCTCGCCCAGAAGCCGCCGCGTCTCGGCCGGATAGCCCTCGATCAACGTCACGCGCACCACCGGCATCCGCCTCTCCTCCCTGTTCTCTGGCCAAGTCTTTGGCCCGCCGCCGCCCCTGCCGAAAACAAGGATATTTCGCGAAAGAGCAGCCAGTTGACATATTGATATAATGACATACCATTATCACACATCAACCGGAAAGAACGGCCGCACAAGACGGCTGCTCCAGAGCGCGAGGCGGGCCACAGGTGGCAGCGACGAAGTCCCGGAACGGATCGGCGGCAGGCTCGGATGCGGGCAGCATGGCAGCGCCCGCGACCAGCGCCCTCGACCCCAACGGCCCGGTGCCGCTCTACCACCAGATCTTCCTGATCTTGCGCAATCGCATCTACGGCGGGGATCTCGCCGCCGGCGAACGGGTGCCGAGCGAGCAGGACCTGACGACCGAGTTCGGCGTCTCGCGCATCACCGCCAAGCGCGCGCTCAACGAGCTGGCCGATGCCGGCCTCGTCATCCGCGAGCGCGGCCGCGGCACCAGGGTGGTCAACCGGCCGCCAGCCCCGGCCGTCACCTCCTCCATCGAGGGCTGGCTGGAGAACATCTCGCTGATGGGCCAGTCGACCACCGCGCAGGTGCTGTCCTTCGCCTATCCGCCCGCGAGCGAGGAAATCGCCGCCGCGCTCGAGATCGAGCCGGGCACCGAGGTCCAGCGCGCGGTGCGCGTGCGCCGGCTCGAGGGCGAGCCGATGTCCTATCTCGTCACCTATGTGCCCGCCGATATCGGCCGCCAGTACGAGCGCGACGAGCTGAACTCGCAGCCGCTTCTCAACCTCCTGGAGCGCGCCGGCGTCGATGTCGCCTCCGCCCGGCAGACCATCTCGGCAACCGTCGCCGACACCGAGGTCGCCGAGGTCCTGTCCATTCCCGCCGGCTCGCCCCTCATCGAGGTGCGCCGCGTGGTGCGCGACCGGATGGAACGGCCGGTCGAATACATCCGCGTCCTCTACAGGCCGGATCTCTACCGTTTCGAAATGTCCATGCGACGGGTGCGCGCCGAAAGCGGCCCGCGCTGGACAACGACAAGCTCCTCGCCGGTCCCGGCCGGCGGCGGATAACCAAAAGTGGGGTTCCGGGGTCACCAGCCGGCCGCATGAGGCGGCCTGTAGTGGGAGGTTTGCGAATGACTGACACGAACAAGACAGGCACGAAGAAGACCGGTGGCCTGCGCCGCCGCGAGTTCCTTGCCACGGGCGCGGCCGCCGTCGGCCTCGGCATCACCGGCTTTCCGGCCATCCTGCGGGCGCAGCCGGCAGCGGTGAAGCTGGGCCTGATCCATCCGGTTTCCGGCTTCATCGCCTTCTCCGGCACCCAGTGCCGCGAGGGCGCGCAGATGGCGATCGCCGACATCAACGCCGCCGGCGGCATCAAGTCGCTGGGCGGTGCCAAGATCGAGGCGATGCTGGCCGACAGCCAGGGCAAGCCCGAGATCGGCGCGGCCGAAGTGACCAAGATGGTCGAGGCAGGCGCCGACGGCATCGTCGCCGGCTATTCCTCGGCGATCTCGCTGGCGACCTCGCAGGAAGCGGCCAAGACCAACACGCCGCATATCGTCGATGTCGGCGTCTCCGACCAGATCGTCCAGCGCGGCCTGAAGAACACGTTCCGCTTCAGCCCCGGCTACGGCAAGATCGCCCAGTTCGCGGTCGACAATCTCGACACGATCAACAAGGCCGCCGGTGCGCCGGCCAAGACCGCGATGATCATCCACGAGGAGTCGCTGTTCGGCACCGGCACCGCCGAGCTGCTGCAGAAGCGCCTGCCGGAAAAGGGCATCGAGGTCGTCGACGTCATCAAGCACGCCAACCCGACCCGCGACTTCACCAACATCGTGCTGCAGATCAAGTCGAAGAAGCCCGACCTGATCATCCCGGCGAACTACTACAACGAGTATGTGCTGCTCGCCCGCACCATGCGCCAGCAGCGCGTCGAGGCGATGGGCATCTACTCGGTGCTTGGCGGCGCCGCCTCCAGCTACCAGTTCGTGAAGGAGTTCCCGGAGGCTGCGGACCTGATCATGGACTGCAACCACTGGTTCAACCCGAAATCGGACCTCGCCCAGCAGCGCAAGGCCGCCGCCGAGGCCAAGGGCCTGATCTACACCTACGAGGTTTTCCTGGCCTACAACGCCGTGCTTGCCTATGCCGACGCGCTGGAGCGCGCCGGCACCACCGACAAGGAGGCCGTGAATGCGGCCCTTGCGGCTTCGACGCTGGACATGTCCTACATGCCCTACGGCCCGACCAAGATGGTCGACGGGCAGAACGAGGGCGCCCAGCCGGTCAACACCCAGGTCCAGAACGGCGTCATCGAGGTGATCTTCCCCGAAGAGTTCGCCTCGGCGCAGACCGTGTTCCCGATGAAGTCGTAATCGTCGCCCCATCGACGATGACTGCCGGGCGGGGAAACTCCCGCCCGGCCCCCTCCTGCACAGCGATCGGGTGACCATGCCGGACCTGGCGATCATCGTTCCTTCCGTGCTCAACGGGCTGACGACGGGTGCGCTCTACGCGCTGGTCGCGCTCGGACTGACGCTCATCTACGGCGTGCTGCACATCATCAACTTCGCCCATGGGGCGCTGCTGATGGTCGGTCTCTACGCCGTCTATTTCCTGCACAGCAGCTTCGGCATCGATCCTTACGTGTCGCTGCTGATCGTGCCGCCGGCCATGTTCGCGCTCGGCTATGCCCTGCAGCGCGGCATCATCGGCCGCGCCAGCCACGGCCGCGACGAGAACATCCTGCTCGTCACGCTCGGCCTGTCGATCGTCATCGAGAACCTGGCGCTGTTCGTCTTCCGCTCCGACACGCGCAGCGTCGACACGCCCTATTCCTTCGAGGTGGTCGAGATCCTCGGCGCCTTCCTGCCGCTGCCCAAGGTGATCGCCTTCGCCGGGGCGCTCGTCACCGCCGCGCTCTTGTGGCTGCTGATGTCGCGCACGGACCTTGGCCGCGCGATCCGCGCGCTCGCCAAGGAGCGCAAGGGTGCGAAACTCGTCGGCATCGATGTCGACCACGTCTTCGCCATGAGCTTCGGTCTCGGCATCGGCTGCCTAGGCGTTGCCGCCTGCCTGCTGCTGCCGAGCTACTACGTGACGCCGCAGGTCGGCCACGGCTTCGTGCTGATCGCCTTCACCATCGTCGTGCTCGGCGGCATGGGCTCCTTCGTCGGGGCGCTGGTCGGCGGGCTGATCATCGGTGTCGTCGAGGCGCTCGGCGGTCTCTTCCTCGGCGAGAGCCTCGGCCAGATCGGCATCTTCCTGATCTTCATCCTGGTCCTCGTCTTCCGGCCGACCGGGCTGCTCGGACACAAGGTCTGACCCATGCGCCAGCTCGCCCTTCTCGGTCTCGTCTTCGCCGCCCTGTTCTTCGTGCCCTTCGTGGTCACTTCGGAGGCCTGGCAGAACACCATCCTGATGACCCTCTACGCCGCCCTGCTCGGCCAGGCATGGAACATCCTCGGCGGCTATGGCGGCCAGTTCTCCTTCGGCCATGCCGCCTTCTTCGGCACCGGCGCCTACACGGTCGCGGTGCTGCAGGTGCAGCTCGGCGTCAATCCGTGGATCGGCCTTGTCGCCGGAGGCCTGATGGCCGTGGCGGTCGCCGCTTTCATCGGCTTCACCACGTTCCGCTACGGCCTGCGCGGGTCCTATTTCGCGCTGGTGACGCTGGCCTTTGCCGAGGTGCTGCGGATCCTCGCCAACACCGTGCCCTTCACCGGCGCCGGCGTCGGCATCCTGATCCCGCTCGAGCAGAGCGCCGCCAACCTGCAATTCGCCTCCAAGGCCGGCTATTACTGGCTGGTCTGGGCCATCGCGCTCGCCGCCTTCCTTACCGTGTGGTGGATCGGCCATTCCCGCTTCGGCGCGCGGCTGATGGCGGTGCGCGACAACGAGGACGCCGCGCGCGCCCTCGGCGTCGATCCCTTCGCGGTGAAGATGCGGGCGATCATGCTGTCGGGCCTGTTCTCCGGCCTCGCCGGCGTCTTCTACGCCCAATATTTCCTCTATCTCGACCCGGCCATCGCCTATGGGCCCGCCATCTCGGTGGAGAGCCTGCTGGTGCCCATCGTCGGCGGCATGGGCACCCTGTTCGGCCCGCTGCTCGGGGCTGTCGCCCTGCACGGCGTCTCGGAAGCCTCGCGCGCGCTGATCGGCGACCTGCCGGGCATCAGCCTGGTGCTCTACGGCACGATCCTGATCCTGATGGTGCTGTTCGCCCCGCGCGGCCTTGCCGGTCTGGTGCGCCGCCTGTCGGCACGCCGCAGCTCGCGGGAGACCACGAATGTCTGAGACGGCACAGTCGGATACCATGCTCCGCGTCGAGGGCGTGTCGAAGAGCTTCGGCGGGTTGCAGGCCTCCAAGGACATCTCGATGTCCGTGCCGAAGGGCAAGATCACCTCGCTGATCGGCCCGAACGGCGCCGGCAAGACGACGCTCTTCGCGCTGATCACCGGCTTTCACAAGCCCGATGCCGGCAAGGTCTCGTTCCTGGGCGAGGACATCACCGGCATGGCGCCGCAGGATATCGCCCGGCGCGGCATGATCCGCACGTTCCAGATCGTCCAGCCCTTCGCCGGGCAGAGCGTGCGCGAGAACATCGCCGTCGGGGCGCATCTGCACATCCGCTCGCGCGATGCGGCACTCGCCAAGGCCGAGGAGGTCGCCCGCAAGGTCGGCCTCGGCGACCGGCTGGACATGGATGCGGCGGCGCTGACGGTGGCCGGGCGCAAGCGGCTGGAGGTCGCACGGGCGCTCGCCACCGACCCCAAGCTGATCCTCTTCGATGAGGTGCTGGCCGGGCTCAACCCGTCCGAGATCCGCGACGTGATCCCGGTGATCCGCGCCATCCGCGATGAGGGCGTCACCATCCTCCTGATCGAGCATGTCATGCAGGCGGTGATGAGCCTGTCGGAGCACACCTGGGTGCTGAACCAGGGAGAACTGATCGCGCAAGGCCCGCCGGCCGAGGTGGTGGGCGACCCGCTCGTCATCGAGGCCTATCTCGGCAAGGGCATGGCCGAGCGGATCGCGCGCCAGCGCATGACCGCGGGAGGCGCCCATGCTTGAGATCGTCAACCTGCGCGCCGGCTATGGCGCGGTCGAGGTGCTGCGCGGCGTCTCGCTGGACATCCATGACGGCGAGATCGTCGCCCTGCTCGGCTCCAACGGCGTCGGCAAGACCACGACCTCCTCGGTCCTGTCCGGCCTGCTGCCGGCCTGGAGCGGAACCATCCGCTTCAAGGGCGAGCCGATTGCCGGCCTGTCGCCGCAGGCAATCGTCGACCGGGGCCTGATCCACGTGCCGGAAGGCCGCCACATCTTCCCGAACCTTGCCGTGCGCGAGAACCTGGAGCTCGGCGCCTATCGCCGGGGCAAGGCGAACCGGGCACGCAACCTGGAGCGGGTGATGGAGACCTTCCCGCGGCTGCGCGAGCGCTCCGCCCAGAAGGCCGGCACCCTGTCCGGCGGCGAGCAGCAGATGCTGGCCATCGGCCGCGGCATGATGGCCGAGCCGGACCTCTTGATCCTCGACGAACCCTCCATCGGCCTGTCGCCGCTGCTGGTGGAGGAGATGTTCGCGCTGATCGGCAAGCTGAACGAAAGCGGCCTGCCGATCCTGCTGGTCGAGCAGAACGTGCTGCAGTCGATGGAGATCGCCGCGCGCGCCTTCGTCATGGAGAACGGCGAGATCCGCCTGTCCGGCCCGACCGCGCAGCTGATGGACGATCCCGAGCTGAAGCGCTCCTATCTGGGGCTTGCCTGATGACCGCCTCCCCCACCACCCTCGCCCAGAAGATCGTCGCGCGCGCGGCCGGCAGGGCCAGCGTCGCGCCCGGCGAGATCGTCACCGCCCGTGTCGACCTTGCCATGATCCACGACAGCGGCGGCCCGCGCCGGGTCGAGCCGATCCTGCAGGACCTCGGCGTCGGCCTGTTCGATGCGAGCAAGGTCGTGCTGATCTCCGACCACTTCGTGCCCGGCGATACCGACGAGGGCGCGCGGATCCTCGAAATGACCCGCCAATGGGCGGCGCAGCGCAAGGTCGCCTTCCACGACGGCGAAGGCATCTGCCATGTGGTGCTGCCCGAGCGCGGGCACCTGGCGCCCGGCATGCTGGTCGTCGGCGGCGACAGCCATTCGCCGACGGGCGGGGCCTTCGGCGCCTACATGTTCGGCGTCGGCGCGACCGAGATGGCCGGCGTGCTCGCCACCGGCGAGATCTGGCTGAAGGTGCCCGAGACCATCCTGATCGAATGGCGCGGGCGGCTTTCCGACGGGGTCACCGCCAAGGACATCATGCTCGCCCTGTGCGGCCGGCTCGGCATGGACGGCGGCAAGTATCAGGCGGTCGAATATACCGGCGAGGCCATCGCCGCGCTCTCCATGCAGGAGCGCATGACGCTCTCCAACATGGCGGCGGAGCTGGGCGGACAGGCCGGGCTGATCGCCCCGGACGAGGTGACGGCCGCCTTCCTGCGAGAGGCCGGCAGCGACCCGGCCGGCTGGGGCGACTGGCAGGGCCTTCGCACCGATCCCGGCGCGCAGCTGATGGAGCATCACGTCTTTGCGGCCGGAGATCTCGCCCCGCAGGTGGCAGCCCCGCATTCGCCGGCCAATAGCGGACCGGTGGACGACGCACCGGCAACGCCGGTGGACGTGGCGTATCTCGGCGCATGTACCGGCGCCAAGTACCAGGACCTCGCCAATGCCGCGCGCATCCTGAAGGGCCGGCGCGTCGCCTCCGGTGTCGAGCTGCTGGTCGCCCCGGCCTCGCGCCGCGACCAGGACCGCGCCGCCCGCGACGGCATCATGGCCGTGCTGGAAGAGGCCGGCGCGAAGCTGCTGCCCAACGCCTGCGGCATCTGCGCGGGCTACGGCAGCGCGCGGCTCGGCGAGGACGTCACCTGCATCTCGTCGACGGCCCGCAACTTCAAGGGCCGCATGGGGGCGGCAAGCTCCAAGGTGTGGCTCGGCTCGCCGCTGACCGTGGCGGCCTCCGCCGTCGCGGGCCGGATCACCGATCCGCGCCTGATGCTGACCGAGGGCGCGGGAGGCACAGCATGAGCGGGCGCGTCTTCCTGTTCGGCGACGACATCGACACCGACCAGCTGGCGCCGGGCCAGTACATGAAGGGCGGGATCGCGGCCCTTGCCGCCCATTGCCTGGAGGGCGTGCGGCCGGACTTCGCCGCAAGCGTCGCCCCCGGCGACGTGGTGGTTGCGGGCAAGAACTTCGGCATGGGCTCCTCGCGCGAGCAGGCGGCCGAGGCGCTGAAGCATCTCGGCGTTGCCGGCGTCGTCGCCCTGTCCTTCGCCGGCATCTTCTACCGCAACGCGATCAATCTCGGCCTGCCGGTGCTGACCGCGCCAAGCCTTGCCGATCTTGCCGAGGGCGAGCGCGTCACTCTCGATCTCGACACCGGCCGGCTGGAGCGCGCAGGCGAAAAACCCGCCCTCCCCCTCGATCCGCTGCCCGACAATCTCAAGGCCCTGCTCGCCGATGGCGGGCTGGTGCCGCATCTGAAGAAGCGCTTTGCGCAAGAGCGCCAGAAGGAGCAAGGCCGATGAGCCTGGAAACGCCCGCAACCCCGCCGCTGCCCGACCTGAAGCAGCGACTCGCCGGACCGCGCATCCTGCTTGCGCCCGGCGTCTACGACGCGCTCACGGCCCTGATCGCCGAGCAGAGCGGCGCGGAGACCGTGTATCTGTCGGGCGCCTCCATCGCCTATACCCGCTTCGGGAGGCCGGATATCGGCCTCGTCTCGATGAGCGAGGTCGCCGACACCATCGCCGTGATCCGCGACCGGGTGGCGCTTCCCATCGTCGTCGATGCGGACACCGGCTTCGGCAATGCGCTGAACGTCCAGCGCACGGTGCGCGTCTTCGAGCGCATGGGCGCCAACGCCCTGCAGCTGGAGGACCAGACCAGCCCCAAGCGCTGCGGCCACCTCAACGGCAAGTCGCTGATCCCGGCCGGCGAGATGGCCGGCAAGATCCGCGCCGCCTGCGACGCCCGCGCCAGCGACGGCACGCTGATCATCGCCCGCACCGACGCCATCGCGGTGGAAGGCTTCGAGGCCGCGCTCGACCGCGCCGAGGCCTATCTGGAGGCCGGCGCCGACATGCTCTTCGTCGAGGCACCGCGCTCGCTGGAAGAGATCCGCGCCATCCACGCCCGCTTCGGCGGACGGGTGCCGCTGATGGCCAACATGGTGGAGGGCGGCAAGACCCCCATCGTCAACGCCGCCGGGCTGGAGGAGCTGGGCTTCAGCTTCTGCATCTTCCCCGGCGGGATCGTCCGCGCGCTGGCCGCCACCGCGCGCGACTATTACGGGAACCTGGTCGCGAACGGCTCCAACGAGGCGTTCCGCAACCGCATGTTCGACTTCGCCGGCCTCAACGGCGTCATCGGCACGCCCGAGATGCTGAAGACCGGCGAGCGCTACGACACGGGAGCCGCCTGATGGCGATCGATACCGTCACGCTGGCGATCCTCAAGGGTCGCCTGGAACAGATCGCCGACGAGATGGACGCGACGCTGTTCCGCTCCGCCTTCAACCCGATCATCGCCGAGGCGCACGACGCCTCGCACGGCATCTACGATGCCGCGACCGGCGAAACCCTGGTGCAGGGCAAGTCGGGCCTGCCGATCTTCGTCGGCGTCATGGCCTTTGCCGTGAAGGCGGTGATCGACAAGGCGGCGAAGTCCGGCGGCGTCCACGAGGGCGACGTGTGGATCTTCAACGACCCTTACGACGGCGGCACGCACCTGTCCGACTTCCGGCTGGTCAAGCCGGTGTTCCGCAGCGGGAAGCTGTTCTGCTTCCTCGCCTCGGTCGGCCACTGGCACGATGTCGGCGGCAATGTGCCGGGCAACTACAACCCGGCCGCGACCGAATGCTTCCAGGAAGGCATGCTGATCCCGCCGGTGAAGCTCTACGACCGCGGCGAGTTCCGCCAGGACGTGGTCGACATCCTGTCCGCCAACTCGCGCCTGCCGCTGTCGCTCTACGGCGACCTCAACGGCCAGATCAACGCGCTGGAGCTCGGCGAAAAGCGCATGCACGCGCTGCTCGACGACTATGGCGATGCCACCGTCGCCACCTGCCTCATCGAGCTGAAGGCGCGCGCCGCAAGGATGATGCGCGCCCAGATCGCCGAGCTGCCGCAGGGCACCGTCTCGGCCGAGGACTGGCTGGACAATGACGGCATCGTCGACACGCCGCTGAAGATCGCCCTCGACCTGACCATCGACGGCGACCGCATGGTAATGGACTTCTCGCGCTCCTCGCCCGCCTGCGCGGGGCCGGTCAACATCTCGCGCTCCACCGCCATCGCCGCCTGCTACGTCGCGCTGAAGCACATCTTCGGCGAGGTGCCGGCCAATGCCGGCGTGCTGGAGCCGGTGGAGTTCCGCATCGACGAAGGCTCGCTGCTGGCGGTGCGCGCGCCCAAGCCCGTCGGCGGCTACACCGAGACCATCCTGCGGCTGATCGACGTGGTGTTCCAGGCGGTGGCGAAGATCGCGCCGGAGCCGGCCATGGCCTGTGCCTATGGCACGATCAACGCCCTGTCGCTGGCCGGCCACCGCAAGGACGGCCGCCGCTGGGTGATGTTCTCCTTCTTCGGCGGCGGCCACGGCGCCCATGCCGGGGGCGACGGGCTCAACCACGGCAACGCGCCGATCTCCACCGCTACGATCCCGCCGTTGGAGATTCTGGAGGCGGCCTATCCGGTGCGCTTCACCCAGTGGGCGCTCAGGCCGGATTCCGCCGGTCCCGGCGAGACGCGCGGCGGCCTCGGCGCGACCTACGAGATCGAGCTGCTGGAGGAAAACGCCGACGTCTTCCTGTTCGGCGAACGCGGGCGGCACGCCCCTCCCGGCGTCGTCGGCGGCGGCCCGGCCGCCCTCAACCGCTTCTCCTTCGAGCAGGCCGACGGCTGGCACGAGCCGCCGATGGCCTCCAAGATGGTCGGCATCCGCATCGCCCGCGGACAGCGGCTGCGGCTGGAAACGCCCGGCGGCGGCGGCTACGGCGCGCCAGGCGCCCGCGACCCGCAGGCCGTCGCCCGCGATGTGGCGCAAGGCTATGTGACCCGCGACAGTGCGCAGGTGGACTACCGCGTCGCGCTGAACGAGGACGGCAGCATCGATGCCGCCCGCACCCAGTCCCTTCGTTCCCGGGAGGCCGCCGAATGAGCGGATCTGCATTTGTCATCGGCGTCGATGTCGGCGGCACCTTTACCGACGTCTTCATCCTCGACGAGGCGAACGGGCGCATCACCACCGCGAAGGTCCCCTCCACCCGCGGCGACCAGTCGAAGGGCTTCATCGAGGGCATCGCCTCGCGCGTGGCCGACTTCGGCGAGATCCGCACCGTCGTGCACGGCACCACGGTCGGGACCAACGCGCTGCTGGAGCGCAAGGGCGCGCGTACCGGCATCATCACCACGGAAGGCTTTCGCGACGTGCTGGAAATGCGCCGCCGCGACCGGCCGACGACCTGGGGCCTGAAGGGCGCCTTCACCCCCGTCGTCGCGCGCACCGACCGGGTCGAGGTCTCCGAGCGCGTGCTCGCCGACGGCTCGGTGCTGCGCGCGGTCGACGAACGGGAAGTCGCCGCGCAGGCGAAGGCGCTGGCGGACGCCGGCTGCGATGCGGTCTGCGTCTTCTTCATCAACGGCTATGCCAACAACGACAACGAGCGCCGCGCTGTCGAGGCGGTGCGCTCGGTCTGGCCGAACCCCTATGTCACCGCCGCGACCGAAATCCTGCCCGAGATCCGCGAGTTCGAGCGCCTGTCGACGGCGACCCTCAACGCCTATCTGCAGCCCGTCGTCTCGTCCTATCTCGACCGGCTGGAAACCGGGCTGAAGGCCGAGGGCTTTGCCGGGGATATCCTGATCGTCCAGTCGAACGGCGGCGTCATGTCCATCGACACCGCCAAGCGCTACCCGGTGCGCACGGCGCTGTCCGGCCCGGCAGCCGGCGTGATCGCGGCAACGCGCATCGCCAGCGCCGCCGGCTTCGACAACATCATCACCTGCGACATGGGCGGCACCTCCTTCGACGTGTCGCTGGTGGCCGGCGGCGAGGCGGCGCTGGCCGCCCAGACCGCCATCGACTTCGGCATGGTCGTGCGCACGCCGATGATCGAGATCACCACCATCGGCGCGGGCGGCGGCTCCATCGCCGCCGTCGACAAGGGCGGGCTGCTGCAGGTCGGCCCGGAATCGGCCGGCTCCGACCCCGGTCCCGTGGCTTACGGCCTCGGCAACACCCGGCCCACCGTCACCGATGCCAATGTGGTGCTCGGGCGCATCAACCCGGACCGGCCCATCGGCGGAAAGCTCGACCGGCTCGACATCGATGCGGCACGCGCGGCCATCGACAGCCATATCGCGACCCCGCTCGGCCTTTCCGTCGAGGAGGCCGCGGAGGCGATCCTCAAGCTCGCCAACGCCAAGATGGCCGGCGCCATCCGCCTCGTCTCCATCGAGAAGGGCCACGACCCGGCGAAATTCGCCGCCATGCCCTTCGGCGGCGGCGGCGCGCTGCACACCGGCGCCCTGATCAAGGAGGTCGGCCTTGCCTCCGCATTGGTGCCGCGCTTCCCCGGTGTCACCTCGGCGCTCGGCTGCGTCGTCGCCGACATGCGGCACGACCGGGTGCAGACGGTGAACCGGCTGCTCTCCGAACTCGATGCCGCAGAGCTCGGCCGCGCCATCCTGCGCGATGCCGAGGAGACGCGCGCCGTGCTCGGCAGCGCCGGCGTCAGCTTCTCCGCCATCGACCGGCTGGTCGAGCTGGACATGCTTTATCTCGGCCAGACCCACACGGTCGGCGTACCGCTGGAGATCGGCGAGGACGACCTGACCGCGGACGCGATCCGCGAGGCCTTCGAGGCCGCCTATCGCAGCGCCTTCGGCCGGCTGCTCGACGGCATTCCGATGCGGGTGATGAACTACCGGATCGCGGTAATCGGTCGCCGGCCGCAGCTCGACATGGCCCTGTTTGCCCCGCAGGGCGGCAAGCCGGCCGCCGAATGCCGCACCGGCACGCGGCGGGTCTATGCGGAAGGGGCCTGGCACGAGGCCGGCATCTACGAGCGCCTGTCGCTCGCCGTCGGCGCGCGGGTCGCCGGTCCGGCCCTGCTGGAGCAGGCGGACACGACGATCTTCGTCGATCCGGGCCTTGTCGCCGAGGTCGACGGCTTCGGCAATCTCGTGATCTCGCGGGCGGGCTGAGCCATGCACGACGCCCCTCTCGACATCGCCCGCACGGGCCTGCTGATCGTCGATCTGCAGAACGACTTCCTGCACGCGGACGGCGCCTATGCGCGCGGCGGCCAGACCAGCGCGGACATCGCCGCGCTCCCCGAGCGCGTCCTGCCGCTGGCAGACAGCCTGCGGCGCAAGGGCGGCTGGGTGATCTCCACCCAGTTCACCCTGGTGCCGGGCAAGGGCGGTGAGCCCTTCATCTCGCCGCATCTGAAGGCGCTGCGCCCCTTCCTGCGCAAGGGGGATTTCTGTCCCGGCGCCTGGGGACATCAGCTCATCGACGAGCTGCAGCCGGCCGATCTCACCGTGGAAAAGGTCGCCTATTCGGCCTTCTACATGACGCGGATGGAGTGGGTGCTGCGCAAGGCTGGCATCGACACGCTGATGGTCTGCGGCATCGTCACCAATGGCGGCGTCGCCTCGACCGTCCGCGATGCGCATGTGCGCGATTTCCGTACGATGGTGCTGAGCGACGGCTGCGCCGCCTTCTCGCCCGAGACACACCAGCGGGCCATCGGCGATCTCGGCACGGTCGCCCGGGCACTGACCTGCGCCGAGGCGCTGGCGCTGGTCGAGGCCGCGTGAGATGAGCGGCGCCCCCCCGGCAACAGCCCCCGCGATCTCGCGGGAGATCCCGGCCGCGCCCGACATCGAGACCGACGTGCTGGTGATCGGCGCAGGCGCCTGCGGCCTCACCGCGGCGCTGGCCGCACACGATGCCGGCGCCGAGGTGGTGGTGGTCGAGCGCGACGCCTCGCCCTCCGGCTCCACCTCCATGTCCTCCGGCTTCATCCCGGCGCCGGCGACGGCCGCGCAGCGCGCGGCGGGAATATCCGACGACGACGCCGGGCGCTTTGCCGCCGACATCCAGGCCAAGGCCAAGGGGACAGCCAACGAGGCGCTGGTTGCCCTTGCCGCCCGCGAGATCGGCCCGGCGCTCGACTGGCTCGCCGACGCGCACGGCCTGGAATGGCAGGTGCTGACCGACTTCCTCTATCCCGGCCACAGCCGCCACCGCATGCATGCGGTTCCCGAGCGCACCGGCGAGGCGCTGCTCGCCCGCCTGATCGCCGCCGTTGAGGCGGCCGGCATTCCGCTGGTCACCGAGGCGCATGCGCAGGTGCTGCATCTGGACGAGGCCGGCACTGCGCGCGCGGTGACATTGGCCCGACCGGGCGGCGCGCGCGAGACCATCGCCTGCAAGGCGCTGGTGCTGGCCTGCAACGGCTATGGCGGCAACCCGGAGCTGGTCGCACGGTTTATCCCCGGCATGGCCGGCGCGCTCTATTATGGCCACGCGGGCAATACGGGCGATGCCGTGCTGTGGGGCGAGGCGATGGGCGCGGCGCGCTGGCAGTTGAGCGGCTGCCAGGGCCATGGCTCGCTCGCCCATCCGCATGGGGTGTTGATCTCCTGGGCGCTGATGATGGAAGGCGCGATCCAGGTCAACGCGGACGGCCGGCGCTTTTCCAACGAGCATGGCGGCTATTCCGAGCAGGCCGTCAACGTGCTGGCCCAGCCGGGCGGCACCGCCTGGAACATCCTCGACGCGCGGCTTCATGCCTTCGCGCAGGGCTTTCCGGACTATCGCGATGCGATGGCGGCCGGCGCGATCCGCGAAGCAGGCGACATCGCCGCGCTTGCCGCTGCCACCGGCCTTCCCGAAACCGCGCTGCGAGAGACGCTGGAGACGGCGGCGGAGTTTGCAGCGGGCCGCCAGGCCGACCCGTTCGGCCGCGATTTCACCGGCCGGCCATCGCTGCAGGCGCCGTTCTACGCGGTCAAGGTGACCGGCGCGCTGTTCCACACCCAGGGCGGGCTCGGCATCGACGAAAGCGCGAGGGTGCTGGCTGAGGACGGCTCCAGCTTCCCCAATCTCTTTGCCGCCGGCGGGGCCGCCTGCGGCGTGTCGGGACCCGATATTTCCGGGTATCTGTCCGGCAATGGGCTGCTGACCGCCATCGCCTTCGGCCGTGTTGCCGGCCGCTCGGCGGCTAGCCTCAGGAGCTCCAGCCTCAGGAGCTGAAGCGGCCGGGATCGAGCGCGGCAACGACCGCCGGGGCAAGCGCGGGCGCGCGGCCAAGGATGAGGTCCGCCGCCAGCCGCGACAGGGCCGGCGAGGTCTGGATGCCGTAGCCGCCCTGCCCCGCGAGCCAGAGGAAGCCATCCGCCCGATCCGAAAAGCCGGCGACCGGTGTGCGGTCGGGCGCGAAGGATCTGAGGCCCGCCCAGCTGCGCTCAACGCGCGTCACCGAGACAGTCGTCGCCTTCTCGAAGCGGTCGAGCCCTTCGGCCAGAACCATGTCGTCCGGCCAGGCATCCTGCGGCTCCAGCGGATCCTCGTCGGCCGGCGAGACCAGCAGCTTGCCGGCCTCCGGCTTGGCGTACCAGCGTTCGGAAGCGCTGACCACCGCCGGCCAGGAGGAGACATTCATGCCTTCCGGGGCAGGCAGGATCGCCGCCGAACGCCGGTAGGGCTGGATGCCGAGCGGCGACAGGCCGGCAAGGCCGGCGATGGTGTCCGCCCAGGCGCCGGCGGCATTCACCAGCACCGGCGCCTCATAGGTTTCACTGCCCGCCTCGACCTGCCAGACATCGCCCTTGCGGGAAATCGCCGAGACGCGCGCGGAAGTCTCCAGCCGGCTGCCGGCATGACGGGCGGCGCGCAGATAGGCCTGCAGCAGCCGGTCGACGTCGATATCGGCCGCGCCCGCCTCATGGGCGGCGGCCACATGGTCATCCGAGAGGATCGGGAAGAGCCGACGCGCTTCGGCGACGGGGATCTCCTCCAGCCCGTCTGCGCCCTGCAGATAGGCCGAAAACCGCTCCATCTCGTCCGCCTTGGCGACGACCAGCTCGCCGCGCGGGCTGAGGAACCCGGTCTCGGCAAAGCGGCCGCCGCCGGCCAGAACCTCGACCGAGGCGCCGTTCAGCGCCCGCAAGGTGGCATTGCCGTAGTTGCGGATGAAGATCGCCGCCGAGCGGCCCGTGGCATGGCGGCCGGGCGCGTCTTCCATCTCCAGCACCACGGTGGAGCGCTCCGCGCCCAGATGCGCGGCAAGGCCGATGCCGGCAATGCCGCCGCCGATGATCAGGCAATCGCAGGTGATGGGCATGGCGCAGCTCCTTGGGCAAGATTCGGCCATGATACTGGCACGCATGAACAATTCCGGGAAAGGGGCGCCGGGAAAGGCTTGCCCTCACGTCGCGTCGGCAGGCACTTCCAGCGCTTGAAGGAAGGCGCGCGCGGCCGGGGAGAGGTGCCGGGCGCGGTGGCGCAGCACGAAGAAGGGGCGCGGCGGCAGGCTGAGCTCCAACGCCGACAGCTGCCCCGAGCGCACCGCCCCTTCCGCCACCAGCGAGGACAGGACGGCCGCGCCCGCCCCTGCCTCGACGGCGCCGCGCAGCGCCTCGTTGGAGGGCAGCTCCATCGAGATCCGCAGATCGGCGGGCGCAAGGCCGAAGCTTTTCGCCAGCCGCTCCAGCATCAGGCCTGTGCCGGAACCGGCCTCGCGGGCAACGAAGGTCAGCGCCGTCAAGGCATCGGCATTGACGATCCCGCGCCGGGCGACGGGATGGTCGCGCGGCAGCACCAGGACCATGCGGTCGTGGCCCACCTCCACCGGCGAAAGATCGGGATCGGCCACCGGGCCCTCGACCATGCCGAGATCGGCCTCGCCCTCGCGGGTCCAGGCGGCGACCTGCTCGCTGTTGCCGATGGACAGCGACACGCCGAGACGGGGATGCGCCTCGCGAAACGCCTTGAGCCGGGCCGGCAGCCAGTAGTTTCCGACCGTTTGGCTGGCGGCGATGCGCACGTTGCCGCGCCGCAGGCCGGCAAGCTCCGCCAGCACCTCGCCGGCGGCCTCGGCCCGGGCGAGGACGGCGCGCGCCTCGCCCAGGAACACCCGTCCGGCCTCGGTCAGGCGGATGCTGCGGCCGACCCGGTCGAACAGGCGCACATCGTGGCGCGCCTCCAGCGCGGCGATGGCCGCGCTGATCGTCGACTGGGTGAGATTGAGAGCTTCGGCCGCGCGGGTGACATGCTCGCGCTCGGCGACCGCCACGAAAATCCGCAACTGTTCCAGCGTCATCGCACCCTGCCCGAAATGGTCACATCCAGACGGTCACCATTAGCAGGGAGATCGCGGCGATGAACAGGGCGGCAATGGCGGCAAGCAGCAAGGGGCGGATGCCGCGCGCGCGGATTTCGCCGAGATCCGTGGAGAGGCCGAGACCGGCAAGCGCCATGGTCATCAGGAACGTCGTCGCCTCGCCCGCCCCGGTGCGGACCGGATCTGGCAGTTCCACGCTGCTGGCAACCAGCACCATGGCCAGGAACCCGAAGACGAACCACGGCACGGGAAGGCGGGCGGCAACGCCCTCGCCCGTGATGTCGTTGGTCCGGCCGCGCCGGCACCAGGCGGCGAGAACCAGCACCATGGGCGCCAGCAGCAGGACGCGCGACAGCTTGGCGACCATCGCCGCCTCGCCCGCTTCCGCCGAGTGCCGGAAGCCGGCGCCCGCCACCTGCGCCACCTCATGCACCGAGGCGCCGACGAAGAGGCCGTAGCCGGCCGCATCCAGTCCGGCGAGCGGCGGCACCAGGGGCATCAGGACCATGGCGAGCGTGCCGAAGAGGGTGACGCAGGCGACCGCATAGGCCGTGTCGCCCGCCCCGGCCCCGGTCGCCGAGCGGGTGGCGGCAACGGCCGAGGCACCGCAGATCGAGGTGCCGGCGGCGATCAGACGGGCAAGGTCCGGCGCAACGCCGAGCAGCCGGCCGGCCCACAGGGTGAGAGCGAAGGTGGCGACGAGCGCAGTCGTGGTGACAGCCAGCCCGCCGAGCCCGAGCGACAGGAGGTCGGCCAGCGTCAGCTGCAGGCCGAGCAGCACCACGGCGGCCCGCAGCAGCGTCACGGCGGACAGGCGCACGCCCGGCATGACGCCCTCGGACAGCGGCATCGCCGCGCGGATAACCAGCCCGAGCGCCATCGCCAGCGCCATCGGCCCGAGCAGGTCGAGACCGGGGACAAGCCGCAGGGCCTTGCCGGCAAGCGCGAGGACGACGCAAAGCAGGACGCCGGGCAAAACGAGACCGAAATTTGCGACGGACTTTGCAAATTTCATCTCAATATTCGAGATTCCGGCGAAACTCATGCCTTGCCTCCTGCAATTCTCACGCAAGATGGCAGCGAAACTTCATTCGTACAAACTGATTGTTTTCGTGATTATAATCGATAGAATCGATTGATTATCGCGGACGACAAAACAGAGGCCGCTTCAGCCCCCTGCGCGCCGGCGACACCCGGGACTTATCCCCGTCAGCGTGCCGGCCGCGGCCGGGGAAAAGCCGTGCATCCCCGCTGCTGCTCTGGAAACCAATAGCCCCCGGCGCGCGCTTCGCTTGGCCGGGGTGACGGCCGAGGGGATGCGAGGTCGTGCGACACCCACGGGCCGCCCGCCCGGCCGCGCTTCAGCACAGAGCCGGGACCCAGAGACAACCTCAGCAGGTGCGAGGCGGAAGGCGCTCATCCCACTCTCGCTTGTCATACCTGCGAAGGCAGGTATCCAGTATCCGCCGGGGCGGATGGCGCGCGAAGCTAGCCGCCACCGGCGGTCCGGCGGTAGTGCCGAAGCCCAACGCGAACCGTTCGGGGTTACTGGATCCCGGTCTTCGGCTTCGCCGAAACCGGGATGACATCCTGCGGCGAGAGGGAGCGTGGAAGGGACTGCGCGCCTTAGCCGCTGCTCTGGCAACCAACAGGCCCCGCCGCGCCGTCACATCACCGGCAGGATGCGCGGCGAGGTGGACTGGCCGGTCTTGGCCGAGGCGGTCTCGAAGGCGAGGATCGCGCCGGCGAGATCTTCCAGCGCCGCGCCGACCGACTTGAACAGGGTGATGTCGTCGGACTGGCGCAGCACCGCATGGGTGCCGCGGGCAAGGTCGAACAGGTCGGCCTCGATGCCGTCCTCCTCGAGCGCACCGGAGGCCAGCGCCCGAACGATGTCGCCGCCTTCCTTCATCGCGCCCTCGCGGGTATCGACGAAGACTCGGGCCCGCGAAACGGCCTCGTCGTCGCTCTCGCGCATGGTCGGCTTGAACGCGCCGACCAGATCGAGATGGCTGCCCGGCTTCAGCCAGGCGCCCTGCACCAACGGCGTTTCAGACAAGGTGGCGCAGCTGACGATGTCGGCATCGCGCACCGCGGCTTCCAGATCGCTCGCCGGCTGGGCGAGAATGTCGAGTTCCTCGGCGATCTCGTCGGCCACCGCTTGCGCCTTCTCCGGATCGCGGCCCCAGACCGAGACCCGCGACAACGGCCGTACCGAGGCATGGGCGGCCGCAAGATTGCGCGACAGGCGGCCGGTGCCGACCACGAGCAGATGGCGGGCATCCTCGCGCGCCAGATAGTCCGCCGCCAGAGCGGAGGCCGCCGCCGTGCGCCGGGCGGTGAGCTCGCCGCCGTCGATCATCGCCAGCATCTCGCCGGTGCGGGCATCGTTGAGCAGGTAGCTGGCCATCACAGCCGGCAGGCCGCGCGCGCCGTTGCCCGGCACCACGGTCGCAAGCTTGGTGCCGAGATAGCGCCCCGGAACCCAGGCCGGCATCAGGAGCAGCGTGCCGTCCGCCTCGCCCGGCACCTCGAAATCGTGATGGTGGCGCACCGGGCTCTCGCAGCCGTCGCGGAACATCGTCCGCAGCGCCTCGATCAGAGGCCGCCATTCGAGCGCGTTGCGGGTGGCATCCGGGTCGAGTTGCAGCATGGGAGCCTCCGTGAAAGACCGGAAAAGATGCTGGCAGATGAGAGCATCCGCCGGGTGGGACGGCGAGTTTGCGTCTCAAACCCGGCAGCGCCAAGGCAGGATCGCCGCAGCGAGCCACCGGAGGGAAGGAGCGCGTGCCGGCCGGTTGGAAAAAGATGCCGCCCCGCGAAGAACCGGGACGGCATGTGTCGCAAAAGACCGCAAAGGGCCGGATCAAAGCCCGATCAGAACGGGATCTCGTCGTCCATGTCCGGGCCGCCGCCGAAGCCGCCGCCCGAACCGCCGGACCCGCCGGAGCCACCGCCCGAGCCGCCGCCGTAACCGCCGCCACCGGAGCCGCCGCCATAGCCGCCGCCGCCCGAACCGCCGCCGTAGCCGCCACCGCCGGAGCCGCCCTCATAGCCGCCGCCACCGCCGCCTTCGACAAAGCGGCCGCCGCCACCGCCGCCGCCGCCCTCGCCGCGACCGTCAAGCATGGTCAGCGTCGAGTTGAAGCCCTGCAGCACGACTTCCGTGGAATAGCGCTCCTGGCCGGACTGGTCCTGCCACTTGCGGGTCTGCAGCTGGCCCTCGATGTAGACCTTGGAGCCCTTGCGCAGATAGTTCTCGGCGACCTTGGCCAGCCCCTCGTTGAAGATCACCACGCGGTGCCACTCGGTGCGCTCCTTGCGCTCGCCCGAGCTGCGGTCCCGCCAGGTCTCCGAGGTGGCGATGCGCAAGTTGACCACCGGGCGCCCGTCCTGCATCCGGCGGACCTCCGGGTCGGCTCCCAGATTGCCCACCAGGATCACCTTGTTGACGCTTCCCGACATTGTCGTCTCCTTGCCTGCCGGTCGTTGCCGGCCTGTCCATGAGCCGGCCGGTGCCCGGCCAGGCTCGTCGATGTGAGGCGATCCGCCGACAGCAGCGGCGGGATCCCTTCGTTGCATGAGGCCGGCCGGCGGCACGCATGCGCGCGCCCCGGGGCCCGTGATCATCCCGAGGACCTTAGCCCCGGGCAGGAGGCCGGCGAAAGGCCCGCGACCTTCGAACTGCGCTTTTGGGCGCGGAGCTCCCGTTTTTCCACAATCGCTTTGCCGGCGGGACGGGACGCGCGGGCACGGAGAGGCGAACACCCCTTGCCCGGCGGGCGCACCCGCACCACATGCCGACGATCTTGCGGAACAATATATGTTCCTGATATGTTCACGCAATCGGATTCGCGAACGCCTGCGTAGACTCTCCCCGAAGGTCATGGCGGACTGCGGTACGGATGGCGGTTCGGCCGGCCGAGCGATCATCGGGCCGGTCGGCCGGCGGCCTGATGCTGCGTGCGCGGATGGGACGTTCGGGAATCCGCCGAGCGGAATCGACGGATGCCGGCGCATGTCGTAGAAGAGCGCTGCCGCCGCCCGCCCCGCACCAAACGCCCGGCAGTGCCGGGTACGCTTCTGCCCCGGACCGCCGGGGCGCCTGTCATTCCCGGCCCGGCCGGGCCGTTTCACTTAAGCTGCCGCCGGCCCTCGCCCTCCCGCGTGACGCCCGGCAGCCCTCCAGATGCCGCAAGGCCGTCATCCAGGGACCGCACGCATGTCCAAGTCGCGTTCGACCTCCACGCCGCCCGCTTCCGCCGCCGACCGGCGCGTGATCAGCGTTCGCGGCGCGCGCGAGCACAATCTGAAGAATGTCGATCTCGACCTGCCGCGCGACGCGCTGATCGTGATGACCGGCCTGTCCGGCTCCGGCAAGTCGTCGCTCGCCTTCGACACGATCTATGCCGAGGGCCAGCGCCGCTATGTCGAGAGCCTGTCGGCCTATGCCCGCCAGTTCCTGGAGATGATGCAGAAGCCGGACGTCGACCAGATCGACGGCCTGTCACCGGCCATTTCCATCGAGCAGAAGACCACCTCGCGCAACCCGCGCTCCACCGTCGGCACGGTGACGGAGATCTACGACTACCTGCGCCTTCTGTTCGCGCGCATCGGCGTGCCCTACTCGCCGGCGACCGGCCTGCCGATCGAGAGCCAGACGGTCAGCCAGATGGTCGACCGGGTGCTGGCGCTGGAGGAAGGCACGCGGCTCTACCTGCTGGCCCCGATCGTGCGCGGGCGCAAGGGCGAGTACCGCAAGGAACTCGCCGAGCTGATGAAGAAGGGCTTCCAGCGCGTCAAGATCGACGGCACGTTCCACGAGATCGCCGAGGCGCCCGCCCTCGACAAGAAGCTGAAGCACGACATCGACGTGGTCGTCGACCGCATCGTCGTGCGCCCGGACATGGGCGGCCGGCTGGCGGATTCGCTGGAGACCGCCCTGTCGCTGGCCGACGGCATCGCCATCGCCGAATTCGCCGACAAGGCGCTGCCCGCGCCCGCCGACGGCGCGGTGCTGCAGAACCGCAACGAGACCCATGAGCGCGTGGTGTTCTCGGAAAAGTTCGCCTGCCCGGTCTCCGGCTTCACGATCTCCGAGATCGAGCCGCGGCTGTTTTCGTTCAACAACCCGTTCGGCGCCTGCCCGACCTGCGACGGCCTGGGCACCACGCTCGCCTTCGAGCCGGAGCTGGTGGTCCCCGACCATACGCTCACCCTGCGCGAAGGCGCGGTGCTGCCCTGGGCCAAGACCGGCTCGACCTCGCCCTATTACGCCCAGACGCTGGACGCGATCTGCCGCCATTTCGGCGCCTCGATGGCGACCCCCTGGGCGGACCTGCCGGAGGCGGTGCGCGAGACGATCCTCAACGGCTCGGGCAAGGAGAAGATCGAGTTCGTCTATGACGACGGCGTGCGCAGCTACCGCACCGCCAAGACCTTCGAGGGCGTCATCGGCAATATCGAGCGGCGCTGGCGCGAGACCGACAGCGAGTGGGTGCGCGAGGAACTGTCGCGCTACCAGTCCGACCGCCCCTGCCCGGCATGCAACGGCTACCGGCTGAAGCCCGAGGCGCTGTCGGTGAAGATCGCCACCCGCCATATCGGCGAGATCTCGCAGCTGTCGATCCGCGACGCCGCCGCCTGGTTCGCCGAGTTGCCGGGGGAGCTGACCGACAAGCAGTCGGAGATCGCCCTGCGCATCCTCAAGGAGATCCGCGAGCGGCTGAAATTCCTCAACGATGTCGGCCTCGACTACCTGGCCCTGTCGCGCAACTCCGGCACCCTGTCCGGCGGCGAGAGCCAGCGCATCCGGCTCGCCTCGCAGATCGGCTCTGGGCTCACGGGCGTGCTCTACGTGCTCGACGAGCCGTCCATCGGCCTGCACCAGCGCGACAACGCCCGCCTGCTCGACACGCTGAAGCACCTGCGCGACCTCGGCAACACGGTGATCGTGGTCGAGCATGACGAGGACGCGGTGCTGACCGCCGACTATGTGGTGGATATCGGCCCGGGCGCCGGCATCCATGGCGGCGAGGTGGTGGCCCAGGGAACGCCGGCGGAGATCCTCGCCAATCCGAAGTCGCTGACCGGCCAGTACCTGTCCGGCGCCATGGCGATCCCGATGCCGAGCGAGCGGCGCAAGCCGAAGAAGCACCGCCGCATCCATGTGGCCGGTGCGCGCGGCAACAACCTGAAGAACGTCTCGGCGGACATTCCGCTCGGCACCTTCACCTGCATCACGGGCGTCTCCGGCGGCGGCAAGTCGACCTTCCTGATCGACACGCTGTACAAGGCGGCGGCGCGGCGGCTGAACGGCGCGCGCGAGACCCCGGCCCCGCACGACCATATCGACGGGCTGGAGCAGCTCGACAAGGTGATCGACATCGACCAGTCGCCCATCGGCCGCACGCCGCGCTCGAACCCGGCGACCTATACCGGCGCCTTCACGCCGATCCGCGAATGGTTCGCCGGCCTCCCCGAGGCCAAGACACGCGGCTACCAGCCGGGGCGCTTTTCCTTCAACGTCAAGGGCGGGCGCTGCGAGGCGTGCCAGGGCGACGGCGTCATCAAGATCGAGATGCACTTCCTGCCCGACGTCTACGTGACCTGCGATGTCTGCAAGGGCAAGCGCTACAACCGCGAGACGCTGGAGGTCGAGTTCAAGGGCAAGTCCATCGCCGACGTGCTCGACATGACGGTGGAGGAAGGCGCCCGCTTCTTCTCCGCCGTGCCGGCGGTGCGCGACAAGCTGGAGACGCTGGCCCGCGTCGGCCTCGGCTACATCAAGGTCGGCCAGCAGGCCACGACCCTGTCGGGCGGCGAGGCACAGCGCGTCAAGCTGGCCAAGGAACTGTCGAAGCGGGCGACCGGCCGCACGCTCTACATCCTCGACGAACCGACGACCGGCCTGCATTTCCATGACGTCGCCAAGCTGCTGGAAGTGCTGCACGAACTGGTCGAGCAGGGCAACACGGTGCTGGTGATCGAGCACAATCTGGAGGTCATCAAGACCGCCGACTGGGTGATCGATCTCGGTCCCGAAGGCGGCGACGGCGGCGGCACCATCGTCGCGGCCGGCACGCCGGAGGACATCGTCGAGGCGGAGGCGAGCCATACCGGCCGCTTCCTGCGCGAGGTGCTGGAGCGTCGCCCGGCCCGCGGCATGAACGCGGCGGAGTAGGCGCGCCTCCCTGGTGGGGCGGGAACGGCAGGCGTGCGGCCGGCATGCGCTTGCCGGTCGTGAGGCAACCACGGCCCGGGTGTGCCGCCCGCGGCTGATATCTGGACGCCGGATCGCGCCCGGATCGGGCGATTGCGTTGTCGCGGTCAGGCATGACCGGCGCGGGGAAGCGACCGGCTCTGGCGCTGCTCCCCCCTGTCGGCTGCGCCGACATCTCCCCCTCATCGTTCCTTCTTGTGGGAAGAGAGGAGCCAGCTGCTCGACCAGCGCATCATCGCGACCGCTCTGGCAGCCAATAGGCCCCGGATCTCGCGATGCTCGTCCGGGGTGACGGCAGAGGGGATGTGAGGACGTTTCCTCCTCTCCGAGGTCATCCCGGCCGCAGGCGAAGCCGGAGAGCCGGGATCCATTGGCACCCTCAGCCGGCGTAAGCCGGGAGGTGCGGCGCCTCTCCCAGCTGCCGTCTTGCTGGCTCCGTCCCAGCCTTCGTCCTCCCGGGCAAGGCGAAGCCGCGACCCGGGACCGGAGAGGCACGGAGCCTGCGACCCTTGCCGAGCCCAGCCACCGACGCCCTCGGCTCGCCGATCCCGGCTCGGCGCTGCGCACCGTCCGGGAAGACGCGGGGAAAGGACAGCGCTCGGGATGGCGCGCGAAACGGGGATGCGGCCCGGCCTCCGCCTCCCCGCCGCCGCTCTGGCAGCCAATAGGCCCCGGATCTCGCGATGCTCGTCCGGGGTGACGGCAGAGAGGATACGAGGCCGCGCAACCTTCTCAGCAGGTCATCCCGGCCGCAGGCGAAGCCGGAGAGCCGGGACCCATTGGCACCCTCGGCAGGTGCGAGACGGAAAGGCCTCTCGTCGCATCAATCCGGCCAAGCGTGAACTGCGACCTGGGGCCGGAGAGGTATAAGCAGCCGCGAGGCGGTGCTGGAGCAACTTGGCCGACGGGCCCTCTCCCGCGTCCTCCCGGACGGCGCTTGCCCACCGCCGACGCGACACACCCCGTCGGGCAAGGCGGGAGAGGTACCTTCCTTCCCGCCTTTCCAGAAACTCGCGGTTCAGCCTGCGCCGCTGATCTTGCAGGCGTGGTGACGGCGTCGCGTCATCCGGGCCTGTTATTTATAGCCGTCGCTCTTCAGTTTCTTCTTCCACTTCTCGAAGTTCGCGGCGCCCCCGGCCCCAAGTCGCTTCTGAGGGCCCGACTTGAAGAAGGAGATGCGCTCGGCGATGAAGCAGCCGGCATTCGAGCAATTCAAGGTATAGGACTTCCCATCCTTCTTCAGGACAGCGTTACCTGCCATGGCGGTGGCGGGAAGGACCAAGAGAAAGAACACAAAAAACAACCGTCTCATCGAATTCTCCAATATCTCAAGAATAAAAGGCCCTTGATCAAAAGACGCTTGCTCACGGGTGTCAAGAAAATTGGCGGCCACGTCCTCCCCTCCCCGCCGCCGTGGAGCGCGTTTCGCCGACCGGCGACGATGGGGCGGAGCGGGCGGGCACAAGTCCGAAAGCCCGCCGCCTCTCGCAGGCACCTTGCGTCGGCATCGCCGGCCGGACATACCGGATAGGTTGCCATATCAGGGATTTGCGGATGCTGAGAATTGCAGTTCATACCGTCTGGGTTCTGGTCCTCACGCTGCTGACCCAGATCGGCGGGCTGGCATGGCTGATCGCCCTGCCCTTCCGCAGGCGACTGGCGGTTTTTGCTCTCGCCTATGTCGCGCTGAGCGCAGGAGCGCTGTGGACCGCGCCGCTGCTTGGCCGCGTCCCGCTGAGCTGCCTTGCGAACGGGCCGCTCCAGGTCGGCTCCTGGATCTATTGCGCCCTCAACCGCAACTACGTGACACCGGCCATGCAGACCGTGCTCGTGGACACCGCAGAGGCGGTCGACGACGCGTTTCCGGGCACGCAGACGCTCGTCCTGGATGCGAACTTCCCGTTCCTGAACGGTTTTCCGCTGCTGCCTCACCTGTCGCACGACGACGGCGAAAAGGTCGATCTCGCCTTCTATTACCGCAACGCGTCCGGCTATCTGCCCGGACGGACCCGCTCACCCATTGGCTATTTCGCGTTCGAGGACGGACCGACGCAGTGCCCCGGCGCGATACTGTCGCTGCGTTGGGATCTGGCGGCGCTGCAACCGCTCTGGCCGGATCTTGAACCCGAGCCGGAGCGGCTGCGCTTCGTCGTCGCGCGGCTTGCGGGCGACGAGCGGGTCGGGAAGATCTTTCTCGAACCGCATCTGGTCGAGCGGTTCGCCCTCGCGGATCCCAAGATCCGCTTCCAGGGCTGCCGCGCCGCCCGCCACGACGACCATCTCCACTTCGACCTTCGGGCCCAGCCCTAGTTTCGATCTACAAGCCGCAGCCGGCCTGCTTGCAGGAACACCGCCCGGTCGAACAGGGAAAGGTCGAGCGGATTGGGCAGACGCAGGTCGGCAAGGTCCGGCAAGGGTTTCAGCGCCGGATCAAAGGTGCGGTCGACCTGCGAGACGAAAACGAGCACCGCGCCGGACCGCCGGGCGAAGGCGGAGAGCTCCGCGACCTGCGTGCCGAGATCGGGCGTGTCGCGCCGCTGGTCGAGGATCTGCAGGTAGTCGATCACCGCGAGCGTGCCGGGCGCGCAGCCCTGCAGCCGCTGGGTGATGCGGGCCGAACAGATCTCGTCGGAGCAGTCGAGCGCAAGGAGGTCCTTGAGCGCCCCCCGCGCGCCGAGCCGCTCGAGCCGCGCCTCCACCTCGTGCTCCACATATTCCAGCGTGAAGACAGCGGCGCGGTTGCCGGCTTTCATCGCTGCAAGGGCGAGTTCGAGCGCCAGCAGCGTCTTGCCCTGGCCGGGACGGGCGGCGACGAGGATCATCTCGCCGGGGCGAAGGCGGGGATAGATCAGCGCGGCGGGCGAGCGCTCGGCGGCGCGCTGCGCCAGCAGGCTCCAGCGGGCATGGCCCTCACGGGCGGCGATGCGGTCGAGCGCGGCGGCAAGGGGAATTCCCGCCTCGCGGGACAGAAGGCGCGCCTCGCGCTTGAGGCGGTAAAGGGGTGCGGACAGGTGCATGCCGGATAACTCCGTCTGCGGGCGATGAGCGCAATCCCTCCTCATGCGGCGCCCGAACGGTGGTCCGGTGATGCGAAAGGCCCGGCATGGCACATGCTTTCCCGAAGCGGAGGGGGGAGGCGCGGGCAGCACCCGACTCGCAATCTAGCCCATTCGCCCCCGCCATGGAAATCGCCTCGAGCCGCCGCCGCGACGGCCGGGCGAGCGGCGAGGCACCGGCGCATGGCCCGCGGCCGTGCTTTCCGCTCTCCACACGCCATTCATCAAGATCGACGCGGTGCACGGCAAATTGCGAGAACCCCTTTGCCGCGAGGGCACGCATCGCCTAAGTATGGGAAACGAGACCGGGCCCGGCGGGGCCCGATTCCGTCTTCATGAAGGAGCTGATCTTGCACATGACCATCAAGCCGAACGATGTGCCGAGCCGCCTCGACGACGAGGACGACGACGAGAAGACCAAGACGCCGCCTTCGATCCAGGTCGACAAGCATCTGTTCGACGCCCGCACGGTGCTGATCACCGGCCCGATCAACCAGGAACTGGCGCGCGACGTCTGCGCCCGCCTGCTGGCGATGGCGCAGGTCTCCAACGACCCGATCACCGTGATCGTGTCCTCGCCCGGCGGCCACGTCGAGTCGGGCGACATGATCCACGACACCATCAAGTTCATCAGCCCGGAAGTGCGGATCCTCGGCATGGGCTGGGTGGCGAGCGCCGGCGCGCTGATCTACATCTCGGTGCCCAAGGAGCGCCGTTACTGCACGCCGAACACCCGCTTCCTGCTTCATCAACCGTCCGGCGGCGCCGGCGGCCAGGCTTCCGACATCGAGATCCAGGCGCGCGAGATCCTCAAGATGCGCGACCGCCTGAACAAGCTCTTCGCGGCGGCCACCGGCCAGCCGATGGAGCGGATCGAGAAGGACACGGACCGCGACTACTGGATGGGCCCGGACGAGGCCATGAGCTACGGCCTGGTCGGCAAGGTCGCGGCCTCGGTCAGCGACCTCGACTGACGACCCACCGGCGCCCCCTTGCTAGAGAGGCGGCGCCGGTCCGACATTCCGGCCCGGCCGACGCTCGCCCTTCCATGCAGGAGGGGGCGAACGTCCGCCGGGCCGTTTTCGTTTGCGGGATCCCTCCCCGCCTTTCGCGACTTCCGAACAGGAGCAGTGCCATGAACCACCACCTCACTCTCGGCGGCATCGACATCCCGGTGCTGGGGCTCGGGACCTGGCCGCTGAAGGACGAGCCGTGCCGCGACATCGTCCGCGCCGCGCTGGAAAGCGGCTGGGACCATGTGGACACGGCGGCGATGTATGCCAACGAGAAGGCGGTGGGCGCGGGCCTGCGCGCCTCGGGCCGCGCCCGCGACAGCTACCACGTGACGACCAAGGTCTGGCACGACAACCTGGACCCGGAAAAGCTGATCCGCTCCTGCGAGGACAGCCTCGACCGGCTGGGGCTCGACCATGTCGACCTGTTCCTGATCCACTGGCCCAACCCGCGGGTGCCGCTGAACGAGCAGATCGAGGCGCTGCTGGAGCTGCGCCAGCGCGGCTGGACGCGCGCCGTCGGCGTTTCCAACTTCACCGCCGCCATGGTGCGCGAGGCGCAGGACCTCGCCAAGGGACAGCTGGTCGCCAACCAGGTTGAGTATCATCCGTTCCTGTCGCAGAAGCGGGTGCGCGCGGCGCTGGAGGCCGCCGGCATGGCGCTGATCGCCTATTCGCCCATCGCCAAGGGCCGTGTGTCCGGCAACGAGACGATCCGCGACATCGCCAAGCGCTACGGCAAGAGCGAGGTGCAGGTGACGCTGCGCTGGCTGCTGCAGCAGGAGAACACCATCGCCATCCCCAAGACCGGCACGCCGGCGCGGCTGGCCGAAAACGCCGCCGTCTTCGACTTCGAGCTGGACGAGGCCGAGATGGCGGCGATCTCCGCGCTCGGCAGCGCGGAGGGACGCGGCATCGACCCGGACTGGGCGCCCGACTGGGACAAGGAATAGGCCCTGCCCGCCGCCGCAAGGTCGCGTGCTGCACGCCACCGGCCTGCCATCGCTTTGCCGCGATGGCAGGCAAGACTGACAATGGGAGCGGCCCGGCGTCCGAAAGGCCGGGCGCGACAACAGGGGGAGACCCGGCATGCGCATCGACCGTTTGACGAAAGCAGGAACCGGCCTGGCCGTGGCAGCCCTTTCCGCCCTGATGCTGATGACACTTGCCCCGCAGCCGGCGGCCGCCCAGCGCCCCGACCTGAGGCGCATGAGCTGCAACCAGGCGCAGGACCTCGTCGCCCGGCGCGGCGCGGTGGTGATGACCACCGGCCGGTACACCTACGAGCGCTTCGTCGCCGGCCCGCGCTGGTGCGACCACTGGGAAACCGTGCGCCCGGCGCAGGTGCGCACCCGCGACACGGGCCGCTGCATCGTCGGCTATATCTGCGAGACGCCGCTGTTCTCGCCCTGGGAGCGGCGCGGCGGCTGGCGCTGATCACAGGCTCGCAAGATAGTCCTCGAACCGCCGCCCGCGTTCGCGCGGTGCCCGCTCGCCCGTCTCCTCCACGGCCGTGATCCGGTCGAGGCGGAAATTGCGGAAGTCGCCGCGCTCCTCGCACCAGCCGGTCAGCAGCCAGACCTCGTCGAACACCGTGAGGCCGAGCGGGCGCACCCGCCTGCGGCTCTCCCGACCGCCGAGATCCACATAGGCGAGCTGAAGCATCCGCTGCCGGCGGATGGCACGGCGCAGCCCCGGCAGCCAGCGATTGGCGGTCTCCGTCTGCGGGCGCTCGCGCGTCACCGCGCGCAGCGGCAGGCGCAGGGCCGCCTCCCCGCCCGCATCGCCCGAGGCCGCTCCGATCTTGCCGGAAACCCGCAAGGCAGCCTCGCTCAAAGGCGCATCGCCCCGCGCCCTCACCAGCCGCATGCCGAGCGCAATCGCCTCCATCTCCTCCTCGTCGAAGCTGAGCGGCGGCAGGAAGTAACCGCGCTCCATCTGGTAGCCGATGCCCGCTTCGCCCCGCACCGGCGCCCCCATCGCCTGAAGCGTGGCCATGTCGCGGTAGATCGTGCGCGGCGACACCTCGAGCGCGCGGGCCAGTTCCTCGGCAGACACCGGGCCGCCGGCGCTGCGCAAGCGGTCGAGCAGGGAGAACAGACGAAACACCTTCATGGCGCTATCCGTAGCGCGTGCCCCTGACAGAAGGTGTCAGGAGCCTTGGCGTATCTCCCGCTGCGCATCACGCAGAACAGGAGCATCGCATGCAAGACCATTGCCTCGAAGTCGTCGCCTATCAGGTGGACGATCCGGCCCGCGCCGATGACGAACGCAGGCACGCGCTCGCCAAGGTCCGCTCGTTTCCCGGGTTTCTCGCCTGGACGCAGCTGACGGACACGGGCGATGCGTCCCGGCGCGTCGACCTCGTCGCCTGGAAGACCAGGGACGCGGCGCTGTCGGCCGCGCGCGCGGTCGGCGAGGGAGATGACTTCGCCGGCTTCCGCGCCACGATCAGCGGCGTTGCCAGCATGGGCCACTACGCGTCGAGCCAGCCGGCGCCGGTCGGTCTCCTTGCCGGAGACGGTATCGAGGTCGGCCGCTTCCGCCTGAAACCCGGCGTTGCGGAGGAGAACATGCGCGCGGCCCATGCCCGGATGGTGGAGCACCACCTCTCGCGCCAGCCCGGCTGGCTGGGCCAGCGGCTGGTGCGGCTCGAAAGCGGCATCTTCCTGGATATCGCCGTCGCGGACAGCCGGACACGGGCCATCGCGATCTGCAACGCCTGGCAGGGCAACGCGGAGTGCGAGGCATTTCTCGCCCTGATCGAACCGGAAAGCATGGAGTTCGGCGAACTGGTCTGAACAGACCGGCCTTCGAAGCCCGGCACAGCGGCGCGTTCCTTCGCAGGAATGCGCCGTTTCAGGCTCGGTGACACCGCGCGGCTCAATGTCCTGCCTCCATAGCCGGGCAGCGCGAATAAAAGTTCTCGGTTCCTGAAACTTAGCCCGCCCCCTTTCACACATTTTTCAATTGTCACCGTCACCCTCCGTAAAGTTATCAATGCCTCGCGGAGGTTATTATGCGCATAATTACCTACATCCTTGCAGGGGGATGTGCGGCACTGGCGACGTCGGTCGCCCTGATCTACTCCGTCAACGAAACAAGTGTCGCGACGCAGCACGTCGCCGAGGCAATTGATCTCAAGTACAAATCATATCTGCTCGCAGATGAAATGCGCCAGGGGTCGGACGATCTCACGCGGCTCGCGCGAACCTATGTCGCGACAGGCGATCCCGCCTACGAGCAGCAATACAACGACATCCTCGCCATTCGTGACGGCAAGAAGCCCAAGCCGGAAGCCTATCACCGGATCTACTGGGACTTCGTTGCAGCCGGCAACGCCAAGCCCCGCCCGGACGGCCAGCCGGTCGAACTGCTCGGCGAGATGCGCGCCCTCGGCTTCACCGAGGCGGAATTCGACCTGCTGAACGAGGCCAAGAAGAACTCGGACGGTCTCGTCGCGCTCGAGGTCGAGGCGATGAATTACGTGAAGGGCCTGGACAAGGACGGCAAGCCCATCAGCGCCGACGATCCCCTCTACCCGATCCGGATGCTGCACAGCAGGCAGTATCACGAGTTCAAGGCCGGGATCATGACGCCCGTCGACAAGTTCTACCAGCTCATGGAGTCGCGTACCCAGGCAGCGGTAGACGAGGCCGAGGCATCCAGGAGTGCGGCCCAGACGCTGCTGTTTGCCAGCGTTCTGGCAACACTCATGACGCTCGCCGGTATTGTCGGCATCGTCTATTTCCGGGTGCTGCGGAGCATGAACGGCCTCGGCGACGAGATGACGGCCGTGGCGTCCGGCGAGATCGATACCAGCATCCGCGCGCTCGGGCGCAAGGACGAGATCGGCGAGATGGCGGTTTCGCTGGAGGCCTTCCGCCAGTCCCTGATCGACAAGCGGCGCCTGGAAGAACGCCAGCTGGAAGAGGCGGCGGCGATGAACCAGCGCCTCGCGGAAGAACGCAACCGGATCGCCAGCGGCTTCCAGACGCGGGTCTCCTCGATCTTCAAGGACCTGGCCGGTTCGGTCCACGACCTGCAGAGCATGTCCAGCACGCTGAAGCAGTCCGCACAGGCAACGGACACGGAGTCGCGCAGTTCCCTGGCGGCGACCAACCAGGCAGGCTCTGCGGCTCAGACCGTGGCGTCGGCGACGACGGAGCTGACCTCGTCGCTTGCCGAGATTTCCTCGCGCATCGCCAATGTAAAGCTGCGGATCGGCTCCGCGACAACCATGTCGTCGGAAGCGAGCGAGAACATGACCCGTCTCGACCGGATGGCCGAGAGCATCGGAACCGTCATCGGCCTGATCCAGGACATCGCCGAGCAGACCAACCTTCTCGCACTGAACGCCACGATCGAGGCAGCGCGTGCCGGAGAATCCGGAAAAGGCTTCGCCGTCGTCGCAGCGGAGGTCAAGACGCTTGCGAACCAGACGGCACGCGCCACCGAGGACATTCGCAACCAGATCGAGGCCATCCAGACGTCCACCACCTCGTCGGTCACGTCGATCAACTCGATCAACAACATCATGATCGAGATCCAGGGCTTCATCGACGACCTTGCCTATTCGGTCCAGCAGCAGGAAGAGGCCACGGGCGAAATCGCCCAGGCGGCACAGGTGTCGACGAGCAACACCGAAACCCTGACCCTGTCCGTCAACAAGGTCGGTGAAATGACCCAGGACAACAGCCAGCTGGCCGACAAGCTGCAGGATGAAGCGGAGACGCTGAACACGCGCGCCAGCCAACTGCAGACGGCCATCGACAACTTCGTCACGGAAGCGAGCGGCAAAGCCGCCTGACCCATCGGCTCCGCACCGACACTTGAGGACGGCTTCATCGCGAAGCCGTCCTTTTTTTGTCTTCCGGGCAGTTGCAATGCGCCCCGGAAACCGAGCGCCGCTCTCCGGCCGCATTTGACGCGAGCCGACAACCCGTTAAGCTTGATCAAACGGTTCGTGCCTCTGCGGCCGGTCCCGAAAGGCACTATCCTGGGCATGCACTGACGCAATTTCGGACTTGGAGGAAAACCCCGCACTTGCAAACATGACCTTTGCAGATCAACGGGATGACCGGTACGGCAACACTCGCATTGCCGGCGGGGGCGGTGTCCACCTCCCTCGCGCCACGAGGCCGCCCTCACCGGACCAGGAACGACAGAAGACAACAACACGACAGCGCGGACGAGGGGTTGGAGACACGCATGGGGGAGAGCACCATTTTCAACGAGATGCTGACCGCCGACGGCAAGCCCCGTGCGCCCTACAGGCGGCTCGCCGAATGGTTCAACACCCTCTCCCCGGCGGACATGCGCAAGAAATCGCGCGAGGCAGAGACGATCTTCCGTCGCCTCGGCATCACCTTCGCCGTCTACGGCACGTCCGAGGCCACCGAACGGCTGATCCCCTTCGACATCGTCCCGCGCGTGCTCTCGGCGTCCGAATGGCGGCGCCTGTCGGCCGGCATCGACCAAAGGGTGCGGGCGCTCAACGCCTTCCTCTATGACATCTACCACCGCCAGGAGATCGTGCGGGCCGGCCGGGTGCCGGCGGAGCTGATCCTGCAGAACGAGGCGTTCCTGCCGGAGATGATCGGCTTCACCCCGGCGCGCCGGGTCTATGCCCATATTATAGGCACCGACCTCGTGCGCGTCGGCGAGGACGATTTCTACGTATTGGAGGACAACACCCGCACCCCGTCCGGCGTCTCCTACATGCTGGAGAACCGCGAGACGATGATGCGGATGTTCCCCGAGCTGTTCCAGCAGAACCGGGTGGCACCGATCGAGCACTATCCGGACATGCTGCGCGAGACGCTGGAGAGCGTCGCGCCGGAGAACTGCGACGGCGACCCGACCGTCTGCATCCTGACGCCGGGCATCTACAACTCCGCCTATTTCGAGCATGCCTTCCTCGCCGACACGATGGGCGTGGAGCTGTGCGAGGCGCGCGACCTCTATGTGGAGGACGGCAAGGTGTGGATGCGCACCACCCGGTCGCCGCAGCGGGTCGACGTGATCTACCGGCGCATCGACGATGCCTTCCTCGATCCGCTGACCTTTCGCCCCGACAGCATGCTCGGCGTGCCGGGCCTGTTCGACGCCTACCGGGCGGGCAACGTGACGATCTGCAACGCGCCGGGCACGGGCATCGCGGACGACAAGGCGATCTATGCCTATGTGCCGGACATCATCGAGTTCTATACCGGCCAGAAGCCGATCCTGAAGAACGTGCCGACCTGGAACTGCGCCAAGGCGGACGACCTCGCCTATGTGCTCGACCGTCTGCCGGAGCTGGTGGTGAAGGAGGTGCACGGCTCCGGCGGCTACGGCATGCTGATCGGCCCGACCGCCTCCAAGCGCGAGATCGCCGAGTTCGCCAAGCGGCTGAAGGCCAATCCCGCCAACTACATCGCCCAGCCGACCCTGGCGCTGTCGGCCTGCCCGACCCATGTGCAATCGGGGCTGGCGCCCCGCCATGTCGACCTCAGGCCCTATGTGCTGGTCGGAGACAAGGTGCGCATCACGCCCGGCGGCCTGACCCGCGTGGCGCTGAAGAAAGGCTCCCTGGTGGTGAATTCCAGCCAGGGCGGCGGCACCAAGGACACCTGGGTTCTGGAGGACTGACGAAACATGCTCGGCCGTACCGCCGCATCCCTGTTCTGGACCTCGCGCTACAACGAGCGGGCGGAGAACATGGCCCGCCTGCTGGAGGTGGGATACCGCATTGCCATGACGCCGCGTCTGGGCCAGGACGCCGCCGACGACTGGCGTTCGACCCTGGTCAGCGCCGGCTGCGACCAGGGCTTCTTCAAGAAGCACGAGGAACTGACAAAGCGCTCCGTCGTCTCGCACATGCTGTTCGACCCGGAAAACCCCTCCTCCGTCCGCTCCTGCATCGAGGCGGCCCGCAACAACGCCCGCTCGGTGCGCACCGCCATCACCGGCGAGATGTGGGAGAGCCTGAACACGACCTATATCGACTTCATGGAAGTGCGCCCGCAGCACATGACCGACGACAAGCTGCCGGGCTTCCTGACCTGGATCAAGCAGCGCTCCATGCTGTTCCGCGGCGCCATGCTCGGCACCTTGATGCGCGACGAGGGCTACCACTTCTCGCAGTTCGGCTGCTTCATCGAGCGGGCCGACAACACCTCGCGCATCCTCGACGTGAAATACTGGATCCTGCTGCCGGACAACGAAGTGGTCGGCGGCGAGCTCGACCGGTACCAATGGTCGACGATCCTGCGGTCGGTCTCTGCCCATCGCAGCTATCGCCACGCCTATCGCGATGCGCAGATCCGCCCGTTCAACATCGCCGAGTTCCTGATCCTGCGAAAGGAGATGCCCCGCTCGCTGGCCTATTGCTACGACTGGATCACCGAGAGCATGGAGGGGCTCACCCTGCGCTACGGCGAGCGGCCGATGAGCTACGACATGGCCCAGCGCACCCACGAGTTGCTGGACCAGGGAACCATGCGGCAGATCTTCCAAGGGGGACTGCACGAGTTCCTCGGCAACATGATCGCGAGAAACAACGGACTAGGCGCGCAGCTCGCCGCGGACTACCACTTCGCCTGACAGGAAACGCGAACCGAACGATCGGAAGCCGGCGGCGACAAGACGCGAAGCCGACCGAACACGAGGAAGCCCGAGAGCCATGCGCCTCAACGTCAGACATGTGACCCGCTATCGGTACGAGCACCCGCTCGCCCATATGGTCCAGCAGCTGCGCCTGACGCCGCCGAGCCTGGCCGGACAGAAGGTGATCTCCTGGACCATCGACGTGCCGGGCTACGAGCGCTCTGCCCGCTACATCGACGCCTTCGGCAATCCGGTCGCCATCGTCAGCCACCGCGAGGCGATGAGCGAGCTGACCATCGCCGTCGAGGGCCTGGTGGAAACGCAGGACCGCGCCGGCGTCGTCGGCCACCCGCGCAGCCCCGCCCCCGACAACGTGTTCTGCCGCTTCACCTCGCTGACCCGCGCCAACCCGGCGATCCGCCGGCTGGGCGCCATCGCCGAGCGCGACGGGCCGGACGCGGTCGCCGGCTTTCACGACCTGATGCACGCGATCCGCGACAAGGTCGCCTATCGCACCGGCGTCACCGAGGTGCACACCACCGCCGCCGAGGCGCTGAATGCCGGCGAGGGCGTGTGCCAGGACCACGCGCATATCTTCATCGCCGCGGCCCGCACCATCGGCGTGCCGGCGCGCTATGTCTCCGGCTACATGCTGCTGGAGGGCGGGCAGGATTCGGAGGCGCATCACGCCTGGGCCGAGGTTCTGCTGCCGCAGCTCGGCTGGGTCGGCTTCGACATTTCCAACGGCATGTGCCCGACGGACCGCTACATCCGCCTCACCTGCGGGCTCGACTCGCGCTCCGCCGCGCCGATCCGCGGAATCCGCATGGGCGGGTCCGGCGAGAACATGGATGTGGAAGTGGCGGTTTCGCAGGAATCGCAGCAATCTCAGCAATAGGACCGTTGCCGGAACGGCAGCGAACCTGTCAAATCTGCCGGAGCCGGCGCAACGCGCGAATCGTCGCCGCGCGCGATCCGGCCGGGCGCGCGCCCTTCCCGTTTTCGGAGACTGCCTGATCATGACCTATTGTGTCGGTCTGAAGCTCGATCGCGGCATCGTGATGGCCGCTGACACGCGCACCAATGCCGGGCTCGACAATGTCGCCACCTTCAAGAAGCTGCATGTGTGGGAAAAGCCCGGCGACCGGGTGATCTGCATGATGGCGGCCGGCAACCTGGCCGTCACCCAGTCGGTGGTGAGCCTGCTCAGCGAGCGGCTGAAGAGCGAGGATCCGGGCCGGCCGACGCTGCATTCGGTGGACACCATGTTCCAGGCGGCGCGGCTGGTGGGCAGTGCCGTGCGCGACGTGCGCGCCATCGACGGCGAGGCGCTGGCCGCCAATTCGGAGAGCTTCAGCGTCACCTTCCTGCTGGGCGGCCAGATCAAGGGCGAGGCGCCGCGCCTCTTCCAGATCTATTCCGCCGGCAACTTCATCGAGGCCTCCGCCGACACGCCCTTCCTGCAGATCGGCGAGCACAAATACGGCAAGCCGATCCTCGACCGGGTGACGCAGGCGGACATGCGCCTCGGCCAGGCCGCCAAGCTCGTGCTGCTGTCGTTCAACTCGACGCTGCGCTCGAACCTGTCGGTCGGCATGCCCATCGACATGCTGCTCTACAACACCGACAGCTTCTCCGCCCATCGCCAGACCCGCATCCGCGAGGACGATCCCTATTTCGCGGACCTGTCGCGCATGTGGTCGGAAAAGCTGCGCGACGCGGTGGCCGAGATTCCCGACTTCGAGATCTGACGCCCTTCCCTCTGCCTCACGCCGCTCACCCCTCGACGATGCGGCCGTCCTCCATCCGCACGATGCGGTCGGCAAGGTCGAGGATACGGTTATCGTGGGTGACCATGAGGGTGGTGGTGCCGCGCTCGCGGCCGAGCCGGCGCAGCATCTCGACGACGGCAAGCCCGCTATCGCGGTCGAGCGCGGCGGTCGGCTCGTCGGCCAGCACCACCGGCGGATTGCCGACCAGCGCCCGGGCCACGGCAACGCGCTGCTTCTGCCCGCCCGACAGGTTGCCCGGCAGGTAGTCCACCCGCTCCGACAGGCCGACGAGGCCGAGCACATGGCGCGAGGCCTCGCGCCAGTCGCCGGCAACCCGGTCCCCGTGCACCGCGAGCCCCATGCGCACGTTCTGCAGCGCCGTCAGGCTTTCATGCAGGTTGTGCGCCTGGAAGATGAAGCCGAGGTCCCGCCGGCATGCGACGAGATCATCCTCGCTGGCGCCGTTGAGCTCGCGCCCGAGCAGCGCCACCGACCCGGCCTCGACCCGGCGCAGGCAGCCGATCAGGGTGAGCAGCGTGGTCTTGCCGGAGCCCGACGCACCCATCAGCACCACCAATTCGCCGTGCCGGATCTCCAGGTCGATGTCGAACAGCACCTGCTTGCGCGCTTCGCCCGTCCCGAACCAGTGATCGAGACCGCGCACGGCAATGGCCACGGACCCGGACGCCATATCGCTGCCCATGATCAGAACAGCTCCGCCGGATTGGCCCGCGCCAGCCGCCGCGTGGCGATGGCGCCCGAGAGCGCGCACATGGCGAGCGTGCCGAGAAAGACCAGGACCGGCCGGCCGGCGGGCATGAAGATCGGCAGGCCGGTGCCGGCGGCGACCGCCGCATAAAGGCCGAGCGCAACGAGCACCCCCGGCACGAAGCCGAACAGGGCGAGGATGAACGCCTCCTCGAAGACGATGCCGAGGAAGAAGCGCTGCGGATAGCCCATCGCCTTGAAGGTCGCATATTCGCGGATGTGGTCGGCAACGTCGGTGGACAGCACCTGGTAGACGATGATAACGCCCACGAGGACGCCGATCACCACGCCGAAGCCGAAGACGATGCCGACGGGCTTTTGCGTCGTCTGGAAGCGCTGGTCGCGGGCGGCGGCCTCGTCCAGCGTCCACACCGCGCTGTCGGAGGCCGGCAGCGCCGCGCGCAGGTCCGCAAGTACCGCCGTCAGGTCGGCACCCGGTGCAAGGCGCACCAGCACGTAGTTCGGCGCGCCCGGCAGGCGAGCGGGAAACAGGCGCAGGAAGGTCTGGTCGGAGACGACGAGATAGCCGTCGGCGGAAAAGCCGCCGCCGATCTCGAAGGTGCCCGTCACCGTGATCTCCCGCCCCCGCGTCTCGAAGCGATAGGGCGTGCCGGCCTCGATGCCGGCGAACAGGTGGCCCGGCACGTTGCGGGTCTTGCTGTCCATCAAGGCGGTGTCGGGCAGCATCAGGCTCTCGGCCTGGCGGGCGAGCAGAGGATCGCTGAAGGGCGCGCTGGTCGGGTCGATGCCGAACAGGTCCATGGTGCGGATGGTGCCGTCCGGCTGCTTCCAGTCGATGCGCCCGTAATAGAAGCCGGTGGCGGAGGCGACGCCCTCCACGCCCAGCGCCTGATAGAGCCGGTTGCGCGGCAGCGGGCTGCCGTCGAACAGGGTGTTGGCGTCGGATGCGGAGATGAGGACGTCGCCGTTCAGCACCGTGTAGGGCAGACGGATGCTCTCCACCAGCGCGCCGAGGAAGCCGAGCTGCATGAAGATCAGCACGTTGGCGAAGGCAACGCCCGACAGCGCGGCGGCCAGGCGCCCCTTGTTGTGCACGAGCTGCAGCCAGCCGATGGGCAACCGGCCGAGCAGCGCGGTGAGCATGGGGGTAAGCGGGCCGGTCACGTGCCCTCTCCCGTGCTGATGCGGGCGGTGACCTGCAGGTTGGTGAAGCGGCGCACGCGCGCAATGTCGGCCGGATCGATGGCCACATAGACCTTGATCACGCGCGCATCGGTGCGCGCGGCCGGATCCGCGCCGGTCGCCGTCTGCCGCCCGACGTCCCAGCCGATCCGCTGGACCGTGCCCGCAATCGTGCCCTCGAAGGCCTCGCCGGTGATGGCGACGGCATCGCCCGTCTTCACCGCGCCGATCCGCGACTGGTAGATCTCGATCTCGGCCATCATCTTGTCGATGTCGCCCATGTCGAGAATGCCGCGCTCGCCCGGCCTTTCGCCGGGGCGGACATGGATGTCGAGAACGACGCCGCCGGCGGGCGCCAGAACCTGCGAGCGCGCAAGGTCCGCCTGCGCCAGGGCAAGGGCGGCCTGCGCGGCATCGATGTTGCGCAGGGCAACGGCGATATCCGCCTGGGCATCCGGCGTGTCGGCAAGGTAGCGCCCGAGCGTTGCGCGCGCGCTTTCCACTTCCTGCTCCGCCGCGTCCGATCTTGCAACCGCGTCGTCATGGGTGGCGCGGGTGACATGGCCGCGGGCGAGAAGCTCCTGCGAGCGCGCCAGATCCCTGCGCGCGGTGGTGGCGGCCACCTCGGCCCGCTGGAGCCCGGCGCGCGCCTCCTCCCGGCTGGCGGCGACGGAAACCCGCTGGCGGGCCAGCTCCGCCTGGCGCTGGCGCACGGCGGCCTCAGCCGAGGCGAGAGCTGCCAGAAGCTGCGGACGGTTGTCGAGCTCGGCCAGTGGCTGGCCCTGCGCGACCGCCTCGCCCTCCGCCACCAGCAACCGCGCGACACGAGCATCCCCCGCCCCGAAGGGCGGGGCGACGGTGACGACGAACCCGTCGGGCAGCAGGCGGCCGAGACCGAAGACGGCGGTGGTTTCCTGCACCGTTGCCGCAGACATGGACGCGCGCGGCGCGCCCGTATCGACGACCGCGAAGGGCAGGATCCCCCGCGCCTGAAGCGCAGCGCCGGCGGCAATGCCGCCGCCGATGAGAACCAGCCCGAGCGCAAGACTACGCAGGCGGGAGAGGATCGGCCATAGTCGCCGGCGGGACGCCCCGGAGCGCGGCGACTCGCGCCGCACCACCGCCAGCGGCAAGTCGGACGTCTCGCCGGACGATGCGGCGGGGTGCGAAGGTTCGGCTCGACCGCCCGCAGCAGGGCTCGAGGTTGAGGACATGACACGATCCTGTTAATGACTGGAAAGTCATTAACAGTACGCAACGGGAAGTGCAAGGACGATGACGGAGAGCGATTCCGCCGCGGAAACACCGAAGCCCCGGCGCCGGCGCAAGGAGGCCAGGCCCGGCGAGATCATCGATGCGGGACTTCAGGAGTTTGCCGAGAACGGCTTTGCGGCGACGCGGCTGGAGGATGTCGCCAAACGCGCGGGCGTCGTGAAAGGCACGATCTACCGCTATTTCTCCAGCAAGGAGGAACTGTTCGAGGCCGCGCTCGCCTCGCGCATCACCCCCTTCTTCGACGATGTGGCGGGGCTGGTCGCGGCCTATCCCGGCTCGTCGGAAGAGCTGGTGCGCACCGCCCTGCCCCGCATCTACAAGGCGCTGTTCGAGGACGGGCTGCACGTGTTGATGCGCATCATCATCACGGAAGGCGGGCGCTTTCCCGCGATTGCCGAGCTGTACCATCGCCGCGTCATCAGCCGCGGCCAGGAGGTAATCGCCGCCCTCGTGCGCCGGGGCGTCGAGCGCGGCGAGTTCCGCCGCAGCGCGCTGACCGACCTGCCGATCGTCGTCGTCGCTCCGGCGGTGATGACCATCGTGTGGAAGATGACCTTCGACCGGTTCGAGCCGATCGAGACCCGGCGTTTCCTCGCCGCCCATGTCGACATGGTGCTGGAGGGCCTGCTGGCGAAGGACAAGGGCGAGCCGCCAAGGGCGGGAGGCTGACGGACGCGGGGCAAACGCGGCTCACGCCACCTCTTCGTCCCAGTCCATCTCGTCGGCCTTGTCGTAGCCGTCCATGTTCCACACGGCGTCGTACTGGATCGGAGCGTGGTCGTTCTCGTCCCAGCCGTCATACGGGTGCATGGGAGGATCGGCCCGGCTCACCGTCACGCCGCCATTGTGCCACATGTAGTCGAGCACCGACGAGTTGTACCGCGCGCCCCGCGACTTGAAGGTCGCGGGCATACCGGGCGGTCTGCGCTCCCATCCCCACATCGCAAGCTCGCGCTCCGTCTCAGCCGGAAAGGCCTTGTAGGGGATGTTCATGTCGCCGATCAGCACCGCCCGTTGCCGGTAGTTCCGGTAAAGGTAGATGCAGCTCTCCAGAATCTCCTGCCGCGCAAGATCGCGGCGCGCCGACTTGGCGTGCAGCCCTCCCACGACCAGCGTCCCGCCTTGCAGGACGATCATCGGCCGTACCCAGTCGCGCTCCCAGTAGAACTCTACGCGGTTCCCGAGCCCGGTCAGTTCCGGCAGGCCGTCATTCCAGATCGCAATGTAGTTGCAGGGACCGACCCGGCCGCCATTGCCCTCGAACCAATGGAAGGAGCCCTGCATGTTGCACCGTCGCAGGCCGAAACTCCGGCTGAGCCGTGTCGCCAGCGTCCGGGCGAAGTCTTCGCCGCCGGTTTGCCGCTGCGCGACCTCCGCAAGGATCAGCACATCGAACTGCGAGACCGAGAACCAGCTTTCGATGGTCCGCATCACGTAGTTGCTGCGCCGAAGCATCTGGCTTTCGAACACCGCCTGCCCCTCTTCGGGCAGCACATTGTGCTTCTCGATGTTCCAGAAGCCGACAGTCAGATAGTCCCGGCCGCGCATTCGCAATCCCTCCGAACGGTCAGAAGCTGCCGGCCAAGAAAATCATCCGCACCCGTTAATTGCAACAGTATGAAATACAATTTTTGATATTGAACACCTCCGCACCCCTTGATAGCGTTCCGTAACGTTTCAGCCAGAAGGTGTGCCCTCAAATGAAAGATCTCTACGCCCGGGCCCTGACCAACCAGCTCTACGCCGCCGAGACGGACACTGTCGTGACCGTACAGGTCTACAACAACCTTCCGGTGAAGATCGCGGTCTACAACTCGACCAGCACCGGAGCGCGCCAGCTTCTCGGCCATATCTCGCCGGGCTCCAACGCCCCCGTCACCGGGACCGATGGCGACTATCTGGTGATCGCGTCGGCTCTCAGCGGCAGCTTCATCAGCGCCTATGCGCTGAACACCAGCGAGAGCAGCTACACGGTCGACAATTCGGTGCTGACCTCGCCGAACAATATCGGCTCGATCCCCGTGCCGACCACCGATGTGCTGGTGCCGGTGAACTCGCCGCTGGTGATGGTCGCGATCTCCACCATCACGCCGGACGGATCGACCACCAACTACATCACCCGCGAGCAGTACTGGAACCTGCAGGGCGACAGCTACAGCCTGAGCGTCGGCGAGAGCCGGACCGTGAGCTACACGGTGGTTTCCGGCCGCCAGACCACCTCCTCGACCCAGGACACCGTCGGCGCGAGCATCGGCGTCGACGCCCATGCGGGCTGGGGACCGATCTCGGCCGGCATCTCCGCCAGCCTGAATGCGGAATCGACGACCTTCCAGCAGGTGACGGTCAACGAGCAGAACACGTCCTACATGTCCGACACGGTGACCAATTCCGGCACCGACGACCTGGCGGTGCTGCGCTGGCAGATGACGGACGTGATCACGATCTTCTCGCCGAGCTACCAGCCGCTGGCCTCCATCGTCAGCGGCCTGAACCCGATCATCGTCAAGAGCTACAATATCTCCGACCTCATCGCGCCCGAGGTCCCGACGGATGTCATGATGCGCAAGATCCCCGTCGCCATGGGCTGAACGACCGCCGCCGGCCTCCGAACCGGCGGGCCCGCCCCGTCCCTCAAGCAAGGACCGCCAACATGAGCTGCTGTGATGCCAGCCTCGTCAAGATCGTCAATAACTCCGGCACCGACTTCACGGTCACCGCATCCGACGGCGTGGTCGGCAACCTGCATGACCTGGACAAGGGCACGACCATCGCCAACCAGGGCAGCGCCAGCGGCACCGCCTATTCCAGCGGCGGCACGGAAGGCAACTGCTCGGGCTATGTGACGGTCACCACCTCCAACGGCAGCTATTCCCTGACGCTGAACTACGCCTTCACCGCCGCGAACAAGCGCGGCTCCTGCCCCTGCACCGCCGCCTCGCAGGATCAGGTGACGACCGCCAACTATGTCGCCACCGCAGTGGCGACGACCGGCTCCAGCGACGGCACGGCCAGCACCGTGTGGACCATCACCACCCAGCTCACCTAGGCGCAAGGCCGCCCCGCCCGGCGGCGGCCCGAATGCACGACGGCCCGCCGGATCGCTCCGGCGGGCCGCTGGTTCCCGGCTCTTGCAGGCTGTGCCGATCAGCGGCTGCCGGTCCTGCCGCAAACGGCAAGGATCAGCGCGGCCGCATCGAAATCCCGGCGGCGCGAGGCGCGCAGCGCAGCCGCTTCCGGGTCCTCGCCCCAGTGCTCGATGTTCCAGTCCTCGTCGACGAAGGCAGCCGCCCAGGCCTCGTCGGCCGACAGCTCGCCCTCCATCAGCGCCAGCGCCAGCAACGCCGAGCCGCTCAGCGTCGTTGCGACATGCAGCGCCGCAAGCGGCAAGGGCGAAAGCGGCGTGAGTGCTTCACGGATGCGCGCCAGCAGCGCCGCGTCCTGGCGCACCGGCATGATGCCCTCTGCCAGCACGAAACGGCCGCCGAAGCGGTCTTCAGCCCAGGCCAGCACCGGCCCCCAGATGGCGTTCTGCCGCTCGACCAGCGATTGCGGGGTTTCCGCCCGATAGAACAGCAGATCGTTGCCGGCATAGGCGGCGACGTCGTCGGCGACCTCCCCGGCCCGCTCCGGCACCGCATCGATGGCCACATTGGCGATGCGGGTGAGCGGCATGGTGGCGGGATCGATCTCCTTGCCCTGCGCGTCCCATTCGCCGGCGATGCCACGGGCGATCTCTTCCTCGGCAAGCGCCAGAAGGTTGCGCCCCGTCGTCTTCACCGGGCGTCCGTCGAGCTGCACCGCGTGCAACCCGTCATCCTGCCGCGCGACCTGCACCTCCTTGTAGAAGCGCTTTGGCAGCTCGCGGCGGGACAGGGCCCTGGCGCGCTTGACCGGATCGATGGTGCTGCCGGCCTCGATATCGCTCAACAGGTCGCGCATCACGCAAGCTCCCTTTCTTCCATGTCGCCCCAGCCGAGCAGAGTGCCCAGCGCCGGCACGAGCTCGTCGAAACGATCGAGAATGCGCGCCGCGCCCGCTGCCTCCAGCCGCGCCCGCGGATGGTAGCCCCAGCTGACGCCGAGCCCCGCAACGCCGGCCGCACGCGCCATCTCCATGTCGAAGCCGGTATCGCCGATCATCACCGTGCGCGCCGCCTCTGCCCCCGTCTCCGCCATCGCCTGCAGGATCATGCCCGGATGCGGCTTGGACGGCGCCTTGTCGGCGGTCTGGATGGTGATGAACCGCCCCTCGAGCCCGTGGCTTTCCTGCATGTGGTGGACGCCGCGCATGGCCTTGCCGGTGGCGATGCCGAGCAGCACGTCGTCGCGGGCCGAAAGCGCGTCGAGCGCCTCGCGCGCGCCGGGATAGAGCGGGTCGTGATCGAGCCCGGCAAGCCGGCGGGAGACCTTGGACTGGCGATAGGCCTCGGCCATCGCAGGCACCAGATGATGATGCTCGGGCGCCGCCAGCTGCCGGAAGGCCACTTCCAGAGACAGGCCGACGATCGAAAGACCCGCCTCGCGCGAGGGCGGTGCGAGACCGACGGCCTCGAACCCGACGGCAAGGCCGTGCAGGATGGTGTCCTGGCTGTCGACCAGCGTGCCGTCACAATCGAAGATGACCAGATACAGGGCCTACTCCTCCGGGTCGTTCGTCTCGGGATCGTACTGCGAGGCATCGAAGCCGAGCAGGTTCCAGCTCTGCTGCATATGCGGCGGCAGCGGCGCCGAGACATCGATGGTGCCGCGCCCCGAAGGATGCGGAATGACGATGCGACGGGCATGCAGATGCAGCTTGTTCTGCAGGCCGCCGGGGAACTCCCAGTTCTCGATGTTGAAGTATTTCGGATCGCCGACGATGGGATGATGGATATGGGCGGTGTGGGCGCGCAGCTGGTGCGTGCGGCCGGTGATCGGCCGCAGCGAGACCCAAGACACCTTCGGCCCGGCATTTTCCACCACCGAATAGAGCGAGACGGAATGCTGTGCCTCGTCCTCGCCGTGGCGCGCAACGCGCATGCGCTCCTCGCCCTCGTCGCGGGCCAGATAGGTGGACACGCGGCCCTGGCGGGGCTTCGGTACACCGGCGACCAGCGCCCAGTAGATCTTGCGGGTCTGGCGGGCGCGGAAGGACTTGGCCATCTCGGACGCGGCCTTGCGCGTCTTGGCCAGCAGCAGGATGCCGGAGGTCTCGCGGTCGAGCCGGTGGACGAGACGGGGCTTCTCGCCCTTCTGGTCGCGGAACGCCTCGAGCATGCCGTCGAGATGGCGCGTCAGGCCGGAGCCGCCCTGCACGGCCAACCCGGCCGGCTTGTTCAGCACCATGACCTCGCGGTCCTCGTAGAGGATCATCGCCTCGACCGCCTCGCGGTCGCCGGCCACCAGCTTGCGCGGCTTGGGCTTGGCGTTGGCACTGTCCTTCGCCGCCACATGGGCATCGACGGTGAGCGGCGGGATACGCACCACCTGGCCGGTGCCGACGCGGGTGGAGGTTTCCGCGCGCTTGCCGTCGACGCGCACCTGGCCGGTGCGCAGCAGCTTCTGCAGGTGGCCGTGGCCGAGGCCCGGATAGTGGGTCTTGAACCAGCGGTCGAGCCGCATGCCGGCCTCGTCCGAGGTGACGGTCTTCTGTTCGATACCGGACATGATGCTTCCCGTTGCAGGAAAGGGCCCGCGCGCTGATCGCAGTTGCTCGCCCCACCCCTTTTTCAAGCGCCCTACCTAATCCCGACGCCGCCCGAGGGCAAGCGCAGCATGGTGCCGGCGCAGCGCTTCACTGCCCGTCCCTGCCCCGCAGCAGCCCTTCCGACATCGCCTGGAACGCTTCGACCGCCCGCGGCAGGGCCGAGCGCGGGTCCTCGCTCGCCGCGACCCAGAGCGCGGCGTTGAGCGCGGCACCGCTCAGCAGCCGCGCGGCGGCGTCCACATCGACAGGCTTCATGATGCCGGCCTCGACCAGCCGGGCGACCGTCTGGCGGGTGCCCTGCAGGCAGGCATTCTGGCTCGGCCATTGCGACGGGTCGCCGAGAAACGCCGGCCCGTCCAGCAGCACGATGCGCTGGACCTCCGGATCCAGCGCCATCTCGATATAGGCGGCCCCTTCCGCAAGCAGCCCCTGCCAAGCGTCGCCGAGCCCCGCCCCGACCGCCTTAGCCCGGGCGGCCATCTCGCCGTCGACCTGGGCAACGACGGCCGCAAGAAGCCCCTTCTTGTCGCCGAAATTGTGGTAGAGCGCGCCGCGCGTCAGGCCGGCCTCCGCCGTCAGCTCATCCATCGAGGCCGCAGCGAACCCCTTCTCGGCAAAGGCCTTCCGCCCCGCCGCGATCAGCTTCGCGCGGTTTTCCTCCATCGTCTCGGCACGCCGTCTTGGCGCCATCACCCGCACTCCATCCAGATACGGAGCGTATGCCAGTTGACATACGCCCCGTATGTGAAATTATACATACGAAGCGTATATCAAATTCCCGCGCTCCGGTCAGCCCCGCAACGGGCGACCGTCACGCCAGCAAAAAGGCCGCCATCATGACCACCCCTGCCCCCGTCTTTCCCGCAAACCGCCATGCCCTCTACGAAGCGCACGGCTATTCCGCCGCCATCCGCTCCGGCGACCTGCTCTTCGTCTCCGGACAGGTGGGCAGCCGCGAGGACGGCTCGCCCGAGCCCGATTTCGCCGCGCAGGTGCGCCGCGCCTTCGCCAATCTGGAGGCGACGCTTGCCGCAGCGGGCTGCAGCTTCGCCGATCTGGTGGACGTGACCACGTTCCACACGGACCCGGAGGCCCAGTTCGCGACGATCATGGAAGTGAAGAACGAGATCTTCCCGAAGGCGCCCTATCCGAACTGGACGGCGGTCGGCGTCACCTGGCTCGCCGGCTTCGACTTCGAGATCAAGGTGATCGCCCGCATTCCGGCGAAGAACTGACGCCGGACGCGCGAAGAGCGGCAGGATCAAGCGGCCGTCAGCGTGCGCATCACCATCAGCCCGGCGAACAGCGCGGCAATCGACACCACGACCGAAACGGCGGCGTAGAAAAGCGCCGTCGTCGCCTCGCCGCGCTCCCACAGGGCAACGACGTCGAGCGAGAAGGCCGAGAAGGTGGTGAAGCCGCCGAGAAAGCCGGTCGCCAGGAACAGCCGCAGGCCCGGCCCCACCCCGTCCGGGCGCGAGGCGAGCCAGCCCACCAGCAGCCCCATCGCCAGCGAGCCGACCACGTTGACCGTCAGCGTGCCGGCAGGAAAGCCGGGGCCGAAGGTCCTGAGCGCGGCGAGATTGACGAGATGGCGGCCGGCCGCTCCCAGTCCGCCGCCCAGCGCCACCAGAAAGAGGTGCTGCATACCTAGAGCCCTTTCGACCAATTCGCAGTCAATTCTGCTTCTCGACTGGGGCGGCGATCCGGCGTCGAAACGGTCGCCGCGCGGTGCCGTAGCATCGGCCAAACGGGCTCTACCCCATGAAATTCGCCCAGAGCGGCGGGGCCGCGAACTCCACCACGTTGCCGTCCGGATCGTCGACATAAAGGCTGGTGCCGCCGGCCGGCCAGGTCACCTCGCTGCGAAGGGGAACACCGCAAGCGGCAAGATGCGCGCGCCACGGATCCAGCTGATCCGCGGTGATGCGGAAGGCGAAATGGGCCGGTCCGTCACTGTGATGGCCGGGAATGACGCCGCCGTCGGTCTCGACATCCTCCGCGGTATGCCCGCGCGCGAAGACCAGCAACGTCTCGCCGGGGCCCGCGTCGTAGGCACAAAGGCGATCGCCTCCCACCATGCGCTCCAGCCCGATGACGCCCGCGTAGAAGGCGTGCGCCTTTTCGAGGTCATCGACATAGACGGCGGTTTCCAGGATGCCCTGAAGCGGCGGCGGTGTCGGCATGACGATTCCTTTCAATCCTATGCCGGGCCACAGTGCCTCAAAGCGGCAGGCCGAACCAGAGCGCCGCGATGCCGAGGAAGGCGAAGAAGCCGATGACGTCGGTGACCGTGGTCACGAAGACGCTGGAGGCAATCGCCGGGTCGACGCCCGCCTTTTCCAGCGCCACCGGAATCAGCAGTCCCGCCACACCGGCGAAGAACAGATTGATGGTGATGGCCATGGCAATGACCACACCGAGGCCCGGATTTCCCGACCACAGGGTCGCGCCGGCGCCCAGCAGGACGGCGAGCGTCATGCCGTTCAGGAACGCCACCAGCACCTCGCGTCGCAGCACGCGCAGCATGTTGCGCGCCGTGAGCTCGCGGGTGGCCAGCGCGCGCACCGCAACGGTCATGGTCTGGGTCGCCGCGTTGCCGCCGAGGGACGCGACCACCGGCATCAGCACCGCCAGCGCCACCATCGCGGCAATCGGCGCCTCGAAGAAGGAAATCACCGTGGCCGCAAGGCCGGCGGTGCACAGGTTGACCAGGAGCCAGGTCAGGCGCGAGCGTGCCGTCACCAGCACCGTATCGGAGATTTCCTCGTCGCCAAGGCCGGCAAGACCGCGAAGGTCCTCCTCCGCCTCTTCCTGGATGACGTCGACGATGTCGTCGATCATCAGCATGCCGACCAGGCGGCCGGCATCGTCGACGGCGGCGGCGGAAACGAGGTTGTAGCGCTCGAAGGCACGCGCCACGTCTTCCCGGTCGTCGGTCGCCCTGAAGGTCTGCGGGTCCTCCGTCATGATCTCGGAGATCTTCGTCGCCCGCTTGGTGCGCAGGATCTTGTCCAGCGGCACCGAGCCGATCAGGCGGAAGCCGGGATCGACCACGAAGATCTCGTGGAACGTGTCCGGCAGGTCCTCCGTCTCGCGCATGTGGTCTATGGTCTGGCCGACGCTCCAGAACGGCGGTACGGCGATGAAGTCCGTCTGCATCAGACGGCCGGCCGATTCCTCCGGATAGTCGAGCGAGCGCTGGAGCTGGATTCGGTCCGAATAGGGCAGCTGTTCGAGAATCGCTGCCTGGTCCTCGGCATCGAGGTCTTCCAGAATGTAGACCGCGTCGTCCGAATCGAGTTCGCCGATGCCTTCGGCAAGCGTGTCGGAGGGCAGATTCTCAAGAATGGAGAGGCGGACGGCCTCGTCCAGCTCGGTCAAGGTGGCGTAGTCGAACTCGTCGCCCAGCAGCCGCACCAGCGGGACGCGGTTGTCGGCCGGCAGCGCCTCGATCAGATCGGCGACATCCGCCTCGTGCAGATCGCCGGCAAGGCCGATCAGGGCGGGCGTATCCTCGGCGGCGATTCCCGCCTCGATCAGGGCAAGGAAGTCGGCGCTGATGCGCCCGTCCTCGTCACGGACGGCCGGAATCTGGACGGTTTCGGGAATGTCGGTGTGGTCGGCCTCGGTCACGCAAGTGCCCCCTCTCGCCTGCCGCAAGGTTTGCCCGCCCGCCGCAGAATGAAACCCGTCGCCCTTCCTTGAGAAAGACGCCCGAACCCAGTCCTAACATGGGAATTGCGACAATGCTGCGCCGCATCCGATGATTTCGCAGTTGCTCACGGCGAAAATCGGGCGAGATCTGCCTTCACGAGGATTTTTATAGGCTGGCGAAAGACACAAAAAAACCCGGCATATCTGCCGGGTTCTTTTTTGGTGCGGTCGAGAAGACTCGAACTTCCACGGGTTTTACCCCACAGCGACCTCAACGCTGCGCGTCTACCAATTCCGCCACGACCGCTTGTCGTTTCCGCTGCGCTCCATCGGCTCAGCGGAGCCCTCGTCTAGCAAATAGGTTTTTCCCGCGCAAGCGCTTTGCGACAGGATATTCACAAGGGGAAAGTTGCACGTCGCCCCAAGGGCAGTATCACAGAGCTCCGCTCATCCGTGCCGGGCGAGCCTCGGGCGGGCGCATCAGGACCTCGGTGACGGAAACGCCGACCCGCTCGCCCTGCAGAACGACCTGTCCGCGGGCAATGGGAATGTTGTTGGCGAGGATCTGGACGTCGTCCTCCTCGCGCGACATCAGCTCGATCACCGCGCCGCGGCCCATGCGCAGCAACTGGTGAATCGGCATCTCGGCCTTGCCGAGCACGACCGAGATCTCGATGGAAATATTATCGAAAGTACCCATATGACCACCGGACCGATGTCGCTTGGCAATGCCGTCGGCTTCATTCTATACGGGCCGATGCCGCCCCGTCCGCCGACCTTGGCGGGCGTCTGGTTAACAAACTCCTAACGGACTTGCAAAATGACAGAGCGTGCGGAACTGGCCGGCTCCTTCTTCCCCAGCGCCGGCTCTCCCCCCGTCGAATGGGCGATCAGCGACGAGCCGGTCGCCTACGAGGTCGCGCTGGAAGAGATGGAGCGGCGCGTCGCCGGCATTGCCGAGGGCACGATGGCCGAGCGGGTCTGGTTGCTGGAGCATCCCGCGCTTTATACGGCCGGCACCAGCGCCAAGGACCAGGACCTGATCGCGCCCGACCGCTTTCCCGTGCACAAGACCGGACGCGGCGGCCAGTTCACCTATCACGGGCCCGGACAGCGGGTCGCCTATGTGATGCTCGACCTCAAGCGCCGCCGGGCAGACGTGCGCGCCTTCGTCGCCGCGATGGAGGACTGGGTGATCGGCACCTTGTGGGAGCATCATGTGCGCGGCGAACGGCGCGAGGACCGCGTCGGCGTGTGGGTGCCCCGCCCGGACAAGGGCGCCACCCGGGAAGACAAGATCGCCGCCATCGGCATCCGCATGCGCAAGTGGGTCAGTTTTCACGGCCTGTCGCTGAACGTGGACCCGAATCTCGAGCACTTTTCCGGTATCGTGCCCTGCGGCGTCACCGAGCACGGCGTGACGAGCCTCGTCGATCTCGGCCTGCCGGTGACCCTGGCCGATGTCGACATCGTGCTGCGGCGCTGCTTCGAGGAACGGTTCGGCCCGACCGTATCGGTTCCCCCTCTGTAAGCCGCCCTCCCCCTGGCGACGACGAGATGCCTCGGAACTGCACCCCCGCCATGCCGGTTTGAGCGATTGCGATTGCCGGCCGGCTGGCCTACCCATGCCGGCAACCAATTCCGGCGGACCCGACGGGCCGCCACAGACCAGCGAGCCCTTCCATGGACGCCATCCACCTCCAGGACCTTGCCTTCTACGCCTTCCATGGCGTGCATGAGGAAGAGGCGCGGCTCGGCCAGCGCTTCATCGTCGACCTGACCTGCCGGCTGGACCTCACCGCTCCCTCGCTCAGCGACCGCTACGAGGAGACGGTGTGCTACGCGACGCTGACCAGAACCATCGAGAAGGTGGTCACCGGGTCGCGCTACAAGCTGATCGAGCGGCTGGCCGGCGCCATCGCCGATGCGGTGCTGGAGGCCGAAGGCCGGATCCGCGAAGTGACCGTGCGCGTGCACAAGCCAGGCGCGCCGCTGCCCATCGCCGCCGGCCGCGTCAGCGTCGAGATCACGCGGACGCGGACAGCGAGCTGATCTTCTCGCCCGCCTCGGGCGCGGCCTCGGCCGCGTCCACGGCAAGCATGCGCTCCACCTCGGCCAGCAGGTCCGGCACCAGCCGGGCGTCGGCGACCAGGCGGCCATCCTCCTCCCGCAGGATCGCCAGGAACACCTCGCGCCGGATCGCGGCCAGCGCCTGCGGATCCACATGCACGATCGGAGCAGCGGCGCGGGTTGCCATCGTCATCAGCCGGTCGGCCGCCGACAGCCGCCCCCACAGATAGTCGTGCTCCCGCCAGCGGCGGTTGAAGAACGCGCCGAAGGCGTTGAGGTTGTTGCCCTTCAGCTTGACGCCCTCGGGCCGCAGCGAATGCGGGTCGGACGGGCTGATGCGGTCGATCAGGATCTCGTTGTATTCCGAGCTTGCAAGCCGGCGCAGTACCGGCAGCGTGACGAGATCGTAGAAGGCGAAGCCGATATAGGCGGCCACGAGCGGCAGACGCAGCGGCTGCGGCAGGTAGCTGTAGGCCATCACCGAGAAGGCGTCGTCGCAAAGCTGGTCGAGATCGGCCAGCCCCATGCGGGTTGCGAGCTGGTCCAGCACCTCACCGATGGTCTCGACATCGTCCGGGGCACAGGCGGCGAGCCGGGCTGCTGCATCGGCCGTCTCCGCACCGTAGAAGCTGACCAACCAGCGCTGGCCGAGATGATCGACCTGTTCGTAGAGCGTGCTCTTGAGCTCGTCCATTTCCGCCGGACGCAGCTCCATTTCCGCGCCCGCCGCACGGTAGAGCCGGTTCAGCCGGCGGATCACGAAGCGCAGCCGGCGGGTTCGGTAATCGACATCGAGACCGCGCAGGAAGCGGATGATCGGCTGCGGCGTCGGCCCCTCGACCCCGCCATGGCCGGAGGCCGCCTCCGCGTGCTGGCGCGCCAGCCAGGTCTCGATCCGCATTTCGCAGTCGCGCGGACTGGTCACCGTCCCGCCCACCGTCCCGGCCCGCGCCGTCGCGAGCTGAGCCAGCAGGTCCGACACCCGCGTCACCACCCCGGACAGCTTCAGCCGCTGGTAGCCGTGATAGGCATAGCCCGCCGAAGCGTGGGCGCGCTGGTTGGCCAGCATCCGGCAGCGGGTGAGCTCGGGAACCGTCATCGGCCGGTCGAGATCGGCGCGCAGGATCGACGCCACCTCCCGCTCGACGACCGGCTCGGCCGCGGCGATCACTTCCGCCACCTGGCGGACGTCGCGATTGTACTCCTCCACCTGCTCCAGTGCATCGCCGATGGGCTCGTTGCGCGGGATATGGGCGAGCGAAGCCAGGATGACGCGGAAGAAGCCGGGCAAACTCCCCTCCCCCGCGCCAAGCGCTTCCTCCGCGACGCCATGGCCATTGCCGGGGGCCGGCGCCTCGTCCTTGCGGCCGAGGACATTGGCCATCGGGTCGACATAGACGATGCGCCGCACGACCTCGCGCGCTGCAGGGCGTCCGGCAATCGCCTCGATCACCGGCTGGAAGGGCTTGTTCATGACGACGCTGCCGTCGACCAGGATGCGGGCCTCGGCGGGCGTCTCGCTGCGCCCGAAGGCGCGGTGCAGGAAGATGCCGCGCAGCGGCCAGCTCTCGCCGCGCGCCTCAAGCACCCGGTCCATCTCGCCCACCGTCATCGGCGGAAAGGCCCCGGGAAAGGCGGAGGTCGCCCGCGCAGAGAAGATGAGGTCGGGAATGCGCGCATCCGTGAAGTCGGAGACGATGTTGCCATTGCCCCGGCTGCTGGCGGAATAGCGCAGGATCAGCCGGTGCTCCGTCTCCTCCACCTCCACCGGATCGTCGATGGCAAAGCGCCGCCTCTCGCCGTGGAAATCCGTCACGGTGACGAAGAGATCCAGCGACTGTCCTTGCGGGATGAGCGAGTGGGGCGCGCCTGGCGAGCTGTCCGGCCGCATCCCCTTGGCCGCATCCAGCATCCAGCCGACATAGCGCTCGCCGGAAAAGGGCGGCGTGAACCAGCGCGCCTGCATGAACTGACGCAGCTTGGTGCGCGTCTCCGGGTCGCCGAGCTCGGATTTCAGCGCCATGCCGACCAGCCGGTCGAGCACCGGGGCAATGGAGCCCTTGAGATAGCGGCTGAGGCCGACGGGCTCGTTGGACAGCCGCGTGACATCGGCATTTTCCAGCCAGAGGTCGCGGTGGCCGTCGAGGGTGAGATTATGCGCCAGCGCCCGCGCCAGCATCACGCCGTTGACGCCGCCGGCGGAGGCCCCCGCAATCACGTCGACGACGACCCTCAGGTCCAGCGCCGGCGCGAACAGCGCCAGAAACCGCTCGTAGACCTCGGTACTGGTCTCGTCCCGCGCGGACGCTCCGGCCCCGGCTCCGTTCGCCTCAAGACGCCGCGACGCCCGCACCAGGTTCAGGAATTCCCGCGTGATGCCGTGCATGTAGACGGCAAGGGAGACCCCTCCGTAAAGCACCAGCGCCAGACGCAACTCGATCTGTTTCATGGATCCTACCGGAACAGGACGCCGCCGCCATGGTCCGCCTGTTCGCCGCAAAGCGCAATGGGCAAGCTGTCAGGAACGCCCGCCGCGCTCCCGCCGAAGCTTGTCCCAATAGTCGAGGCGCTTGCGCAGCTCGCGCTCGAAGCCCCGCTCGGGCGGGTCGTAGAAGCGCTGGCGGCCCATCGCTTCGGGAAAGTAGTCCTGCCCCGAGAAGGCGTCCGGCTGGTCGTGATCGTAGGCGTAGCCGTCGCCATAGCCTTCCGACTTCATCAGCTTGGTCGGGGCGTTGAGGATATGCTTGGGCGGGGCCAGCGAGCCGTGCTGCTTGGCCGCGCGCATCGCTGCCTTGTAGGCGACATAGGCGCCATTCGACTTCGGCGCCGTCGCCAGATAGACGACCGACTGCGCCAGCGCCAGTTCGCCCTCCGGCGAGCCGAGCATCTGGTAGGCATCGCGCGCCGCATTGGCCTGGACCAGCGCATTGGGGTCGGCAAGGCCGATATCCTCGACCGCCATGCGGATCAGCCGCCGGGCGAGGAACAACGGATCCTCGCCGCCGTCCAGCATGCGGCAGAACCAGTAGAGCGCCGCATCCGGATCGGAGCCGCGCACCGACTTGTGCAGCGCCGAGATGAGATTGTAGTGGCCGTCGCGCGACTTGTCGTAGACTGGGGCCCGGCGCTGCACCAGCTCCTGCAGCCGCTCTGCATCGAAGGTCTCCCCGCCGCGCGCGGCGCGCCAGACGTCCTCGGCCCGCGTCAGGGCGGCGCGTCCGTCGCCATCGGCCATGCGCAGGAGCGCGGCGCGCGCGCCCTCATCGAGCGGCAGGGGCCGCCCCTCCTCCGCCTCGGCACGGGCAAGCAGGCGCTCCAGCGCCTCGCTGTCGAGCGTACGGAAGGTAAGTACATGCGCCCGCGACAGCAGCGCGGCATTGAGCTCGAAGCTCGGGTTCTCGGTGGTGGCGCCGACCAGCGTCACCGTGCCGTCCTCCATGACGGGCAGGAAGCTGTCCTGCTGGGCCCGGTTGAAGCGGTGGATCTCGTCGACGAAGAGCAGCGTCGCCTTGCCGGTGAGGCGCGAGGCGCGCGCGGCCTCGAACACCTTCTTCAGCTCGGCAACACCGCTGAAGATCGCCGAGATCTGCTCGAAGCGCAGGTCCGTCGCATCCGCCAGCAGCCGCGCCACCGTGGTCTTGCCGGTACCCGGCGGCCCCCAGAACACCAGCGAGCCGAGCGATCCCGTCTCCAGCATGCGGGTCAGCACGCCGTCGGGGCCGAGCAGGTGATCCTGCCCGACCACGTCGGAAAGCTGCGCGGGCCGCAGCCGGTCGGCAAGCGGCCGCCGGGTCTGCGCCCCGAGCCCTGCGGACTGGAAAAGATCGCTCATGGGGGATGCCTTGCCCTCGCCTCTCGCCTCAGCCCCGCAGCGCGATCCGCAGGACCCGGCCGCCGCGCCGGATCTCCAGCCGCCACACACCCGGATCGCTGCCGGCGATGCGCTGCAGGGTACGGCTGGAATCGACCGCGCGCCCGTTGATCGTCTGCACCACGTCGCCGACCTGCAAACCGACACGCGCCGCCGGCGAGCCCGGCTCGACCTTGGCGATGACGACGCCCGTGTCGAAGCCGTCGAGCCGCAACTCCTCGGCAACGGCCGGCGACAGGTTCATCACCGTCGTGCCGGCGAAGGGCGAATAGTCGGAAATCTCGCGCGCATCGCGCGGGGTCGTCTCCGGGGCCGCCTCCAGCGTCACCTCCAGCTTCACCTCGCCGCGCGGCCGCAGGACCGTCAACGTGGTGGTGGAGCCGAGCGTGCGGGTGGCAAAGCGATAACCGAAGCTGTCCGGATCGGTCACTTCCGTATCGCCGACATGGGTGATCAGGTCGCCGACCTTGAGCCCGGCGCGCTCTGCGGGGCTGCCCGCGCCGACGACGGTGACCAGCACGCCGCTCGGGCGGTCGAGGCCGAGCGCCTCGGCGATCTCCGCGCTGACGGTCTGCAGACTGGCACCGAGCCAGGGCCGGCGCACGCGGCCGTCGTTTTCCGCCGCATCAACGACGAAATGCACCATGTTGGAGGGAATGGCGAAGCCGATGCCGTTCGACCCGCCGGAGCGCGAGAAGATCGCCGTGTTGATGCCGACCAGCCGGCCTTCCATGTCGACCAGCGCACCGCCGGAATTGCCCGGGTTGATGGCCGCGTCCGTCTGGATGAAGAACTGGTAGTCGGAGACCCCGACCCGGGTGCGGGCCAGCGCCGAGATGATGCCCTGCGTCACCGTCTGGCCGACGCCGAAGGGATTGCCGATGGCCAGCACGATGTCGCCGACGGCGAGCTGGTCGGAATCGGCGAACTCGATATGCGGGAAGGTCTCGGACGCATCCCTCACCCGCAGGATGGCGAGATCCGTGCGCTCGTCCTTCAGCACGATCTCGGCGTCGAACTCGCGCCGGTCGGCCAGCGCCACCCGCACCGCGTCAGCCTCGGCGATCACGTGGTTGTTGGTGACGATGATGCCGTCGGCCGACACGATGACGCCGGAGCCGAGCGAAGACTGCACGCGCTCGCGCGGGCGCCCCATGTCCTGCCCCGGCCCGCCGAAGAAGCGGCGGAAGAACGGATCGTCGAAGAAGGGCGAGACCGGCCGGCTCTGCACCGTGCGGCTGGCATAGACGTTGACGACCGCGGGCGCGGCCTGCTGCACGACGGGCGCGAAGGACAGGCGCAGTTCGGCCGCATCGCGCGGCGCTGTCCGCTCCTGGGCGCCTGTGCTGGAAACGCCGGCGAGCGCAACGAAAAGGGCGGTGGCAAGCGCGAGCGAAGCGCGGCCTGCGAGGGTGTAGACGGACATCCCTGGAAACCTCACCGATTTGCGGCGCCGGGCATGGCCGGAACGACTCATGCCCCGCCTTTGGACAGTCGAGCCAAACCTAACAAAAAAGGCGACCCGAAGGCCGCCTTTCCGTGTGCGAATGCGAACGCGAGGTTCGCCCGCAAGATCAAGCCGCAGCTTCGGCGCCCTCGGCAGCCTCGTTGCGCGCCCGGTCGACCGCGCCCTTGGCGTCGACGTCGCGATCGACGAACTCGATCACGGCCATCGGGGCGTTGTCGCCGTAGCGGAACCCGGCCTTGAGGACGCGGGTGTAGCCGCCGTTGCGGCCCTTGTAGCGCTCGGCAAGCGTGTCGAACAGCTTGCGAACGAGGGCAACGTCGCGGATCTGCGCGATCGCCTGACGGCGGGCATGCAGGTCACCACGCTTGCCGAGAGTGACGAGCTTTTCCACGATCGGCCGCAGTTCCTTGGCCTTCGGGAGGGTCGTCACGATCTGCTCATGCTCAATCAGCGAAGCGGACATGTTGGCAAACATCGCCTTGCGATGGCTGGATGTCCGGTTGAGCTTGCGGCCGCGATTGCCGTGGCGCATGGCTCTCTCCTTTTTCTCTGGCGGTCACGTCTCTTGCGTGCCGCCGCCTGTCCCTTGGAAGACCGCGCTTTCGCGCGATCAGTACTGATGATCCTCGTAGCGCTTGGCGAGCTCGTCGATGTTCTCCGGCGGCCAGTTGGCCACTTCCATGCCGAGATGGAGACCCATCTGGGCGAGAACTTCCTTGATCTCGTTGAGCGACTTGCGGCCGAAGTTCGGGGTGCGCAGCATCTCCGCCTCGGTCTTCTGAATGAGATCGCCAATATACACGATATTGTCGTTCTTCAGACAGTTGGCCGAACGCACCGACAGCTCCAGCTCGTCGACCTTCTTCAGAAGCGCCGGGTTGAACGCGAGCTCGGGGACGGTGTCCTCCTTCACTTCGCGACGCGGCTCTTCGAAGTTGACGAAGATCGAAAGCTGGTCCTGCAGGATACGCGCCGCGAATGCGACGGAATCTTCCGGAGAAACCGAACCGTCGGTCTCCACGTTCAGGGTCAGCTTGTCGTAGTCGAGAACCTGGCCCTCACGGGTGTTCTCGACCTTGTAGGAGACCTTCTTGACCGGGGAGTAGAGGCTGTCGACCGGGATAAGCCCGATCGGAGCATCTTCCGGACGGTTGCGCTCCGCCGGCACGTAGCCCTTGCCGGTGTTGACCGTGAACTCCATGCGGATCTCCGCGCCCTCGTCGAGGGTGCAGAGAACGAGATCGGGGTTGAGAACCTCGATGTCGCCGACCGTCTGGATGTCGCCAGCCGTCACCACGCCCGGACCCTGCTTGCGCACGACCATGCGCTTGGGGCCCTCGCCCTGCATGCGCAGCGCGATTTCCTTGATGTTCAGGACGATGTCGGTGACATCTTCCCGCACGCCCGGAATGGACGAGAACTCGTGCAGAACGCCGTCGATCTGCACCGCCGTAACTGCCGCGCCCTGGAGCGAGGACAGAAGCACGCGGCGCAGGGCATTGCCCAGCGTCAGACCAAAGCCACGCTCAAGCGGCTCGGCGACGACCGTACCGACGACACGCGGGTCGTGGCCGGGCTTCACCTCGAGCTTGTTCGGCTTGATCAGTTCCTGCCAGTTTTTGTGAATGCTCAATTCTTATCCTCCGGCTGTCCCGCCGACCTCGAGGGCCGGCCATGCTGTGCCATGGGAATGAACGGTATGCGGCTGAGCGTCAGACGCGGCGGCGCTTGCGCGGACGGCACCCGTTGTGCGGGATCGGCGTCACGTCGCGAATCGAGGTCACCATGAAGCCGGCGGCCTGCAGGGCGCGCAGAGCGGACTCACGGCCCGAACCGGGACCGCGAACCTCGACCTCGAGGGTGCGCATGCCGTGCTCGGCAGCCTTGCGGGCAGCGTCCTCGGCCGCGACCTGAGCCGCATACGGGGTCGACTTGCGCGAGCCCTTGAAGCCCATCGCACCGGCGGACGACCAGGAGATCGCGTTGCCCTGTGCGTCGGTGATGGTGATCATCGTGTTATTGAACGTGGAGTTCACATGCGCCACGCCGGAGGAAATATTCTTTCGCTCGCGGCGGCGGACGCGCGTGGTGTCTTTAGCCATGTCTTTGTCCTTTGGTCGATCTCGTCACCGCCGTAACTCGGCGGCTCCACCGGGCCTGATTGCCAGTGAGATTACTTCTTCTTGCCGGCAATCGGCTTCGCCGGACCCTTGCGGGTACGGGCGTTCGTATGGGTACGCTGGCCGCGCACCGGAAGACCGCGACGATGGCGCAGGCCGCGGTAGCAGCCAAGGTCCATCAGACGCTTGATGTTCATGGCCGTCTCACGACGCAGGTCGCCCTCGACGATGTAGTCGCGGTCGATGGTCTCGCGGATCGCGAGCACTTCGGCGTCGGACAGCTCGTTGACGCGGCGCTCGGGAGCGATGTTCACCTTCTCGATGATCTCCGCCGCGAACTTCGCGCCAATGCCGTGAATGTACTGAAGCGCGATGACGACGCGCTTGTTTGTCGGGATATTTACACCTGCGATACGGGCCACTGCCGTCTCCATGTTAATGGCGCGACCTCGGGGTGAGGAGCGCGCCGGGTTGTCCCCGCGTCCGGTGGAGCCCGGCCCCTGCGGAGGAAAGCGCAAACGCACCCGCGCCGCGCGCTTTGCGCGGCCCGGATGCAGGCGTTTTGCTGGAGCCGCGAGCCTTAGCCCGCAGCCGCCACCGCGTCAAGCGCGGAATCGATCTGTGCCGAGACCCCGTCGATCGGCTGCATGCCGTCGATCCCGACCAGCTGTCCGCGGTTGCGGTAGTAGGGAGCCACAACCGCGGTATCGCGGTTATAGGCCTCAAGGCGCTGCTTGAAGACTTCCGGATCGTCGTCCTTGCGGACCGGCTGTCCGGCGGCCTTGGCATCAGCGGCGCGCTTGATGATGCGGTCGACGAGGATCGACTGATCGACCTCCAGTTCCAGCACCATGTCGAGCTTCAGGCCCTTGCTCGCCAGCATGTGGTCGAGCGCCTCGGCCTGGGCAACAGTCCGCGGGAAGCCGTCGAGGATGAACCCCTTCTGGGCATCCGCTTCCTCGATCCGGTCAGCGACGATGCCGATGACGATCTCGTCGGACACGAGCCCGCCGGCATCCATCACCGCTTTGGCCTTCAGTCCGACCGGCGTGCCGGCCGCAACGGCGGCGCGCAGCATGTCACCGGTGGAGAGCTGCGGGATTCCGTGCTTCTCGACCAGCCGAGCGGCCTGCGTTCCCTTGCCGGCGCCCGGCGGTCCGAGAAAAATCAACCTCATCTACGCTTCCCCCTGAGTTTCGCCTTCTTGACAAGGCCTTCGTACTGATGCGCAAGCAGGTGCCCCTGGATCTGGGAAACCGTATCCATGGTCACGCTGACGATGATCAGCAGCGAGGTGCCTCCGAAGTAGAACGGAACGCCGGTCGCGGAAATGAGGAATTCGGGTAATAGACAGACCAGGACGATGTAGATGGCACCGACCACCGTGATCCGGGTCAGCACATAGTCGATGTACTGGGCGGTGCGCTCGCCCGGACGCAGGCCCGGAATGAAGCCGCCATGCTTCTTCAGGTTGTCGGCGGTGTCCGACGGATTGAACACGATCGCCGTGTAGAAGAAGCAGAAGAACACGATCAGGGCCGCGTAGAGCAGCATGTAGAGCGGCTGGCCGTGGCCGAGCAGCGCGGTCACCGTCGTCAGCCAGCTGCTCTCGTCGCCGGTCGTGCCGAGGCCCGACAGGGTGGCCGGGACCAGCAGCAGAGAAGAGGCGAAGATCGGCGGAATGACGCCGGCGGTGTTGAGCTTCAGCGGCAGGAACGAGGTGTTGCCCTCGACCATGCGATTGCCGACGTTGCGCTTCGGATACTGGATCCGCAGCCGGCGCTGCGCACGCTCCATGAACACGATCAGGGCGATCACAACGATCGACAGCGCGATGATGCCGATGATGATCGGGGTGGCGAGCGCGCCCTGGCGGCCGAGCTCCAGCGTCGAGGCGACCGCGGACGGCAGGCCCGCGACGATGCCGGCGAAGATGATCAGCGAAATGCCGTTGCCGATGCCGCGGGCGGTGATCTGCTCGCCCAGCCACATCAGGAACATGGTGCCGCCGACCAGCGTGATCACCGCGGAAATGCGGAAGAACCAGCCCGGATCGACCACCACATTGGCGGCGCTCTCGAGGCCGATGGCGATGCCGTAGGCCTGGAAGGTCGCCAGAACCACCGTGCCGTAGCGGGTGTACTGGTTGATGACCTTGCGGCCCTGCTCGCCTTCCTTCTTCAGCTGCTCCAGCGAGGGAACAACCGAGGTTAGCAGCTGGATGATGATCGACGCCGAGATGTACGGCATGATTCCGAGGGCCAGGATCGCCATGCGCTCCACGGCACCGCCGGAAAACATGTTGAACAGCCCGACGATGCCCTGCTGCGCCTGGCCAAAGGCCTGCGCGAAGGCATCCGGATTGATCCCGGGCAGCGGCACGTAAGTGCCGAACCGATACACAAGAAGCGCACCCAGTGTGAACCAGATACGCTTCTTCAATTCCTCGGCTTTGGCGAAAGCTGAAAAGTTCAGATTAGCCGCTAGCTGTTCGGCAGCAGATGCCATTCCGGGCTCCGGTCAATTCTCGAGCAATCTGACGTGGGAAAACCCAGGCTTATTCAGCCTGGGCTCCGATAATCGTGACCTTGCCACCGGCCTTCTCGACCGCGGCAAGCGCGTTCTTGGAGGCACCGGCGACCTCGAAGGTCACACCCGCCTTCAGCTCACCATCGGAGAGCAGGCGGACACCGTCCTTGACGCGGCGGATGACGCCAGCGGCCTTGAGGGCCTCGGCGGTCACCGTCTGGGAAGCATCGAGCTTGCCAGCATCGATCGCAATCTGGACACGGCCAAGCGAGACCGCGTTGAACGACTTTGCGAAGATGTTGGTGAAGCCGCGCTTCGGCAGGCGACGATGCAGCGGCATCTGGCCGCCCTCGAAGCCCTTGATCGCGACGCCCGAGCGGGACTTCTGACCCTTGACACCACGGCCACCGGTCTTGCCCTTGCCCGAACCAATGCCACGGCCGACGCGCATGCGCTCCTTGGTGGCACCCGGATTGTCCCGGAGTTCATTCAGTTTCATCGTATGTCTCCCCGCATCCCTTACGCGTCTTCGACGACGCGCACGAGGTGCTGAACCTTCCGGATCATGCCACGCACTTCCGGGGTATCCTTCAGCGTCGAGCGGCGGTGCATCTTATTCAGACCGAGACCGACGAGCGTTGCCCGCTGGTCCTTCGGGCGCCGAATCGGGCTACCCACCTGCTCGACCGTGACGGTCTTTTCGTTCGCCATGGAACCAAGCCTTTCTCAAGCTGGGGTCGGCAACTGCCGGGTTCAAGCCTCGGCGGCCGGAACGCTGTCGTCGATGTCGCGGCGACGCGACTGGATCTGCGAAACCTTGAGGCCGCGGCGGGCAGCAACCGAACGCGGGCTGTCCTCCTGCTTGAGGGCCTCGAAGGTGGCGCGCACCATGTTGTAGGGGTTCGCCGAACCGAGCGACTTCGCCACCACGTCCTGGACGCCGAGCGTCTCGAACACGGCGCGCATCGGGCCGCCGGCGATGATGCCGGTACCGGCCGGAGCCGCACGCAGCACGACCTTGCCGGCACCATGACGGCCGTTGACGTCGTGATGCAGGGTCCGACCCTCGCGCAGAGCGACGCGGATCATCGAGCGCTTGGCAGCCTCGGTCGCCTTGCGGATCGCCTCAGGCACCTCACGCGCCTTGCCGTGACCAAAGCCGACGCGGCCCTTCTGGTCGCCGACCACGACGAGTGCGGCAAATCCGAAGCGGCGTCCGCCCTTCACGACCTTGGCGACGCGATTGATGTGGACGAGCTTGTCGACAAACTCGCTGTCGCGCTCGGCGCGATCGCCACCGCGCTCCCGTGTATCCTGTCTCGCCATAATATTCGCTTCCGTTTGTCTGTGAGCGTCTTGACGACGATCAGAATTCCAGTCCGCCCTCGCGCGCGGCGTCGGCCAGAGCCTTCACGCGCCCGTGGTACATGTAGCCGCCACGGTCGAACACGACCTTGGTGACACCGGCAGCCTTGGCGCGCTCTGCGATGAGCTTGCCGACCTCGGCCGCAGCCGAGATGTTGCCGCCGGTCTTCAGCGTGCCACGAAGATCCTTCTCGACCGTCGAGGCGGATGCCAGGGTGTGACCCTGCACATCGTCGATGATCTGAGCATAGATCTGCTTGGACGAACGGTGAACCGACAGACGCGGACGGCCGTTCAGAACCTTCTTGATCGAACGACGGACGCGGTCGCGGCGGCGTTCGAAGCCATTGTTTGTCTTCGCCATGATCCGGTCCGTTACTTCTTCTTGCCTTCCTTACGGACGATGTATTCGCCCGCATAGCGGATGCCCTTGCCCTTGTAGGGCTCCGGCGGCCGGTACTTGCGGATTTCCGCAGCAACCTGACCAACGCGCTGCTTGTCGATGCCGGTGATGACGATTTCCGTCGGCTTCGGGCAAGCGGCCTCGATACCCTCGGGCATCGAATAGACCACGTCATGGGAGAAACCGAGCGCGAGCTGCAGGTTCTTGCCCTGCACCTGTGCGCGGTAACCGACGCCAGTGATCTCGAGCTTCTTCTCGAAGCCCTTGCTGACGCCCGTCACCAGGTTCTCGACCATCGTGCGGGACATGCCCCACATGGCGCGGGCAGGCTTGCTGTCCTCACGCATCTTGATCGAGATACCGTCGTCGTTCATTTCGGCCAGAACGAGGCTGTTGAGCACGAAGGACATCTGTCCCTTCGGGCCCTTAACCTCAACCGTCTGACCGTTGATCGTTGCCGTTACCCCGCTAGGCACGGGGACTGGCTTCTTGCCAATTCGAGACATATGACCAACCTGTCTAGTTCAACTTTCTGGCGGGGACCGCCGCATCAGAAGATGCGGCAGAGAACCTCGCCACCCACGTTCTGCTCACGGGCATCGTGATCTGCCATCACACCACGCGGCGTGGACAGGATCGAGACACCCAGGCCGTTTGCGACGCGCGGGATATTCTTCACCGAAGAGTACACCCGCCGACCCGGCTTAGAGACGCGCTCGATAGAGCGAATCACCGGCTCGCCGTCAAAATACTTCAGCTCGATCTCGAGCTCGGACTTGCCGCCCTCGTACTCGACCATCGAGTAGCCGCGGATATACCCTTCCGCGACCAAAACGTCGAGCACATGTTCGCGCAACTTCGAAGCCGGCGTCGAGACCTTGCTCTTGCGCCGCATCTGGGCATTGCGGATCCGGGTGAGCATATCGCCCAAGGGATCAGAAATCGCCATCGGACCGTCTCCTTACCAGCTCGACTTCACGAGGCCCGGGACCAAGCCCTTGGAGCCCAGCTCGCGAAGCGCAACGCGCGACATCTTCAGCTTGCGGTAGTAACCGCGCGGACGACCGGTGACTTCGCACCGGTTGCGCACGCGAATCTCCGCCGAGTTGCGCGGCAGCTTGGCGAGCTTGAGGCGCGCTGCGTAGCGCTCCTCCAGCGAAAGGCTCTCGTCCTTCGCTGCCGCCTTCAGTTCCGCACGCTTTTCGGCGTACTTCTTAACGAGCCGCTCGCGCCGCTTGTTCTTCTCGATCGCGCTCTTCTTCGCCATCGTCTGTCCTCGTTCTTTCCCGTTTACTTACGGAACGGGAAGTTGAACGCGCGCAGAAGCTCGCGCGCCTCGTCATCATTATCCGCGGACGTGCACACGATCACGTCAAGGCCCCAGATCTGGTCGACCTTGTCGTAATTGATCTCCGGGAACACGATGTGCTCCTTGATGCCCATGGCATAGTTGCCACGCCCGTCGAAGCTCTTCGCGTTCAGGCCGCGGAAGTCACGAACGCGCGGAAGCGCGATGGTGATCAAGCGGTCCAGGAACTCGTACATGCGCTCGCCACGCAGCGTGACCTTGGCGCCGAGCGGCATGCCCTCACGCACCTTGAAGGTGGCGATGGACTTGCGGGCACGGGTGATCACCGGCTTCTGACCGGCGATCATGGCCAGGTCCTCAGCGGCGATCTTCGCCTTCTTGCTGTCCGCCACAGCCTCGCCGACGCCCATATTGAGAACGATCTTCTCGAGCGACGGGATCTGCATCGGGTTCTTGTAGTTGAACTTCTCCTGCAGGGCCGGACGGATCTTTTCAAGATATTCCGTCTTCAGCCGCGGAGCGGTCTTGGTCTCAGCCATCGATCAGATCCCCCGAACGCTTGGCCACGCGCACCTTGGTGCCGTCTTCCTTGATCTGGAACCCGACACGTGTCGGCTTGCCATCCTTGGGGTCGGCAAGCGCCAGGTTCGATACGTGAACCGGCAGCTCCTTCGAAACGATGCCACCTTCCGACTGGGCGGTCTGGCGCTGGTGGCGACGAACCACATTCACGCCACGCACCACAGCCTTGTTCTCGTCCGGCAGCATGCGGACGATTTCACCGGTCTTGCCCTTGTCACGACCGGTAAGCACGACGACAGTGTCGCCCTTCTTGATCTTGGCGGCCATTACAAAACCTCCGGCGCGAGCGAGATCACCTTCATGTGGTTCTTCGCACGCAGTTCACGCGGAACCGGGCCGAAGATACGGGTCCCGATCGGTTCCTTGTTGTTGTTGACCAGCACGGCCGCATTGCGGTCGAACCGGATCACGGAGCCGTCGGGCCGGCGGATATCCTTCGCCGTGCGCACAACGACCGCTTTCATCACGTCGCCCTTTTTGACGCGGCCGCGCGGATTGGCCTCCTTGACGCTGACGACGATGATGTCGCCGACGCTGGCATATTTCCGCTTCGAGCCGCCGAGCACCTTGATGCACATGACACGACGGGCGCCGGAATTATCCGCCACGTCGAGGTTTGTTTGCATCTGAATCATGACTGGCCGCCTTATTCTTCTTTCACCGCGCCCGACACCGGACGCCGGAAGTCACGTCAGTCCGCGGTCGACCCTTCGACAACGGTCCAGGTTTTGGTCTTCGAGATCGGCGCGCACTCCTGGATGAGGACGGTGTCCCCCACCTTGTGCGCGTTGGTCTCGTCATGCGCCCGATACTTCTTCGAGCGACGAACGGTCTTCTTGTAGAGCGGATGCGTGAAGCGCCGCTCCACACGAACCGTCACCGTCTTTTCGTTGGCGTCGCTGACAACGACACCCTGCAGAACGCGTTTCGGCATTTCGATCTCCTTACGCGCTTGTCGCCACGCGCTTCTCGCGCATGATCGTCTGGATGCGGGCGATGTCGCGGCGCACCTGGCGAACCCGCGCCGTGTTCTCAAGCTGGCCGGTCGCCCGCTGGAAGCGCAGGTTGAACTGCTCCTTCTTCAGGCTCTCGAGCTCCGTTCCCAGCTCGTCCATGGTCTTTGCCCGAACGTCTGTCGCCTTCATGGCACTAGTCTCCTGGTCGCGCCTCAGTCGGCGATACGCTGGACGAAGCGGCACTTGATCGGCAGCTTGGCTGCCGCAAGGCGCATCGCCTCACGTGCCGTATCTTCCGGCACGCCGTCGATTTCGAACATGATCCGACCGGGCTTGACCTTGCAGGCCCAATAGTCCGGCGAACCCTTACCCTTACCCATACGGACTTCGGTCGGCTTCGACGAAACCGGCACGTCCGGGAAGATCCTGATCCAAACACGGCCCGCACGCTTCATGTGACGGGTCATGGCACGACGGGCCGCCTCGATCTGGCGCGCGGTCACCCGCTCCGGCTCGACGGCCTTCAGGCCGAAGGCGCCGAAGTTGAGATCCGTACCGCCCTTGGCGGTGCCGTGGATCCGGCCCTTGTGCTGCTTGCGGAACTTCGTTCGCTTCGGTTGCAGCATCTCTTCTCTCGCTCTTTGCTTCTGTCCAAGACCGACCGGGCGCCGTTAGGCAGCGCGGCCGCGCTCGCGCTCGCGGCGTCCGCCGCCCTGGTTCGTTCCGTCGCCCTCGACAGCGCGCCGCTCCGAGGCCATCGGATCATGCTCAAGGATTTCGCCCTTGAAGATCCAGACCTTAACGCCGCAGGTGCCGTAGGCGGTGTGCGCCGTGGACACGCCGTAGTCGATGTCCGCACGCAGCGTGTGCAGCGGCACGCGGCCCTCGCGGTACCACTCGGTACGCGCGATTTCCGCGCCGCCCAGACGGCCACCGCAGTTGATGCGGATGCCCTGGGCGCCCATGCGCATCGCCGACTGAACGGCGCGCTTCATGGCGCGGCGGAACGCCACGCGGCGCTCGAGCTGCTGTGCGATCGAGTCGGCCACCAGCTGGGCGTCGACCTCGGGCTTGCGCACTTCAACGATGTTGATGTGCACGTCCGAAGAGGTCATGTCGGAAAGCGCCTTGCGGAGCTTCTCGATGTCGGCGCCCTTCTTGCCGATGATCACGCCGGGACGGCCGGAATGGACCGTGACGCGGCACTTGCGATGCGGGCGCTCGACGACGACCTTGGAAACGGCCGCCTGCTTCAGCGCCTTGAGGATGTACTCGCGGATGCGGAAATCCTCGTGCAGCAGCTTGCCGTACTCGCCCTTGTCCGCATACCAGCGCGAATCCCAGGTGCGGTTGATGCCAAGCCGCAGACCGATCGGATTTACTTTCTGTCCCATCAGGCAGTCTCCTCGACTTCGCGGACGACGATGGTCAGGTTCGAAAACGGCTTCTCGATCCGACCGACACGGCCACGAGCACGCGCCTGGAACCGCTTGATCACAAAAGCCTTGCCCACATGAGCCTCGGCGACGACAAGGCTGTCGACGTCGAGATCATGGTTGTTCTCGGCATTGGCGATCGCCGACATGAGCGTCTTCTTGACGTCGTCGGAGATCCGCTTGCGCGAGAAGGTGAGGTCGGCGAGAGCCTTCTCGACCTTCTGGCCGCGGATCGTTGCCGCGACGAGGTTGAGCTTGCGCGGGGAGACCCGCAGCATCCGGGCGACCGCCTTCGCCTCGTTATCGGCGAGCGCGCGCCCGCCCTTCGGCTTGCCCATCGTTACTTCCTCTTCGCCTTCTTGTCAGCGCCGTGGCCGTAATAGGTCCGGGTCGGCGAGAACTCGCCGAACTTGTGACCGATCATGTCCTCGGACACCATAACCGGAACGTGCTTCTGACCATTGTAGACGCCGAAGGTCAGACCGACGAACTGCGGCAGGATGGTCGAGCGCCGGCTCCACATCTTGATGACTTCGTTGCGACCCGAGGCGCGGACCTTTTCTGCCTTCTTCAGCAGAAAGCCGTCGACGAACGGGCCTTTCCAAACAGAACGTGCCATTCCAGGCCCCTCTTACTTCTTGCGCGCGTGGCGGCTGCGGACGATGAACTTGTCCGTGGCCTTGTTGCGACGCGTGCGCTTGCCCTTGGTCGGCTTGCCCCACGGCGTGACCGGATGACGGCCACCCGAGGTGCGACCCTCGCCACCACCGTGCGGGTGGTCGACCGGGTTCATCGCGACACCGCGGACATGCGGGCGACGACCCATCCAGCGCGACCGACCGGCCTTGCCGAGGTTGATGTTGCCATGGTCCTGGTTGGACACGGCGCCGATCGAGGCCATGCAGGTGCCGAGAATGCGGCGCTGCTCGCCAGACTGCAGGCGGACCGTGGTGTAACCCTGGTCACGGCCGACGATCTGGGCATACGCACCGGCGGAACGGGCCACCTGGCCGCCCTTGCCCGGCTTCAGCTCGACATTGTGCACGATCGTGCCGACCGGGATCGACGCCAGCGGCATCGCGTTGCCCGGCTTCACGTCCACGAGCTTGCCCGAGACAACCTTGTCGCCAACGGCCAGGCGCTGCGGCGCCAGGATGTAGGCGAGCTCACCGTCCTCATACTTGATGAGAGCGATGAAGGCGGTCCGGTTCGGATCGTATTCGATCCGCTCGACGGTCGCGAACATGTCGGCCTTGGTCCGCTTGAAGTCGATCAAGCGGTACCGGCGCTTGTGGCCGCCACCACGGTTCGGCGACGTCGTACGGCCGAGGTTGTTGCGGCCGCCCGTCTTCGACAGGCCTTCCGTCAGCGTCTTGACCGGCTTGCCCTTGTACAGGGACGAGCGGTCGACCATCACCAGCTGGCGACGACCCGGCGACGTCGGATTAAAGGTCTTGAGTGCCATCTTTCCTTCTCCGCCCTCAGAGTCCGGTGGTGACGTCGATGGACTGGCCATCGGCAAGTGTCACGACCGCCTTCTTGACGTCGGACTGCTGGCCGAGACGACCGCGGAAGCGCTTCGCCTTGCCCTTGCGGACCAGGGTGTTCACTGCCGTGACCTTGACGCCGAAGAGCGCCTCAACCGCCGCCTTGATCTCGGGCTTGGTCGCCGTCGGGGAGACGTTGAACACGACCTTGTTCTGCTCCGAAGCGAAGGTCGCCTTCTCGGTGATCACCGGGGAAACGACCGTGTCGTAGTGCTTCAGGTTGGTCATTTGAACCGCTCCTCGAGAGCCGTCACCGCCGACTTGGTCAGCACCAGCTTCTCACGACGCAGGATGTCATAGACATTCAGGCCTTCGACGGGCAGCAGGTCGATCGCCGGGATGTTGCGCGAGGCGAGGCGGAAGTTCGCATCGATCTCGCTGCCGTCCACGACGAGCGCGTTGCTCAGGCCCAGGTTCGCCAGACGCGCGGCCAGAGCCTTGGTCTTGGCTTCCTCGGCGCTCGCCACGTCGACGATGATCAGGCCGTCGGCCTTGAACTTCGCCGAAAGGGCGTGACGCAGGCCGAGGGCGCGAACCTTCTTCGGCAGATCGTGAGCGTGGCTGCGCACGACCGGGCCGTGAGCCTTGCCACCACCGCGGAACTGCGGGGCCTTCTTGTTACCGTGACGCGCGCCGCCGGAACCCTTCTGGCGGACGAACTTCTTCGTCGAGCCGGAAACTTCCGAGCGCTGCTGCGCCTTGTGGGTACCGGCCTGGCGCTTGGCAAGCTGCCAGCGCACGACGCGGTGGATCAGGTCGGTGCGCGGATCGAGACCGAAGATCTCGTCCGACACCGTGATCGAACCGGCGGCGGCCCCGTCCAGGGTCTTCACCTCAAGTTCCATCACTCGCTCTCCTTCTCGACCGCAGCCTCGGCAGCGGAAGCACGGAACGCACCCGGCATCGGCACGCCATCCGGCAGGGCCTTCTTGACGGCATCGCGAACCACGATCCAGCCACCCTTCGACCCCGGGACAGCGCCCTGGATCATGATCAGGCCGCGCTCCGGATCGGTGCGGACGATCTTCAGGTTCTGCGTGGTCACCTGCTCGGCGCCCATGTGTCCGGCCATCTTCTTACCCTTGAAGACCTTGCCCGGATCCTGGCACTGACCGATCGAGCCATGCGAACGGTGCGAAATCGACACACCGTGCGAGGCGCGCAGGCCACCGAAGTTGTGACGCTTCATGGCACCGGCGAAGCCCTTACCGATCGAGGTGCCCGTGACGTCCACGAACTGACCCTCGACGAAGTGGTCGGCCGTGATCTCCGCACCCACCTCGATCACGTTCTCCGAGGAGACGCGGAACTCGGCAAGCTTGCGCTTCGGCTCGACGCTGGCAACGGCGAAATGTCCGCGCATGGCCTTCGACGTATTCTTCACCTTGGCCAGACCGGCGCCGACCTGCAGCGCGACATAGCCATTCTTCTCTTCCGTCCGGTGGGCAACAACCTGACAGTTTTCGAGCTTCAGCACCGTCACCGGCACATGCTCACCCGCATCGTTATAGATGCGAGTCATACCCACCTTCTGTGCGATCACTCCAGAACGCATCGGCGTGTCCCCTTGTGAGCGCCTTACAGCTTGATCTCGACGTCGACACCGGCCGCAAGGTCGAGCTTCATGAGCGCGTCCACGGTCTGCGGCGTCGGATCAACGATGTCGAGGAGGCGCTTATGAGTGCGCATCTCGAACTGATCACGGCTTTTCTTGTCGATATGCGGACCACGAAGCACGGTGTACTTCTCGATCCGCGTGGGCAGCGGCACGGGGCCGCGCACTTGTGCACCGGTCCGTTTCGCCGTGTTGACGATCTCACGGGTCGACGCATCGAGAACCCGATGGTCGAACGCCTTGAGACGGATCCGAATGTTCTGACCGTTCATCTCTCAATCCCCGAGCGGGACGGCGGAACGGTTATCCCGTTCCGCCTTGTTGGTTACTTGATGATGGAGGCGACGACGCCGGCGCCGACGGTACGGCCGCCCTCGCGGATAGCGAAGCG